>CAZCCV010000013.1:0-58141 GCA_964497515.1 uncultured bacterium | reverse complement strand
CTTCTTGCCAAGAGATATGCAAAACCAATTTTACACACTTTAGAAGAGGTAACCAAGCAGTCAACTGAGGTTGACTTTGGGCAGGGTGACGGCTAAACTGATAGTAACGCGTCACTCGGAGGAAGTGTAAAGTGAGAGTCAACATAATGGACTCGGCCTTGGAGCTTGTCGACGGAGACATCACCACGCAGTCGACTGATGCCATCGTTAACGCAGCGAACCGAACGCTCCTTGGCGGCGGGGGTGTAGATGGCGCAATCCACAAGGCTGGTGGTCCGAGAATTTTGGAAGAGTGCCGCAAGCTGGGCGGTTGCGACCCTGGAGATGCGAAAATCACCGCAGGGGGGCATCTGCTCGCACCGTACGTTATCCACACAGTCGGTCCGGTGTATCGAGACGGCAAACGCCAGGAGTCTCGAGTGCTGGCCAGTGCATACCGCAGAAGTCTCGAAGTCGCAGAAGAGAATGGAATCGAGACTATTGCTTTCCCATCCATTAGCACAGGCACATATGGATACCCGATAGAGGAGGGCGCCAGAATCGCTCTGCGCACAGTAATCGATTATCTGCAGAATCATGCGGCAATAAAGCTCGTGCGATTCGTTCTCTTTGGTCAGAGGCCTTACGACGCGTATGTGGAGGCGCTTACCGAGCTGATGGAAGAACCCGAAGCTGATATCGAAGAAGAGCAGCCTGCGGAGGGTCTTTCATAAGTTCATCAGCTCTCGGATGCTAAGTCCGATTACACATACTAACAAAAGAACCGCTCCGTTACATTGCATCTAGAATGATAGCGGAGCGGTTTCTGTATCAGTAGCTCACAGAGGGGCTTTAGCTTTTTGTCTCGAGTTCGTTCCTGTAGCGCATCAGTTCGATTCCTACAAGCGGACCGGGCACGTCAGCAAGGGTCCCAATTCGATCCACAACTCTACCCAAGGCACGATGTCCAATTTCATCGATTTTTCCGTCAGGGTGGATTTTGTCGATTGCCTCCGAGACAATCTGCACTGCCTCAAAAATGTACCTGGCGCGAATATGGGGGAGCTGGCGCAAGTGAGTCTTTGCGTATTTGCGCGACACCTGTTCAGAAATGGTTTCCCAGGCTCGTTCCGCTGCTCGTTCTACGTGTCTCTTCACCTGAGCCCGTTGTCTGGTCTCTTCGGCGACGGCTTCGCGCTTCTTGTGCGCCTCGTAGTCCTCAAGAGTATTACCCTCTATGATTTTGAGACGAGTGGGGCTGCCGATCAGTTCAGTCAGAACCTTTTCTATGGTGACCTTGTGATCGGCACTGGTGAGGTAACCCGCCATGGGGCCATCGGCGGCTGCAAAGCCAACAATAAACAGGTCATTTTCCTTGGTGACACCGTGCCCCATCTCGAGTGCCCGCCAAAGGGTAGGAGCAAGCGTGCGATCCTTAACGCGCTCTACAGCCTCCAGCCATAGCTGTTTAGCCTCGACATGCTTCATTTGCGAAATATCCTTTATATATGATTCATACCTACTCGTGATTATATATGTGATGCCCCTGCAAGTCAATGCAGATTGAGCACGTTCGTGCAGATGCTTGGCGGTCGTTTCGCCTTGACACCTCAGAGGGTGAATGGTAGCATAAGTTCAGTAAGAAGTGTCGCTTTTACAGGGGCAATGCCGCAGATGAGCACATTCAGCAGACCACCCGATGAGCGAAAACAGCGCATTCTAAAGGCCGTAGTCCACGAGCACGTTCAGACTGCAGAACCTGTTGGTTCAGAGTCACTTGTGCAGCGCTACGACTTTGGCGTCAGGTCTGCTACTATCCGTAGCGAACTGGCGGAGCTTTCCGATATGGGCTACCTGAGGCAGCCCCACACCTCGGCCGGTCGAGTGCCTTCAGATCAGGGATACAGGTTTTACGTAGACAGGCTGATGGAACCTGCGTTGCTGGAGCGACAGCAAAAAGCGCGTGCAAGACGCCAACTTTCATCTGTTGCCTCTGAACTCGGCGTTGTCCTGGCTGAAACCTGCCGCGTTCTTACCCGAATGACGCGATATACATCGGTTGTCACTCAGCCCTCAGTCGAAGAAACGCTGATCAGCCACGTTGGCCTTTCCAAGATTGCAGGGAAGAAACTGCTGCTGGTAGTGGTTTTGTCGGACGGCCGCGTGGAACACTGCATAGTCGGTCGCGACGTTGATGCATCTGACACAGAAGTCGCTCAGGTATCAAGCACTCTCGCTTCTCAGTTTGCTGGAGTGAGCGCCGAAGCTGTTAGCGAAAAACCGGAAGCCGCCTCACACTCGACACTTTACGATGCTGCCGATGCTGCTCTCAAGCGTCTTATGGCCACAATAGCAAAGCCCGATGGAGAAGTGTTTGTAGAAGGAACGAAATACGTTTTGAAACAACCGGAGTTTCAAGACATCATCAGGCTCGAGGCGATACTGAATGCTTTGGAAGAACGTACACAGCTCTATCAGATGCTTTCCAGGATTGTATTGGGGCCGGATGTAACCGTCATAATCGGCACAGAGAACCCTTATAGAGAGATGCAAGATACGAGTTTCATTGCAGCGCGTTACAGCATCGGCGGTCATACGGCCGGTACAATAGGTGTTATCGGGCCTACAAGAATGGACTATCAACGAGCTGTTGCGGCTGTCCAGGCTATGGCAAGCAACCTGAGCGAGCTTCTAACCGAACTGAGTTTGAGCTAGCTGAATCCACCGGAGTCGGGTGACGGATGTTGGTTCTGTGTTCAGAATCCGACTTTGATGCCCGACCCGTTTTGTGAGAGGTATATGTCGGAAAACGCAAAACAGATCAGCAAGGGTACGGAAGTCGACGAGCGCTTGGCTGCACTCTTGGCAAACGCTGCTGCTATACGGACAGTAGCCTCAGCAGTGGAGGGCACGATTGGTCCCAAAGGACTGAACTGCATGATGGTAGATCGCTTCGGCGATGTTATGATCACGAACGATGGCAGTGCAATCCTTGACCGTATAGACGTTACCCATCCTGCATCCAGAATGATAATCAACACGGCAAAGGCTCAGGACGAGGAGGTTGGCGACGGAACCACAACGTCAGCAGTCCTCGCTAGCGTACTCATCACTGAAGGTGCGAGCCAGGTCGCCCGTGGGGTGCCAGTCACCAAAGTCATTCAAGGGTTAGAACTCGGCGTTTCAGAAGCGTTAGATTTCATAAAAGGGCAGGCAAAGAGCATTGAGAGCTTAGACGACCCTCTACTTCTGCAGACGGCACTCGTTTCTGCGCGCGGACAGAAGGATTTGGCTGATCTTGCGGTAAACGCGGCCCGACTTGTCGGTAAGGAGAAACTGGCGGCACCTGGCTTCAAATTGTCGGATGCCGTTGTTGCTGAAGAAGGTGCCGCAAATGAAGTGTTCAGCGGACTTATCATCGACAAACAGCGGGCGTCACGTCAAATGCCGGAGTCACTCGAGAGTGTTAGAGTGCTGATAGTTGATGACGCTATCGAACCGGAACAGATTGAAGAAGACGCGCTCGGTACAGAGGCTGGATTTGCCAGGTATATGTCTCTTCAGGCTGAGTATCGCGAAAATCTGCAGAAGATTGTTGATATGGGAGTGAAGTTCGTCGCTTCAGCAAAAGCGATTGACGACACTGCCGAGGAAGTATTCACCGACGCAGGAGTATTTGCGGTTCGCAGAGTATCGTCGAGGGATATTACGCGACTTATCGATCACACGGGGGCGCGACCAGTGAAGCGCTCAGGACTGAGAAAAGATGCTGCAGAGCTCGAAAAGTTTCTGGGCAGTTGCGACCGGGTATACGAGGATGAGCGCCTGCAACACGTTCGGGTGATTGGTGGTGCGGGAAAGCCGGCGGCGACTATTCTGGTAGGAGCATCCACACAGGAGGTCAAGGAAGAGCGCGACCGCATAGCGCGCGATGCGGCATCGGCTGTACAGGCTGCGGTGCTGGGCGGGGTAGTGCCTGGTGGTGGAGCCACTGAGCTGGCGGCTTCAAGAACAGTTCGACAGGTCAGACAAGGGGTTCGTGGAATGGCTGCCTATGGTGTCGATTGCGTCGCTGAGGCACTAAAACGCCCCCTAATGCAGATTGTCTCCAACGCTGGGTTCAATCCGCTTGAAAAGGTGGAGGATGCTGCCGCAGCACAGTCCAAGCAATCGAACTCTGCCCTTGCTATCGACTGTGAAACCGGCGAAGTGGCCGATATGTTCGAAATCGGAGTGACCGATCCTGCCAGGGTGAAGATCCACGCACTGAAAGCTGCGGGTGAAGTGGCAGATGCTGTGTTGCGGATTAACATGATTATACGACGAAGGGACGACGAAGCGAGCCGACGGCCGTCGGAGTGAGGAAAGATGCCGAAGCAAAAAGACCAGAATGTAGATCAATCCGAACTGCACGCGGAGAACAGTGGCGAGAACAAAACGCCAACAATCGACCAGTTGCAGGCTGAAATAGAGAGACTCCAAGTTGAATTGGAGGCTGAGTGTAAACGCACGCAAGAGGAGCACGATTGCCATTTGCGCGCGCTTGCTGACTTTGCCAACTATCGCCGACGCCGAGAAGAAGACTACAAGCAGGCCTGTCAGTTTGCTGCCAAGGATCTCATTGTTGAATTGCTTCCTGTTATCGACAATTTTGAGCGTGCTCTTGAAGCAGCCGATCAGAATCACAGTTACGAAAGCCTGGCAGAGGGTGTAAAGCTGATTCTTCGTCAGTTGAACGAGATTATGGAAAAGGAAGGCGTTTCGCCTATTGAAGCTTCTGGCCAGCAGTTTGATCCAATGCTGCACGAGGCAGTAATGCGTGTAGAGACGACTGACTATCCGGAAAACACTATCGTAGAAGAGCTTCAGAAGGGCTATTCTCAACACGGCCAGGTGATTAGGCCGTCGCGCGTGAGGGTTGCAACTCATCCTGACTAGGAATGATTGCAGTTGTTTGATACGAACTATGAGGTGAGGGCGAAGACTCCCTCACCTTTTTTGGTTATGCAGCGATGTCGTAGCCTTCTTGGCTTTCCTGAATGGTTCCTTCAGGAATATTGCATTCATCGCACTCGTTTGCGCGGCAGTCCATACACTCTTTGTATGGAGGTTCCTTTGCTGTGAGTACAAAGTAAGTGTACAATGTCAGACTACCGAACAACCATCCTGCAGCGAATGAAATCAGCATTATCTACACCTCGTCTGATATTATCGGACGAGGTGTGACGTTTCTGCAGCAGTGTAAGGCAAAGACACTTGAAATTAATCACTTCATTTGTATTATGCGTTCTTCGAGTGCCCTGATCTCTTCGCTAGACTCCAGCGTCCCGATTCCGATTCTGTAGTTTCTGATCTCTCCGGGGCTGAGCGTTTGGAGTGTGCCATACTCACGTTCTTTTGCTCTACCTTCAGCATGGCAGTTCCCCGGCTCCATTCCGACTACGTATGTCCCGAGACCATTCATCTTCCATTCGGTGAAGAATGGCAGTTGCTCTTTGGAATAGCTGACGTAGAAACCAAAACCATCGCCAATTCGGCGATTTATGAGAGCAGTTACCACCGTGCCATCAGCATCCGATGCCATTTCGTGGTAGTAGACTCTTTCGGCAAATCCGGCAGTAGGTGGTTCAAATATGTTAAAGTTCTCAGTAGAAACTTGAGCATCTCTTGGCCTCAACGACACGGTGGGAGAGAGCAATTCGGAGGCTTCATCGACTGCGGGAAAGCCCCCGTTGATATGATAAAGAATCATATGCGGTGTCTCTTCGTGCCCTTGGTTCTCAACAGTATCTTCAATCAAAATGCGATTCTCGCCGAGTTTCGTTGAGATCCTTCTGGTAAGCAGCAGGTTCTCTCCAAAGACAGAGGCTTCACGGACTTGACCCTCTATCGTTAAAACGTAGTCGTCGGCAACCCACTTGCCCGAGTAGCACACCTGTTCCGCAGGTATGTTGGATACTCGACCGTGAAGGCCGAGTTCACTTCCTTGATCGACTGAGGGTGCGCCCACCTGGGTAAGCCCACACGTCGTAAGCAGCCCGCCGTTGAAACTCCGCAGCCACCCGAGACCATCCTTCTCAAAGTATGCCGATGCCACTTCACCCGTAGGCGATAGCCAAGCCAGTGACTTTCCGCAGCAGTCAGCGTGGGAAATATCAATACCGCGCCCGGCCAGCACTGTGAAGCTGAGTCCGGAACCGTTTCGGACAACGTACGCCTCAACACCCTTCGCCTTCCCGTCAGCCAGCACAACCTTCTTTATCCCCGCTATTTGTGATATGCTGCCCACTCGTTCGAGCAGTTCTCTCTTGCTGTAGTTTTTGCCGTACAGTGTTGCCATATGAGCCTCCAACATCAGTTTCACTGTTGTTACTATCCTTCTTACCTCATCTTTTGTCAATATTTGCAGTAAAGAAGGATATCGAAATACGGACGGCGAATATTGCATAAAATGCACGTTTCACGCTAGGAGAATGAGGTGGCAGAATTGAACCTGAAGGAAATTGCTGCCAGGTTGGACGAAGAAAAGCGACTTAAACTAAAGTACCGACAACCCGTCATGACGGATGAAGGCACCGAATGGGTTGTTAGGACGGATCCATTGCTCGACGTTGCTGAGGATCGCAAAATACTTTATGTAGACTGCGAAGGCCAGCCCATATGGGTTAGGGTAGAAGAGGCGATTGAGGTTGTCGGGTGGAGTGAGAATGTCAAGGCGGCAGACCATTAGCCGCTGCAAGGCTAATCCTGAGGTGGCCCACCGCCCAGGAGGTTACTCTTCACCAATACCCCCAAACGGGCTAACTTGCAACTGGCAAAACTACCTGTATTACGGACGGTTCGGCCTGTCGGATGGACGTATCTGGCAGGCATAGCTCTTGACTGGTCTGTAGTTCAGTTTTGTCCCCGACCACAGCTTAATCAGTGATTGTGTTTTCGCTCGCCACGTCGATGTTTAAGCAGTTCTACGACCTCTCTGTCGGTAGTCTGGGCGAAATTCCTGTACCAGTGTCCGACTGCCCGGAAAGGTGAGGGAGTGAGGATCGTATAGATTTCATTCACCAGTGGTGATAGCCTGCGTACAGGCTCAGGGGCTGCCACTGGAACTGCCAGAATCGTCTTTGATGGTTCAAGTCGTTTGATAGCTTCGATTGCAGCTTGGATTGTATACCCGGTCGCAATACCGTCATCCACAATCACAACCGTTTTATCTCGCACATCCGGAGGGTGGGTTGTGCCTCGATACTCGTTAAGCCTGCGGTCTATCTCAGCGAGTTGTGCTTGAGTCTCGGAGGCGATATAATCGCCAGAAACGCCAAAGAAATCTATCGTGGCTTCGTCAAGAAACGGTTCACTGTTGCCCCAAGGAGCAACAGCACCGATAGCCAGTTCAGGGTCGCCAGGAGCTCCAAGTTTGCGGGGAACCACTACATCAAGCGGCAGGCGGAGTCCTCTTGCTACTTGATATCCAACGACAACTCCGCCTCTGGGGACAGCCAGAACCAAAGAGTCGGTGTCTTTGTAACGCTCCAGCAGGCCGGCCATCAGGTGCCCAGCGTCAATTCTGTCATTCAGTATCTGATTTGTCTGCTGCATCGGACTTCTTCTTGCGTGCGGCCGATTGCTTGCCTTGTTCTTCCTTTTCTGTAGGGGGTTCAAGTGCTTCTTCGAGTACTGTGGATATGTCGTCAGCATAGACAAAGCGCATTTTGCTCCGTATATTCTCTGCAATATCCTCCATCACATCCTTCTCGTTTTGTTTTGGAAGGATGATTGTATCGACACCCGCCCTGCGCGCCGCAAGAACCTTTTCCTTAATTCCGCCTACGGGGAGCACTTTGCCCCTGAGTGTAATCTCTCCTGTCATAGCCAAGTTGCTGCGAACTTTCCGCTGCGTAAGGAGTGAAGCTAATGCAGTGACCATAGTGATCCCCGCAGATGGCCCATCTTTGGGTATTGCACCGGAAGGAACGTGTATGTGGAAATCTGATTTTATAAAGAGTTTCGGGTCAATTCCTAGCTCGGGAGCTTTCGATCTCACGAACGACATTGCAGCGTGTGCAGATTCTTTCATCACACGACCAAGTTGACCCGTCATAGCTACCGCTTTTGATCCAAGCATCCGCGTAGCTTCGACGAATAGCACATCACCGCCAACAGGAGTCCAGGCCAGACCTATAGCCACACCAGGTTCATTGATACGGTCTTTAATCTCTTCGAATAGATATCTGGGAGCTCCAAGGTATCCGCGAACTCGCTCAACATCCACAGTAACCATTTCCTTGCGGCCTTCAGCAAATTCCCGAGTGACTTTTCGGCACACGGAAGCAATTTCTCGCTCCAGATTTCTAACCCCGGCTTCCCTTGTGTAGCCCCGGATGATGTCGCTTATGGCTTCATCGGTGAATGCGAGATAATCACCTTCGTTTAATCCGTGCTCAGCCAATTGTTTTGGAACAAGATGCCGTTTTGCAATTTCCAGCTTCTCTTCTTCCGTATACCCGGGGACTTCCAGCACTTCCATTCGGTCTCGAAGCGGTGGGAGGATTGTGTCCAGCATATTAGCTGTAGTTATAAACATCACCTTCGACAAGTCGAAAGGCACTTCGAGATAATGGTCTCTGAAAGTGTTGTTCTGTTCGGGATCCAATACCTCAAGCAGCGCTGACGATGGATCACCTCGAAAATCCTTGCCCACCTTGTCGATCTCATCCAGCATAAACACAGGGTTGTCGGAGTCAGCTCGCCTGATGCTTTGCACAATCTGTCCCGGAAGGGCTCCAACATACGTGCGCCTATGACCACGAATCTCTGCCTCATCCCTGATTCCACCTAGCGACATTCTTACGAAGTTACGACCCATCGCCCGCGCAATGGACCTGCCAAGCGATGTCTTTCCAACTCCCGGCGGCCCAACGAAACAGAGTATAGGGTGTCTGATTGTGCCGGTAGTCTTAAACCGTCGCACAGATAGGTATTCCAGAATTCGTTCTTTGACCTTATCCAACCCGTAGTGATCCTGGTCGAGTGTCTTCCTTACTTCGATAATATCGAGGTTGTCTTCGGTGCTTTTGTCCCACGGAATCGCGAGCAACCAGTCGATATAAGTGCGGGATACAGTATACTCCGGCGCTGCTGGTGGCATTCTTTTCAGACGATCCAATTCGCGGTGAGCTTCCTTCTTAGCTTCGGCCGGCATTTTACTCTTTTCAATTTGCTGCCGAAGCTCTTCCATTTCGACTGTCCGCTCGTCTCCTTCGCCAAGTTCGCGCTGTATCGCTCGAATCTGTTCTCGGAGATAGTATTCTTTCTGAGTTTTCCCGAGTTCCTCGTGGACTTGCGATTGTATCTTGCTGCCGAGCTCCACCAACTGCGTTTCTCGTATCAGAATAGTGAGAAGTGCGGTAAGACGAGCTTTGATTCCGGTGGTTTCGAGCAGCTCCTGCTTTTCAGAAATAGGAATCGGCATATGAAGTGCTATGGTATTCGAAAGGGTGGCAGGTTTCGATACGACAGAAGCGATATTCTCGAGCTCATCAGGGAGATTTGGAGCTAGTGCCACAAACTTTTTGAAGGTGTCGGCGACGTTCCTGCGAAGTGCCTCCATCTCCATCGATTCTTCCGGAGCCCAGTCCACCTCATCCGGGATTTCTTCGACTTTGACTACAAAATACGGCTCACTCTGAACGACTTCTTTTACTCGTATGCGTTTTAACCCCTGGACTATCAACCGTTGGCCGTCCGGAAGGCGGATCATGGTATGGATCTGAGCGGCGACGCCGACTGGGTAGAGATCGTTTATGTCCGGAGTCTCGTTGGCAGAATCTCTCTTTGCAACGACTCCAATTAACCTCGGATCACTGACTATGGCATCATCAATCAGTTTGATTGAGCTTTCGAGTTCCACCATCAGTGGCATAACCACCTTTGGGAACAGTACGCTGTTCTTTAGTGGAAGCAGTCCCAGAGTCTCAGGTATAGGGACTTGCCGCTCCTGACCCTCTTTAATCTCGACATCAGGGGTTGTGACTGTTTTCTCTTCAGCTTCTGGTTTTGCTTTAGCTTTTGCTTTTGCTCTCATCGCACACTCGCCTATTCTGAGATTGGAACAGTTCTTGGTTTCCTCTCACGAATCTTGGGAAGGGTGATCAGGAGGACGCCATCCTCGTAAACAGCTTCGAGTCTTTCTCTATCGAATGTGACTTCGGTGGGTAATACAATGATCCGTTCGAACTCTCCGTAGTACACTTCGAGTTGATAGTAGCGCACTAGCTCCTGTCGCTCTGTATCCGTCTGGCTTCTGAATCCGCGCACTGTAAGAAAACGGTTATCGGAAGACAATTCGACTTCCATTTTTCCACTGTCTGCGCCCGACGCACACACCTTGACGACCAGATTGTCCACGGTTTCGTAGATATCAACTCGTGGTGTCCACACTTCGTTGCTCGAGCCAGGGAGTCTGAGTGCGTGCTTCAGAACGTATTCGGAGACTCTTTGCATCTCTTCTTCAAGTTCCTCGAGCATGTCTTTGTATGACTTGAACATAGCAGCATTCCTGTTTCGTTACTGTTCGACGGAGCCGGTATAGTCAGCGTGCGATACGAACGCACACACGAGTAACTTAGACGCTATGACCCTCTTCACCTGCGGGGTTTTCTCCCGGCAACAATGCAGCAGCACTTGCATTGCCCTTCAGTTTTGGCCAGCCTCTACTCCGGTGTACGCCGTGACAACAGCTCAGCCGGCACTTTGATTTGTTCTGTATGCGCACCCATTGTCACCCCTATCTGGTGGGTTTTGCCATCTCCGAAGACCGGCAGCAAATGTGAATCCCATTTCTCTCCGTCTACGAGGATTTCCGAGACTCCCGTAGAAACGTGTTCAGGGTTGCATACTTCGATTTCATACGTTGCCCTTCGGTAACGTCTGGACACCTTGAAGCCCTCCCATTCAGAAGGAATACACGGATCAACCAGCAGGCCACGCAGCTCAGCTCGGATACCGAGCATCCATTCCAGATTGACTTTCCACATCCACGCAGCAGTGCCTGTAAGCCACGAGAACTCAGCTTCGCCATAAGATGTGGAGTCCGGTCCGTGGACATATTCTGAGTATACATAAGGCTCTGCCTTGTGCAAGTCAGGTTCTTTTCCACGTTTTACAAAGGATGTGTTCTTCCAGAGCTCATAAGCTCTGTCACCTCTTTCCAACACGCATTCAGCCATTATTGCCCAAGCAACAGCATGACTAAAGATTGTACCGTTCTCTTTGGTTCCGGGTGCAAATCGAGATATTATTCCCATTTTCTGATCGGGCTCTTTGTATGCTGGCAAGAAAAGAGCAGGGCCATAAGGGGTATCCAATTCACGTTTGACTGAATCCATGGCTCGAACGCCGCGGTTTCGTGGGGTAGCCCCCGCAATTACAGGCCAGGCCTGCGCATTCAGGTAGATTTTGCCTTCTATGTTCCTTACACTGCCAAAAGCTTCTCCGTCGTCTCTGGTGCCCCTGATGTACCACTCTCCATCCCAAAGATGATCATTGATGTTGCGGATGAGTCTGTCACGTTCTTCGCTGTATTTCTGCGCTGGTGCGTCGCTTCCAGTGAACCAGAAAAGCATAGAAACCTCTCGCAGCATCCAGGCAAGGTGTGCGGCAACCATAGTGGTCTCACCGCGACCCTGCCTGCCAGCGTAGTCAAGTCCGTCGTTCCAATCGGCAGCCATAAGAAGGGGTATGCCTCGCTCGCTCATATGAGCCAGGGTATAGTCGAGTGCACGGGTCATATGCTGTCTGACCGTCTCCGCTCCGGTATCATAGTATCGAACTGCTTCATCCAGAAATACCAGATCCCCCGATTCTTTGAGGTATTCGATGACCCCCAGCACTAACCACAGGGGGTCGTCAGAGTGTCCCGTCTTCACACCGATATTCGTCAGTGGATCCCAGTTATGCAGTGTGCTGCCATCAGAAAACTGGTGTTCCAGCATATATATGACCCGTTGTCTCGCCCAATCCAAGTCGTTGGGGAGAATTGCCAGCATATCCTGCCAACTGTCGCGGAACCCGATTATTGAGCCGCCACCGACGTAGTAAGAATCCATCCTCGAAAGCCGAGATGTGATCCAAGCCTGGTATTTGTTCCAAATATTGAAAGAGATATCGAAGTCTTCGTCGGGGGTCTCGCAAATGGTGCACGACATATAGTTGTCCCAGTACACACCCACTTCAGCGAGCGCGCGTTCAGCTTCCTGCCAACTACTGTAGCGACTCTTCAGCGTACGCGCCTCTTCTCGGCGGTAGACGACGCCTACCAATACAACAAATCTTATCTCTTCGCCAGGTGCAAGGTTGACACTGCTTTCCAGGACACCTACGATATGCTGTCCGTCGCCCTCACTGTCACCACATTTGCCCTCCTGAACAGCTTTGGGGTTGGAATAGTCATTGTACATTCCGATGAACGATTCGCTAAATGTGTCGAACCCCTCAATATCGAGGCTGGAAGTCATAAACGCCCATTTATCCCATCGAGCGTTCGGGTTGCCAGCACCAGCCGACATAATATTCCAGAATCTGGTGCTCACATAGATGATCTCATCCTGAAAAGAGGCTTCATTGAACAGCTTAGAGAACTGTGCTTCTGCTAGATTATATGAATAGTTCGCTAGATCCCATTCCACAAAAGGAAAGAGTCTGAGCTGTCTGGGTGAATCGCCAGTGTTCTTGATTCGAACCATCCAGACTTCTGCGTCATCTCTTGGAGGCACAAAGTAAGTGACTCTGCTTTCAATGTCATTCAGCTCATAGCGAACATCAGTGTATCCGACGCCGTGTCTCGCTTCGAACTTCCCCCCTGGTTTTCGCAACGGCTGCCAAGTAGCACTCCAGAACTCGCCGGATTCTTCATCCCTGATGTAGATGTATCGTCCGGGCCGATCCCTTTGTACCACAGTAGGTGGGAACTCGCGAGTGATTCTGTTATAGCCGGAGGTTTCATAAAAGGAGTGCCCGCCTCCAGTCTGCGAGCAGAGTGCACAGTAACGACCATTGGACAAATAGTTGATCCACGGCCGGGGGGTATCGGGTCTCGTGATTATGTATTCTCGACCATCGTCTGAGAAATATCCGTATGTGCTCATCGAGCCTATTAGTCCTCTCTTACTAACAACTCATCGATTGTAACGTGTCTTACTCCAAGGATCCCCAGCGCGACCAGACGCGCCAATTCCCGCTGTTCTGGCGTATCGACCCATCCTTTGAGCGATATTTCGCCGTCAGCGGCTCTAACCATAATCGGTTTTCCGCCGATGCGTTTGTCTTGATAGATGGCGTTTATGACCATCTGAGCCAGAGCTGCGTCCTGGAAAGCCACCCGGCACACCTCCATTCGTGGCGATGTAGCTGCTCCACACTCAGCTGGGAATGTAGATTCTGACCAAATTAGGAGCTGAGATGCTGCACAGCCTCCCTTAAGATTCTTACCCCTCTGCACCCCTCCAAAACACTTGAGTGGTGCATTGCCACTGCAGCAACGGGGTAGGGTGGCGATTAAACAGCAAGGCGGAATCGACCCCTTAAGTGATTGATCCCGCCTGGTTTTTGAAGTGAGTTCAGTGTTTACCGTCCAGATACAGCGAAGACTCAATAGTAAACCAGTTCAGTCTCTTTTCCTCGCTCCTCCAGTTCGGCAACCAGATTTTCGACAACAGTCCTTCTAAGAAAAATAGAATCAGGAAGCCCCGTATTCTGGTGTGCAGGGTTTCTTGCCGTGCCAACCAGGAATCGAATGCCATCAGCCTGCAGCAGCAGTTCAAGGAGTGCTGTAGCGGCATCTTCACGTCCATTCGGCGGCCCCTGTTTCAAATATTCAGCGGCTCGGCTGAGAGTGAGCGTACCTTCTGTCACCAGATCCATTCCTGCTAGTTTTCCCGTGGGCGGAAGGTCGGTATCCAGAAATCGTTCATCCATTACAAGCTCTTTTTTCAGATGATCAGCGAGAATATGGGAAGTAGTTCCGCCACATACAATCTTTGCACCTTTGCTTGCAAGAAAGTCTTTAAGCTGTTTGGACTTTTTGCTGGAGTCTCCTGGTGGGCCAGTCAACACAGTAGCCAGTGTGGCCTTTCTGTACTTTGCACAGACTACAGTGCCATCGTCACCGGGTCGGTTCGCCCAGAAACTGACTGCTCTGTCGGCGACTGCGTTTGCCAGCTTATCTACATTTCCTGCCAACTCAGGAGCAACCTCCGAAACGTAATCCAGTATTCCCTCCTCTTGCCAACCCATCCTCAAACCTTCACCGACACCAGCGTACACTATACCGTCGGAGTAAAGCATCAGCATATCCTCAGGCCGCATCTTGAAGTACGACTCGCGAATTGCCTTCTCACATATTACCTTTTCTGTGGTCGTTATTTGGGCGGGGCGATTAGTGTCAGTGAGATGAATGACGCCCGGTGAGTCGTATTCGGCCACAGTGACGTGGCCTGTGTCGTAAATCCTAATCACACAAAACGTAGAATAAGCGATATTTCGCCATTTGCAGACTGGAAGAGTTGCGATGAGTGACTCTACAATATCGTGCAGCGACATATCGCCCTGGAAGAGTCCAGAGGCTAGCTCGACAGTAAGAGTGGCAAGCACATTAGCCTTTACACCGCTTCCGAGGCCGTCAGAGAGCACAATAATTGTGGAGTCAGGTGTGTGTGAGACTTTCACCGCATCTCCACATATGTCCTCGCCTTTCTTTGAAAACTGACGTACGGCTACGTCGACCGCAAAACTCTTCACTTAACGTCGTCCTCGGATTCTTTCATAAGCTCAGTAAGCTTTCTAAGCAGCAAGCGTGTTTCGCTTGTAGTCTCCCCCAAGATGCCGGCGATTTCCTGCGCCATCAGCATCTGTTTGTCAATCACTTGTTCTGCGTTTTGGAGTGTTTCTTTTCGAATCTGATCGAGTCGAGATAGACCCTCTGTCGATTTATCCACATTGGATAAAATACCGACTACGACATCCTCATCAATCAGCTTATAAACGTTCAGACTGCCGCTGAGGTGGTAATTAGGATATGATACCGGCTTGTTGGTAATCCGATCGACAGCCCTCGCCATAACTTTCTCGAAGTCCGCCGGATCCATAATCACGGACAGCGGCTTTCCGACCAATCCCGGAGTCGCAGAGAATGCTTCTGCAAATGCCGGGTTGAAATCTACTATCCGCATATTGGAGTCTACAATAACTATTCCGTTTGGGCTCTCATCGATTATCTGAGTCGTCTTCCGCTCCGCCGTCTTTCTCATCCACGGTATGCACATAGCGTGTTCGGCCATTCCCGAAAGCACAGCAATAGCGTTATCTCTGCAGGTGTGATAACCACACGCGCCGCAGTTAAGTTCATCGTCTATCGTATGCTTGCCACTCTGTGCCATAACGGCTTTGATGGCTTCTTCGGTGTATTCCGGCAGCTGCACTACTCGTTCGCTGATTGTTCTTTGCAGATCGGTGCCTTCCATGGCTTTTCGGATGCTTTCTTCATCAGACTTTCGCTGTGCACGTCGTTCGTGCTGTATCACCAGGTTTCGCCTTCGGAATACATCCTTCCCGTCGCCAAAGCAGGCACCGTTGATGCACCCTCCGTCGCAGAAGAGAGCTTCAAACAGTCTTAGGGAGCTTCCGTTTTTCAGGTTTTCGAGCATCTCTTCAACTTCGACTACACCGGAAATCGCAGCAAAATCGTGTGCCAGAAGATCCGGCTTGATGGCAGCCGAAATCGCAAGTCCGCCTTCCAAAGGAAACAGGCGAGCGTGAGACGCCGGTATATCGTCCATGTCGATACTTCTCAGTTGCTCAGTCTTTATCCCCGAATTAGATATCCAGGAACGCAACTCCTCGAACGTCAACACGGCATCAATTGCGCCAGCAATATCCGGTTCCTCAGCCTCCGCCTTTTTGGCTGGGCAAGGGCCTATAAATACTACTTTCACATCTTCGCCGTATTTCTGCTTCAGATACCTGCCGTGAGCGATCATCGGGGATACTATAGGCGTTATAAACCCTACGCTCTCCGGATAATACTTCGATACGAGATTAATCAGTGCGGGACAGGCAGATGATACGTGCGCCTGCGGTTCATCCTGTAGAAGTTGTGCGGTGCGTCTTGCAACCATCTCAGCGCCAACAGCCGTTTCTGTGACCAGGCTGAATCCCAGCTTCTTCAGTAGTGCTGGGAACAGTCCGCCGCCATAGTCAGGAAAAGCCCCAACATAAGACGGTGCGACTGACGCAAGCACCTTTTCGCCGCTTTCAATCAATCGCTGAGCGCTGTTGAGATCGTTTCGAACCTGTTTAGCTTGCTGCGGACACTCTCTTACACACGTTCCACAAACAATGCAGCGTTTGGAATCGACCTGTGCCTGGCCATCGGTAATCCGGATAGCCTTAACTGGGCACACGCGAACACATCTGTAGCAGTCTCTGCACCTTGCCTTGATGGTAGAAATTATCCCACTTGCCGACATCGACTACCTCACTGGAACAGCATAATCAGGGGCGCGCGAAGATAGCAAGACCGCTCCACTCTCTACGAAAGCAAAATGGAGCGGTTTGCTGCTATTTGAGTCTTGTTAAGACCTGGTCTTTGAAGAACTGCTCCGCCCTGTCAGGCGTAACCCCACCGTAGATAGTGCCATCTACACTAACGTTAGGAGCCTGCAAGCACTTATCAAGGCAGAGATCAGCAGACAGATCTACCCTATCTGCCAACCCCTCGGCCTCGACCAGTGATTTGAGCAGCCTGAGCGTTTTCGCTCCGCCGCGTATATGACACGAACTTCCGACGCAGACCTTCACTTCAAGCACCGGCCTAGGCCTCCACTTCAGCTTTCTTCGGTTTGCCCTCTACAAGCGGCTTAATCGTCTTAGTGAAAAACTCCTCCGCTTTATCAGGAGTAATACCACCGTGAAGCTCTCCATCGACCTGAACGTTCGGACTCTGCATACAGTTCTCGAAGCAGAACGTCGCCTTGAAGTCCAGTTGGTCTGCGACTCCAGCTTCTTTAGCGAGTCCGGCAAGACGTTTCAGCGTATCATAGGAACCTCGCAGGTAACAGTTG
This sequence comes from uncultured bacterium, assembly GCA_964497515.1. Lineage (GTDB taxonomy): Bacteria > Armatimonadota > UBA5829 > UBA5829 > DTLH01 > CAZCCV01. The sequence goes on along the minus strand of CAZCCV010000013.1, from coordinate 41,048 downwards.
GTTCCCACACAGACAGATACAGGCGTCTTCTGCACTTCTTCGACATCGGAGCTGAGTTCGACCGCTTCACCGGTTATACGTCTTCTCGGCGTGTATCCGGTATGCAGGAGTTCGTGTGCCACTGGGCTGTTCGGCTCCTGGAGCACCTTCTCATACGTCTCCTTGATGAACGGGTTGTCCGCTGCATTGTGGAGCGTCTGTATTGCGTCGCAGTCGTAGATCATTCTGATCCGCTCTTGTCGTGACTCGATATCGTTCGGAAGCGGTTGACCGCCACCACCGATACAGCCGCCACGGCAAGCCATAATCTCCAGAATGTCATAGTGAACCTCGCCCTTCTTCATCTTCTCGAGCGTTTCTTTTGCATTGGCAAGGCCACTCACTACAGCAAGTCTCACGTCGGTTCCATTAACATTGACCGTAGCCTCTTTGATACCCTGGAGTCCGCGGACCTGATGGAACTCAACAACCTGGCCCCCATCACCTGCCTTGGAGCTTGCAAGTCGCAGTACTGCTTCAGCAACACCACCGGAGTTGCCGAAGATGATGCCTGCTCCGGTCTTGAAGCCAAATGGCAGATCCATCGACTCAAGCGGCAGGTTTGCGACCTTCAGTCCGGCTTGACCAATCATCTTGATCAGTTCCTGACTGGTGAGTACCACGTTAATATCTGGATCGTTATTTACAACAAACTCGGGTCGCATCGCCTCGTATTTCTTGGCTGTGCACGGCATTATGGACACCACGAAGATATCTTCTCTCGGGACTCCGAGTTCTTCCGAGTAGTGTTTCTTAGCCAGCGAGCCAAACATCTGCTGCGGGCTTCTGCAAGTAGACAGATTGTCGATATAGTCCGGATAGAACTGTTCCGCGAACTTGACCCACGCCGGGCAGCAGCTTGTAAAGAGGGGCAGTCTTTCACCCTTCTCCATTCTGCCGAGGAACTCGGTAGCTTCCTCTACAGTGGTAAGGTCTGCCGCAAAGGAAGTGTCGAATACTTTGTCGAAGCCCATTCTGCGCATGGCTGAAACAGTCTTACCAAGAGCCTGCTCGGCGTTGCTGATGTTGTATTCCTGCGCAATCGCAGCTCTTACAGCAGGCGCGACCTGAACCACCACGTGCTTTTTGGGGTTGTTTATGGCAGCCCATACCTTGTCCACTTCACTCTTTACCGTGAGTGCTCCAGTCGGACAGACCGATACGCACTGTCCACAGTAGACGCATTCCACCTGATCCAGGTTCTTTCCGAATGCTGGTGTCACGCGGGCATCGCTGCCTCTTCCCGTGAAATCAAGAACGCCAATCCCCTGAACCTCTTTGCACATTCTCACGCAGTCACCGCAGAGAATGCACTTGTTGGGGTCTCGCACGATCGACTGATTGAAATCATCGATAGGAAGAATATCCTCGTGAGACTCTTCAAATCGTATCTGCTTCACTCCAAGTCGCTCGGCAAGCTCCTGCAGCCTGCAGTTGGTATTCTTTTCACAGGTCTGGCAGTTGCCGTGATGGTTGGCAAGCATAAGCTCGAGCGCCATCCGGCGTATTCGCATAGCGGCGTCCGTATGTGTCTTCACCACCATACCATCTTCAGGCGGGGTGGAGCAGGTAGGCTGAATTCCACGCCCTTCGATTTCGGCTATACACATTCTGCACGCGCCGTAGATCGACAGCTCGGAGTGATAGCAGAAGGTCGGCAGGTCAACTCCGGACGATCGTATGACTTCGAGCAAGTTGGTATGGCCATTAATCGGAGTCTTCATTCCATCTACGATTACGTAGCCTTCATTATTCTTGTCCATAGTCAACTCCTTACTTTGCTACGGCGTCCATGCGGCACACGTCGTAGCACACGCCGCACTTGATACACAGATCCTGATCAATAGTGTAAGGCTGCTTGAGTGTTCCTGTAATGGCGCCCACAGGGCACTTTCGCGCGCAAAGGCTGCAGCCAACACATTTGTCTTCGATAATAGTGTAGCTCTTGAACGATTCACACTCGCCAGCAGGACACTTCTTGTCCTCAACGTGCGCCAGATACTCATCGCGGAAGTACCGCAAGGTAGAGAGTACCGGGTTCGGGGCAGTCTTGCCCAGTCCACAAAGAGAACCGTCACGAACCGTACCGGCAAGCTCTTCGAGCAAGCTTATATCATCCATAGTTCCTCGACCGCTCGTGATCTTCTCGAGCAGTGCGAGCATCTGTTTCGTTCCTTCACGGCAGAGAACACATTTTCCGCACGATTCTCTGTGCGTAAACTGCATGAAGTAACGGGCAACTTCCACCATACAGGTGTCTTCGTCCATTACTACGAGTCCACCGCTTCCAACCATTGCACCTACTGTCTTTAGGCTGTCATAGTCGAGCGGAACATCAAGATGCTCTTCAGTGAGGCACCCACCAGACGGGCCGCCAATTTGAACAGCTTTGAACTTCTTGCCACCGCGGATTCCACCGCCGATTGTGAAGACTACTTCACCCAAGGTCGTTCCCATCGGAACTTCGATCAGACCAGTGTTCTCGACTGCTCCAGTGAGCGCAAAGATCTTTGTTCCGGAAGATTTTTCAACTCCGAAGCCCTTGAACCATTCGGCACCGTTTAGAATGACTTTAGGCACGTTGGCAAAAGTCTCAACGTTATTTACAACCGTAGGTTTGCCCCAGAGTCCAGAGTTCGCCGGGAACGGTGGCTTCGGCCGAGGCATACCGCGCTTTCCTTCAATTGAGCTTATCAGCGCAGTCTCTTCTCCACATACGAACGCGCCAGCACCTTCCTTAATGTGAAGATGGAAGGAGAATGGTCCGCCCATAATGTTGTCTCCGAGCAGATTCGCGGCTTCAGCCTGAGCGATAGCCGTTCGGAGTCTGGAAATCGCCAGCGGATACTCAGCGCGAACGTAAATGTATCCCTCGTCAGCGCCGATAGCGTACCCTGCGATCATCATTCCTTCAATCAGAGCATGTGGATTACCTTCCATGACACTCTGATCCATAAACGCGCCAGGATCGCCCTCATCAGCGTTGCACACGACGTACTTCTTGGAGCTTTGAACCCTCTGAGTAAATCCCCATTTCACGCCAGTTGGAAAACCGCCGCCACCGCGACCTCTCAGCCCGGATTGTGTGACTTCTGCAATGACCGCCTCGGGTGTCATACCGAACAGTGCTTCTGCTGCAGCCCTGTAGCCATCTTTTGCGATGTAGTCACGAATGTCGCCTGGCTCTATCAGCCCACAATCGGCCAAAACGACGTTAACCTGGTTCTTATAGAACGGCAGCTCGTCGCGTTTTGCAATTGATTTGCCGTCTGCATCTTTTAGAGTCAGTCTCTCTACCACTTTGCCCGCCATAGCGGTTTGTTCTACTATATCAGTTGCATCCTCCGGAGTAACGTGAACGTAGAAGTAGTCGGCCGGCAGGATTCGCACGATGGGGCCAACCTGGCAGTAGCCGGGGCAACCGCTGTAGCCGAGTTTGATAGACTCGTCCGTGCTGTCATCCAGCAGATCAGCCTTTACAGGCACATTCTTTTCAGCCAGCGCTTTCTGGATCGCTTCCAGCACTGCAGGTGCGCCGTTTGCCATACAGCCGGTGCCACCGCACACCAATATGCGGGTGCACTTGCCGTTAAGAGCAGCGATTGCTTTATCTTTAATCTCTGCAAGCCCCTGCGGGGAACTGATTGTTGTCACTGGTGTCACTTGCTTTCCTCTGCTTTTTCCGCTGCCTCGAGCTCATCGATGGCTTTGACGACTTTGTCAGGAGTCATCTGGCCGTGAACTGTGCCGTTAACAACGACTGCCGGTGCCAGGGCACAGGCTCCGATGCAGCTTACAACCTCCAGAGTGTAGCGCATATCGGTGGTAGTCTTTTGGTCTTCAGCCAGTCCAAGTCTAGACTTCAGCGAAGAGATAACGGTTGCGTTTTTCCTTACGTGGCACGCTGTACCATCACAGACTCTTATGAGATATTTGCCCTTTGGTTCCAGAGAAAACTGAGCATAGAATGTTGCCACACCGTATACGGTTGCCGGTGGCAAATCGAGTGCCGTTGCCACGAAGGTCAGGATCTCTTCTGGAAGATACCTGTACTCTTCCTGCACCCGTTGAAGAATCGGTATTAACGCGCTTTCCGTCGCCCCATAATCCTGGATTATGGCCTGGATTCGCTCGAAATGGCGGCGCGCTTTCGATCTGCTATCGAGCGTTGCTGTTGACTGAGCCAACTGCTGAACCTCCGTTTACCTATTGATTTTCAAACGATATGAAAGGGTGATTAGACCCCAAGCTAATGACTGGTTTTCGATGACCACAGTTTCCGGCGTGTGGACTTTAATCGGGGCGAAGTTCCAAATCGCCCTGACACCTGCTGAGACAAGGAGATCGGCTATCTGCTGAGCGTCACCGGCAGGTACTGTAATAATTCCTGTTTCGATGCCTTCGGATTTGACGACCCCAAAGAGCTCCGAAAAGCTCCTTACTCTGAGATCTTCAAACTCTGTTCCGACCACTTCTGGGTTGCGGTCAAAAATAGCTGCGAGTCTGAATCCGGCCTTACTCCAGATATTACTCCCTGCAAGTGCGCGTCCGAGGTTTCCAAACCCGACGAGGCAGGCGGATTTAGCCTTGTCGAGATCGAAAACCTCACGGATCAGTCTCACGAGATGCGCCACTTCGTAGCCCACTTTTGGGCGGCCGCCAGTACCTAGTCGAAAGACATCCTGTCTGACTTTGACAGCCGGCACGCCGACAGCTTCTCCGATCTCCGCGCTGGTGGCGTGCGAACGTCCCTCTCTCTGGAGTTGTTCGAGAGCTTCCAGATAGAGTTCCAGTCTGAGTACAGAAGCTATTGACAGTTTTCTCAGCACTTCCATTGTTCGCCGCCTGATATCGTTAAACCCTTAACGATTCCATTCTATTCCTATATCGGCAGCCTGTCAAGGGTTTTTGAGGTAATTCGTGAAATATTTCACGACATTTTTAGCGCATCGTGTGTGGCTACCATAGAGTCGATCAAAAGGGCGTTCGCACCAGTCGAAAGTGCTATAAGAAACAAAGGCTCGGCCATCAGATGACCGAGCCTTTAAACAGAATACTTGGCGGCGCCAACGGGAGTCGAACCCGTCCTACGTCCTTGAAAGAGACGTGTCCTAACCGATAGACCATGGCGCCTTGTCAAAGGAAAAGCCGGGACACTAACGTCCCGACCTTCGCCATTATAGCAGTATCAACGCAAGACTGCAACACTTTTTAGCGTTACTTCATGTGTTTCTTTGACGTCGCAGCCTTGTGTGTCGTACAATATCTGGCGGCTCATCGACTCGTTTCAAAACACTGCGAACGGGTGAAGAATTATGCCACACTACAAAACAGGAGAACAATGCAGATGTCAATTATGCTTAATGAGATCCACGAACAGCCTGCGGCGATACGCAGACTCGTTACAGAAGGACGTGAAAGTATAGCTAGCCTTGCAGAGGAGATCAAGAAGCGCGACATCCGTTATGGTATGATCGCCGCCCGTGGCACATCCGATAACGCTGCGACTTACGGCAAGTATCTTCTGGGGATCGTGAACGGTATACCCGTTGGGTTGGCGGCACCATCTATGTTCACCCTGTATAATGCCAAGCCGAAAATGGAAAACACACTGGTCATAGGTATCTCGCAGTCGGGAAAAGCTGCTGATGCCATAGAGTATCTCCAGCGTTCAAAGGAGCAGGGTGCTCTTACCGCGTGTATTACCAATGAAGCCGGCTCTGAAATGACCAAGATCGCCGACCACAGCATTCTCTGTCACGCTGGGCCCGAAAAAAGCGTTGCGGCGACGAAGACTTATACAACAACACTTGCCGCCCTGGGTCTTCTCGCGGCTGCTCTTGCCGGCGATAATCAGTTGTCAGAACGGGTCGCGGGAGCTGCAGATCAGATCGAGCAGTTGGTTGCGAGTCTCGAAGAAGAGATTAGTTGCCGGAGCGCGCGTTACAGATATATGGAACAGTGCATAACGCTCGCAAGAGGTATCAGCCGAGCTACAGCCTTTGAAGCGGGACTTAAGATGGCAGAGACTTGCTATGTTAGAGTTAACCCGTATTCCTCAGCAGACTTCCATCACGGCCCAATTGCAATAGTTAGCGAAGGCATGCCGTGCTTCCTGTTTGCTCCGGAAGGCCCGTCGCTAGATTCTATGCTCGAGATTGGCCGCAAACTGAAAGAGAGAAATGCCGAACTGATTGTGGTGTCGAGCAGTGAAGAGGCTCTGTCTCTCGCTACTACAGAGTTCCGTGTGCCGTCCGGCATAGATGATATGGTTTCTCCCATCGTGTATATTGTTGTGGCACAGTTGTTTGCACAGTACCTAGCGGTGGCCAAAGGTCTCGATCCCGATCATCCGAGAGGACTCTCCAAAGTGACAATTACGAGGTAAGCTATGATCAACCACGAGAGGCTGATTCGAACGTTTCTCGATTTGGTACGGATTAACAGCCCGTCAAAGCAGGAGCGCTCAGTTGCAGACTATCTGAAGCCGAAGCTGGTCGCGCTCGGCTTTAACGTCGAAGAAGATGACGCCGGTCAGAAGATCGGTGGCGATTGCGGAAATATCATTGCAGCCAGATCGGGCAGTTCTGAAACCGGGTTAAGGCTGTTCTTTTCAGCACATATGGATACAGTCGAGCCAACAGAGGGGCTTGAGCCAGTTATCACTGAGGATGGAATAATCAAATCTAATGGCAAGACTATTCTCGGAGCAGATTGCAAAGCAGGTGTTGCCGCCGTTCTGGAAGCGGCAGAGTCCGCCATTGAACAAAACGTGCCTTTTAGGAGCATTCAGATTCTCTTTAGCGTGGCGGAGGAGGTAGGGCTCCTGGGTGCCCGAGAGCTCGATCCAGATAAAATAGTTGCAGATGTCGGATACGTATTCGACACCGAGAAACCTGTGGCGGGCATCGTTACCTCTGCTCCTTCCCACGAGAATTTTCTGGTGAAGGTGCTTGGAAAGGCTGCTCACGCAGGGATCCATCCAGAAGAAGGTGTAAGCGCAATTATAGCTGCAAGCAGGGCTATATCGAGGATGAAGCTCGGTCGAATCGATGAAGAGACAACAGCAAATGTGGGTGTGATATCCGGTGGTAAAGCAAGAAACATTATTCCGGATGAGGTCACCATCCGTGCAGAAGCCAGGAGCCGGAACGCTGAGAAGCTGGTAGCACAGGTCGACCATATGGTCGAGACCTTCCGCGACGCAGCTCACGAGATGGGCGCGGATGTTGAAATAGGTGTCAAACGCGAATACACTGCCTACCGATGGACTGCAGATGATGCCCCGATCAAACTGGCTCTTGAGGCCGGGCACGCGATGGGAATCGAACCGGAGCTGGTGGAAGGCGGCGGTGGAAGTGATGCCAATGTGTTCAACGAAAAAGGCGTGCCTGCCGTTGTCATTGGTGTCGGCTATGAAGGGGCGCACTCTCGAGAAGAACGAATATCCATTGATGACCTTGTAGCTACATCGGAGTTTGCTCTCTCTCTAATCAAGGTTAGTAACAGGCGGTCTGAGTAATCCAGATTGACACTCAAGTGTGTCCGACCGAGCAATACTCGGCGAATGTTGGTGTCGCAACAAAGATATGCAGAATAGATCGGTGGGAATAGTGACTGCCATCTTGGCTGAACGGCCGGGGTTGGTTGAGGTTGAGGTTGAGATCGGCGACAGGTGGGCCAGAGCAATCTATTATACCTTGCTGACAGGAATGCTATCTGTCGGAGACCGGGTTTCGCTCAATACCACCGCCGTTCGGTTGTCACTTGGAACCGGTGGATACCATTTTGTAATTGAAAATCTCTCCCGTGAACCTGAGATTGTCAACGGTGATACCGGGCACATTATGAAGCTGCGTTACACTCCGCACCAGTTGGCTGTGATGTCAGTAGAGGAGCCAGAAAGCCCCCACCATAATGCAATCAATTCGTTTAAGTCGCTCAGTGGAACTCCTGTAGTGATTGGTCAGCTACACAGCCAGATTCCTCCGGCAGCTGCTGCAATCAAACGGCTGACACAACCAGCGACAGCGCGAATCGCATACATTATGACCGACTCCGCCTCGCTTCCTATCTCCTTTAGCCGGATAGTTCATCAGATGAAAGAGGTAAGACTCTTGGATGCCACAATCACATCCGGCCAGGCATTTGGTGGAGACTACGAAGCTGTAACAGTTCATTCTGCACTGGTAGCCGCAAAGACGGTGATCGGCGCCGATGTGATTATAGTAAGCCAGGGGCCGGGAAATACTGGAACTGGCACAAAATATGGATTCTCCGGCCTTGAGATGGGTGAGATTATAAACGCAGTCAACGTGTTGGGTGGTGCTGCTGTTGCAATTCCTCGCATTAGTTTTGCCGATTCCAGGCCTAGACACCAAGGGCTAAGTCATCATACAGTAACGGCATTGGCAGACATAGCACTTTCGCCTGCTTTAGTGCCGCTTCCTATGATAGATGAGATGAAGCTGCTTGCTATTGAAGAGCAGTTGCGGCACACATCCATTGTGTACAAGCACAAAACGCGGATCTTTGAGGGAACTCCGGGCATCAGAGAATGCGAGTCACGCGGGATCGATCTGCGCACAATGGGACGCACGTTCAACGAAGATCCGGAGTTCTTCCTTGCTGCATCAGCGGCCGGCGCAGCCGCAGCTGAGTTGCTGGGATGTCTCAAAAGGGGTTGAAATCAACAAACCATCCGACTGATATGAAGGAGCAAATGAACGACGAACCGACACAATTCATCGATGTAGCAGAGTATTATGATGCCCTGATGGCCGGAGTGCCTTATCGCAAATGGGTCGATTATCTCGAAGAAATTTTAGCAAGACTCAACTATAAACCGCAGAGTGTGCTGGACATTGCCTGTGGCACGGGCACAGTCGACGAAATACTCTCGGATCGTGGTTATAGCGTTACTGGAGTCGATCTGTCGGAAGATATGATTGCCGTAGCGAGACAGAAGGCAGAAGCTCGGCACTACAATATCGCGTATCACGTTCAAAACGCAGCCGAGTTGCAGCTCGCTGGACAATTCGATCTCGCGATCAGCCTCTTCGACAGCCTGAACTACATTACCGATGAGGCTGAGTTGTCAGAGGCGATTGTTCGCATAGGGCAGCACGTAGTTCCCGGCGGTTACTTCATATTTGACGTCAACACTGAGTATGCCCTAGCGCACGGTTTCTTCAATCAGACTAATCTCGGCTGGTATCCGAAGTACGTTTGGACGAGCAAATATGATCACGACAGCCGTATATGTACTGTCACAATGGTTTTTGAAGTTCTCGACCGAAGAACAAAAAGGCAGTTTACGGAAGTGCACAAGCAGAAAGGGTATCACCTCTCCGAACTTGATCAGATGCTTGAGCGCGCTGGGTTTGACGTTACAATACGCTACCACGCATATAAGTTCAAACAGCCAACGCGCTGTAGTGACAGAGTATTCTTTGTAGCGAGGAAAAGATGAAACTGAGACGTCTAGCTGGTGGACTCCTAGCGTTAGTAATAGTTTTTATAGGCATTATTGTATTGCGATATTACAGTGAAAAGTCTGCAACTCTCACTGTGAAGACGCTTGACCCGTGGATTCTGCAGTCGAACGATCCAGACAATCCGTATGGAACGTATTTGGGGAATGGCTACATCGCCGCACGGATCAATGCTGATGGTGTCGGCAGAAATGGTCCGTGTTACTTTTCGGGGCTCTACAACACACACGATGCATTGGTCGACTTGCCACTCTGGAGTGATTTTGCTCTCTTCGATGCGGATGGCAACCGCTTTGAACTGGACAAAAAAGCGCCTTACAGGCAGACGCTTAATATGCGGGAAGGCTACGTCGAGACTGAGCTTACCCTCAAGTCAAACAAGCAGCGGTTGGTGGGAAAGGTCACACTATTCATCAACAGAAAGCTGCAGGAGCCCGAGTGGAGTATTGCAGGAATTAGCTACTCCCTTGTTCCCACCCGCAATGGAGCGGTTGTCTTCGAAGACAAACTAGATACCTCTCGGGGCAAATGGAAATCGACCGCCACCAAGTTCAAAAATGGACGGGTTACTCTCCAGGCGACTGCAGATGCACCAGCAAACGGTCCCGTGCAGGGCATTACACTCCAGTGCGTGGTAGAAGATGGAAAAGAAACGCTTCCACTCCATATAACCACCAGCATAGATGTGAAATCTGGTGAGGTTTTCACGCTGAATAAGCTCGTTGCAATTGCCCCTCATCGAAAAGTGTCCGTAGGGCTTGGAGCGCCGCCAATGCCTCTTGCAGCTTCGTTCGGCACGTTTGAAAATGAGTTCTCCAGAAGCAAAGCATCGTGGCAAGAGTTCTGGAAGTCGGACATCATCATTGAAGGTGATCCCGAGGCACAGCAGATTGTGCACGCTATGATGTTCTACCTGGCTTCGAGTGCCAGCCCGGAGGCAAGTATTGCGCCTATGGGGCTCTCCGACGGAGCCTGGCAGGGGCATATATTCTGGGATGCAGATATTTGGATGCACCCGGCACTTGCCCTTCAGCACCCCGATCTTGCAAGCGGTATCGCAAAGTATAGAATAGCACTGCTAGAAGCCGCAAAACAGAATGCTGAAAAGGGTGGATACAAGGGTGCTGAGTTCCCATGGCAGAGCGGAGGCAGTGGCTATGAGATCATCGGGCCACCCTTCAGCGATGAGGATCATATTACTGCCGATGTTGCGATTGCTGCGGCTTACCACCGGGGTATGGAAGGCGTGGATCATTTGCTAAGATCCACTGCCGAGTATTGGGCATCGCGCGTAACATATAACAAAGTTAAGGATCGTTACGAAATCTTAAACGTGCTGCCGCCTGATGAAGATGTAAAAGGGGAGAAAGTAATAGATAACAGCGTCTACACTAATGCTGCGGCAAAGCGGAACATAGAACTGGCAATAGAGTCTGCTAAGGCAAACGGCTCATCTTACCCAGCGCTCTGGGAAGAGATTGCAGTGAAAATGTATCTTCCGTTCGATGATTCCAACAACCGTTTCCTGGAGTACGAAGGCTACGATGGCCATAGAACGAAACAAGCCGATACAGAGCTCATTATTTATCCTCTGACCTATCCGATGACCGACGAAGTCAAAGCGGCTACGTACGACTTTTACAAGACCAAGACCGATCAGCGTGGCCCCGCTATGACATCGTCTATCCATTCGATAATAGCTGCTGAGCTTGGCCGATCAGAAGAGGCTTACCAACAGTTTGTAGACAGCTATAAAGAGTTCCTCCGTGGGCCTCTGCTGATGCTTAATGAGAAACGCTCAACTACCTACGATAATATGTGCTTTGTCACCGGTTGTGGTGGAACCTTACAAAGCGTCATCTACGGGTTCGCCGGCTTGAGAACTGATCGCAATCCTGGTGGGTTTGCAGAAACCGCAGAAGGGCTGTACATCAAACCCTGTTTGCCTCCAACCTGGAAGAAGCTACGCCTTACCAACATCCAATGGCGCGAGAAGACATACGATCTCACAGTGCTACCGGGTAACAAGTGGCAGTTAGTGGAAACACACTAAATGCAATACAGCCGCCTTCGCTTGTTCAGAATCGTTGACTTAGAATGTTGCCGTAGGTAGAATACAGTTGTTCCGTGGGGCTGGATCGGGTCTGGTGGCTCGCCCGGTCTTCAAAACCGCGTGCGACGTGAGTAATGCTTGCGTTGGGTGGGTTCGATTCCCACACAGCCCCGCCAGTGTGTTCGTTTAGAAGAACGGGTTGTGCTGAATCTCTTCTATCACTGTAGTCGATGGCCCGTGACCAGGAAGCAGCACTGTAATATCGGGAAGCGAGAGGATTTTTCCTCGAATGTCGGAGAGCATTCTCTGATATGCGTGTTCGCTGGATGGACGACCAATAGAACCAGCGAAGAGAGTGTCACCGACAAAGCAAATCCCGTTTGTCTGGTAGCACGTTGACCCCTCAGTATGCCCCGGCGTGTGAAATACAGTGATTTCAGAACCACCCAACCGGAATACTGCGCCATCATCAGCAGGTTCTAGCCTAATAGCAGACAGTTTTGGAAGATGTTTCCATTCTAACGGATGAGCGACTATGCGAATGCCGTCAAGGACTGATGCTAGTTCAGCGAGCCCTCCAATATGGTCGCCGTGAGAGTGTGTAATAAGCACCAACTCCAGTTCGATGCGTGCTTGCATAAGCGCTGTTAGTATCTGTTCAACAGCTCCTCCGGGGTCGACAACGGCGCCCTTTAGTGTTTCTGGGCAAGCAAAAATGTAACAGTTCTCTCCGTATGCGCCGTACGGTACAAACACTGTGCGAAGAAATACGGATCGAGAAGAAACTTGAGCCGGGAGAGGCAACCATTTTCCCGCAGCGATTAGCGAAAGCTTGGCCGCATTCAAGTCGAGCGCACTAGCGAGTGCGGACAGCTCATCTTCAGATGGCTCTAGCTGGTAACGTTCCAGTCTTTCTATCTGCCGTGACGAAATGCCAGTGAGCCAGGCTAGGCGATCGAGCGAGAGACCCTTGCCATTTCGGGCCTTTGATATAATGTCGCCAAACTCGTCTTCCAACTCCGGCATATTGGCACCTGATAATAAAAAACCCGCTGGAATACAGCGGGTGGGGGATTGATCGATCTTCTATCTCGAGAGTTGATCTTCTGCACCAGCTAGCAGTCTCTTGGCGAGTTTGGATTCAGGGTTCTCTGCCGCAAGAGCTTCGAACTCCGAAACGGCCTGCTTGCTAAGTCCAAGCGACTCATATACGGTGCCCAACACAAGATGCGAGCCTTCGCGCTTTGCGGAATCAAGCAACACAGCTTCCTTAGCCGAAAGAACGCGGAATGAGCTCGCCTTAGACCATTCCCAATCAGCGCTTATCCCTCTGCGGGGGCGAACCGTCCATTTGTACCAGCCAGGAGTGAGCGCCTGATCCGCCTGATAGCTCGTTGTATCAGTTTCGGCAGACATCACGCAAGTACCGTCCAGGTTGTAGACTTCAACCCGATACTTCGTTGCACCTTCAACTGTCTCCCAGCTAAAGAACGGGCTGCTATCCGTGACACCGTCTGACACTGGCGAAGACTTTGCTATCTCTATGGAATGAATTGGGCCGCGGAGTTCATCTGCCTTTGCCATTCTGAAACTAGCTGGAACCTGCCCGGATTTGAGTTTTTCTCTGACAAGTGCAGCGACCTGTGCTTCGAGGTCTTTGCCATCCGAGCGAATTACAACGTTTCGTCCAACATGCCCGACTGTCACACCGCCATCTCGCAACTCCGCAGCAAACTCCTGCTTAGGTGCCTTGGTATTTACAGAGGCCGGCACGGGACTTACAGATTTCTCGGTAGTGGTATGAACAGTTTTTGCTGTCTGCTGAACGCTCTTCTCGGTGGCCTTAGCCGTCTGCACCTCAACCAGCTTCTTATCTGTAGGATTATCAACCGTTCGCACTACCGGCGTAACAGGCTGAACAGCGACTGGAGTATCTTTCACAGGCGAAGAATTGATCAGCACAATCGCCAACGCTACTGCGGCAACACCAGAGGAAACCGCAGCCACTCTCTGCCAACCGAACACCGAAGACCACTTGCGGCGCGGAGCGAAGTATCCAGGCTGAACTGTTATCTGTGGTGCAAAAGAAGCTTTGGAGCGTGTTGCGTGCAGTGTTTCCACGTCCCGCCAGCAGAGCTCACAACTGGCAATGTGTCTCTCAACACTCTGATGCGCTTCGTGAGAGAGAGTCTCTTCTACATAACCAGAAAGCTCTTCGTATTCAGGGCATTCGCCAATATCGAGAGTGCTGAATAAAGTCGAATAGCTGCCGATCACATAATCCGACAGGCGAGCGAGTCTGGCTTTGCAGACCGAACACCCCGGAATATGATCACCAGCTGCCAGCATTTCTGCAACAGGTAGAGTTCCCCGCATGTATTGCTTTAGTTGTTTGTCATCTAAACAGCGCATCAATAGTAACCCAAACTCCCTGAAAATACTTCTCTCGATAATCGAAAGACGTCAAAGAGCGCATCATCTTGCCAAGCATTCTTGCCAGATTTATTCTTCTAATCCTGTGGAAAACTTGTTCAGTGGTTAGTGGGTGGCCAGTGCTGCAATACCAGCCGTTTGGCGTGCTCCCTGTCGTCTTGTGCCAGCCTGCCTTCTATGACCTCTTCCAGAAGGAAAGACTTGATTTTGCCAAGGAGGGGACCTTCGCCTATACCGAGGATCTGCATTATCTCGCGGCCGTTTAGGGGACTAGTGAGTGCAATAACATCCTGCTCTTCAGTGACTTCACGTATGCGGTGCTTCAATTCGTCTAAGTCGGCTGATGGCATTGCGGGATTGCTTGCCGACTTATCAACTTCTGTCAGTAAAAACAGACTCTCGAGCTCGTTTCCTGCGTCGCGTATGAGCCTGCGTACTGCAGCATCGCTCCAATCCGAGCTATACTCTCCAATTCTAAGATGCATAGAAACCAGTCTGGAAACGCGAGCGACCACTTCACCAGAATAACGAAGTCGAGTGAGTACGTCTTGAGTAATTTCCGCACCCACGTGCTGATGTGTGTAGAAATGCACGTTTTCTTTGTCATCGACAGAACGCGTGGCAGGTTTGCCAATGTCGTGGAAGAGTGCGGCAAGTCTCAGTTCCAAGTCGGCGTTATCTGGAAGTGAGCTCAATGCCTTAAGGGTATGTGTCCACACATCGTACAAATGGTACGCATTCTGGGTAACACCCCGCATCTCTTCCAGTTCCCCAGCAAACTGTTTGAGGAGTCCTGTTGAGCTCAGTAATTCAACAGCTTCCGCGCAGCGTGAAGTCATGAGCGTTTTAGAGAACTCTTCACGGATTCTCTCCTTGCTGATGATAGAGAGCCTTGCCGTCTTTTCGCGGATAGCCGACAAGGTGCTTTCTTCGATATCGAAGCCAAACCGGGCTGCAAAACGGATTGCGCGAAGCATTCTAAGTGGATCATCTTCAAAAGTCGCTCTCGCATCCATCGGGGTGCGGATAATTCCACTAGCGATGTCGCTTCTTCCCAGCCCAGTGAGATCCAGAACCTCACCCGTGTGCAGGTTTTCAAGGAGTGTGTTAATTGTAAAATCGCGACGCAGCACATCATCTTGTAGAGATGCGGGAGCCACGTGAGGCTTGCGGCTATCGGGGGAGTAAGACTCTTTGCGAGCACTGGCAATCTCCACCTGATGACCACCGATTCCGATCATAGCAGTCCCAAATCGCGGATAGACTACCGGTGCGTGGTCGCCAATACCAGCTTCAAAAAGAAACTGGGCGAGCCGAGTGGCGTCGCCCTCCAGTACTATATCAATGTCCTCGTCGGCAGGAATCCCCAAAATCTTATCGCGGACAATTCCCCCTACGAGGTAAAGCCTGCCTTCGTAGTCGGTGTTGCTAGTGGCAACTTTCAGTATTTCCAGAGCTTCCATCTTTCAGCCGTCCTACAGCCGTCTTTATGGCTGTCTCGAGTTCGCTTTGACGGATGGTTACTGTCAGGTCTCCACGTGTTCGCTCAAGGACTCCTCTAACCATATCAGTAGTCCTTCTCAGCCCACCAGTAACAGCGTCTGGGTAATCGAAAGTCACCAGAGTGTAATATGCATCGTCCATAATCTGAAGAATCTCTTCGCCGCGGTCGAATTGCCCCAGGCGAATAATATCCAGAACGCGTCTGCGGCACTCTCCAATGGCTTCGCCGAGCCCGTTCAGATAAGGTGCGCACTCTACGCCGAGTTCTTCGTGGCTTGGTAGTTCCGTGTTGCGCACTATTGCCATTGTCAGTTCGGATTCAGCATATTCCTTCTGAGCATCCTGCACGTATCCTGTAAAATACAGATCCAACTGGCTCTTCAGCATATCTTTTGTCTCAGTGACTTTTGCTCTTGCGAGATTCATTAGTTCTCTGGCTTCGTCGAATTCGTCGCGATGGATTGCCCGGATCGAGTTAGCGG
This sequence comes from uncultured bacterium, assembly GCA_964497515.1. GTDB lineage: Bacteria > Armatimonadota > UBA5829 > UBA5829 > DTLH01 > CAZCCV01. Next base: position 25,044 of record CAZCCV010000013.1, on the reverse strand, counting down.
AGAGCCGAATTATCTCACGCGAAAGCAGAATAGCAGACTCTCGCGCAGCATTTTTGGCGTCGAGTTTGCTTCTAATGTCCTCAGCAATTCTTTTGAGATTATCCAATATAGTGTGTTTCCTTCCATTTGCAGGGGTTCTTCGCCTGTCAGGGCTATTCTACTGATTACAGCCTCCGATGGCAAGTTTCACAGGCTATTCTGGCGACGGAAACACTGTTCTCGCATCAGCGCATTAGGAGCAGTCGACAGAATGGCTCTCTCCCGTTACCGATAGTGGGCTTGTTGCGTCCAATTAGTGTAAGAGTGTCTCCGATTCTGAGTGGGAGGGAACCCGGATATGAAAGCATTTACACTAGCTGCTGTGTCGTGCTTACTGATAGCAACGGTTGTGTTTGCCGATTCACCTAAGGTAAGTTTGCACGTGAAAGACACCCAGCTATCGCAAGTTGCCAGCGAGCTTTCCAAACAGGCGAATGTCAAGATACTTGTCGATCCCAATGTGACAGGAGCCGTTTCAGCCGATTTGAATGAGCTTGACCTCGATCAGGTTCTAAGTCTGATAACTCAAGGACAAGGTTATCGATGGCACAAGCTGTACGCAATGCCGGATGAGAGCGGCGGCATTTCGATGGAACAGGTGAGAGCACAGTTGCGAGCGTTAGAGACGCTACAGGATACACCTATGGTGGTTTTCGATCCTGCAACACGTAAGCAGACGGTTTTTGCCCGTATGAATCCGACCGATGCCGAAAAGGGCGTTGATCCTGCAAAGCTCGGACTCATGCCATTTTACTATCTCTCGAAACCGGAAGCGCCTCCAACCATTGCAAAACAAGAAGAGGCGAAACCTGACGATTCTCCTATTGCGCGTCAGTTAGCGGATCTAGACAGAGAGCGCGCTGAGCTGTTTGCACAGATGAGTCCTGCAGAGCAGCGAGCCATCGGAGGATTGGAATTATCTTCGATGCTGTCTATGCCTGCGGATTATCAGGTTCAGATGATGAGCAGCATGTTCCGTGCAGCACAGAACCTTGACCCTGCCTCGCGCGACCAGCTTATGCGCTCACTGCGCGGTGCTATGCGTAGCGTCGGCATACAGACCCAGCGCCCGCAACGTGGTACACAAAACAGACGGACAAGATAACACACAGTCGTAAACACTAATGCTGTTGCAGAAGTTGTTACGGGTCGCAGATAACCTGCGGCCCGTATTGTTGTCTGTTCCTGCGTGATGATTCACAAAGTTATAACTGTACTAACTTCCCATAGTTGAGTTTGGGTGCTATTCTGATAGAGGGGCTGATGTTAATTTGGAAGCGCGTGAGAGACAAAAGAAGAGAGCAGGTCGCGGGTCATTTCTGCGCCTCGTAGAATTTCTGCGCCCGCACCGCTGGACTGTGGCAAAGGGCGTAATGTTGTTGATAGTAGTGGCGCTGCTGGGGTTAGTGCCGCCGCTGATATCCAGGTGGATGGTCGACACACTGCTCAACCCAAAGAAGGTCACAATTCCCGATAATTTGGCGTTTATCAAGCTGTATCAAGCGGCTGCAGCGATGGCTGTTGTGTATATGCTTACAGCACTCTTCAACCGTGGCCGCTCGGTCATTATGCACATCTTGGGCGAGAAGTTCGTATACGACCTGCGCATTAGAATGTACAGCCATCTTCAGAAGCTGTCCCTTACGTTCTTTGAGACCCGTCAAACCGGAGAGATGATGTCGCGGGTGTCGAATGATAGCGACGTCCTCGAGCAGTTTGTGACTCACGCAGCGGATACCGTTATTGCCGATGCTCTTACGGTTCTGACAATTGTCGGAATTCTGTTTTACTTCAATGTCCCTCTGGCTGCTGTCACTTTAGCTCCGCTGCCGGTACTTGCGCTGGTGACACTGAAATACAGTCGACAAGTGCGGAAAATGCACCGTTCCACGCGCGAGCGGCTGGCCGAAATGAACGCCAAACTGCAGGAAAATCTTTCTGGCATCAGAGTCATCAAATCCTTTGCGCAGGAAGAGAACGAATACTTCCGATTTGAAGGTGAAGCACGGAATCTCTACGGCATGCGAATCAGCGTAGTTCGTATGTTCACTATGTTCCAGCAGTCCACTCAGATGATTATGTGGTTGGGTATGGTGGCGATTTGGGTTTACGGTGGATGTGCAGTAATGAACAGCACCATCTCGTTCGGTACTTTCTTGGTGTTCACCTGGTACTATGGAATGTTTGCACAACCCGTGCGAAATCTGGCTCAGGTAAACGACACCATTCAGCGAGCGCTTGCCGCTGCAGACCGAATCTTGGAATTACTGGATACCGAACCAGATTTGGTAGATGCCGAGGATGCCATCGACCTACCACCTATTGAAGGTAGGGTTGAGTTTCACAACGTACATTTCGGCTACGCCACAAGTGAGGAAGTGCTCTCCGGCATAAACATTGAGGCTCAGCCCGGACAGATCATCGCGCTTGTCGGTCGCAGTGGAGCTGGAAAGACAAGCATTGTCAACTTGATTCCTCGCTTCTACGACCCACACAGCGGCCGGGTTACTGTAGACGGGTGCGATGTGAAACACGTTACTCAACGGTCGCTTAGAAGCCAAATCGGTATTGTCCTGCAAGACACGTTCCTGTTCAATGGCACTGTAAGAGAGAACATTCTTTACGGCCGTCCGGATGCATCCGAGGAAGAGATGATTGAAGCATCTCGCACCGCGCACGCGCACAGTTTCATTATGTCAATGCCTCAAGGTTATGACACTGAGATTGGGGAACGCGGGGTGAAGCTGTCGGGTGGGCAGAGGCAGCGGTTGGCAATTGCAAGAGCAGTACTAGCAAATCCCCGCATCTTGATATTGGATGAAGCAACATCGTCGGTTGACTCAGAGTCCGAGTATCTAATCCACCGTGCTATGGACGAACTTATGAAGGGGCGCACCACCTTTGTAATCGCCCACCGGCTGTCGACCATCAAGCACGCCGATCTCATTGTGGCTCTGGAAGAAGGCAAGATCGTCGAAGTGGGTGACCACAACACACTGATAGCACAAGATGGCGCGTACAGCCAAATGTATGAGATGCAGTACAGGCTGGATACCGAGTTGGCATAAACACAGCGATACTCATCTTTCTGTGTGTAAATCCTTCAGGTATATGGAACAGCTAATGGGTAGTATTCTATCGGCGTTGGCACGTGCAGTATAGCCTGTTGTTCACAACTCTACAAGTATAGCACACAACCGCACCAGAATAGCACATAAGCGGTGAAGGTTAGGCTTGCTGATGTGTGACTAGTATGGTATAATACTGCCAAAGACTGCTACAGAGGTTGCGATTCCCCAATATGTCTGGCACAACCGGTAGCCGAGAGGCGCTGAAAGAAGTAGCTGCGCTTGCCAGCTCCGGCAAACCGCTTTCTGAAGTCGTGGATCGGGTGCTGGAGTCTGCGCGGGTGGCAGCAGGAGCGACGTGTCTGTCGCTGGTAGCAGCACTCAATGATCTGAGTGATGTCAGGTCTTGGACTGCTCGCACTGAGGCTGCGCACAGCACTGAAACCCGCTGTCTGGATGCCGGCAGAGCTGCCTGCGTATCAACAACTGCAACCACAACCCCTGCCGATCTGGCGTTACGTTCCATCGATTGCAGTGGCCTTCGTGCCGTTGTCGTGGCCGACGTAGTCTCGGACGAGGCTATGTTCAATATGGCTTGCAGTTACATATCACTGATGCTTGCAAACGATCAGCTGCAGTCCGATCTTGCGCTCGCAAAAGATCAAGTAAACAAGCGGATTACAGAGGTCTCCGCGGTTTATGAGATCGGAAACGCAATAAACGAGCTCGACTTGAGCAGACTGCTGCCGCTTCTGACTGAAAAAGCCGCTGCCGTGATGGATGCCCAGGCGTGCTCACTGCTTATGAGAGACTTTGTCTCGAATACTCTCTCTATAGAAACCAGTTGGGGGCTAGCAGACGACATTGTAAAGGGAACACGCATCGCGCTCGGCGAGGGAATTGCTGGACAGGTGGCGAGAACTGGTGAGGCAATGCTCTTCCACGATATTGCCAACGACCCGAGACTCGCAGAAGGCAGTGTCCGCCCACGAGAAGGGATTGTGTCCTCCATTTGTGCTCCACTTAAGGACGAGCAAGGTCGCACAATGGGAGTGCTTACTATACGCCGTCACAAACCAGCGCCGCGCTTCACCGAAGAAGACCTCAGGCTTTTCTGTGTATTCGCAGGCCAAGCTGCTTTAGCAATCTCAAATGCCAAGCTGTACACCAGCTTAACCCGCCGAATTGCTGAGATGTCTACGATATCCGACTTGCTGCGGGTTATCAATTCCACACTCGATCTAAACGATGTGCTGGATCAGATTTCGAACAGCATCATTGAGGTTGTCGACTTCGACCGCTGCTGCATCTATCTGCACGACCCGAGGTCAAACGAATATGTTGCGTGGATAGTCCGAGGTTTTGAAGAGGGCGAACTCCCCGAGCGCGTTCAGATGGGGGATGGCACTATCGGTCTGGCAGCTAAGGAACAAATATCAGTTTTTGAACAAGCCAGCGATCCAGGGCGGACCGAGCAACAGTATGCAGCATTCCTCGCTACTCCAATTGTCGTTCGTGATTCGTGTATCGGCGTCGTTGCTGTCGATAAAGTCCGCACTGGCCGCCCGATTCAGCAGCCAGAGGTCGAGCTTCTTTCGACATTCGTAAGCCAGGCAGGAATTGCTATCGAAAACGCCAGACTATACGAAGCAATGGAAGAAAAGTACGCGGAGATGAACGTGCTGTTCGAGCACAGTAAGACTATAAGCTCGGCGTACGGACTCGAAAATGTCGCTCACATTTCAACAGCCGTAGCGAGAAGAGCCGTGGAGTGTGATGGCTGCATTCTGTTGTTGCTTGGCGATAGGCGCAACACCATAGCTTTGCAGGCTGCTGCCGGTGTGCCGCAGGATCTTATCTCATCAGTTCGTAAGCGACTCTCAGAAATGGAGGCTGTCGAGTACGTTAAGGGCCTTCGTTCACCCGCAGTAGTTGACGCAAAGAACTCTGAAAACCTGGCACCTTCGATGCAGGCGGCCTTTGCGAAGCTCGTCGGCGAAAACGGCAGCGCGCTTGTTGTGCCGCTTCTGGCCGAGGATGTAACGGTCGGTGTCTTCCTGCTGATTAGAAGTGAGGTTACAGAATACGACACGGGTGAGATCAAGCTACTTTCCATTGTTGCTTCTCAAGCGGCCGTTGTGCTCAAGAACGCGTTGCGATACGAGCAGCGAATGAAACGTCAGGTGCTGGATCTTTCCACGCTGTATGAGTTCTCTCGCAGAATCAGTTCATCTTCGAATCTGGAAGAAGCGCTCGATGCGATTCTGGCCATTGTCGCCGACCTTGTAGATTGTGATGAGTCGTCCATTTTTGCTATTGACCACGATCGGGACACAATGGTAGCCACAGCCGCTCGGGGCGGTGGTCTTTCTGCTCGAATGTTACCGGAGCTGCCGCTTTCGGGTAACAGTGTTATGAGCTGGACTGTTCGCGAGCGAAAAGCCATAGTCTCACCTGATATTGCAAATGATTCTCGCTTCGATCCGTTACCTTCATCACCGCTGGAACGGCCTGTTCGGTCGTTGATGTCTATTCCACTTATGGTGCAGGATGATGCCGTTGGAGTACTGTGCGTCTGCAGTTCCAGCCCTAATCTGTATTCCGAAGACGATGTCAGGGTGTTGTCCATTATCGCTTCGCAGAGTGCTGCAATCTACAAAGAACTTGAAGCCCTTGCGGCACTTACGAGCTATACAGACAACATTCTCTCAAGTATTGCAGCGGGTGTAATAACCCTCGATGGAGATGGCATTGTCTTAACGTGGAACCAGGCAGCGGAGGCAATAACTGAACTCCGCGGTGTAGAGGTTGTTGGCGGGCACTACAGCGAAATCATATCGCTATTGAATATCACTGATCAAGACAAAGCGACTACAGCGCAGATCGTTGAGCAGGTTAAGGCTACCGGTGAAGTATACCAGGGTTACAAGCAGTGTTTCCATCTGATTAACTATGACCCGGTATATATGAACCTTAGCGCATCCGTGTTGTGGAACAACGTTGGAGATCCAATCGGACAAGTAATTATCTTTGAGGACATTACCAAAGAAATCAAAATGGAAGATGATTTCAGGCGTATGGGCGAACTCGCTGCTGTAGGTCAGCTTGCTGCCAGCATTGCGCACGAACTCAGGAATCCATTGAGCTCAATAAAGGGTGCAGCGCAGTTCTTGCAGAAGGAGTACGAGGACGAGTCTGCAATATCTGAGTTTTTGGGCATTATTATTGACGAAGTAAACGGCTTGTCGAAGCTGACGACAGAGTTCCTGGAATATGCCCGCCCGATGGAATTCGAGATCGGTCCGGTCGATATCAACGGAATAGTCAGAAAGACACTGCAGTTGATGAGTGTTCACGTTGTGGAAAGTGGAGTCTCAATCGACGACAGAACAGCAGATGAACTCCCGATTGTTCAGGCGGATGGGAAGCAGATTGAACAGGTGCTTCGTAACATGATTCTGAATGCAGTGCAAGCGATGCCCGAAGGTGGCACTCTTTCGATAGAGACCAACTCCAACGGTCCTTACGTAGAGATGACAGTCTCGGACACGGGTGTAGGGATACCTGAAGAGAAACTGAAACGAGTATTCCTTCCGTTCTTTACAACGAAGACCAAAGGCACAGGGCTTGGTCTTTCGGTGGTGCAGAAGATCATCGAAAATCACGGCGGAAGGATAGAAGTTGCCAGCACTGTTGGCGAAGGCACGAGTCTGAAAGTCGTCCTGCCTCAAGCTGGCAGGGTAAGGATTGTGCCTCCTGAGTCCGAAAGTACAGATAGAAGACAGTAGCAACTGGCTATAGTTACGCTGGTTGCGAAGCTGGCAAAGGCAGAGTTAGTTCATAAAATGAGTGATATATCAGGAAGAATTCTTATTGCAGACGATGAGCCGAACATCAGGCGAGTGCTCGCAGCCGTTCTGGAAAAAGACGGTTACGAGGTAGTAGTCGCCGAAAACGGCAAAAAAGCGTTTGATATCGTCAACACAAATAACGGCATTGATGTGCTGATTACCGATCTGGTTATGCCAGATATAAACGGCGTTGAATTGCTCGAAGCCGCTCGGCAGATTAACCCGAGTATTTCGGTGATTCTAATTACAGCTCACGGTTCCATAAAGAGTGCAGTTGACGCTATGCGCCTGGGTGCGTTCGACTACATTACGAAACCATTTGAGATGGATGAGTTAAAAGTAGTCGTGAAGCGTGCTTTTGAGCACACAAAACTGGTCGACGAAAACAGGGTGCTCAGGCAACAGCTTACATCGAGATACAAATTTGATAATATTATTGGCGCGAGCAGTCGAATGCAGGATGTCTTCCACTTGGTCGAGCGAGTTGCCGACACTCGAGCTTCTGTATTGATCCGTGGTGAGAGTGGAACTGGTAAAGAATTGATCGCCCGCGCTCTGCACTTCAACTCTTCGCGAAGAGAGAATCCATTTGTTCCGGTGGTCTGCATCGCTCTTTCTGAACAGCTGCTGGAAAGTGAGCTTTTCGGTCACGAGAAAGGATCGTTCACAGGAGCAATAGGGCAGAAGCCGGGGCGGTTTGAAATGGCGCACAAAGGAACGTTGTTCCTTGACGAAATCGGCGACATTCCCGGAACTGTTCAGATGAAACTCCTTAGAGTTCTGCAGGAGCGAGAGTTCGAACGGGTAGGCGGGCTGAAGACGATTAAGGTAGACGTTCGGCTAGTTACAGCTACCAATCAGGATCTGGAAAAGGGTGTAAAAGAGGGCAAGTTCCGAGAGGATCTCTTCTACAGACTGCAAGTTGTTCAGATCAACCTGCCGCCACTTCGGGAGCGTTCCGAGGATGTCCCGCTTCTGGTGGAACATTTTATCGGCAAGTACGCCAAAGAGAACGGCAAGATGATCAAGTTTGCTAGCCCCGAAGCCCTCGAAATAATGATGGACTACAAATGGCCGGGTAACGTGCGCCAGTTGGAGAACACAGTAGAACGTGCAATCGTTCTTGCAGATGATGACGCACAGCTTATCACGCCAGATTTGCTGCCCATGAGTGTGCGTGATGGGGCGACTGTTGGTAAGTGACCCCTAAACTACGCTTACATTTCAGCTATCATCTGCCGAAAAATAACCTTCCGAAGCTCATTTAACGCATCGGCAGCTAATTCTTCAGAAGATTTGCCTGACAACTCTGCATCGAGGTCAGATACAACCAGTATCGGGTCGCCTCTTGCAATCAGTCTATTTCCCAAAACACTGAGCTCACAGTAGCGGAGTGAATCGCCGAGCAGTTCATTTATCTGATCAGCAAAACGTATGGCAGCGGATTTATGTACCAGTTTACAGATTAATCTTGAACCAACTTCTACACTGTGGCTAACATGATCTTCCTGTTCGTCTAATGTTACGACAGCATTGTAAGAAGTAGTAACCGCGCGTCGATCGACTTCTACTCCCGTGTCAGTCAAAATCTCTTTTATAGCTTGAACACGTTCTTCTGTTCGAGGGTGGGTCTGCAGGATTCCCCAGTTGACCACATCGGGCTTTTCTCCAAGCCGTTCCAGAAATGTAAGCATTCCAACAGGGTTGTAACCGGCCTCACTCATGTAAACCATAGCTGTAGCGTCCGCATCCCATTCGGCTTTCTGAATGAAGCTGCTTGTCTTTCCGGTGCGTATATATCCACCGCTGGCTACTACGTTCGACATATCGCGGAAATTGCCGCTGCTGAAGTATCCAGCCATCATAACAAGAGCCAGCTTGCCGTCCAGTCGGGCTTGGTCTCGCATTATGTGAACCATATGATGATGAGCACAGTGAGCCACTTCGTGAGCAATCACGCTCGCGAGTTCATGGTCGGATTCGCAGAAATCGATCAGCCCTTTGTGAATGTAAATGAATCCGCCGGGTATCGAAAATGCGTTTACGTCCTTGCTATCGATTACTTTGAATGAATAGCTGAAGGGAGTAATGGTGGAATTGCCGTAAGACGCGTGTATAGTCTGCCTGTTAGCGATTTCGGCTATTGATTGCCCGATTTCATCTACACGAGCCTGAAGATCCGCATCATCGAGGATTTTTACCGTCTCGGCCATATCCTCAACGATATCCTGGCCCATTTCTATTTCTTCTTCTCCCATTTGGGGAATCAAGCTCATTGCAGGCATCGAAGAGAACGCTATACCGAGCACAACCAAGGTTGCAAGGCACATTACTAACCGCATCTTAGAACCCCTCCCTTTGCTCAAATCCATAAAAGAATGAGGGTGCACTCTGTGTGCCGGATGACCTGACAAAAATGCCAGTTTTTTCTTGACACCATAGGCGAGTTTTGTGATAACATGCACCGTATGACGCTTGAATGGCCAGTTTTCACGCCTCAAGCAGTCGTTGGCACACTCACAAACCGGTATGTGCTCTAGTGTCCCTGTACGGAATTGTGATTATGTGTCATCGAGGAGGTAGCCTATGTGCAGTCTTACAATGTATCTTGCAGTGCTTACACTGGGTTCGAACTTTTCTTCCACGGCAATGGCTAAGCCGATCCCAGCGGTGCATTACACGCAGGCTGCCCAACCAGCTTTCTCTATGCCCGGTTCACCTACACCTTCATTAGAGCCACTGGATCTTGACATATCTTCAGATGGATTATCGTATTCTCCGCTGCCGACTGCGCTTCAAGTAGAAGCGATGGAACCCGGCCGAGATACAGTTTCAAGTATAACTCCAGAATACGTAGCAGATTTGGAACAGAGGTTTGTTGATCTAATCAATCACGAGCGGATGTCCCGTGGTTTGCGTGCTCTCCGAGTAGATTCGTCAGTTGCCAATATTGCTCGGCAGCACAGTCTGGAAATGTGCGAAAAGGACTACTTCAGTCATTTGTCGCCTACCAAAGGGTTAACTACTCCGTTGGATCGCTATCTCAGCGGAATTGACCATCGCCCAGAGTGGGCATTGGTAGGAGAGAATCTTTTCTACTGTTCGATGATAGATGTCAATCGTGGCCACAGTTGCCTGATGGACAGTGTGGATCATAGAGACAACATTCTTAACAGTCGTTATGAGAAGGTAGGGGTTGGCATATACGTCCTGCCGACAACCGGCGAGTTCTGGGTTACGCAACTCTTCCTAGCATCAATCGATTGACGAAATGGGCATGAACCGATACAATTGACACGTTAGGAGCAGGCTGAGCTGACAGGCTGCTCCTTTTTGGTTGAACAATATGCTGCTCGCAATCAATGTAGGAAACACTAATACTAAAGCTGCCGTCTTTGCAGGGGAACAGCTGGTGGCCGGATGGAGAGTCCGGACAGTCGCGTATCGCACTGCCGACGAGTACAGCGTGCTTATCAAAGGTCTGTTCGCTGCGGCGAACCTGAATCTATCCGACATAGACGGGGTAGTGGTGTCTACAGTTGTCCCCGCCACGGTTATGCCACTTGCTACGCTGGCGAAGCAGCACTTTAGTATAGACAATCCAGTTTTTGTAGATGCCAAAACGGCCGGTATTGATACGAACTACATTCCGAAGACCGATGTCGGCGCCGACAGGCTCGCAAACGCCGTTGGAGCCCACGCATTGTATTCAGGTCCTGTCATTGTAGTGGATTTCGGCACGGCCACTACGTTTGATGCCATTGCCTCAGATGGCACATATCTAGGTGGAGCAATTGCGCCTGGCATAGAAATATCCATTGAAGCGTTAGTAAGTCGAACCTCGCAGCTTAGAAGAGTGCAGTTCGTTCGCCCAGAACGTGCGATTGGTGTTACAACGGTCGAAAGCATTCAGTCCGGTGTGCTCTTTGGTTTTGCAGGCCAAGTAGATTCGATTGTTGCGCGTTTCAAAGAAGAGATGGGGCAAGAGGCCAGGGTTATCGCGACCGGTGGTCTCGCTGAGCTGGTTGCTGCTGAAAGCAAAACTATCGAAGAGGTCTGCCCAGATCTCACATTGGTCGGACTTCGACTCATCTACGAAAAGAACGTGCGAGACTGACTAATGACCGGTCAAGCCACATTGCCTCGCTGCCTGCCCTTTAAGATAGGGGACATAACAATCGACCCGCCTCTAATCCTTGCACCAATGGCCGGGATAACCAACCGTGCGTTCCGACTAGTCTGCAAAGAAGCAGGAGGCTGCGGACTAGTGACGAGTGAAATGATCAGCGCGTTTGCGTTGAAATACAAGCACAAACGAACTCACGCGATGCTCGATTGGACAGATGATGAAAGACCGGTTTCAGCGCAGGTCTTTGGGCCGGATCCAGAAGTGGTAGCGGGTGGCGCACAGGTCATCGAGGAGGCTGGGGCTGATATAATTGAGATCAATATGGGCTGTCCAGCACCGAAAGTTGTAAGCTCCGGCTCTGGTTCAGCGCTTCTGAAGGATCTCTCCAAGGTCGAAAAGATGATCAAAGCGGTAGTCGCGGCTGTCAAATTGCCGGTTTTGGTGAAGACCAGAATCGGCTGGAACGACGAACAGACAACTGCTGTAGAAGTGGCTCGAATGGTTGAAGCTAACGGCGGCGCAGGAATCACAGTGCACGGACGTACTGCCACGCAGCGCTTCTCTGGCGAGGCCGATTGGCAGATAATTGAAGCAGTGAAAAATGCGGTGGCGATCCCAGTTATCGGAAACGGAGATGTGCGGACACCAGAGGCTGCATCAAAGATGTTTAGCGAAACAGGCTGTGATGGTGTTATGATAGGCAGGGCGGCATTGGGTGACCCTTGGGTGTTTCATAGGATACACTGCTATCTTACAACTGGGGCAGCTCCTGAACCTCCTGACTTCTTGACCAGAATAGAAGGGGCAAGAAGACACGCCAGGCTCTTAGTAGATCGTGTGGGTGAGAGGCGGGCGTCGAATGAAATGCGTGGGCACATAGCTTGGTACCTTAAGGGTGCTCCAGGTGCAGCAGCTTTGAGGTCTCGGATAATGTCGACCTGCAGTCTGTCGGACATAGAGGAAGTCTTGGATGAAGCGCGTAGTAAGTGTGAGTTTGGGCTCGTCGAAGGGCGATAAGACTTCAGTCCAAACATTTCTTGGTCAGGAATTCGAAATATCGCGAATAGGCACCAATGGCGATATGAAACGGTACGCCGAGTTGCTGCAAGAGCTCGACGGCAAAGTAGATGCTATTGGTCTGGGTGGAATCGACAGGTATCTATATGCCGGGAAGCGCAGATATACTATACGCGATGCAGATAGACTGGCTAGACTGGTCAAAAGAACGCCAGTTGTCGATGGCAGCGGCATAAAGAACACACTCGAGCGCGAAACAGTTGAATGGCTGCAGAATGAGGGCATTCTGGATTTCAGTTCAAAACACGTTCTGCTGGTATCGGCGGTCGATCGGTTCGGTGTTGCGGAAGCCGTGGCGAAGTGCGCAGGGGACTTTGTCTACGGCGATTTGCTGTTTGCAGTTGGAGTGCCGATTCCAATAAGAAGCTTTAGGGCGCTCAGGCTGCTGGCTTTTGTGTTTCTGCCGATTATCGCTCGTCTTCCATTTCAGTGGTTGTATCCAACGGGGGAAAAGCAAGACAGAATCAGCCCGAAATACGGCAGCTATTTCAAATGGGCAGACGTAGTTGCAGGGGACAAGCATTTTATCTTTCATCATCTGCCTTCGCCAGAATCGGGGTTCTTGAAGGGTAAGACAGTAATAACTAACACACTCACCGGATCAGACATTGAACTGCTTAAGGAACGCGGGGTGAGCACAATTATCACTTCTACAAAAGAGTTCGATGGTCGCACTTTCGCCACCAACGTAGTGGAGGGGATAGTCGTAGCCTTGTCTGGAAAACGTCCGGAAGAAATGCAGCCGGAAGACTATATGACAGTCCTTCGGCAGATGGATTGGAAGCCGACTGTACGGAGATTGGGAGAGTAGCATTGGAGAGATTTGGGTTCATCATCCATCCACTGGATGCAAAACGGGATGCAGCAAGGAAGTATCCGTTCGTCAAGTATCTTCCCGAAAGCTGGGTTGAGTGGGGTCTGACGAAGAAGAGCCCTATGATGGTCTCTCATATTACCGGTATTCGATCAAAGACCGGAGTTGAGGCTGAAGGCTGGCTGGTAGGCTGTCCCTTAACGCCTAAACAGATGATGGAGCTGCCAACTGAGTTCGTGTATAGCAAAATCATCGGAGCTGCCCGAATTGCTCAGGAGCTAGGGGCAAAAATCGTGGGGCTTGGTGCCTTCACTTCGGTTGTCGGCGATGGAGGCAAGACCATCGCAGATAACGTCGATATTGCTGTGACCACCGGCAACAGTTATACGGTAGCGACTGCGATTCAGGGCGCCGTTAAAGCCGCAAGATTAATGGGCATCAACCCGGAAGAGGCAAACGTCGCCGTGGTAGGTGCTGCCGGTTCTATCGGGAGAACATGTGCCGAGATACTGTGCCGAGATGCTGCCCGCGTCGCACTAGTCGGACTCGCCAAAGATCCGCTATCCGAGATTGCAGGTGATCTCCGTGGAAAAGGACGAGCAGATGTTGTAATATCAAACGATGTGGAGCAGGGGATCGGAGACGCCGATATCGTCTTGGCAGTATCGAGCGCAGTTGATGCAATAATCCATCCATCGTTTATTAAGAGTGGAGCTGTAGTCTGCGACGTAGCGCGGCCTCGCGACGTTTCAAAACGCGTTGTGGAAGAACGAGATGATGTGCTGGTTATGGAAGGTGGCGTGGTTGCAGTTCCGGGCGACGTGGAGTTCAATTTCGATTTTGGTTTTCCTCCTAAGACTGCCTATGCCTGCATGTCCGAGACAATGATGCTTGCTCTCGAGAGACGTTACGAGAGTTTTACTCTGGGCAAGGAAGTGAGCGTAAGGCAGGTGGAAGAGATAACAGCCATTGGTGATAAGCACGGCTTTGAGATTGCTGGTTTCCGCAGTTTTGAAAAGGCAGTATCTGATCAACAGATCGCCAAGACAAAAGAAAATGCCAGAAGAAGACAGTCTGTCGCCGATAACGCAGATTGAGGACTTCTCAGAGAATCGTTACTAGTGAGTCTTTGCTCTTGGGCTGGTTCTAATCTGACAAATCAGTCTTCCTCGTGGCACTCTGTGATTTGCTGGTTCCAAAAGTCTACGTGTGTTTCAAGATCCTCTGTGTTGTCGTTGAACTCCGGAGCACAATTGATGGTCTCTTTTTCAACTGGTATTACCAGCCGGTGGTTGTCCTCGTCAAGAAACATGAGCTCCAAGGGCACAGCAATGCACCGCTCGGCGTAGTTGACGATCGCGAATAGGATTTCCCCAGTATCGATATCTGCCAGCATATCGTGCAGTGTCCCAACCTCTTCGCCTTCAGCGTCGACAACTGACCAACCGATGAGATCCGGCTGGTTTGGGTCGGTTTCATATTCTACCTGGCTCAGTCTAACCAACTGGCAGACAGTCGGTTCGTGTCCGTTGTTTTCCACTTCAACACCTCATTCAAGGGAATCAGTTTGCCAACCTAAAGCTACAGCAATCATCACGGAATACTTTGGAGTTGTTGATTTGCCGACTCAACAGATTCCTCGTCGTAGATATCTTTGTCATTTACAACTCTGCGGAAGTATTCTTTGGCTTCCAGTGGATTGCCTTGTTCGGCAAGCCTTTTGCCTATCTGAATATAGATTTTACTCAGATCCTTGCGTGCCATCTGTGCGTAATCGTCGTTTCCGCCAGTCTTTATGGCTCTTCTAAACTCCGCGTCATAGTCTGGGTTGTTGGAATTGTAATAGGCAATCGCTCGATAGTAATACCCAGCAGACCACGATGGGTCAATCTGTATCATTGTATCTGCAGTCTGTTTGATAACGTTCGCATTGCCGGTTCTAAGCGCGTGCTCAGCTTGTTTCGAGTATGATTCAGCAATATTCCTGCGAGCTTGCGAGCCGGGTTTGGCATTCTCAGCAATACGTTTGGCGTCTGCGTACTGTTTCATTGCGGCATCAACTCTGCCTTCGTCCATCAGTTTGTTTCCCTGAACGAGGTGTTTCTCCGCCAATTCAGTCAACGTGCGGTGGGCATAGGCCTCGTAAGCCTGCATAGTCGCCCAAATAGCGACTAATAGCATTCCTAAAAGTCCGAGCACCAGCAGTAGAGTCCCAACGAACGCCTTTGTCTCTCCAGACAAAATTGGCACTCGTGGGGCAGGGGGCGGCAAATGGACAGGGGGAGTAGTCGCGGAAGGCGATCCCGATGAAGGCTGAGCAAACGGATCCGGTATACCCTGTGAATATGTCGGTGGCGGTGTCTGCGTCGTATAGGAGCTCGGAGATTGCACCGGTCTTCCCATAGTGGTTCCAGTGGCAGGTTGAAACGGATCTGAAAAGAAAATGTTGCCGCTTGGTGGTTCACTTCGCAGGGCATCTGCAAAATCGTCAATGGTCTGATAGCGCAGGTCGGCATCTTTTGCCATAGCCTTTTGGAGAATACTCACCAAATGCTGTGGCACTCCCGGTGGTGGTGCAGGTTCGGAGTTCATTATGTTATAGGTGATGGTGATCACTGTATCGCCTGCAAACGGTTTCTGACCTGCCAACATTTCGTACAGAAGGACTCCGAGCGAATACACATCAGTTCGCCCATCTATCGCTTTTCCTGAGACCTGTTCGGGAGACATATAACTCGGAGTGCCAAAGACCTGTCCATCAGCCGTGATGGACGGCTCCGACATAATCCGTGCTATTCCAAAATCTGTTAGTTTGACGTGCCCACCTGGCAGAATCTGCACATTCTCTGGTTTTACATCCCGGTGAACCACGTGATGCTGATGAGCATAACTGAGAGCAGACGCAAGCGAGAGCGTTATGTCGATGGCATCTTTTACGGGCAGGGCACCGCGCATCTGAAGAACATCTCGGAGCGTCTGCCCTTCGAGGAACTCCATAGCAATGTAGAAGCGGTCGCCTTCCTGCCCTACATCGTAAATGGTGACAATATTGGGGTGAGCCAGTTGGCCTGCAGCCTTTCCCTCGCGGAGGAAACGCTCAATACGTTCTCTCTTTTGCGCGCCAGTAAGGTTGGGTGGTAGATTCAGTTCTTTTACGGCAACACGACGATCAAGCGCAGGATCTGTCGCCTCGTAGACAATGTCGTTGCTTCGCGCAATTTCCCTGAGAATCTGATACTTTCCTAGAGTATTTGTCGAACTCACAGCTCTCTACTACCTGAGCAGCCCGAAGAATCGGCGTTTTCTGGGCTTGACTTCAACCGCGCTCACGGCGGGTAATTCGTCAGCGCCCTCATCACACAAAATATCTTCAATGACTACAATCATAACGGTGATATTATCCTGCCCTCCTCGGTCATTGGCCAACTCTACCAGATCCATTGCAGCCTGTGCAGGGTTTCTACTATCAGTGGTGCACAGCATATCCTTAGCCGACAGGTGGCCTGAGAGCCCGTCACTGCAAAGAATAATGGTGTCCCCAGCCTCAATTGTCTCCGCATGTATATCCGATTCTACCGTTGGCATATTGCCAAGAGATCGAGTGATTACGTTCCTGAACGGAGACCGCTCCGCTTCGTGCAATGTCATAGCGCCGCGGCGAACCTGTTCTGCAACCCAGGAATGGTCTTCGGTTATCTGTCGGATGGAGTGATTCCTTACGATATAAGCTCTGCTGTCTCCAACGTGAGCGAAGTAAGCAGTGTCGGCTCTGATCACCACAGAGACGAGCGTAGTGCCCATTCCTTTTCGTTCGGTAATCATTTGAGCTGCGTCACAGATGAGGCTGTTAGCTTCCGCAATCGCCCTTCTGAGGCTTCCGACCACATCGGCAGATTCGTCTTTGTAGTATGACTTGACCACCGTCTTAAGAGCCATTTCGCTCGCTATCTGACCGGCAGCGTGTCCGCCCATACCGTCAGCAACAGCGTAGAACGAACCTTTTCGGGCAGATAGCACTGGGTCATCTACTTCAAAGAAGTCGAATTTGTCTTCATTGTTCTCTCTAATTCTGCCAAGGTCAGTGCGTGCAGCAATCCTGATGACAGGATGAATCAGCTTTGCTCGGTTGGCGAGGCTTTCCCACTCAGCAGCAATCTCCAACGGATTAAGTTCCGCCGTGATCTCTATTTCATCCTGAATATCAGTGGAATCAGTATTTGGATCCATCAATTTGCCCTTTCAATCGGGACAGAGTATCACAATATCAATTAGCTGCGTCTGCGCTACGATTATTCAGTTGTTTGCACTGCAAATCTGAAAGCCATCTGACCAAAGACCACTTCATCGCCATCAGAAAGCGTGTGCGGCTCGCCTGCAGTGAGTCTTTGACCGTTCACAGAAGTGCCGTTGGTGCTGTTCAAATCTATCAGTACAAACCCAGCGTCTTCGGCAGTTATTGTTGCGTGACTGCCGGAGACGTACGGGTCTGCAAGCACAATGCTGTTCGATGGTCTCCTGCCGACTGAGTTCTCCCCGGAAACAAGTGCAAATGCTTCACCATCTGCCGTCGGCAACAATTCGGCAAGAACCTGGGGTTCTTCGTGAGGCTCATTCGCATCTGGCGTTGGCGACTCTGTTTCCTCTTCAGTTTCTGAATCGGTATCCGCCTGCAACGTTTCGTCGGCTTCATTCGGCAATTCCTCTACAGGCGAAGTCTGCTCTTCTGCGTCAACATCCCTTTCAGCGTCAACTGATTCCAGAGTAGCAACCTCAGAGCCTACAGTTTCACTTGGTTCTGAATCGTCGGAGTTGCTGGGTTCAGCATCGGGCTGAGGAACTTCTAATCGCATCGTAACGGAACCGATTCGTATTTCAGTTTCTGGTTCGATGCTTATCGATTCTCCGTGTTCCAAACGCTGATCGCCTGCGAAAGTGCCGTTGATGCTGCCTACGTCTTCTAGTACGAATCCATCCTCAGTGACTGTCAGTTTGGCGTGCTGCCGAGAGACAGTGGGATGGGAGATCAGAACATCCGCGTTCTCGCGACCAATAGTGTTAGCACCTGGGTTCAACAACGATTCACGGCCAGTGGAGACATCAACGAGTTTGGGCAGCACTGGCAAAGACACTATCTCCAGGGATTCTGCAGGCACCGACGATAGCAAGAAGCCACAGTCGGCGCAGTAATTCTCGCCGCCAGCAGTGATCGCCTTGCAAACAGGGCAAGTAACACTAATAGCCATTTGCGTTGCTTCTGCACCAGGTGCGGAGATAACTTGCGTCAGGTTCTCCGATGTGCTGGTCACAGCGATTTGGGTCTTTTCCATATCGTTCTGCAACTTACTTCTCCCTCCCACGGTCTAGATTATAGATAGTGCCCACAAGCGTCTTTTCGACACCAGCGCCTTGTTTAATACTGTCTATCGCTTGCTGGATATCTTGTGCCTGCACCACTTTGCCCTGCTGTACAAGCAGTGCTTTTGTCTTTTCCAGTTCCTGCATTGCTTCGGCAGGGGAAATCTGTTGCGTTCGCATACCCATTACCGTGCGCTCCAACTGTCTGGAGGCCATAGCAACCTCAATCTCGCGCTGAACTCTCTGGCTGGCGTTCAACTTTATCAACGACTCATCCGGTGTGAACTCCAGCACCATATCTTCGGTGACCTGTTCTGTTCGACCTGTAACCGAATCATCGTACGTCACCACGGCCTGCCCTACGCGGTATACACCTGCTGGCCGAAGGCCGAGTTCTAGTTCGATGATACAACTCTCGGCACTGGCTCTCTCGACATCGGGAAGTGTCGTTTCGGCCGATCTGTTGCCGAAGGTCGGAAGATGGCCGTACATCTGTCTAAGCTGAACCCACTTCGTCATATTGACTTTCAGCCTCACATTTCGGGCAACCACGGTCATCAGCATCTCAAGTTCTTTTCGAAAGACTTCAGGAATCAGATCCGGCCTAGTGATATAGTAGTAGTTCCCACCGGCCTTCCGGGCGATTCCTGCTAGGAGTTCTTCGTTGTACTCGTTTCCAAATCCGAGTGCAGTGATGGTAATCCCACGACTCTTCTGTTCGCCGATCATCCCGACAATAGAGCTGAAGTCTTTGATACCAGCGGTGGGGTCTCCATCAGTAAACAGCAGTGCGCGGTTAACGCAGCCTCGAGAGTAGACGCTCGCAATTTGGCTCGCACCGGTGACGACTCCGTCGTAGAGATTAGTAGTGTTCCCTGGTTCTATGCGGTTGATATGCTCTTTGATCAGCGCCTTATTTACCACGCGCCGTGCGGGCATAAGCACCTCGACATACTCTTCAAAAGTGACGATAGACAGTATATCATTCGGCTCCAGCAGATCCACCACATAGCCACACGCGCGCTTGACATATTCCAGAGGCTCACCCTCCATCGATCCGCTACGGTCAATGATGAGACAAAGGTTGAGTGGCATCCTTGCCTGTCCCATAGCACCACTTGCATGCAGACTGACCAGCACGTTTTCGCGGGAACTGCGAGACGATAACGCATAGCGGTTACCCATTGTGCATTCAACGCGCAGTGCTTTCTCCGGGGGGCCAGCCATTTGCGTGCGCCCCGGGTCGAACGCCTGTGTTCGGTTCTGGTCTTGCATTGACCCGCCGATCTGCGTTCGGTTGTCATCGAACGGAGGCATCATCTGTGTAGTGTCCATATCTGCTCCTCTAGCCCCTGTTTTTCGGGAAGACTCAACTCTCGTATCTGAGCTTCGTGCTGCCTACCTGAATGAAATCACCTGGCACGAGAACGTGCCGTGTGATTCGGCTGTTATTCACGTGTGTTCCGTTGGCACTGTCATTGTCGTAAAGAACAAACTGGCCACCCTCATTGACGACTCTAGCGTGCTGCCGGGAGACAGTGTTATCGTTCACGAGTGAGACATCCCTGTCAGACTGCCTGCCTAATGTAGTCTCTCCGTTAGTAGACAACACAAACGTCTGTCCGACGTGCGGCCCACTGATGACAATCAGTTTATGGATGCCTGTTTGCTGTCCCGTCAGTGGACCCGCTGCAGTGCCATATGATGGATCCCCATCCACCGGTTGCGGCATTTGCTGAGTAGGAAATCCAGCGGGCTGCTGAACGGTCTGATTCTGAGTGGGATCGGCTCCAATGCTGCATCCACAATTGCCCTGAGCATCTTTGATTCCTCCACAGAACGGGCAGATGCGATCTGAGCTTGGTATGCCCTTTCCGGGGGAGCCATACAGATCGACCGCTCGTGGAACAAGTGATCTGGTGCTCTTGTCTCTGAAAAGCAGTTTAGTCATTCCGATTTGAATGACGTCGCCATCTCGTAGAGACTGCTGCTGCACTTTTTGTCCGTTCACCATAGTGCCTGCGGTGGTGTTGAGGTCATATACCACGTGGCGATGTGCGTCGGCTCTGATAACAAAATGTCGCGGTTGAACGTCAGGATCATTAAAGATAGGAATTTCTGCTAATTCGTCCCGACCAACATACGTCTCACGCTTATATATCTGATACTCCTTGCCTTCATTTCGTCCTACAAGTCGTATCAGCCAGGCGCGTTTTGTCACCTCTTCTATGAACCCAATGAACAAGCCAACTGCACTCGCGGTAATAGTGAAACCAATCATCCGCAGCATCTCAGGCCGCATCAGCAAGAAGTGGAAAACCTGAAAAATGAAACCACCTGCCGCGCCGCCCAATAGCCCCCCGATGGTGCCATTTGTCATTTTCTTCGTAGATGCAGTGGATATACCCTGGGCAAGCCCAGTTACAGCTCCGATAAGTGCCCATCCACCAGTTCTTCCAATAAGCTCGAGGACAAAGCCGGTAGCTGAGGGGCCAGGGCTGAAGTGGCGCACTACTATACTGTGAAGCGGCATATAAATGAGTATGTTCCCGAGCAGAAGTCCGAGCGCCCCACCGAATACTCCGAAGGTGGCACCAACCAATACTGCCTTCAAAGCATCACGAGGAGAGACGCCGGATAGTGCCTCCGCAATTCCAAGTGAAGTGCCCAAGAAGAACCCAAAGAGCGCACCAAGCAGCGCCATCTGCACCGCCCCCATATCCGGCGGTGTAGCACCCGGCGCTACGTATGGAGTAAGCGGGTCGATAGGTTCAGCAATAGCCCATGCTATGAAGCCGCCTAGTGCAGCGAGTATAAGATAACGCAATATTCTTGACAATAGTTATCCTTCAGCCATCCGCGAGGCTACATCTCGAACCTGAACTTAGTGCTTCCGAGTTGTATCTCGTCTCCGGCAGATAGCGCGTGCTTGCCAGCAATTTTTCCACCATTTACAAAAGTGCCGTTTGAGCTTCCCTCATCAACTATGGAAAGGACACCGTTTTCATTTACGATCCTTGCGTGTCTGCGGGAAGTAGTGTGGTCATCTGGAAGTGGGATAGTGTTACCCGTGTCCCTGCCAATCGTGGCTTCTGCGCCGGCTATCTCAAAGATGCGCCCAGAATACGTCCCTAGTGTCCCAACTAGCCTGGGAACACCCAAAGCACCAGTCGATGGTGTCGGAGTTGCTCCACTAAGTGGAGCATCGACACTACACGCGCAAGCACCATTGGCGTCTTTGTGCTGACCACAGAACTGACAGATGTTTGGGTCTACCTGTGGCCCGGCATCGGTTGCAGGCGCTCCAGCTCCTTCCGCGTCCTGTGGGAACTGCACTCCCATCTTTCTCAGGCTCTCTTCAAGGCTGCGTGCACCCATCGATTTCCAAATTGCGAAAGCTACGCCCACAACGATAAACAGTAGAGCAAAGCTGATTACATACTGCAACCACACTGACGATGAGCCTTTTTTCGATTCAGCATCTGATGATGAACTGTAGCTGCTCTTTGCTTCACCGGGGCCAGTTGTAGACGCTTTGACGGTCTTTGCCTTAGAAGGTATGGTCAGTTCCTCAGTGTAAACCTGTGTCTTTCTGTCGAGCGGTATACTGAAGTCTAGAATCATTTTCTTTGAGTCGTCGTAGCCGACTTGAACCGACACTGCGCCGCCTGCTACATCGTGGAATACCGCCGTTCCCTCCATTGTCGGATCCACTATTGAGGTATACTCATCCGAGTTTCCATCCATCAGCGTCACAACAGCCGATGCAATCCGCTCGTCAGGTTCACCACCAGAGGGTATCAGTACTACTGAGACAGTGCGAACCAGAGTGAAATCTGCTTCTTTCAGTTTGAGATCGGTCTTTCCCTCCAAAGATGCTAGCTTCTTGGGAGCAACATTGCCAGACCTGGGATCCAATACTTTCAGATACCCCTCACTGAGGTTTTCACCCTCTGCAACTGGAGCCAGATCGATTTTGAAAGACTCCCTCGACGCACTTTGCGGAACTGTCAGTTGTGATTTGCCAGTAGTGTCGGTGTATTCCATCCAGTAGATGAATTCACCCTTTTTCGGAGAGGTGACGTTAAGCACAGGATCACCCCACGCTCCTGCAGAAAAAGCAAAAGCAACTGCCAACAAAGCAAGTGTAAGTCTCACGTGATTTCTCCCTGACTGCAATAATCGTCTTTCAAGCATCTGTTTCATCTTCATCAGTACTGATGAGGTCTATAGCTTTGGTCAGAAACGGAAGCAAGTCCGTTGCTGCCACTCCAACTTCTCCAAGTGTGTCAGCAGCCATCTCACCGGCAAGGCCGTGAATAAACACTCCACAGATAGCGGCGTCCATCGGTGCTATGCCATCCGCCAAGAGTCCAACGATAGTTCCTGTGAGGACATCTCCGGTGCCCCCAGAGGCGAGAGCCGGGCTGCCCGTGGAGTTTATCCATACTTCGCCATCGGGCGATGCGATAACGGTTCCTGCTCCCTTAAGCACAATTGTTGCACCAAACTGCACGGCGGCTTCCATTGCAGTATTCACTCTGTTCGACTGTACTGCTGCCACAGGAGTTCCTGTTAGCCTCGACATTTCACCGGGATGGGGTGTTAGTATGGCTGCCGACTGCAGTTTAGACATTATCTCCACGTTTTCAGAAATGGCGTTCAGCGCATCGGCATCGATAACCATAGGCTTCGTGATTTCCGGCAGGATTTCCTGCACGAACCGCACAGTATCTGGGTGCATACCCAATCCTGGACCTATTGCAACGCAACTGCATTTCTCGATTAGTGCGAGTGCCTGTTCTATCGCAGCAGAAGACACGCTCCTGGCTTCCGTTTCTGGCAGAGGGACTGTCATAGCTTCGGTCACTTTGGCTTCAATGATATCGTTAAGGCTGTGTGGGATTCCAAGCGTCACCAGTCCTGCACCAGCTCTAACCGCCGATGCTGCAGCCAAGGCCGCGGCTCCCGTCAGCCCCACGGAGCCCGCTATCAGTGCCGCGTGGCCGAATGTCCCTTTGTGCGAATCTGGCTCGCGCATAGGGAGTCTGTATTTGACGTCAGAAGCTTCGGTGAAGAAGGTGGTTATTCCGGCTGTGCGGATAGCTGCCTCCGGAATACCGATCTCAGCGACTGTAATATCTCCCGCGTATGCCGCACCAGGGTATTGAACCAGACCGATCTTTGGTAGAGCGAAGGTCACCGTTGTATCAGCACGAACACAACTGCCGATAACCTGTCCGGTGTCTGAGTCCACGCCAGAAGGAAGGTCGACTGAAACAACGCACCGACCAGAATCGTTTATCGCCTCCACTACTTCGCCAGGTAACCCTGAGACTTCTCCCTTAACCCCAGTTCCGAACAACGCATCTACCACGAGGTCGGCGTGAGCAAGACGCATAGCCAACTTTTCGGTATCGGTAATCGAAAGAACCTTAATTCCCGTGAGTTTAGCAATGTTCAGGTTTGTCAGAGCATCACCTTTTATGCCATCTTCCGGGCCGATGACAAAGACTCGAACATCAACTCCAGATTCGTGCAGATGCCTTGCAACAACAAATCCGTCGCCACCGTTATTACCACGGCCGCAGACTATTGCAACCCGGCTTCCTCCCATGTCTTTGAGCTTCCTCATAACTACATCGAAGGTTCGAAGGCCAGCGTTCTCCATAAGGACGATGCTCGGAACCCCGAACTCTTCACAAGCGCGGCGGTCGAGTTCCCTCATCTGCGAAGCATTGGTCAGTCTCATTTAGTCGGGATCCTTTCTGACTAGAATGGCCGTTGCAGTTGCATAGTATCGGGAATGAGAGATGCTGACCATAACGCCGCAACCGCTTGCCAGCAGTTTCGCTTTGCCCATCAGTCTGACCGATGGTTTTCCGTTGTCACTCTTTAGGATTTCCACATCCTGCCACGACAGCGATTGGCCAATAGCTTTTGCGACAGCCTCTTTGGCCGCAAAGCGTCCTGCCAGATGTGCGGCACAACTGCGCTTCCCACGGCAGTAGCGGAGTTCGCTTTCGGTAAAGACTCTTTCTGCGAAGCCCTTTGTGCGTTCAACCGACTCCGCAATTCTCTGTATTTCTATTATGTCAGTCCCGATACCAAGTATCTCCATGTGTAGTACCACTACAGATTCTACGACAAAGTGGTCTTGAAATCCTGCATACAAGGCGAGGTAAGAGCGCATAAAGATGAGGCAAGGTCTGGACACGGTGTAGAGGTGACTGTGGGCATAGATGCGCCGGCAGTCAGGAGCTGGTCGTATTGTAAGCTCTCTTGGTGTTATAGCAGAGGGACTATGTCCCCTTTTTTGCAGAGGGAAAATGTCCCCTTTATTGTGATTTATGCTATCTTTGTAACGCTAATGGCACGGCCTGTGCCGGCTCTTCTAGCAGTTGGCTTTGCGGTATGAGCCGGCGCAGTGCCTTTTTCTGGGTCCTGTGCTGAAGCCAGATAAACCCACTTCGACTCCAAAGCTGCACGTACTCCTTTCTTGCGGTTTCTTGCTCGGATCGGTTCCGCCGTGTCGGTTGCCGGTGCCGTGGCTATCACAGCGTCCTTGTAGTAAGCCCTCCAGCTTCCGTCCAGCATCTGGCACATCTGGACCCTGACTCCGGCGTAGCTTCTCTGCTTGGGCCCTGGCGGCACATAGTAATGCGCAGAAATAATGTACACGTTGTATGATGCTAGAATGGGTTAGAGATT
>CAZCCV010000012.1:0-58769 GCA_964497515.1 uncultured bacterium | reverse complement strand
ATTATCGAGGGAGCCAGATTAGCGGCCTGATTCCGGATATCTGACATGCACCCCACGCAGGTCGTATCGGTTTGACCCGGAAGCGTCCGTTCGGCTATAATAACTAGTTAGTGTACGGCAAATTGGAGTCGCACTCAGCGCGGAAAGGACTCCGAAAACTCTTGAGCAAGAAGTCAACTCGGCGCAAAACAGCGTCGGGAAGTAATCATAACCAGGCGTTCGACATCATCGGCATCGTGTTGGCCTTTATGGGGCCCGCGCTGCTCTTGATGCTGCTTGCCCCGGGCGCGAGTGGCCAGGTAGGGCGCGGGGTGGCAGAGTCGCTCAAGTCTGCCGTTGGGATAGGCGCTTACGTTGCTCCGTTCCTTTCCACGCTAATCGGCATTTTTCTCATTGCAGGGCCGGTATTGAGCTGGTCACGAAACGCAGCGATTAGCGCAATTCTGGCTTTTTTGGGAGTGCTGGCCTGGAAAGGGCTTACAGGCATCCAGGTTGAGGGGATGGAAGCAGAGTTCGGCGGAATTGTCGGCTGGGCTCTGGCTTACGGGCTGAAAGTTGCGGTCGGCACGACAGTTTCGCGGATTCTGCTTATTCTTGTGTGGGTCATCAGCGCGTATGTGACCTTCGATATTCCGGCGGCAACAATTGTAGCTCACTTAAGAGACGTCTCAGCGGCGGGAGCCAGAGTGACCAGAGAGCGTTTAGCAGCGCCTGATGATTCTCGAAACGGCAACAATGGCAAGAAATCCGCAAAGAAAGAGAAGTCTGCCGAGGAGCCGCAAGCAACAGAGGATGCACCTGCCAAACGTCGGCTGCTTCCTGTGCTGGTGCGGAAGGGTGATGCCGACGCCGAAGTAGCCCCTGCGAAATCCGACGAGCGGAAGATTCCCGTTAGTGTAGGACACGTGTCGAAGCCTGCACCACCGATTCCTGATGTCGGTGCCGAACCAGATGCATCGGAAGATACCGATGGCGAGCAGGCACCGTTCCGACTGCCGCCACTTTCGCTGCTTGCAGAACCGCAGCCTCCGCCACAGCGGATGGAAACGGAACTGAAATCGAATGTAGAGGTTATCGAGCGAACTCTCGAGGAGTTTAAGGTGTCGGGCGATGTGGTCGAGATTGCTCACGGGCCGACCGTAACACGCTACGAAATACACCTGGCTCCAGGAATCAAGGTAAACAAAATTGTAAGCCTTGCAGATAACCTGGCGATGTCGCTTGCTGCGATTGATGTTCGGGTTGAGGCTCCGATACCCGGGAAGTCGGCAATTGGTGTGGAGGTTCCGAACAAGAGTGCAGCGATTGTAGGATTGAGAGAGGTCATAGATAACGGCGCATTCCGTTCGGAACCGTCGAGGCTGCTGTTTGCTCTTGGCAGAGACGTCTCCGGGGAACCCAGATTCGCCGACTTGGCCAAAATGCCGCATATGCTGGTTGCTGGTGCAACAAACTCCGGCAAGAGCATCTGTCTTAATACACTTATAGCCAGCCTGTTATACAGAGCTACGCCGGATGATCTGAAGATGATTCTTATCGATCCGAAACGCGTGGAGCTCAGTCTGTTCGATGGGATACCACATTTGGCGTGCCCGGTGGTAAAAGACGCTCGACAGGCAGCGGGGATCTTTAGAGCGGCTACAAAAGAAATGGACAGCAGGTACGACCTTATAGCGCGTGCAGGCTGCCGAAATATCCAGAGTTTTAACGAGAAGATGCCGGAAGGCGAAAAGCTGCCTTATCTGGTTATTGTCTGCGATGAGCTTGCTGACTTGATGATGCAGGCAGCGGCTGAGGTGGAGACTTCAATATGTCGTCTCGCGCAGCTTGCAAGAGCAGTGGGAATCCATCTGGTAATAGCCACTCAGAGGCCGTCGGTAGATGTCGTAACAGGGCTGATTAAGGCTAACATTTCGTCCAGAATCGCTTTTGCTGTTTCATCGCAGGTGGACAGCAGAACAATCATCGACCAAAGCGGTGCAGAGCGGCTGATAGGCAGGGGAGATATGCTGTTCCTGCCGATTGATGCGCAGAAACCAGTCAGAATTCAGGGCTGTTATCTGGGCGAAGACGAGATTCATCGCGTTGTGGACTTCCTGAAGTCTCAACGAAAGCCCATCTACACCATTGAGGCAACCGACGTGAACGTGGGGGGTAGTGCCGGTGCTGGCGACGATGGCGGCACTACGGATCCGGTGTACCAACAGGCTGTGAGAATGATTGTAACGAGTGGGTATGCATCTACGTCGATGATACAACGGAAGTTCAGAATCGGCTATACACGAGCGGCGCGGCTTGTAGATGCTATGGAAGCGCAGGGGATTGTTGGCCCGCTCGACGGTGCAAAACCCCGTGAGGTTCTAATCACGCAAGAAGACCTCGACAGGCTCTTCGGAGGGCCTTCAGGGATGAAGTACGAAAGCGATGAGGGGGACGACAGCGAGGAAGGAATCAGCTCATAAAGGTATCGCTCATACATCTTGGTTGCCCTAAGAATCTCGTTGATTCCGAAGAAATGCTCGGGGCATTTGGCAACGCGGGCTGGCAAATCGAACCGGAGCCTACAAAAGCAGATGCCATTGTGGTGAACACGTGCGGTTTTATTGAGAGTGCAAAACAGGAATCGGTAGAAGCTATTCTGGAGGCTGCAGAGAACAAGACTCACGGCAGATGCAAACTGATTGCTGTAGCCGGATGTCTGTCGCAGCGCTACGGAGAGGAACTGCTCCGTGAGATTCCAGAGATCGACGCATTAGTAGGAATCGGAAAGAACGAAGCTCTGCCGGGTATAATCGCAGAAGCGATGAAGGGCGAAAGGGTAGCAGACTGCACGGCAACTGGTACAGTCTGGACGAAGCACGGCAGAAGGGTGCGATCCACCCCACACTGGACGGCGTATCTCAGGATATCCGATGGTTGCAACAACAGGTGCTCTTACTGTGCGATTCCGGATATTCGGGGGCCGTATAACAGCAGGCCGCCGGAGCTTATCCTAGCGGAAGCCCAGCGAATGGCTGCTGAAGGGGTGCTTGAAATAAACCTTATCGGGCAGGATGTAACTCGCTACGGCGAGGATGTCCCCGGGTGGACTCTTGCAAAGCTAGCTGGAGAGATTGCGCAGATTGATGGCATCCGCTGGATAAGGCTGCTTTACTGTTATCCAACGAGGATATCGGACGAGCTCATCGAAGCCGTCGCATCCGAACCTAAGATAGTGAAATATATGGATATACCGCTGCAGCACGGCGATGATTCTGTGCTGAGGGCGATGAACCGGAGGGGAAGCCGGAGTGAGTACCTGGCCACGATCAGAAAGCTGCGCGAGTCGTGTCCGGAGATTGCATTCAGGACTTCTCTAATCGTCGGTTTTCCTGGAGAGGGCAGGCAGGAGTTTGCGAATCTGCTGTCCTTTGTTGAAGAAATTGATTTCGATCGCATAGGAGCGTTTATCTACTCGCAGGAGGATGGTACTCCGGCGGCAAAAATGCCGGGACAAGTGCGCCACGATACCGCTGAACGGCGCTACGACCGGCTGATGAGGCTGGCAGGCGAAATATCTGCGTCGCATAATCAGAGCTTCATCGGTCGGAAGATACAGGTATTGGTCGAATCTCCGGATACAGGGCGGAGCTATCGAGACGCACCGGAGATAGATGGATTGGTTAGACTGACCAGGAGCAAATTAGTGCCCGGTCGATTGGTGACGGCGACAGTCATCGATGCAGACGACTACGATCTCGTAGCAACAGTTGAATAATTGTGAAATGAAGGGTTCCAGGGTGATAGAGACCTGCAGCGTCCTATTCCCACGACCTTTATCAGGAGGAATAGCGTGAGAACATCAGCAGCCAAGCTGACGACGGAAGAGCAGATGCGGACGGCAGCCCGTATCTGTCTGGAAGACCGGGCCTACGATATCCTGGTCAGGCACGAAGGGCCTGCCAAGACTGGTGAGATTTTGCGACAGATAGGAATCGAGGATGTAACACTTCGGGCAATCCGTCACCTGCTCGCGACCAGCCCGCGCTTCGAGTCCGTAGACCGGCGCTGGACACTTGCCGACAGGACTCAGGATACTCAGCGACCGTTCGAGCGCATTGTGGAATCGGCTATTACCGCCTATGGCAGACCGATTTCGCTGGATGTGCTTGCGAATGAGCTGGCGCTCACGCTGGATCGTCCTCGCGACTACTATGTCGAAATGGTTCCCCGGATGCTCGCTGCCCACGATAAGTTTTTTGTGGCTGACACAGAGTACTACGGGCTTTCCAGTTGGTTGGTAGTTGCAGAGTCCGACAAAGCAGAAGATGTGCTCTTCGACAATTTTATCGAAAAGAGCGATCTGGATCCATACAAGAAAGTCGCTGCCAAGGCAGAATGGGACGCAGACAACATCGCAGACTCAGCAAACAGCTTCATCGATGCGGCGGGTATGCCGGTTCCGATGAAGGTTCTCGCATTCCACGCGTGGTCGGCGCTTGGAAGTGATTACGACGCTGTCGAGTTCTACAGCGCCGTTAAGCTCTCGGACAAGATAGACATACTCTCAAACCAGTACTCTGTCAGCGACAAAATGCGAAAGAGCATTATAGGTGGTGTGCAGCAGTTTGCCTCTGAAATCGAGGATCTTCCGCCGGATGTGGAGGAAGAGGCTGCCGAAGCAGCTCCGGTTACAGTCTCTGAGGCCGACAGAGATGAGATTGTTGCGCTTATCGAAAAACAGGGAGGAATGGTGACCGCCGAGGATATCCTCGAAAGCGTGCTCGAAATGTCTCCTGGCGAACGTGGCTGGGATGCGGCAGTGGAGAGTCTCGTTCAAGCGCTTACTGGAGAGGAACGTGTTGTTAGTGTTGGAACAGACCGTTGGCGGCTCGCTGGGACAATCCCGGAGTATGTCCTTGAGGTTCCTTCGGTGCTGGAAATCCCGGCTACACCTCCTTTCGAGACTCCCGAAGGCGACATGTTCGACCAGGAACTCGAAGATGATGGTATCGATGCGGGGCTAAGAGAAGAGATGCTGAATCCGCTGGTCGAAGATATCGGTGATGAAGATCCCGAGGAAACCAGCTATCAACCAATGGATACATACCAGCGCGCCGCTTTGAAGTATCATCACAAAGAAGCCGGCACAATGCCTTTGATCCAGTTCCACCCGGACTTCTTCGGCCGGGAACCGGAGATCGTTCAGATTGTTCTTATACAAGATGGCGTGCGCCGTGATGCGTGGATCAACAATTCGACTAGGCTGATGTATGGATTGAAAGACTGGTACACTGTCGAGATGCCTGTCTCTGGTGCTGCTTTCGAGATTCACCGTACTGAACGCCCCGGGGAGTATCGTTTCATGTACGATAACCGCACCGATGCAATGGTCTTTGTTCCGACAAGCAGGTTGATTGAGCTGCTCGAGTTGAAGAACGAAGTCGAAACCCACGAGATGCCGGTATTCGATGTCATCGTGCGAATTCTGGAGCACTACAAGAAGGGAATCGCGTTTGTGCCGCTCTTCATAGAGGTCAACCTGGTTCGCCGAGTCTCCAGAAGGCTTGTTGCCTCCATTCTGAGTTCGTATCACTGCTTCCACGTTCGCGGTAAGACTGGCGAATGGCAGTACGATGTTAAGAAGCGAACCCAGGGGTTCAACAAGACCAAACGAAAGTATATCAGGAAGTAACGTTTGGCTATGACAAGAGTAAGGTTCGCACCTAGCCCAACGGGTTTTCCGCATATCGGCAATATCAGGACAGCGATATTCGACTGGCTCTTTGCCCGGCACGAGGGCGGGAAGTTTGTGCTTCGGATTGAAGACACCGACAAAGCCAGGCAAGTGGAAGGGTCTCTGGAAGAGATTCTTTACGTATTGCGCTGGATGGGGATGGACTGGGATGAAGGTCCCGAGGTCGGTGGGGAATACGGTTCGTACTTCCAGTCGGAACGGTTGGAAACATACACGAAGTATGCTGGTCAGCTTGTGGAATCTGGCCACGCGTACTACTGCTACTGCACTCCTGCGCGGCTCGAAGAGATGCGTAAAGGTCAGCAGGCAGCCGGAATACCCACTGGGTACGACCGACATTGCCGAAATCTATCCGATGAAGAGAAGTCACAACTGGAAGCATCCGGAGCTCCTCGGGTTGTCCGATTTGCTATGCCGGAGTCGGGGACGACCAGCTACAACGACTATATCCGCGGCGAGCTTTCGTTCGACAATGCGCTTCAGGATGACTTCGTTATGCTGAAGACCGATGGCTTTCCAACGTACAACTTCGCTAGTGTGGTGGATGATTCGTTGATGAAAATCAGCCACGTTATCCGGGGTGAAGAGTATATTTCGAGTATGCCGAAGTATGTGCACTTGTATACTGCTTTTGGGTGGCCTCAGCCTGAGTGGATTCACGTGCCGCTTATATTAGGGTCAGACAGGAGCAAGCTCTCAAAGCGCCACGGGGCTGTCAACTTCAAAAGCTACATCGACGAAGGCTATCTTCCAGAGGCGATGATCAATTATCTTTCGCTTCTGGGTTGGTCGGCCGGAGAAGACCGAGATCTGTACTCGGTTGATGAACTGGTCGAAAGATTCACTCTTAAGGGGATTATCGACCACGCTGCGGTCTTCGACGTTCACAAGCTGCTGTGGATGAATGGTCAGTACATCAGAGAGTCATCTCTCGAGCGGATAACGGATCTGGCTATTCCGTATCTCGAGAAGGCCGGACTGCTCCTATTGCCTCTTGGGAACGAAGAAAGGGAGTATCTGCAAAAGGTTGTGGCGCTTGTTCATGACAGGCTGAAAATTATGTCTGAGGCGCCAGAGTTGATTGATTTCTTCTTGAAGGACGAGTTGGAGTTCGACCCGAAAGCGGTAGCGAAGTGGTTGAACCGGCCTGAGTCATCGGATCTGCTGCAGAAAGTGGCCAACAGACTTGAGACAATCCCCGATTGGGGCTTACAATCTATAGAGGCCGCAGTGCGAGAAGCGGGGTCGGAGGTTGGCGCTGAGGGTGGCAAGGTAATCCACCCTGTGCGAGTTGCAGTTTCGGGCAGAACCGTCGGCCCAGGACTCTTTGAGAGTATCGAAGTGCTCGGAAGGGATCGTGCAGTCGCCAGACTTCGCAGTGCTGCACAGATGAGTTGAAGCGCCCAAGTGGTGCCATATTTCAGATTTATCGGAGTGGGATTTGGAGATAATAGACGCCAATACCTTATTTGGGCCTAGCCCAAGGATGACGGCAGATGTCTCGATCAAGAAGCTGGTCGAGTCGATCAAACGGCACAATGTCACTGCGGGTTTGACACTTTCAACTGTCGGCATCTTTCACAACTACGTAGATGGCAATGCGGAAACCGCAGAAGAGTGCAAGGGCAAGCCAGAGTTAATGACTGTGGCCACAATTGATCCGAGAGGCTACTTTGGGAAAGGGCAAGTGATTTCCAACCTGATCTCTCAGGGTTTCAGACTCTTTCGGTTTTTCCCAGGAGCGCAGGGTTGGCCACTCGACCACGCTGTGTTCGAAGACATTATGGACGAACTCGAGCCAGTTTCGGCGCCGGTTATGGTGAATGCAGGCCGAACCGGTGATGCGACTGCGCTTGCGCAGATCATAGCTAACAAAGAGCATCCGTTGATTCTGGAGGGTGTAACCTTCGAGACACTGGCAGAGTCTGTAGCGGTTATGCGCAGGCATCAGAACATCTATATTGAGACTCATGCGCTCACAGTGCCGGGCGGGCTCAGGTTCCTTGTAGGTCAGATTGGCGCAGACAGGATAATCTTTGGATCCGACTGTCCACGCAGCTCGCTTGGTGGTGCACTCAGATATGTAATGGATTCCGAGATTCCTGAAGAAGATATGGCAAAGGTGCTTGGCGGTAACATCAAGCGACTGTTGGGAGGCTAACGATGGCGATTGTCGATGTAAGATGTCAGATGGGGTCGATGCCCATCTGGGGGACGCCGTTTACAGAAGGCCACCTGAACAAAATGCTGGAGCGCTACAGCATCGACCGTTGTGTGGCATCGGCCTCGCTCGCAAACTCTGCAGATTTCATAAGAGGGAATGCTCTAATCGGTCAGGTTGCCGGTAAAGGACGGATTTTTGGGTGCGTTGTAGTGAACACGCAGTATCCCAAGGAATCGATTGAAGATATGCGGCAGTATCTGTCGCTGTCTTCATTTGTTGCGCTGCAGATAACCGCCGGTGCCACCGGAAGGCCGGTATCACTCGACCAGTGCGATGAGATTCTAAATGCTCATCGCAGGTTTGGAAAGCCGGTGCTTCTGGACACTGAAGACAGAGAATCGGTGCTGGCAGCCGCAGAGATTGCGAAAGCGTTCCCGGGCATCAAGTTTGTCCTCCTTTCTATGGGGGGCAGTGCGTGGAGAACCTGCGTTGCGCTCGCCGAGCGGCAGCTCAATCTGGTGTTGGAGATTTCCGGGAATCTGTGTACGGATAAAGTAATCCTTGGCGCGGAGACAGTGGGAGCCCACCGAATGGTATATGGCAGCAACATGCCGTTTTCTGACCCATCTGCCACCATCGGTCTTATGGACGATGCCGGATTGTCAGATACCGATAAGCGGCTTATTATGGTGGGAACCGCAGCCAAGGTATTTGGATGGACCAGACAGCGGGCCGAATAGTTGGCCCCGCAATTGGGTTATTTTGATGGAGGTGAAAGAGTGAGCGCAGCAATGGAAGTTACCGATGCTACCTTTGAGGCAGAGGTTTTGAAGTCTGAGACGCCCGTGCTGGTTGACTTCTGGGCGGAATGGTGTGGGCCGTGCAAAGCCCTTGGACCAACGATTGATGCAATAGCTGGTGAGATGGCCGACAAGCTGAAAGTGTGCAAGCTGGATGTTCAGGAAAACCCTGGCACGGCCAGCAAGTACGGAGTAGCCAGCATTCCGACTATCATTCTGTTCAAGGATGGTGAGCCGGCTGAACGACTAGTTGGACTTCAGCCCAAGCAGTCCATAGTCTCAAAGTTGGAACCGCATCTGTAGTCTAGCCACAGATTATATCCTTTCGTGAGCCGCAGAATCGCTCTGCGGCTCATCCTTATTTGTGCTATTTAGCCGGATGATACCGATAAAAAAACAGCCCCGTTGCTTCGGCAGCGGGGCTGTTCGTTATTTCAAGCCGACGGCTTAGAACTTCGCCTTGAACTGAGCGACTGCAATAGCGCCCTTCCAGCGTTCCTCACCGTACGGTGTGGAGCCCCAGCCAGGCTTGTAGTCGATGATCTGGTAAGTCAGATTCAGACCCGCGTTGGGGCTGAACTGGTGTGCCAGACCGATGTTGATGTACTTCTCTGTGGAGTTTGTAACAACGCCTTCACCGGTCCAATCATCCGGCTCCCAGCGAACGTACTGCATACCGAAGTTGAGTGCGTTGCTGCTGGAAAGTCCGAGCTGAATGTTACCCTCGGCCCTCCAAACTTTGTCCTCGTCATCAATGACGTTGGGAAGGTCGTAGTAGGACTTGGCGGTCTTGTAGAAAGCACCATCAGCAGAGAAGCTGAGGCTCTTCGACAGACCGAAGTTCAGAGAAGCGTACGGACCACGAATGTTGGTCGGGTTGGTCCACAGACCGATCTTCTCCCAGTAACCAGGGCCAGCAAAGTTGCGCTCTACCTGTCTGTAACCAGCGGTGAGTCCAACCTTACCGAAGCCGAGGCCGATACTTCCGTCATAGGCCTTGTTGTCGAAATCAAGATCATCGACGCCGGCATCTCCGACGGTCTTGGTCTGAGCGTACTCAGCGTTAAGGGGGAAGCGGCCGATCTGCCAGCTTCCGTTAGCACCAATGAGGGTGGCTTTGTCGTAAGACGTGGTCAGTCCCTCGGTAGAAGTTGTGGCCACGGGGCCAGCGCCCTGCATATAGGTTCCAGTCAGGCTACCCTTAAGCGGGGTCTTGATGGTGATCTGTCCGGCGGCAACCTGTTCGACTGCAGCCAGTCCACCAAAGCCGTGTCCTCCGGACATAACAAACGGACCAGCCCAGTACAGTCCAGCTGTGGGCTGAGAAACCAATCCGGTCGAGCCGAGCAGGCTGTTCTGGTCTGTCTTCACGGCGAAGCCGGTGAAGCCAACAGGTCCGAAATCGCAGGTCAACATACCACCGTCGAGTGGATAGTTGCCGCTGTCTGTCTTCTCATTAACGCTGTAGCTGTCTACATCGATGAGCTTCAGGGAGTAAGGAGTCAGCTGAACGGGGAATCGTCCGACTGTGACTGCGCCCTTACCAAGTCCTGCCTGTGCATAAAGGGTGTACGGGAAGAACGAGTCGGTGTTCGCGAAGTTCATTCCAGCAGATCTGGTCTGAAGAGTTCGCTCGGTACCGACGTAGTCGTTGATCACGCCACCGAGGTAACCGGAAATGTAGTTGCCGTAGTTGATGTCACTGACAACCTTGACTGACGGACTGACTGCGCCTGTAATGCTCAGGTCGAAGTCGCGGACGAAGCTGATCGAGTTGACCAGATCACCAGCGCCCGGTCCAGGGAGCTGCAGCGGGCGGTTGTCAAGATCCCAAGGCTCGCCTTCGCTATGGCTGGTAGCGATAGCAAAAAGGTTGGCATTGCCATTCCACTTGACTCTGCGCTGCTCTTTCTCGAGGGCGTCTACACGACCCGCGAGGGCGGCTACGTCTCTCTTCAGCGTGTCGACGTCAACGCCGAGTGCTGCGAGCTCGTCACGGAACTCATTAACAAGGTTCTGCAGAGCACTGAACTGCTCCGGAGTAATACCAGCAGTTCCAGCAGGTCCCTGAGGTCCCTGAGGTCCTGGAGGTCCGGCCGGTCCGCGATCTCCAGCGACACCAGCCTCACCCGATACTACCTTCTGAGCAATAATCGGGATCATTCTGTCGATAGCGACTGCAAACTCGTAGCGAGTCATCGCTCTCTTGCCACCATAGGTGCCATCCGGATAACCGATAACGATACCGGCATCCTGCAGTGAGTTCACTGCCTCATAGGCCCAGTGGTCGGTGGGGACATCAGCAAACGGTCCCTGCGCAAACAGCGGAGCTGCAAACGCAACAAGGATCAGAAGGCTGATACCCAGTACTGTCTTTTTCATTACTTCCTCCTTGAATGCTTAACACATCTTGTCGAAGGAGTCAGTATCGCTGGGCTGCAGCGGGAAAAGTATCCATGTTCCCTTGACCGCGCAAACTGCCCTAACGTCTTTCCCCTTCAACCTCTCACCATCGCCCGGAGGCCTACAGGCCATTCAAGGTTTCTTTCACCTCCCGTCCAACCTGTCCGCCGGAACGCGATAGTTCGAAAAGCGTATCAGAGTCGAGCTTGCCCGCCTCGATACACCATTTTACCTTTGACGCAGGTAAAAACGCCTAATTACCATATTACAGTTTACATTTTAGCATTAGTATACTTATGGGGCCAATACGCTGATTCCCAACCGAGAGAGCAGCTAAACAAACCCATTGATGGTATATTCTCGACCAACAATATTCATTTGAAGCATTTTTTGCTTGCTAATGGTGGATCATGGTGGTATAATCTACAATAACCGTTCAGCGTTCCTGTGGGGATACTGAACGGTAAGTCACGTTTATGAAGGTGAACGATGAAATCCGGAATACATCCTGAGTATAAAGAGACTACCGTGAACTGTGCTTGTGGGAACTCCTTTACTACCCGGTCTACTAAAGAAGACATAAGGGTCGAAATCTGTTCTGCGTGCCATCCATTTTACACTGGTAAGCAGAAGATTGTCGACACTGAGGGGCGCGTAGAGAAATTCCTTCAGAAGTACGGCATGAAGAACGAGCAGAAAGAATCCTAGCTCGTTTTCGCAACAGACTCATGGAAGCGGCAGTTCTGTTCGGGTTTTGCCCCGGCGGCACGCTTCCTTTTTGTTTGCCGGGATAGGAAGCAATTATGGCGGGCAAAAACACTTCAGCAGAGTTTCACTACGGCGGGCAGGCTGTCATCGAAGGTGTGATGATGCGCGGCAAGAAGCATTTTGCTGTCGCGTGCCGCCGAGAGAACAATGAAATAGTAACAACGACCGAGTTGGTGTCTAAGGGGTTCCTTGGAAAGCTCAAGTGGCTAAACAAACCGGTGCTTCGGGGGACTCTTGCCATGATCGATACCCTGGCGCTCGGTATGAAGTCGCTGTTGTGGTCGGCAAACATTGCTATGGCCGACGAACAGGCGAAAGCAAATGGACAAACAGAAGATGCCGGAAGCGAACCGAAAAGCAGCAAGGTAAACGAGGTTGCTCTCAACGCAACACTGTTCTTGTCGCTTGCGCTCGCGATACTCTTCTTTATGTTTCTACCGATACGGCTTACCACGTGGATTGCAGGTTCGCACACTGAGAACCGGCTGTATTTGGGACTTATAGAAGGTGGCATCAAGCTGACGTTCTTCTTCCTTTATGTGTGGGGAATCTCACACATGAAGGATATCCGCAGGGTGTTTCAGTACCACGGCGCGGAGCATAAGACGATCAACGCTTACGAAGCTGGTTTAGAGCTCACAGTGAAGAACGTGCAGGAATACTCTACCGTGCACGTAAGGTGTGGCACGAGTTTTCTGCTGCTTGTCATATTCGTGAGTATCATAGTCTTCACGATAGTTCCTTGGAAGTTCGGTGATGCGCCAGCTACTGGGCTAATCCTTTGGAGAAATGCTCTTTATCGATTGGCATTTAAACTTCCTCTGCTCGTGGTTGTTGCTGGTATCGCTTATGAGATAATCAAACTCGCCGGCAACTGTAAGACTTCGATTCTGACCAGAGTGCTGCTTGGTCCGGGGCTTCTCATGCAGCGGATTACTACACTTGAGCCGTCGGATGACCAGGTAGAGGTAGCAATTAGATCCGTCCAAAGCGTTATGCAGGCGGAGGAGGAAGATCGGGCGCAAGCGCTGGCTGAGTCCTGTTAACCGTTTAGATGTTCGAAAAACTCAACGAAGTAGATAATAGATACGATGAGCTCGGAGAGCGTCTGGCCGACCCGGATGTAATCTCCGACCCGCGCGAGTTCAACCGCATTGCAAAGGCGCACGCGGATCTGTCGGATGTTGTAGCCAAGTACCGTGAGTACAAATCCGTCCGCAAGCAGATTGGCGAGACTGAGGAGATGCTCGGGGAGTCGATGGAAGACGAGCTGAAGAAGCTCGCTCAGTCGGAGCTCGACAACTTGAAATCGCAGTTGGAGACGCTTAGCCAAGAGCTGAAGGTGATGCTTCTGCCTAAGGATCCGAACGATGAGAAGGACGTCATAGTAGAAGTCCGTGCCGGAACCGGTGGTGAGGAAGCTGCACTGTTCGCTGGCGATCTGCTTCGCATGTACGAGCGGTATGCTGAACGCCGGCGATGGAAAACGGAGTTGCTCTCGGCTACGCCAACTGGAATCGGCGGTTACAAAGAAGCGGTGCTCGGCATCGGTGGGAAGGGTGCGTACAGTGCCCTGAAGTTCGAGTCTGGAGTTCACAGAGTTCAGCGAGTGCCAGCTACCGAATCGAGCGGCAGGATTCACACATCGGCTGCTACAGTAGCAGTTATGCCCGAGGCCGAGGATGTAGATGTAGAGATCAATACGGACGATCTCGAAATAGACACCTACAGATCGTCGAGTGCTGGCGGGCAGAACGTTCAGAAGAACGAGACTGCTGTTCGAATAGTCCACAAACCCTCTGGTATAGTTGTTCAGTGTCAGGATGAGCGTTCGCAGCTTCAGAATAAGGAGCGGGCGATGCGGATGCTGCGTGCTCATTTGCTGGAACGAGAGCGGCAGGCTCAGCAAGAAAAAGAGACTTCTGCACGCAGACTTATGGTGCGTTCCGGTGACAGGAGCGACAAAAGTCGCACATACAACTTTCCGCAGGGGCGGCTTACCGACCATCGAATCAACTACACAATATATCGCCTCGACTCTATAATGGACGGGGATATTCAGGAGTTGATCGATCATCTGAACGCTGCTGATCAGGCCGATCGTCTCCAAGGTAACGGCGACGACCAGTAACAATTGAGTGCGGCACGAAGGTGCCTCGGCAAGTCAGTCGCACAACCGAAAACAGATCAGAAGCCTCAGTTTCGAGGTACAATTCAAAGGGGCAGGATATTGAGAATATCGCTACTCGCAGTTTCTGTGATTCTTCTTCTTTCGTCGGCCGCATTGGGCGGTCCGAGCGGGCTGATACTGATTCCAACGACAGAAATACTACCCTGTGGTTGCACGAACATCAGCCTCGAACGCTATTCTCCACGCGGTGATATGCTAGGCTCTGAGGTCAGCAAATGTTTCCAGCTTGGCATAGGGCACAACATAGAGATGGGATACGATAGAGTTCCAGATGGCGCATCGGCATTTAACATCAAATGGCTTCTCTGTGAATCTCCTTCCGAGCGCGCGATTGCCGTTGGCGTACAAAATATCCACAGTGGCCTGAAAGCTGAGCCGTATATGGTCGGATCTGCACCTCTCGGCATTGGCAGCATTCATCTAGGCGCAAACTATGCAGACAGCAAGCTCAGCCCATTTTTCGGCTACGATTTAGAGATCACACCCCGCACTACATTCGCCATTGATTATACGGGCGGCGACGACAACTTTGGAAGTGTTGGTATCAGCTACGATTTAGGCCGCGGTTTCAGTGCGACTGCAGCATTCCTCCGCCACAACTCCGATAGCGACCTAAGCGGCATCCATATGCTGATCGAGTACACTTTCAAAGCGTTCGGCAAATAGCCTCGTTTTACCACAATTAGCCACTTTTCGCGACAGCCAATTGCGCTGTCGCACGCCTTCCATATGTTTTCGGCAAAATACCTGTTACTTTTGCTCGTTTGCGGTGTCAGAGAGGTTGGCAGGCGAGACTTGATCTCTCCTTCAGCCGTAACAGGAGGTGTCGAAAATGAAATGCAGCAAGGTTCGAGATAAACTGTCCTGCTATTTGGACGGTGAACTCGATGAGGCAACGCTGGAAGCCGTCGAAAAGCATCTGGCTAAGTGTGCAGGGTGCAGAGAAGAGCTGGAAGCTCTTCGGTCGGTGGTAGGTTTCACGTCGATCATAGAAGAGACAGAGCCACCGGCGCACCTGGCCTCAGCAATTAGAGACAGGGTTTCGCAGGAGCAGACGACTTCACACACGTGTGCATACTACCGAACACTGCTCTCTGAGTATGTCGATAGTGAGCTCTCCATAGATGACGAGTTGGAGCTGGAATCTCATCTGGCGCTTTGTGAGGGCTGCCAGGAAGCGCTTACAGCTATGAGAGCTACTGTCAGTTCGGTGGCGATGATTCTGGATGTAGAGCCACCAAAAACACTGCGGTCTCGAATCATCGCAGCTACGGTGGGTGAGAGCAAAGCCGCCAAGCGAGAAACGATTCTGACAGGAATCAGATCGCTGCTGCAGGTTCCGAGACTCGGGTATGCAGCAGCTGCTGTAGCTACAGTCGCAGTCGCAGGAAGCCTCTTTGTGTTGATTCCCCGTGGAACGAATGACGTGCCTGCACACGTTCGCACTCCCGCCAGACCTTCGGTGGTTACGATAACAGAGCAGCCATCTACCGTTCAGCCCAAAGAAGAGAGCAAGCCTGTATCGAGTGTGACAGCATCTCGGAAAGTCGCGTCTCGCACTGAGAGACCAGACGCAGAAAGGCTTGAAAACGATTCTAAGCCTTCGGTTATGATTGCCAAAAATGCCGAGGTAGCTCGGCCTGCCAAACACTCCGAAGTTGACGAGTTTCAAGCAAAGGTAGCTTACAAAGAGCCGACGGCTGCAGAAAAAGAGGTGGAAGAACAAGAGCCCAAAGTGGTGGTCACCAAGCCGAAAGATACGACAG
Organism: uncultured bacterium; assembly: GCA_964497515.1. Classification (GTDB taxonomy): domain Bacteria; phylum Armatimonadota; class UBA5829; order UBA5829; family DTLH01; genus CAZCCV01. The sequence goes on along the minus strand of CAZCCV010000012.1, from coordinate 42,940 downwards.
TACGGGAGTATCAAGATTCGGAGCCGACCAGCACATTTATAAGGCTTTCCGACCGAAGGACAGTCATAGCTGAAGACACATCCGACTACTACAAAGACGCTAAAGACGTCGCAGAAATGCGTCGCAGTGCAGAGCGTTCGCTTAGAGTCGACGTTCTGACCAAGTCGTTCTAAAGCAACTTACTGCAAGTTGTTTGACTCTCTGAGGTTGCCGTGTGGCAGCCGGATGAGGTGACTGTAGTGGGAAGATGGCTTAGTCGCTCTCTGACAATTTTATTAGCGGTTGCAGTGCTCGTAGGGATTATGATCCCTGCTGCGGGTGAAGTCACAGAAATGCTCGCCGAAAAGGTGGGTGGGATGTATACGAATTCATCATCACCTACGGCGTCGCCCAGTTCGGCCAAGCCTGCGCTCGAGTCGTTGCGTGGAAACGGCACCGGAATAGGTTATGTCCTTGGGCACGGTAACGTCATCCAAAACAGTGAAAGTGTAACTGCAGCCGGTTTTCGGAAGACTCGCGGCAAGGACTACCACATCGACTACGCCGGTGGAAGTATCATCTTCACAGAACCAGTGCGTAACGGCGAGACTGTAACAGTAAGCTACCGTTACTCCGAAAACGGTTCAGCTCAGCGGACTCTCGTTGGGCTTCCCGGGCTTGCGCTCGCGAACAACAAGAATCTTTCTCTCAACCTCAGCTACTCTTACCAGACCGCCAGCAAAGAAGCGGTTGGCGCAGCGGATGTTGCAACGTATGGTATGAATGCGGTCACAAACATCGGCAATCGAGGATCGCTGAAGAGCCTGTTCTATTTTTCGACACCTCAACAAGGTTCACAAGCGGTCAATCATCTGGCGCAGAACCAGGAAGCGCCCAGTCAGCAGCAAGCGAAAAGCGACCAGATGATAATCGAGGAAGGCGAGTTTGGATTCGGCAGACTGAAGCTGAAGATGGGCTATCAGGACATCGGACAGCATTTTTCCGGAATGGCATCGTTAAAGGAGAGCGCTCCCGACATCGCAGCACTGATTCCAGAGCTTACCAAAGAGAAGGGGCTGAAAAGGTTCAACTATCAGGCCGAGATGGGCATCGGAAGCAATTCCTCGCTGACATCATCGATGAATATGGTGAGCGATAAGACCGACAAGATATTCCAGCAATCGCTCGGTTTTTCGTCGAGTCGAATGAAAGCCAGTCTGAACATTAGCGAAGTCGGTAAAGAGTTCGGGCGATTCAAGGATATAAAGGAAGCAAATCGTGACCAGCTTGCGCGCGAAGTTGGAATCAAGCGACAGGGGATAGGGCTTGAGTTCCTCTCGCCCGGCGGGGCTGCAGAATCGAAATGGAGTAAACTTGGCTTCAACACGATATCCGACGCGAGCGGTGCTATCAACAGCAGCTCTGCCGATATTCAATTCGGCGGCATTGGGTTAAGCTACTACTCTCGCTCGGTAGATAAAGGTTTTGCTCGCCTTGGAAGTCTGTCGAAGGATGATACAACACAGCTCGCGCTCGACATCCGAAGGCAGTTCGATTCTAACGCTACTGCAGCTCAAGTGACCGATGCCGACCGCAAACAGATTCTCCAGGAAGCTGGCATCGACCACACGAACTTCGGAATGAACTATGCGGGAAAATCATTCAAGACGAGTGTCAGCAATCTGAGTATTTCCGATGGTGGAGGGACGATATCCCGCCAGAGTGCAGCTATATCAGGCAGTAAGTTCAGTTTGAATCTGACGAGCCAGAGCATAGACGATACCTTCTCCCGCCTCGCAGGGCTTGCACCCATGGAGCGCGCACAGTTCGGGAACGAACGCGGTATGAACCGGCTGAACTTGGCTGGCTCGTACAAATCCGGATTTGGAGACCTCGCACTGGGATATGCTAGGGTGACCGATAGCAATGGTGCAATCGCGCTCAAGGAATCTCTCGCGCTGGCCGGCAAGAAATACTCGATTAGAGCTGGGTTTATGTCGATTGATTCGGATTTTGCCAGAGTAGGCGATCTGACCGATCCAGACAAAGCGCTTATGCAGAAGGAGCGCGGTTTCCGAAGGACAGATCTCGCTGCAAAGTTGAAACTATCGGAGCATATGGATCTCGACAGCTTCTTCTACACGTCGAAAAGCACCAGCGACAGTGCAACAAGGCAGCAGTTCAGAAACCAGCTCAACTACAACACCAGTTTTGGAGCAAAAGTCTCTCTGTTCCGCGACCAGTATACTGCCGTCTCCGCCGATGGCAAAGAGACAGGGTATCTGCATCAGTATATCAAGCTCGACCGCGGCTTTAGTATGCTTGGCGGCCTTATGTTCAACGGGCTGCACGATATCAATACGGTAACAACCCCTAACGGCGACACGGTGACGGCCACCATCAGTCAGACTCACCTGGAATCGAACAAGAACAAGAGACTCTTTGCAACGGCAGACAACAAGATGATCGACTTTGGCGATGGCCGCTCGGAAAACTCGCAATCATATGTTATTACTTCCAAATTGGCCAAGTCGCTCAGCTTCAACACTGCTCTTGCATCGATTGACCGGGGCGATGACGGCAGTGAGCAGATGCGTAGCTACAATATGAAGTGGGCAATAGGCAAGAGAATGAATTTGAGTGCAGAGGCTATGGACAAAGACGGCACCAAGGTCGATGTCACTGCGCGCCGCAGCTATCAGCTCTCCGGAATGATTGCCGATAAGCTCGCAGTGTTCAGCAACATCAAACTCACGGCGTCGCGCACACACGAAGACAAGCAGGGCACACTTTTTCAGGAGACCGACCTCGTGAAGATGGAAATGGGGTTCTTGAAAGGAAACCTTATCGCTGAGTTCTCAGGAAGCAACAACTCTGCCGGAAGCACTCCTGGTGCAAAAGGTTTCTCCTTCGTAAGTGATAGAAGCGACAAGAACAGGCTGCGCTTCGATATAGCTCGCAAGACCCGGGATCTCGGAAACGGTCAGAAGCCGCTTTCAATCTATAACTACAACGCCAACTACAAAATCAACGCTGCGACGGCTCTCACGTATAGCAGTTTTGCCTATCAAGAAAAGGCCAACGGCGCCATAGAACAGGTTGGCAGCACAGTAATGAGCCTCTCCACAGCAGTGAGGGGTTACAGCGTAACGGCAAACTATAAGCGCGAAATGAATCTGATAGCGAATCAGGGTAGAGACATCTACGGCCTCGGTGTAGCCGGAAAACTCCCGTGGGGTGCACTTGTGGAAGTCGGTTATTCGCTGGACGCCACCGACTTCGCTTCGGGGCACACTTACACTGTGAAGTACAATCATCAGATAAACGCCGACAACTTCCTCACACTGACCGGGCAGATGAAAACCCAGTCGGCGCAGAATCAAGAGACAGTGAAAGATTTCACTGCCCGATGCGATTTCAACCTGTTGTTCCACTAAAGCCTTCGCTCTCTGGCACGCCACCATCATTCCTTCCGCTACGTCGTTGACGCTTATGCTCCTGGCATTTATACTTGATATGTGGAGGATGGGGGCGGAATGGACTGTATCACAGTAGAGAGAGTCTCCTTGCGTGTCGGAGGCGCGTGGGCGCTCAGGGATGTCAGCTTCGACATTGGCCGCGGCAGCGTGTTCGGGATATTCGGTCGCTCGGGCTCCGGAAAGACTTCGCTTCTTCATCTGATTGCCGGTCTCAGCTCTCCAACCTCCGGAGATGTTGAGCTCGAGAGCACCAGCGATAACCCCTGGCTGGATGCGCAGACTAGCATAGCACTTCAACGGTTCGGACTCGCTCCTGAACTCACTGTAATGGAGAACCTCGGCGTTTTTTCTTCGCTGTGGGGTGTACCACGAAAGGGTCGGCTCGGGCGAATCTCTATGTTGCTGCAGCTTCTGGGGCTCGCGGAGGTCAGAAATCGGCAGATTTGCACTTTGCCGGATGGTCTGAAGGCTGCCGCGGAAGTAGCTCGCGCGCTTGCAGCAAATTCTGAGATTGTAGCGATCGATGGCCTGATGGAACGACTCGACTATCCGGTGAAAAAACGGTTGTGGGGATACATCCTCGCTAGATGCAAACAGGGGGCCACCTTCATAATAGCTACTGCTTCCGGTGAAGAGGCCTCATTCTGCGAGGAACTGGCGGTTCTGTCGGATGGAAGGCTGGCCTTTAGCGGTACCCCAGATCAGTTCAGATCTTTGGCAGAGAACGATGTAGTTGTAGTCGAATCACTGAATAGCCCACTGGTTAAGACCGAGCTGATGGAGCGTTTCGGTGCCATAGTTACCGATAGAGACGGCCGACTGGAGTACCGCAGCAGCGACGCCGACTCAGATATAGCCAAAATCCTCTCGCATCTTCGTTCCAATGTAAGCTGTGTTTATCTGGACCCGGCCTCACTTGAAGACGCGCTCGACAGGGTAGAGGCCAAGTGATGCGAAATACACTGGTTCTGATACTCTGGGAGCTTAAACGGATAACAAGGTCGCGCAAGGCCAGCCTCGCGCTGTTAATCGCGCCGCTAGTCTCGCTTGCTGTAATTCTGCCAACGTCAAACAGGGGCTATCCGATAGCGGCATTCTTTCCGGCTGTTGCAGCAGGGAGTGCGTGGTTGTTCCTCCTGGTTCGAGCCTATAACGACCGATTGACAGGGTTCGCTATGGGTGTGCACTCTACCCCGGCTGCTGGTGCTGCGGTGTTCGTGTCGAGATTGACACTGTGGTTGGCTCTCTCGGCCTTGCAGTGTGTCCTGTTTCACATTGGGCTCAGGTTTCTCCCGTGACCCGGCCAATGCTTTTGGTCGGAGCGATGGTACACGGTGCAGAGTGGGGCTTGGACTCCTACGCCCGCATATTCCAGAGCCTTGCCACTGAAGTGCCTCATACTGGCGAGATAACACGTTTTGTCGGTTATGAGGGCGTTCATAACGGCACTGTCTGTGTCAGGTTTCTAGGAATCGAGGTAGAGAGACTTGGAGAGATCCCTTCGGAAATGGTCGCCTGGGAGCTTGGTTCCGACTCTCTCACTATCCACGAACCCGATAGATCGCAGAGTCACCCACTTTTCTGGCAGTGGCAGAGCGTTTCTGAGTGCGGCAGAGTAACTGGTGAGTTCACTAGCACATTGGATGAGCCGTACGAGTTTCGGATGACCGCCAACGCCTACCTCGCTCCGGGAAAAGAGCCGGCGAACGATGATGTTCTTCTGCAAGAGTACGATTCCGGCTGGCAACAGCAGTTCCTTGAAGTTGAACACTGGATTGAAGAGGACATCGGTTCAGACATCGCCCTTCGGATAGAACACTATGGCAGCACTGCGATTCCCGGTATGTCTGCAAAACCGATAATCGATGTTCTGGTGGAGGTTCCGTCGTTTGATCTGGCTCGCAGGCATATTATTCCGCTCCTAAACAGCCCGGAATGGGAGTATTGGTGGTATTCGGAGAGTCTTTTGTTTGTGAAGCGGAGCGAGTTCTTAGGGCCTCGCACGCTGCATCTTCATGCGGCTCCTGCAGAGAACGATGTTTGGAGTGGTGTCTTATTCCGCGACTATCTTAGGTCTCATCCATCTGATGCAGCAGAGTATCAGGCTCTTAAAGAGGTGCTTGTAGAGCGGTTTCGATCCGACCGCGAACGATATACTGAGGCTAAGGCGGGGTTCGTTCGAAAGACACTTGCAAAAGCTGGGACAGGGGCAGAATCCGAAGACTCTGCCCCGTAGAAGAAGGGGAGAAGGTTACTTTTTGGCTTCCTTGTATCGTTGAGATACATTGTCCCAGTTGACCAGATGATCCATAAAGGCTTTGGTCCATTCTGGTCGGCGGTTTTGATATTTCAGGTAGTAAGCGTGTTCCCAAACATCGAGAACGAGGATGGGGGTAACACCCCATTGGGTCATGTTTTCGTGTTTTTCTGCGCCGAGCACTACCAGCGCACCGTCGCATTTTCGGTAAGCAAGAATACCCCAGCCGGAGCCCTGAACGGCGTTTGTAGTGGCGAGGAAGATCCTTTTGAACGCATCGACACTTCCGAATTGTTTTGTGATGGCCTCTGCGAGTTCGCCTGTGGGGTCACCGCCGCCGCCAGGCTTCATATTTGCCCAGAAAATGGAGTGCAGAATGTGGCCTGAGCCGTGAAACGCCAGATCGCCTGCTACGCTGCGCGCTGCTGCGAAGTCGCCAGATTTTGTAAGTGCCGCAGCTTTCTCTTCGGCAGTGTTCAGTCCGGCAACATAAGCAGCGTGGTGCTTATCGTGATGGAGTGTCACAGTCTCTTTGTCGTAGTAAGGTTCCAGTGCGTCGTAAGCATACGGAAGTGGCGGCAGTTCGTGTGCCATTTATATTCCTCCTTGTTATATGGGGATAGCCATAGTCGAGTTTCCTCACCCGCTCGGCTGGATGTACTGATGAGATTGTACCCCGTACAGTGCACCACTAATCATACCATCAAGTTAAAACTGTAGGCACCGCCCTGTTGTTATAGTCCCCTTCAATTCTCCGGTATGCTATAATTGAAAACGGCTACCATCATCGCAGAGGTGGGTTATAGTCCCCTTCAATTCTCCGGTATGCTATAATTATATCAGCGATGACGAGGGGCAGGCTGAGTTATAGTCCCCTTCAATTCTCCGGTATGCTATAATCACTCGAAATGATCCTTTGAGCAAGACCTTCGTTATAGTCCCCTTCAATTCTCCGGTATGCTATAATCCGTCGCGCGGCAGGGCCCGGAACCGAGCGCAAATCCGGGCCCGCGCGGTCTTTAGAAGGCTAAAAAAACGAGAGTTGCTCCGCGTATTTTGGGTCTTCTTTCTTGGTTTTTGTGCCCACAAGCACCATCATTGCAGCAAACTGCTTCTCCGTTACCTGCATACATCGCACATTTCCAGTCTGCGGCAGATTTGCCATAAGCCTGAGCCTGTGCTTCTCTACGGAATCCAGTCCGTTGCAAAGCCGCGCATATACGGAGTACTGAATCATATCGTACCCTGCGCGCAGCAAAAACTTGTGAAAGCGCGCATACTCCCGCTTCTCAGCCTTTTCCACTATGGGCAGATCGTACATTACCAAGAGTCTCATAAATCTACTCATAAGCGTGCATCTTTATCGGGAGTAATCTCGGCAGCTTCAGTAGTCTGGGGTCGTTTTCGCGGCAGGCGGCAACGAATGATGCTGCCATTATCTCACTCGCTCTTAGCGCCGATTGTCGTTTGTTCGCTATAACTACTTCGGCGTAAAGCAGCCCCACCAGTAGCTGGCGGTTTATTTTGGTCAGTTCGCTCTCTGGTGGGCTAAGCGCAACATGAAGGTCGACCAATGGGCGCAGCGGCTCCATAAAATCATCGGCCAGGTTGAACTGATTCAGTTCGCTGTGGTGATGTATGCCGTGGGCAGGAAGAAACCCGTACATAGTTAGCGCACGCGCAACCGCCGCCCGCTGAATGGCATAGCCGTAGTTTAGCGCGCAGTTAATAGGGTCTTCTGCGCCGCGCTCAAATCCCCGGCCAAAAAGCCGCAGAAAGTGCTCCCTCGCTGCAACCGACTCTATGTTAGTTGCATCGCCACTTGTGATGCGGTCGACCATTGCGGCGAGAACTCCGCTCTCCTCACACCCTGCATACTCCAGGCACGCCGCCTGGTTTGCCACCTTCTGCCTTACAATACTCTGCCAGCAGCGTTTGCGAAACGGCTGCGACATAGCAAGCTGCAGTCGCTGAATCTTTGCAAGGCGGCTATGGCGCACAAACGGATAGCACGCCATAGACGGCAGGTGCCTCCTGTCGCAGGCAAAGAGCATTACCTCGTGCTGCGCCAGCCTGTCCAGCAGCGCAGACGATAGGATCACCTGCGGAGACTCCAGAACCAGAGCCGCGATATCTTCTATCGGAAACGTTATCGGCTCGAACTGGGTGATTACGAGTTGATCGTTCTCAACCGTCAGCGTCGCCGGGTTCGTTATCACTATTGTCCGCCAGGCCACGTCGTACCTCCCTGCGCACCGGATAATACTCTCCCAGCACATCCATCTCCAGTTTCTCTATCAGATCAACTGTCTTTATGCAAATTCTGTGCTTGTCATCAGCTTTGTTGACTGCACACAACGTTATAGAAATGCGGTTTCGGTCAAAATCTCTATAGTACCCCAGTATTGTCTCACTGGCTTTGGTGATACGCACCAGATCGAAAGAATGCAGGCTGAACATAAATTCGTAGCTGTCGTCTATCGGCAGCCACTCTTCAGGGGGTTTGCGCCCAACCACCAGTCTGTCAGGCAGCTTGCCCATCATTCTATCTGCGACGTAGACTGGTGTGGCGTAGTATTCCCACTTCCTCTTCTTGTTCTGCTTTCGGAAGATGTCGACGCGAATCATTGTGCTGTTGTCGGCGATACCCTGCCGCACTCTTATGCCAGAGTACTGCGTTTGGTATACTTTGACGCTCCTCATCGGGTGCCCCTGCTCTTCTGTGCCATCCTTGCGCGGTTTGTAGAAGGGTTCAGCAAACGCTTTTTCTGCATTACCGCCAAAGTCTTCCATTCGCTTCTTCAAGGCTTCGTAGAGCATAACGTTGTTCTCTGGATCGACGAGCTTTCTCAAACTGGAAGCCTTAAGCTCCTTCAGCTTCACTCTGACTGTGCTAATCGGTTCGTCGCCGCGACCCAGCAGTTTCGCCGAGCGGGTGGTGGCGTCGTGCATTGGCCCGGTAGCTTTGCGCTTGGGCATTCGCGATACTACAACGTTTTCGACCTTATCTAACACTTCGTTGCGGAAACCTTTCCACGGCTGTGGCAGACGCGGTGGCTTGTTGTGCTCATATTCGAGTATCTCGCCAGTTTCAGTGTCGACGTAACGCTCGCGGGTTTCGACAACCTGTGCGTGTTTAGTGATCAGTTGTATCTGATGTGGCAAAAGCGCAGCTATTACGGCTGCGTCCACAGCGTGGTGCAGATCGTTTTCTTCTCTGTCCTTATGAAGTCCCCACCGCCGACGCACGCGCGCCACAACCTGGCCGTTTGTGCACACCAGCGGCTGACGCACGTCCGGGTCGGCAAAGAGCAGGTTGTTGCGGATGATAGAAGTGAACTCGCGCGCTATATAACTGGTGTCGTTAAGGCTGCGGTCTTTCCATTCGTTTTCATCCAGTTCTTGTATGAGCAGGTTACGGCATTTCGCTGAATTTCGGATGGTGGCTTTAACCCACTTTTCGAAAGCGTGCCAACGTTTTTCGTCTCCGCCAAACATTTCGAAGGGTGTGCGTTTTCCTTTGTTTTGATTGGCCGAAGAGAGAACCAGCACCTGGTTAGACAACCCATCGTTGAAGCATCGGCTGTAAGGGACAATATGGTCTATTTCAACATAGCCCTGCTCGCACAGCCTGTTCAATTCGAGAGGCGTTTGTGTATATGCGCACTTGCATTGCTGCTCGTGGTACAATTTGAGCTTGCGGACATCCTGTGCTTTCGGCTCGTGCCCGAATGTGCGCTTGAACTCTTTGGCGAGTTCCTCGTTGCACTTGCGGTTTTCTTCCTGTTCGTTGCGTATCTCTTTTCTCTTTTCAGCGGTTCTCCGCATATCGCGGGCAAGTTCCACGTGAATGCGGTACGGTGAACCGTAACGTGATATTACGGCGTTTATCACCTTTCGCGATTGTGCCAGAGCACGCCGCGCAACAGGATTAGTAAATGCGCCACCCACTACCTCGGGCGGCAGCTTAAAATGCTTCTGCTCCGAGGTGTTGCCGGTGTGTTCGTAGCCGGCAGCAGAGCACGCATCGCTATACACTTTGCCTTCTTCCAAATACGGCAGAATTTTCTTTACTGCAACCAGCGAAAGGTGACCGACTCTCGAGAAATCGCATTCCTGTGCGGCAACTATTACAGCCTCGTCGACCCCTTGCGCCGATAGGTAAGATTCGATGTCTTCGTCGGTCTTGTAGAAGGTAGCCGCATAAGCAATATGATCCATCAGGTCCGGATCGTCTTTAACACTCTCCCAGACACCTAGCTTGCAGGCGCTTTTGATAGCGTGGTAGCCCTTCAGTTCTACGAATGTTTTGGACTCACACTTCATAGACTCTTCTTTAGGCTCACCCTTCTTCGGGCGGACTAGGTACTTCAGCCCACCGAATCTGGCATCGTCACTAAGTTTCAATGCAGCACGGACTTGTTTGAACGTCACTTTGTTGTTCTTGTAGGCAAGGTCGTGCAGTATCTGACGTTCCGAGTCGTCCAAATACTTCGTCCCACTGTTGGTGAATATGTTCAGGTGGTTGATCTTTTCGAACAGCTTGAACCGTTCGTAATGGTAAGAATTGATAGGTGCACGCAGCTCATTGGGCTCGAACGTGCAAGGCCCGACCATCTTGAGGATATCGTCGCCGGAAGCAAACGGTTTCTGCCACCGGAAAACCTCCAAGAGTTCTTCTTCGAACTGTGCAGAAGCGCACCCACTGCCAAGCGCGCGCTGGCATTCGAAGAGTGTTTTGATCTCTTGCTCCAGCAAATCGCGAGCGATTGTGTTGAGGTAAGAGTCAGTAGTGTTCTTTTTCCGCAGCCTGAACTTCTCGTGTTTGGCGTACATTTCGCCCGCTGTTCGGTAGTGGTGTTCTTCCAAAATCGCACGATTGCTGTCTACGCCGGTTTGCATTTTGCCTACTTCTTTGGCTCGCTCTGCTTTGCGGTTGGATTTAAAGCCTCGCCGCTTAACAATGTGAAACAGTGCGCGTGCGAACTCTTCGCCGGTGAGTTTTCGGTCGAGTCCTTCTAGGCGGAGTTCCCAAGGTGTCTTTTCAGCTCCGGCGGCAGCAAGAGTAGTCTCCACAGCCTCGGATGGCACCAGTTGGTATTTGGCGAAGAGGTTTTTGGTTCTGCGAAGCCTGCCGGCGCGTCTTCTAAGCCTGCGCGCGGCAGTTCGTGCAAGTCTGCGTGGTTTAGCGAGAGGGGCTCCTGTTTTAGCCTCTTCTGCAACGTTGAAAGCACGGACTCCGAGTGCCTCCAAACGTTTGTCATCCAAGTTGAGGACAGCCCAGCCCACGCTAGTGATACCGATGTCCAAACCCAGGACGTACTTCATTGTCGGCCTCCCATAAAAGGGATACCCCCACCAACGGCAAGCGCTGATGGGGGAGTACCCTGAGGTTGTAGCCTTATTATAGTAACCAACAATTCTCCGGTATGCTATAAGGGATCACTGGTTACAGGGGTATAGCTGACAACCTGATAGATAGTAGCAGATTGTTGCGCTATTGTCAAGTATTCCGGCAAAGAATGACGAATTGTGCAGTGTGTATGTGGTGTGCAGTGACGGAATGCGTACGAGCTTCGGCCGCATGTGTCATTCATTCACATTAGAGACCGCCTTTCGCTTTTGACAACGCCTCTTGGCGACAGGTATACTCGGTTAAGGTTACGATGAAGGAGATCAGATGAAACCATTTCAGGAAGCTTTGAACGAAGGCAGAATACTGGTCTTCGATGGTGCAATGGGCACTCAACTCGAAGAGCAAGGGCTTCATCCGGGACCAGACGTTAACATCAAATCGCCAGATGCAGTCGTATCTGTACACAGTGCGTATATCCGTGCTGGGGCAGATGTTCTTATCACCAACACGCTCACTGCAAACCGTCTGGGACTCGAACGCTCCGGCGAAGCCGACAAGGTTGTAGAATTCAATGCTGCGGCTGTTAGAATCTGCAAGCAGGCGGCCGGTGAAAGAGCTTGGGTTGCGGGTGATGTAGGGCCGACAGGGCAGTTTCTCGTCCCCTACGGCGACTACACTGAGGAGCAGTTCTTTGAGGTATACTCCGAGCAAACTGAAGCCTTGGCCGGAGCAGGAGCCGATCTGATTATCATAGAGACCATGACCGACCTCAACGAGACAGTAATCGCCGTTAAAGCGTGCAAAGCTGCTGCCAGCATACCTGTAGTGGCGTGTTTGTCGTTCGACCCAGGCGCGGGCGGAATGCGCACCATGATGGGAAACACTGTCGAATCCTGTGCGAAAGCGCTCGACGAAGCCGGAGCCGACGCAATAGGTACGAACTGCGGAGGTATAACCCCCGAACAGATGGCGGAAGTAGTAGCGGCAATGCGCAGCTCGACCAAAAAGCCACTGATTGCTGAACCAAACGCAGGACTCCCCGAGCTTGTAGAAGGCAAGGTCAGGTTTAACCTTTCTCCCGACGCCTTTGTTACGGGTGCGCTCTCTTGCATCGAAGCCGGCGCAACTCTAATTGGCGGATGCTGCGGTACAACTCCTGCGCATATCACTGCACTTCGAAAAGCAGTCGATTCGCTTGGAAAGTAGCCCGAACTCGCGGTAGTAAGAGACGGGCAACAACAGACTCTCGATTTTTGGCTCCAGATCTGCACAAGGAGGCAAAATGGATACATCCGTGTTCGGTATGTGCGGCGTCTCGCTGCTTTCCGACAAGAAAACAAGAAGTATATCTGCTGAAAACCCCGCTGGGGAGGTTGGAAAAGGCGGTATGGAGTCTCCAACGCCGGATAATGCAGCGGCAGATATGGGTCAGAAATGGAAGGTAAGACCCTGCATAACCCTTCCGCCAAACTCAACCACGGTGCTTGCCGATATTGAGGGGCCTGGCACAATTAAGCACATTTGGATCACTTGCACACCCAAAATCTTTAGAGACGCCATACTGAGGATGTATTGGGATAAAGAGGAAACACCATCCGTAGAGGTTCCCCTGGGCGATTTCTTCTGCAACGGTCACGGAATGCGGTGCAATGTGGTGTCGATTCCCATCAATGTGAATCCGTCAGGAGGACTGAACAGCTACTGGCCGATGCCGTTTAGAAAGCACGCCCGAATCGAGATCGAGAGTCAGAGAAACGATGAGATTCACGGTTTCTTCTATCAGATAACCTACGAACTCGGTGAGGTACCGGAGAACGCGGGCTATTTCCACGCCCAGTGGAGAAGAGCTGTAACGCCGATAGAGAATCCAATTCACGTTATCGCCGATGGCATCAAAGGCAAAGGACAGTATGTAGGAACCTATCTCGCCTGGACACAGTTATCTAATGGCTGGTGGGGTGAGGGTGAAATCAAGTTCTTTATGGATGGCGACAAAGAGTTCCCAACCATTTGCGGCACCGGAACAGAAGACTACTTCGGCGGTGCCTGGGGTTTTGAGGAGAAAAACGGCCCCGAGACGTTCAATGCTCCGTTCCTAGGGTATCCACTCTACCAGAACGAGGCAGGCAAGGTGCCGAAACACGGGTTGTATCGCTGGCACATCCCAGATCCTATCCGTTTTGAAAAGGATCTCAGCGTAACCATTCAGGCAATCGGCTGGTGGCCAAATGCCAAGTTCCAGCCGCTGCAGGACGATATAGCGTCGACAGCCTACTGGTATCAGGCTGAGCCGCACTCCAAGTTCCCGGTGATGCTTCCAGTTCATCTGCGCTGGCCACGATAGCGCGTGCGTTGACCGTGTATCGTGAATATAGTAACATTAATTCGAGTAACTCGACTTTGAAAGGAGTATGATGTATGCTCAACAAAAGACTGGCTGCCACGACAGTTTTGGCACTGGCGCTGGCCGTCCCGAGCATAGTTTATGGTGCCGGACAGGCTGAGTCAGCCAAGACTGCTGCGCCAGCAAAGGCAACAACCCAGGCTCAACAGGCTGCTTCGGCAACCTCTGCGACACCGACCGCAGCTAATGAAGCTCCGAAAGCAACTATGGAAGAGAACTTGGCCAAGTTCTTATCGGCTCCGGATTCCGCTGTAGTCGCCATCGTTGGTGATGAGACCATTACCAAAGGCGATCTAACCAAGATACTGTGGCAGTGGAGTGCTCCACAGACCCTCGACAGATATATTAACTACCGGATAGCGATGCAGGCTCTGAAAAAAGAAGGGCTGAGCGTTACCGATGCTGATATGCAGCCGAAGTTAGATGAGGTCAAGACGCGAGTTCCTGCGGGTAGCACACTCGAGGAGACTCTGCAGCGCAATCTGCAGACCAAAGCGTATCTCACCGATGCTATCAGACTCCAGTTGGCTATGGAGAAGATTGCACAGAAGCACACCAATGTAACTGATGCGGACTATGCCGAGTTCATCAAAGCGCGGCACATTCTCATAAGAGCTGTCCCGATGGGTAGTCCTGGCGGCTCTGCACCTTCTTCGGAAGAGATGGCAGAGGCCGATGCTGCAGCCAAAGAGAAGATCGACCAGTGCCTAGTCGACATTAAGGCCGGCAAGCCGTTTGATGAGGCCGCCAAAGAGTACTCCGATGATGTTATGACAAAGGACAAAGGCGGAGACTTGGGTTGGTTCGCTAAGAACCAAGTATTTCAGGAAGTCGCTCAGGTGGCAGCAAGCCTGAAAGCTGGTGAAGTGAGCGAGCCGATCAAATCGTACTACGGCTATCATCTTGTGAAAGTTGATAAGCTCGGGCGAGACGCCTCTCCAGAGGAAAAGGAGGATCTAAAGGCGCGGATTATGCAGACCAAGTTGACCGGTCAGATCAACAGCATTTTCGTTGATATCAAGAACGAGACGAAGGTCGACAACAAGCTAGCGCCAGCGCTTCATCCGCCGGCAGGTAGATAGGAACACTTGTCTCCAGCAGAAGTCTATTCTGCTCGAGGCAATTGGAAGCAAAAAAGGAGCGAACAATGCACAGTCGTTGTTCGCTCCTTCTCATTTTTTGGTTGTGACTTTCTGCGTTTTGAAGCGGGTCTTGAGCTTGCTAACGCAAACGGTACCAGATTAACCCCTACATTAGCTCCACGTACTTTTCCGCAGAGTTGGCAGCCATTGCACCATCGGCACAGGCTGTAACTATCTGACGGAAAGTCTTCTGTCGAACGTCGCCTGCTGCAAAGACTCCGGGCAGATTTGTGCGCATCTCAATATCTGTCGGGATGTAGCCAAACTCGTCGAGCTCCACTTGTCCTTTCAGATACGAGGTGTCGGGTTCCTGGCCAATCAGCACAAACAACCCTTCGACATCCAGATTGCTGGTCGCATTAGTCTTAACGTTGCGCAGAACCAATGAACCTACTTTGGGGTCGCCTTTAATCTCTTCGACAACGCTATCCCAGACCACATTGATTTTTGGGTTGTTGAAGACACGCTCCTGCAGCATCTTTGCAGCGCGGAACTGATCCCGCCGGTGTATGATCGTCACCGACTCAGTAAACCTAGTAAGGTAACAAGCATCTTCAACGGCCGAGTCTCCTCCACCGACCACTGCTATGCGTTTGCCCTTATAGAACGGGCCGTCGCAGGTGGCACAGTAAGACACGCCTTTGCCTCGGAACTCCTGCTCACTGGGAATGCCCAAACGTCGCGGCTTGGCTCCCATCGCCAGAATTACCGTCTTCGCTGTGTAGTCTCCCTGCTCGGTGCTGACGATCTTTGTATCTTTGGCTAGGCCGACAGACACAATCTCGCCAAACTCGACCTGAGCTCCGAAGCTCAACACCTGGTCGTGCATTGCCGTAGAGAGCTCTGCGCCAGAAACACCGCTGGGGAACCCAGGGTAGTTTTCGATGCGCTCGGAGACCATCATAAGACCTCCAGGAAACGTCTTCTCGATCAGAAGAGTCTTCAGTCTGGCGCGCGAAGAATAGATGGCTGCTGTAAGTCCTGCCGGACCAGCACCTATAATGATAGTGTCGTAGGTATTCATAACAATTACTATTATAGCACTTGATCGGTGCTTGTGAAAAAATAAGAAGTGACGTTATTCGGCGGCCACTAATTTGAATCTGATCTCCCCCATAGGTTTGTCAGAGAAATACATCCGCACTTTGTAGTCTCCGGGTTCGAGTTTGCTGGTATCGAATGTGGCGAGCACAGCATCTGTCGGTTTCGTCAGGTTCAGATCGGTAGAAGCAACGACGTCCTCCCCTTCGATCTTAATCAGTTCCAGCTTTGCCGCAATTGGCGTCATGAGCGACTCGTATGCAAAATGGAACCCAAACTGCGGTTTGCCGTCTTTGGCGATTGGAATTGTGCCGGAATCTCGCACTTTGGCTTCCCCGTCAGATGGATCGATCTCAATAGTGCACGGCGCGACAGAGCGCACGGCGAGTCCTTTGAAGATGTCGGTCGACTCTTTGCCGTATTCATTCAACACTTGGACGAAGTCCTCGTCCGTTACTTTCTTGATGGCGTCGAGGATTGCCTGGTTGTTATGAGCTTCCGACTTCGTGTACTCTTTGATTATTGAAGGGATAGCTTTCTCTCCGTGGCGACTGATCAATCCGCGTATTTCTGACACAGCGAACGCCTGGTGAGCAATAAGTAGTTCTCCTTTCACAATGTCGGGCATCCAGCCTGGTGAACGCCACGAAAGCAGATCCACTCTACCTTTCAGTTTTTCGAAGGGTGCCGTGCTATCCCACTTAGAGGGGATCGGAGAGATCAGCTTTCCAGGGAACTCTTTGGCGGTTGCGTCACTTATTGAACAGGCTACTCCTTCGAGGAACCATCTGCCAAAAGCCGAGCGCAGGCCAATATCTTCCCCAAAGCCGTTTGCCGCTATATCGTGAAAAATGTAAGTAGCAGGGTAAAGGAACTGATCCATTCCCATAGCGAACTGCGTAACCTGGTCGGCGATCGATTTTACAGCCTCTGCAGTCGATGTGTCTTTGGAGGCATGCACCTGAACGAGTTCCTTGGGTTTATTTGAACCACCCGGTTGAACTTGGATATTAAGGTTAAAAATCGGCTCTTTGCTCTCAGCATTCCATTTCCACCCGGGGGCATCTTCTCCTGAGGTCAAGAGGCTTACAAGCGTCTCCTTTTGCCATAGTTTCACCAAGTGCGCATCGGGGATTGACGGAAGCACTTGTTTGAAAGTCTGAATCGCCTGGTCGAAGGTTCGATCCATCAAGCTGCCGGGTTTTTCCATACCAAGATTCTGCGCCATAAAGCCGAGGATCTTCTCTTTGTTTTTTGCTAGTTCGTCGAGTTCAGCCAGGTGCTCGGAACTTCCCACCGCCGGCACATCTCTCAATCGCTTCACGAGTTCAGGGAGAAGCTCTCTTGCAGTCTCTTCCATTTCTGCCTGATACTCGATCATTACACCGGCATCCGATACACGTTTCCATTCGATATCTTTACCATCTTCGCCGTGTGCAGGGAAGACAGTGGCTGTCAGCATTGCAGCCAGACACGCAGTAACCAAATAGTGCTGCATAGTAAGCTCCTCCGATCAATTCTCTGCAAGCAGACTTCTGCTCTATTGTTGTAGTCGAGACACTGCCATGTTCGACCTCGCTCTTTCTCTTTCCTTCAGAGCAGGCTTCGTTGACGCACAGCCAGTTGCACGGGTAGAATGGCTAAAAGCAGGGTGTTCTCGCTCATAATACGGTAAGTCCAAGAATGAAGATTAAACTGATAGCTTGTGAAGTGTTTTCGCGTGAGCTCGCAATCGCCGCAGGTGAGAGCGAGCATATTGTTGATACAGTCTTTCTGCCTTTTGGCCTTCACGGCACTCCGAATGACCTCCGGATTCGCCTGCAGGCTGAAATTGATGCTACAGAAGGGAACGATTACGACTATATCGCGCTCGGATACTGTTTGTGCAGCCGTGGAACTGCGGAGATTGCGGCGCGCAGCATTCCGATAGTAATCCCCCGCGCGCACGACTGCATTACGCTGCTCCTAGGCTCTAGGGCTCGCTACGAAGAAGAGTTTGCCTCCCACCCTGGCACTTACTACTACAGCCCTGGTTGGATAGAGCGCAGCGACGGTGACACCGAACAGGGTTTCATCACAGAGAAGAAAGAGCGCGAAATGCAGGAGAGACGCGAAGACTACGTGCGCAGATTTGGTGAAGATAACGCGGACTATCTGATAGAGCAGGAGAGCCAGTGGCTGGTTAACTACACCCGTGCTGCATACATCAGTATGGGCATAGGGGATATAGAGTCCTACCGCAATTTTGTTTCTCGTGTAGCGTCTTCACATGACTGGGAACAGGTCGAAATAGATGGCGAATGGAGGCTGATCCGAGGGCTTGTTCAGGGCGATTGGAACGAAGATGAGTTCCTGATTTTGCGCCCGGGCGAGCAAGTGGTCGAGACCTTTGGTGACGATATAATTAGCGCTCGATGCGGGGCACTGAGTTCGGATTGCACAGAGTGACACTGTAAGCATATGGGTGGCACTCTGTTTGTGGCTATTCAGCCAGCCGATAGCATTCGCAAAAACCCAAAGCCAAAAACAGAAGAGAGGTAAACAGTTGAAGCAAAGAGTCGTAATGTCTCTAGCTGTCGCCGTGCTTTTTCTGATCGCATCGAGCGCAGTGACGGCACAGGTTTTTGATCTACGAGGCGCCCGCGCACCGGAGGGCGCAATCTGGGTCGACAGCCTGAAAGTCAAACAGTGTACAGAACAAGATTTTGGCATTGCACAGGCGGGTAAGACCGTTGATGACAATCCGATTTCACTAAACGGAGTCGTCTTTCAACACGGAATCGGCACACATGCCACAAGCGAGATGAAGATCCGCTTAAATGGTGCAGCAACCAGGTTTATGGCATTCGTTGGCCTCGATGACGAGGTGAAAGACAAGGGTTCCGTTGTTTTCGAAGTCTGGGTAGATGGCACTAAAGTCGCTGATTCCGGCACTATGCTTCCCGGGCAGCAGTCTATGCTTCTTACAGCCGGGTTGATTGGTGCCAAGGAAATGGTTCTGCGGGTAGGAAATGCAGATGGCAGCATCGAAAACGACCACGCAGACTGGGCGGGCGCCGTTATATTCCTTGCCAAGAACACCAAGCTCAAACCCTACGGTGTGGTGCCTGATACGGCCGCTCCTGCAAGGATTGCACACCAGAAACCCTCCGCTAAGCCTGCAATAAATGGTCCTCGGATAGTCGGGACTACTCCCGGCCGCGATTTTATGTTCCTCGTCCCCGCTACGGGCAAAGGACCGCTTGTCTATTCGGCAAACGGACTGCCCGAGGGGCTGAGTATCGATGCTTCCACAGGGATTATCTCAGGTAGCGTCAAGGAAGCGGGGGAGTACATAGTCAGATTGCAGGTGCAGGGGTCTAAAGGTACAGCAGAGCGAGGTCTTAAAATCGTCGCTGGTGACCACAAGCTGGCGCTCACTCCTCCGATGGGTTGGAACTCGTGGAATGTTTGGGCGCGTGCAGTAGACGCAGAGAAGATTCGCCAGGCTGTCGATTTGATGGTGAAAAGCGGTCTTGCGGCACACGGATTCCAATACATCAACGTCGATGACTGCTGGCAAGAAGGCCGCGATGCCAAAAATGAAATACTGCCTAACGAGAAATTCCCGGATATGAAGGCGTTGGGCGACTACATTCACAGCAAAGGACTGAAGTTTGGCACGTATTCTTCGCCCGGGCCAACAACCTGTGCGGGATACGAAGGCAGCTTCCGACACGAAGAACAGGACGCAAAAACATTTGCCAAATGGGGAGTTGACTACCTGAAGTACGACTGGTGCTCCTACGGATACGTAGCTCCTGCAGAGACCATTGAAGATAAGCAGAGACCATATGTAGTAATGCGTGAGGCACTCGATAAGTGCGATAGAGATATAGTCTACTCGCTGTGCCAGTACGGAATGGGCGATGTTTGGGAGTGGGGTGCCAAAGTCGGCGGCAACTGCTGGCGGACAACGCACGACATTTACGACACGTGGAAGAGTATGACCGACATCGGGTTCAGCCATGACGGTCGGGAGAAGTTCGCAAGCCCCGGACATTGGAACGATCCGGATATGCTTGTTGTCGGAAAAGTGGGCTGGGGACCTACACTCCGCACCACAAGATTGCGTCCAAACGAACAGGTGACGCATATCACACTGTGGTGTCTGATTTCGTCTCCGCTACTTCTCGGTTGCGACCTCACTCAACTGGATGATCTCACAATGGATCTTCTTACAAATGATGAGGTGCTCGCAGTAAATCAGGATCCTCTGGGAATCACCGCAGGAAGAAAATCCAAGGGTGGTGATTACGAAGTGTGGGCACGTCCTCTTTGGGATGGAACGACTGCGGTCGGGCTGTTCAACCGTTCCTCCGCAAAAGCAAAGGTGACTGCAAAATGGTCGGACATCGGGGTGACGGGAATGCAGCCGGTGCGCGATCTCTGGTTGCAGAAGAATATGGGTCAGTCTGAGGATTCTGTTACGGTAGAAGTTCCTGCACATGGTGCAGTATTGCTAAAAGTGGGTAAACCAGATCGAACTGATTGGTAGGGAACTCACAAAATGAACGACTTGGCGAGGGGGGATTCTTCCCCCCAGCCCGGTTTTCGCATTGAACACGATTCACTCGGCGCTGAGCCCCCATATTGGTTACGATAAATCGGCTGAGATATCTCTCAAAGCCTACCGCGAGGGATTGACGTTGCGTGAGGCCGCTTTAAGTCTTGGTTTTGTTACTTTCGAGCAGTTCGATGAATGGATTCAGCCGAAAAAGATGACGAATTCCTGATCAGAGTGCATTCGTTTCTCCTGCGACCACGGATCAAGCGAAGTAGCACTACCTCGAAATTGCGTGTTCTGGTATAATTGTGTTCAGTGTGTCTTAAGGATAAGCTTGGGCGCACGCACGGCTCTGCCCAGAGCCGCACCGGCTGAGGGGATGACCACAAGAAATGGGTGCTTTTTCTAAACTGTTTGGAAGATTCACGCGGGCAATAGGTATGGACCTTGGAACCGCGAACACGCTCGTGAACGTGCGTGGAAAGGGAATACTCCTTCGCGAACCGTCTGTTATAGCAATCGAAGTAGAGACTCGCAAGGTTCTGGCTGTGGGAGAGGAAGCCAAACGTATGCTGGGCAGGACGCCGGGTAACGTAGTCGCCATCCGACCGCTAAAAGACGGAGTCATAGCTGATTTTGATCACACCGAGCAGATGCTTCGTGGGTTCATCCGCAAGGTTCATCGCCGAAACAGTTTCATCCACCCTCAGGTAGTTGTGGGGATACCGTCGGGTGTAACTGAGGTTGAGCGGCGTGCTGTAATAGACGCTGCAAAGAAAGCTGGTGCGCAGGATGCGTATCTTATAGAAGAACCGATGGCGGCTGCTATAGGTTCGGGGCTTCCTGTGAGCGAGCCGACTGGTTCTATGATAGTCGATGTCGGTGGCGGCACTACCGAAGTTGCTGTAATCTCGCTCGGCGGCATCGTAACGGCGAAATCGATACGCGTTGCTGGCGATGAAATAGACGAATCAATCATAGCCTACATCCGGAAAGTGTACAACCTTCTCATCGGCGACCGAACCTCTGAGGAGGTCAAGCTGAATATTGGTTCTGCGTACCCGGTAGATGAAGAACTGCAGATGACAGTAAGAGGCCGCGACCTGGTGACGGGGCTGCCGAGAAGTGCTGTGATAACCTCCAGAGAGATCCGCGAAGCGATAAGCGATCCACTTGCTGCAATAGTAGAGGGCGTTAAGCTGACTCTCGAGACCACGCCGCCGGAGTTGTCGTCGGATATTATGGATCGCGGGATTGTGCTTGCCGGTGGGGGCGCACTTCTGCGAGGCCTCGACATGCTCCTTTCCGCTGAAACTCAGATGCCTGTTCATATTGCGCCGGATCCGCTGAGTGCTGTGGTTATAGGTGCCGGAAGGGCGCTAGAGGAATCAGAGAACAACCCGAACCTGAGAAAGGTGCTGATTAGCTCGTCGCGAATGCGTTAGTGCTCGAAAGCGCATAAGGAGCTGTTCGTCGGATGCTTCACTTCCTGCGAAATACGAAGATACTCGCCCTGGCTGTGCTGATATTCCTGGGCACACTGCTTGGCGTCGCACACAACCGGGCTCTTGAAAACAACGAATCGTTCTTCGCTGAGGATGCAATACGTGTAGTAATAAAGCCCTTCCAAGCAGGGGCAGCTTCTATCGGACGGTTCTTCAAGGGCGTATCAGGGTCGATGCGCTCGCGCCGGGCGCTGCTAAACGACAAAAAGCAACTTCAAACTGAAGTGAGGCGCCTGAACGCCGAAGTAGTTCAGCTAAGAGAGGATGCCGCAGAGACAGTCAGACTGCGAAGCGCACTCGGGATGAAAGAACAGTCTACAGAGCGACTCCTCGCCACTCGAATTATCTCCCGCAGTGCAAGTGAATGGTTTACTACTGCCACCATAGACCGTGGGACGAAAGACGGCGTTCAACCCGGACAAGCGGTGATTACACCGAGAGGTCTCATAGGTCAGGTGTTCGAGTCCTCTCCTACCAGTTCACAAATCAGGTCGCTTACCGATGCTGGCAGTGGTGTGGGCGCTATGGTTCAGCGGTCGCGAGCTGTTGGAATGTGCCAGGGACAGGGAGCAAGCACGCTGCGACTTACATATCTGTCGAAAGAAGCCGACATAAAGCCCGGAGATATTGTGATAACCTCCGGTCAGGGCGAAATCGTTCCCAAAGGGCTACCGATTGGCAGGGTGCTGAAGATTCAGCCTGAAAGTGGTGGCTTCACCAAGACTGGGCTGGTGCGTCCGAGTATCGACTTCGACCGTGTTGAAGAAGCATTCGTCGTGCTAAGAGAGGTAGACTGAATGCTGCGATACGTAATGCCGACTCTGCTTCTGCTGGTGGCCGGTGCTCTTCAGGGAAATATGCCGGAATGGATGATGTTCAAGGGTGCCAGACCTGATTTATTGCTGGTGGTTGTAATCGCGCTTTCCCTCACTTTCGACCCTCTTTCCGGAGCCATTATAGGGTTCTTTGCCGGATTGATACACGGTTCAATAGTCGGTGTACACCTCGGAAGCTATATCGTAAGCCGTGCAGTAATCGGGTTTGCTGCAGGGTCTATGACGGTGAGGCTGTTTTCCGATAACGCTCTGGTGCCTGTAGTGGCGGCAGGAGGGCTGACATTTGCAGGCGAACTACTGTTCCTGATCTTCAACCCAATACCGAACTTTGTGGGTTCGATAAAGGTGCTTTTGGCTGAGTCACTCTATAATAGCCTTCTTGCGCTTCTTACGTATTGGATAATCCGCCGTGTGCAGTTGGCAAGGAAGATCAGAATGGCTGCAGCCAGGCTTTAGGAGGTTCACTGTGCCGCAAAAGACAAGTCCGAAGATACTGAAAGAGAAGCAGTCGCACGCTCTTAACGTGATGGAGATCCTTCGCAAGCTGTATCCGAATGCGCAGGTCACTTTGGACTATGGCACAGGGTTTCAGCTTCTGGTATCGACCGTCCTTGCCGCGCAGTGCACCGATGAAAGGGTAAACCAGGTTACTCCGGGACTCTTCGCCCGCTACCCTACTCCAGAGGCTTTTGCCGAAGCAGATGAGTTAGAATTGCAGGAGATTATTCGCTCAACGGGATTCTTTCGGCAGAAAGCGCGCTCGATTATCGAGATTTCTCGGGGTATAGTGGGAGACTTTGATGGTCGCGTGCCCGATACTCTGGAAGAACTCACCTCGCTTCGGGGGATAGGCCGCAAGACAGCAAATTTGGTGCTTGGAATAGTCTACGGCAAGCCTGCCATAGTGGTCGACACTCATGTAAAGCGAATCTCTGCAAGGCTTGGATGGACCGAACAGAAAGACCCCACGAAGGTTGAGTTTGACCTTATGGAGGTGCTGCCTGAGGAGTCTTGGATAGAGATCAACCATTTGTTGGTGGCTCACGGCAGAGCGATATGCAAAGCTCCGACGCCACTTTGCGAGCGCTGCCCAGTGCTGGATATCTGTCCGTTCGGAAAAGCCCGAATGGGCGTCAAATAGCAGTCCGAATAACTAACATCACACTTACAACCTGCCCAGAAACGCCGATTTGGAGTTGCGCTCCTCAGCCCTGCCAGCTTGACCGAAAGCAGCCTGAATGGTACCATGCGTTTTGAGGGATTGGTGTGCTTATACTAGGAATCGACCCAGGGACGGCGACGACCGGCTATGGGATAGTCAATAAAGAGGGCGATCGAATAACTCCGGTCGCCTTTGGTGCTATTATCACTACGCCGAAGGAGTCACCATCGGAGAGGTTGCTGTCGATTTATGAGCAGCTTTCGAGTCTGATAGATGCTCATCAGCCAGATGTTCTGGTAGCCGAACGTTTGTTCTTCGCAAAGAACGAGACAACAGCTTTCTCAGTCGGTAGAACAGTGGGAATAGTGCTGCTATTAGCTGCCCAAAGAGGGATTCCTACCGTAGAATATACACCAATGGAGATTAAGCAATCGGTTGTTGGCTATGGTGGCGCAGAGAAGAAGCAGATCCAGTTTATGGTTCAGCGGATTCTTAGTCTTAAAGAGAAGCCGAAGCCGGATGATGTCGCCGATGCCCTCGCAATATGTATCTGTCATGCCCATTCGTCTGCGCTAAGAGACTTGGCAAAGAAAGCGGGCAGATGAGCAGGGCAGATTGTAACCTATAACGGAGGAAGAGGTATTAGTCGTTGGTTTTGAAGTTGGGTCTACCAAAAGGAAGCCTTCAGGAGGCTACATTCGGGTTGTTCAAGAAGGCCGGGTTCGGTTTTCGAGCGGTAGCCCGGTCGTACCATCCGACGTGTGATGACCCCGAAATCGAGGCAACACTGCTTCGTGCACAGGAGATTCCGAGGTATGTCGAGGCAGGCGTTCTTGATGCCGGTATAACCGGTTTCGACAATATAATGGAGTGCAACTCCGACGTGCACGAGATTGCCGAGTTGCAGTACTCTAAAGCAACGACTTTGCCTTACAAATGGGTGCTTGCAGTTCCCAAGGATTCAGAAATAACTAATCCGAAGGATCTTCAGGGCAAACGTATTGCAACTGAACTGGTTAATGTTACGAAGCGTTACCTTGCCGAGCACGGTGTCACTGCGGAAGTAGAGTTTTCGTGGGGTGCGACTGAGGTGAAAGTCCCGGAACTGGTAGATGCTATTGTCGATGGCACAGAGACGGGCAATACCCTCCGTGCACACGGCCTTAAGATAGTCGATACGCTGCTGGTTTCGACCACAAGGTTCATCGCCAACAAAGCAAGCTGGCAAGACAGTGCGAAGCGCGAGAAGATGGAGAACATTATGATGCTCCTCGAAGCAGCGCTTACCGCAGAGGTTTTGGTTGGGCTGAAGATGAACATCGAGCGCACGAATCTCGATAAGATAATTGCGCTGCTCCCAGCGCTTAAGAATCCGACACTTTCGCCGCTTTCCGACGAAGGCTGGGTTGCGGTTGAAATCATTGTCGAAGAGAGAGCCGTCCGCGATCTCATTCCTGCTCTTCGCCGCGCAGGTGCTCAGGGAATAGTCGAATACCCGCTGAACAAGGTGATATTTTAGTGATTGCTTACGTCTCGGGAGTACTGGCACGTGTAGAGACGGACTTTGTAATCATCGATGTAAATGGAATCGGATACAAGGTCTTTTCTCCTCATTTGGTGATCGCCGAAATGCCGACCGAAGGGACGAAAGTCCGCCTTTTCACATATATGCACGTGAAAGAGGATGCTGTCACCCTGTACGGGTTTCTCGACAACGATCAGCAGAGTCTGTTCGAACTGCTGATTACGGTAACAGGCGTGGGGCCAAAGGTGGCGCTGAACATTCTGTCTGGATTGACAGTCCAAGATGTAGTTGGGGCAATCTCCCGAGACGATTTCCATTCGCTCACTCGAGTATCTGGTGTAGGTAACAAAATGGCTCAGCGGATTGTGTTGGAGCTGAGAGAAAAGATAACAAAGCTGGCTTGGGCCGAAAAGGCGAAGCAGGCTGCAGTCCCTGTGGAACGTGCGCTCATTGAGGATGTTATAGAAGGGCTTATCGCCCTCGGTTACGACAGACAATCGGCTCGAAAAGCGGCAGAGGAGTCACTGTCATCAGCGAATGACAAGAAAGATACTTCTGAAGTGCTGAGAAGAGCGCTTCAGTTACTTACTCAGTAGGTTTGCCATGGATACAGACGATCGAATTGTCACTGCTTCCGTTCGTGAGGAAGACTTCGAAGTAGAATACTCCCTGCGACCGAAACGGCTGGACGAGTACATCGGACAACAGAGAATCAAAGAGAACCTGTGGATCTGCATCGAAGCAGCGCTGAAACGCAGTGAGGCGCTCGACCACGTGCTTCTATATGGACCACCGGGACTGGGTAAGACAACACTTGCCAACATTATTGCAAACGAGATGAACGCGCCGTTGAGGTCGACATCCGGTCCGGCAATCGAGCGGCCTGGCGACCTGGCGGCGATTCTAACCAACCTGGAGCCCGGCAGTGTGCTCTTTATAGATGAGATTCACCGGTTAAACAGAGCGGTAGAGGAGATACTCTACCCGGCAATGGAAGACTATCAGCTCGACCTCATCATCGGGAAGGGGCCCAGTGCGCGCACACTGAAGTTGGATCTGCCGCGGTTCACTCTTATCGGCGCTACGACGCGTGCAGGATTGATCACCTCGCCGCTTAGAGAACGCTTCGGTATTATCCACTATTTGGAGTTTTACCGTGACGAAGACCTCACGGAGATTGCAGTGCGGTCGGCAAGCATATTGAACATAGAGATCGATAGAAACGGCGCTGTAGAGATTGCCAGAAGGTCGAGAGGCACTCCGAGAATCACAAACAGGATGCTCAGACGAGTTCGGGACTATGCTCAAGTGCGCGCAGATGGAATAATAACAAAGGAAGTGGCCGATAGAGCACTTGCGATGCTGGAAGTTGATGCCTGCGGACTCGATTTACTGGATCGAAAGTTTCTCAGCACAATTATCGAGAAGTTCGATGGTGGGCCGGTAGGTATTGAGACTATAGCTGCGGCGATAGGCGAGGAACGCGATACTATCGAGGATGTTTACGAGCCGTATCTGTTGCAGATAGGTTTTATTCAACGGACCCCCAGAGGGCGAACAGCGACGAGACTCGCTTATGAACACTTGAACGCCAAACTGCCGCGTTCTCAGCAGGCCACTCTGATAGATTGATTAGAATTGATAGCGCTGGGGCAGCTAATCCCGGCTCATTTGTGATTGTCGGAGGCGACGCAAGTTGATTTGCAGCCGATGCGGAACAAAGAACAGCAAGAATAGCAAGTTTTGTAATGAGTGCGGCAAGCGGCTTGTTGTGGAAGCGCTTGAAAGGCAGGCAGAAGCCAATGACGTGGTTGAGGAAGTCGATCCTTCTGCCGTAGCCGAGTTGCTTCACGAAGCGCTGCAGTCGTACGAGCGCACAGATTACGAAGCTGCACTAACGAAGTGCCAGGCGGCTCTTCGGATGAATCCGGGGAGTCCTTCCGGCAGGTCGCTGTTGGCGCTCATCTTTGAGAAGAAGGCAGATGAACACCTGTCGAAGGGGAACCGCGAAGATGGAGAGGACTTCCTTCGCGCTGCAATCCGGCAGACCGAACGTGTGCTAGTCGCAAATCCAGCCAGCGAGGCCGACAAAGAGACACTCGCGGTGCTGCGCATCAGATTACAGGAGCTTACGGGTGCAACGCATGCGCGACCCTCGTTTTCTGCTGTAGCGATAGAGAAGCTGAAGCAAGTTCCCCTGCCCTGGGTGTTGAGCATCGCCACATTTGTAGTTATCCTGGGTTTGCTGACAATTGTAAAAGCGGCAAGAACACCGAATAGACCTGTTCCTAACCCGCCGCCATACAAGCAATCTGCGCAAAAGAGCAATGGTGTGCAGGGGCAGTCAGTGCCGCAGCAGCATTCGCAGCCATATATCAATCCGGAGACAGGTCTTCCGATAATGCCGAGTGTTCCCGGGCAGTCTGTGTGGTCGTATGCTCCGCCATCAGCGCAGCCAGGAACGCCGCAACCCGCTCAGCCGTCTGTACCGGAAGCCAACACAATGCTGCCGCCTATTACTCCTGAAATAGATAGAACCGCTGCGAACCAGCAGACACCACTTCCGGTGCAGCCTTCGCAGCCAGGTAACAGCAAGCCTGCGCCGATAGTGGAAGCTCAGCAGCAACCGACCCACAATACTCTGCAGGAGGCGCAGAACGCCTATGCCAGGCGAGACTATCACGAGGCAGCCGAGCTCTACAGAGAAGCAATCAATAAAGGCGACAACACTGCCGAGAACCATCAGAAACTCGCTATGTGTCTCTACAATCTGCAGTCCCCGGATGCGGCTGTGAACCATTTTCAGAAGGCAATAGAGCTTTACACTCGTCGAAAAACAACGGGTGAGGATGTAGACTCTGCCATAAACACGTGTAAGCTGTATATGGATTTCTTAGCGAGGCGTTAGCCATGAAAAGACTTGCTGCAATCTGCATAATTATCACCATTGCATTTGCTGCTCAAGCTGCGGAAAAGAAGCAGAGCAAGTCTGACGTCTTCTCGTTCGACCGCACTCCCATCGTTCTGCTGTTTCCGATTCCCGACACCGAGTCCGATGCCAGATTGGCTGAAGAAGGAACCCGGGCGATAAAACTCTATATGCGCGAGACAGGCAAAGCCGAGGTAATAGAGTTCGAGCCAGACTCCCCCACCGTGCAGCGCGCTCTAATAGAGAAGCGGATTGAAACAGAGGATCTGACTAATGTGATTACTCCAGAAAGCCGGCTGCAGATGGGAGCAATTTTGGGCGCAGATGCTGTGTTTTCAGGCGAAATCAGTCTGCTGGCCGACAGAATTGATATGAGTGCATGGATTGGCATAGTCGAGACCGGACAAATCGTGCGCGAAACGGTATCTGCACCGATCTCAAAAGAGGGCAATTATCAGCGAGCCAGATCAAATGCGCTTCAGTCTGCGGCGAGTTCGGTTGTTCTGCGTTTGGCTGCAAGCGTGCTAAAAGGTGTTAAATCCAGTGATTCGTACGCATCTTTATCTAACAGCGGCAACCCTTCAAAACTGATAGACCCAAAAGCGGACGAACGCTTGTTGGTAGACGACCTGGAAGTTCGGGTGAAAAAAGCAGAGGACTACGCAAAGGCGGGCGACATCCCAAACGCAGTAGCTGAGTATCGTGCTGCAATAAATGTGGAGCCAACCAATGTGGAGCTTAGGCTCAGACTCGTCCGACTTTACGCCCAGCGCAGAATGTATACACAGGCAGTCGACGAGATTAAGCGTGCACAGTTGTTCAACCCGGATGATGAGACACTCCGCGCCGAGTTGGCAAAGATATATGAGGCAAAGGGTTCGCCGGAACTCGCAGCCGAGATTTATGTAAACGAAGCGTCGAGGAATCCAAAGGATCTTTCTTATCGCCTGAAGGCAGGAGATGCTTACTGGCGAAACAATATGTACGAACAGGCGGAGAATGAATACCGACTGGCAGCAGAGCTTGACCCGAAAGACCCGATGCCGCACGACAAGCTCGCCCACATACTGGCCTCGCAGTCGCTTTTTTATGAGGCTCGGAAGGAACTGGAGATCTTGGGGGAGCTGGATCCAAATCCGCCAGCTAAGAGGATAGTAGACCGTTACGCAGCACTCAGCAAGTATGCGGCGCGAGATATTACATCCCTTATGGCACAACACGCGAATGCCACAGCGACTTTCGAACAAAAGAGCTTAACGCGCGAGTCCTACTACCAGATAGTTAAGGGAATTGGGCTTAGAATGGAGGCAGTGCGAGAGTTTCTGCAGAGCCTCACGGTTCCGGATCCCGATAAATCGACAAACCAGCATCGCATGCTTGGTTGCAGTCTGATGTCACAGTCGTGCCAGGCGACACTTCGCTACTTGGAGACGAACAAAGAGTCCGAGAAGGAAGATGCCCAGATATATCTCTTAGAAGTGCAGACACACCTCAACATCAGATAGCAGCCGCCACGAACTGCCAGAGAGGACCAAAGCCGCATCTAGCGCACTACCTTAGCTTTCGCTATCGGCCAGTATCGCACCCAGGCTTTGGCCTGTACATTCTTGACCGGGAGTTCCCCCCAAGTGCGACTGTCGCTCGATTGATCCCGGTAGTCGCCCATCACAAACAGCTTCCCCTGTTCTACACACTGAGGTCCGAAAGAATCGTGAGGAGACTTCACGATGTATGGCTCTTTTAAGGGTTCACCGTTGATGAATACTGCTCCATTTACGATTTCGATAGTCTCACCGGGCAGTCCAACAACCCGCTTGATGTAGATTCTGTGAGGGTCTTTGGGGTACTTGAATACAACCACATCTCCACGCGCAGGTTCGGTGAATCTGTAGATGAGTTTGTTGCAGAGGACTCTTTCTCCAGTCTGCAGGTTCGGTTCCATGCATCTGCCGTAGACTAGGCATCCTTGGATAACGAAAGTTACAAGGAAGAAGAATATTACGACTGTCGCCACAGTGGTTTTCACCCACATAAGAATCACATCCTTAGTGGTTAGCCCCTGCTTCTGTTCAGCCGTTTCTACTACCGATTCGCGTACAACTTCGTATTCGTCAACTACATACATAAGAGAACGCAAGTTAACAGATATTGGACTACGTGTACGAAAGATCACACTGCCGCTGGGATAGTAACCGGTGCAGCGGAATCAGTGGCCTTCGCTTATCCCCGGCCAGACGTATGATGTAACAGAGATTTTTCTTTTGATTCTGGCCAGCGCGTTATCAACCGATTTGGTTTTGCACTGAAGTTCGCAGGCAATCTCTCGGTAGCTTTTGCCTATCTGGTAGCCTGCAAGTACACGCCACTCGAAGTCAGACAGCAGCCGCCGCAGCATATCCTGCAGCCGTCGATTATCTTCGCGCTTCAGCACCAGTTCCTCGGGATCGACTGTGGTATCTGAGACTAGTATCTCAGCCAGACTCCACTCGGACTCGCTATCGTCCGACGGGTATTCGAGGGATATCGACGTATTAAGCGGTGACTGCTTCTGCCGCGTAGCTGTTTTTATGGCAGTAATAACGTGCCTCTCGATACAGATACGAGCGAACGACAGAAAAGAGATGTCTTTGTCGGCGCGATAGTCGAGTATCGCCTGCCAAAGTCCAATCATTCCTATCTGCAGAAGGTCTTCTTTTTCCGCGCCTAGAAGGAAATACGAACGCACTTTTGTGCGCACAAGGCTGCGGTATTTGTAAAGCAGGTACTCTGCCGCCGTCGTTACGCCGGCCTGAGCAATTTCCACAATTTCCTGGTCTGACAAATGGGCATAGTAGCTTGGATCGATGCCTTGCTCATCCAGCTCCACACAACACTTTGCCACGTGCCTTGTCATTCTGCCTGTCCTTCCGAAGGGGTCTGTTCTTCCTCGATTTCAATGGTGGATTTGCTAATGATTACACCGGCCAGGGCGACGACAATCGCTCCTGCGGCGGTCAGAGCCACCGGGTAATCGGCCAAGGTGTGGCCTGCAAACTTGAGTCTGAGTTTTCGGATTCCTCCAGACTGTACAATGCGCTGTACATCATCGAGCAAGTCCAAACCTGCACCTAACAGATCAGATTTGTTCTGTTCCAGAGTAATCAGTGCTTCTACAACATCGCCATCAGCCTCACGTAGCGCTGCACGTGCCTGCTCGAAGCTGACGTCCATACGACTGCGTATTGCATCGATCTTCTCAAGCTCAGTCTGCACGACTATATTCACCTCTTGGCCCGATTATAGCTCATCTACTCACTATTGACAATTGCTAAGATCGACAGTTTGACGAAAGACATACGAAACTTTCGAGAATTTTCTCCAAATATGGCCGAATTCCCCAAATTACAGGGAGGAATCCTGCTAGTGTGAGGCGAAGTAGCTATTTCACTGCTATTTCTCCAATGTGACGGCCAGCACTCGCACCTTGTCATTCTCCGGCATAACGAGCGATGTAAGCGGCTTGTTCGGATCCAGTTGCACAACATAGTGGAACAGTGAACACTTTACACCTCTCTCATCTCCCGACGGATAATGCCTATGTTCCGTTGCAAAGGCTACTGTCTCGCCCTCTGTCGATGTTTCAAGCCAGGAAGCAATCTTTAGTCGTGCTGGTACCGCGCCAGCATCGTAACCAAGCTTGAACTCGGCGACCTGATTCGGTTCTACCGCAGCCGCAAGAATATGTGCCCTGGCATACTTAGACTTTGGAACTGTGAGTGTCTGTCCGTTGCAGGTTAAAGCGTTATTCTCTGCAGATGCCGAAGCCCCGAGCTTAAAGCTTATCATCTTCGGTGAACTCTGACCCTCTCCCTGCTTAGGAAGGTAGTAGCCGCTCGGATAGATGTCATTCGGCCCGCCCAATCCAATGTCGGGTGGCATCATCTCGGCTGGGAACGAGAATCCTCTGTTGTCGAACTTGCCCAGGTCGCGCCGGGTGTCGGTGCTCATCGCCGGTGTATCGAACAGCTTCGACATATCGACAAACACCAGTCTGCCATCTTTTACCGTCACTTCTTGGGTCAGCAAGTCGCTGCCGCGAGACAAATCGGATGTTGAAGCCCACGTGCCGTTAACCGACATATCCCAAGCCAGTATGTAACGTCCGCCAAATGCAGGGGCTGTGAGTTTGGTCGAGACAATCTGCGATTCTCCAGGCTTTATCTGACCCTTCATAGGAGTGACTACACCATCCCAGAGGGCTTCGGTGCCATCAAGATGGTACCAATGGTATCCAAAACCGTGTGAGCCCTGCTTCCACGGGTCTGGGCCAGGGTTCTTGACTACCAGATTGACATCGTACGTCTTTCCAGCATCCAGTGTGTCAGATACGTTAGTCGCAATAATATTTGCGCCGTATTCAGTCGCAAGTGCGTCTACAGTATGCGCGCAGGTCTCCGGAAGCTGTTCGGAACCGTTGCTTACGCCAAATACCAGTTGATACGACCACAAGTCGGACTGTTTCCACACCGGAATCGGTGCGCCTGAGCGGTCTTTCAGGTTGACCAGCAACTCGACTTCCGCCACTTGTCCAGGGGAAGTATCTTTCACAAAAGCTGCCGTTACGGGAGCGATTATCATTTCCTCACGGCTGTCTTCTGTGCTGCCGCTTATATAGTTCGAAACCCTATAGAGTTTGCAGGTGATTTTAGTTGTGCCAGCCGGCCAAGTCTTATCGCCATCGTTACGCACTGTGAGCGTAAACGGATAGTCTGTACCGGCTTTCATCATTACCGGTCCATCGACTGCAGTAAACCGCGCGTGGTCGCCCTGCGGTTTGCCGACTCTCACTGGAACAATGAACCCTTCGTCTCCGAGGGACGAGAACCACTTGTTGTCCGACATACGAACCATCTCGAACCTGACCTGGTAATCGCCTTCCGGAAGCAGTTCGGTCTTATCGCCAATTGGCACTACCCCAATCGGGATTACAACGCTATGACCTGGGAGTATATCCTGCTGCAGCGGCCGTTTGACAGCGCTTTCGGCCACCAGCGCTCCATCCTGATACCATCGATAGCTGAGCGCGTAGCCATCTCCAGCCTTCCACGGTTTGGTGCCATCATTCTGCACATGTATATCAACACGCCAGAATACGCCGGGAGCAATAACACTCGCCATATTGTGCCTGAGGTATTTGGCGTCATATTCTCTGCCACCGCGGAAACGGAGTGACTGAACAGTGGTAGCGTCGACATAGGCATAGCCGTATTCTCTGCTCGCGCAGATTTCCGTGCCTTCGTGGAATCCGTTCCAGTTGTCGACGACAATCCAGTTTGGATTTTTGCTCAGCACCTGATCCCAATCGGTTCGATATGTATCCCCGCCGTTGCGTGCGCGGATAGGGGTGTTGCGTCCCCCAATGGCGGTGTCATCATAGCCGGGGCCAATGGAGGCGATGCGAATCTTCGCAGACTCGTCGTACCCAAATGCGAGCCCTGCCCCTGTATCGCAGTAGCCATCGAACACAGGAGCCTTCTCTTTGAAGTCTGTTGCACCCAGCCACAAGAGATTGGCATCGAAATCACTGCGGAACCTTTCGTTCACGTACGAAATCAGACTCGAATCGACATCTCCCAACCAGTTGGATGTATTGAGATCGATAATATAGCAGGGTCTGTCGGCGCGCTCATCCGACATTTGCACTTGCGCCCTAAAACCTTCTGGAATGCGGGAGAAGAAGTCCTTCACCATACCATAAAAAGTGCGTTTGGCATCTTCACTCTTCATATCCGGAGTCGAACCGTATGCAAGTGTCATCGACTCTGTATCGAAGAACATTCCCACCAGGGGATACGGCCGTTTTTCTGCCTGCAACTGTCGCAGCGCCTCGACCATACAGTCGAGCCCTTTCGCCGCATAGCCTGCACGGCTGGCAGCATTTCCTCTGTATACCGGCAGAACAACGTCTATGCCAGCACGCCGCATATCTGAGAGCTCATCTTTGTGCCAACGCACCCTGTCGTAGCTGAACCACGGGCCAGCGCCGCGGATGGGTTTGTCGGTTAGCAGTATCGCTTGGTTTTCTTCACGAACGTGCTCAGTTGGTGCAGCTTTTCGCGTGTCGGCCTGATACCAATAATAGTAGTAAGTGAGAAGCAGTCTCTGAATCTGGCTTCTGGGTTTCGATGGGCCGACAGAGGGTAGCAGGAAGTCAAAAGAGGTGTTCTTATTGTACTCCTGAGCGTGAACACGACCGTCGATTAGTGGTCGGCGGGCTATGTACTTTGCCGACACAATTTTCTCTTGCGAAAGCGTAGAGGCGACTACCGATGGGCCTGTAAATACGATGTTAACCCATTTTGCAGGAGACTGTATGTCTTCTTCGGACTTAACGTGAGGAGACAGGCTTACAAACCCATCAGCCTCACCGCGCTGCCTGACGACCACGTTAAAGCTCATCATCGTCCCCGGGGTCGGAGCGCTTACGCCGAGTTCATTCCACGGAATCGCAAGTTCAACGGCATAGCCTACGTCGAAGTCTTCGTGGTTGTTCAAAGAGCCATCTGCGTTAACAGCATATTTGAAGGTCAATATGCGCTTTGTTTCCCACGTGCCATCGTCCTTGCCTTGGGTAAACGTTGCGCCACCCGCAGCGCTCACGGCCATACTGAAAGTGGACGGAGTGCGGGTCTCGGCGTGTTTGTTAGTGATCTCCAGGAACACCTCAACGGAGTCATCTTCCCACGGGTTGGAAAAAGGAGCCTTGTTGGTGCCTGTAAGATCGGGGTCGTCCACACGGAACGCCGCGTAGAAGTAAATATCGTCCCACGTAGTGTAACACATCACTTTTCCTTCGCCGAAGGCTAAACACGGGACGACAACTAGAGCCAGAAGAATGAGAAAAGTCAGCGTGCGCAGTTTCATTCACCCCAAATCATTATGGAATGCAGACCCGAAGCAATCGACGGGTCTGACGACATCAGGCGCCAACGTGGGCAACCAAGCATATTTAGACGAGAATCGGCACGCGCTATTCCCGCCCCGTCCGCTGCACATTCTACTCATTGCGCAATTGTTTGACGAAGCGGGCTATACGCTCGAGCGCCACTTCAATTCGGTCGATGGCAGTTGCGTACGAACAGCGCACATAGCCCTCTCCACACTTCCCAAATGCGTCTCCCGGGACAACCGCAACTTTTTCTTCGAATAGCAGCCTATCGGCGAACTCCTGCGAAGTGAGCCCGGTGCTTCTGATTGACGGAAACGCGTAGAAAGCGCCGCCCGGCATAGGGCAGTCGAGACCAATAGAGTTCAGTCCGCCAACAATCAGCTTTCGGCGTCGGTCGTACTCTTCCACCATTTCACAACTATCCGATTCGCCACTTCTTAGAGCTTCAACCGCGGCCATTTGGCTGGTCACCGGTGTGCACAAGATGGTGTACTGATGAATCTTCATCATAAGCTCTATGATCTCTTTGGATGCTGCCACGTAACCGACTCTCCAGCCTGTCATTGCGTAAGCTTTGGAGAAGCCATTCATAAGAATTGTGCGTTCGTAAGCGCCTTTGAGCGTTGCAACACAGGTGTGCATGCCGTTATAGGTGAGCCTATCGTATATCTCATCGGAAAGAACAAACAGATCGTGCCTTGCACATACATCGATAATCGCCTGGAGCTCCTCGGCACTAGCGGTAGCGCCAGTAGGGTTCGACGGATAACTTATTAGAATGGCCTTCGTTTTCTCAGTAATCGCCGTCTCAATCTGTTCGGGAGTCACTTTGAACCCGGTTTCAACAGTTGTGGGCAGAGGCACAGGAATGCCGCCAGCAAAGATAATACACGGGCTGTAAGATACATAACACGGTTCGGGTACCAGCACCTCATCGCCCGGATTCAGAATTGCGCGCATCGCTAGATCCAATGCTTCGCTGACACCCACTGTTACAAGAAGCTGCTCTTCTGGGTTGTACTCCAGATTCCATCGTTCGTTTAAGGAAGCGGCGATGAGTTCTCGCAATTCCAGCAGCCCGTAGTTTGAAGTGTAGTGCGTGTGCCCTTTTTCGATGGAATAGATGGCAGCTTCACTGATGCGCCAGGGTGTAACAAAGTCTGGCTCGCCTACTCCAAGAGAGACGACGTCATCCATCTGCGAGACAATATCAAAAAACCGGCGGATTCCAGACGCCGGTACAGCTTTGACAACTTGAGATATAGACTTCATTCAGGTGCTTGGTTTCACGGTACGACGGGCAGTCTGTTATCTTCCGTCGTCTCACCGAGAATCACCGAATCCTCCTTGTAGCGCTTGAGGACAAAGTGGGTAATTGTGGCTTCAACACGGTCTATCGTGGCGAGCCTGTCGGAGACGAAAAACGCGATTTCATTAAGCGAGTTGCCGGTAATTATCACCCGCAAATCGTACTCTCCCGAGACAAGATAGACAGTAACCACTTCTGGAAACCGGTAGATTCGCGCCGCGACATCGTCAAAGCCAACGCCGCGTGACGGGGTGATTCTTACGTCGATGAATGCGTATACCTGCTCACGCCCGGCTTTCTCCCAATTGATGACCGTTTTGTATCGCCGGATGATCCCCTCGTCCTCGAGATGAGCTATCTCCTTGCGGACTTCATCTTCCGAACGGCCGACCATGGTCGCTATCTGGGCAGGCGACAAGCGCGCATCCTGCTCCAGGATTTTCAGTATATCGATGGAAGACTGCTCTATCGGGCTCATTCGACAAACTA
This sequence comes from uncultured bacterium, assembly GCA_964497515.1. Taxonomy (GTDB): domain Bacteria; phylum Armatimonadota; class UBA5829; order UBA5829; family DTLH01; genus CAZCCV01. The sequence continues at coordinate 6,053 of CAZCCV010000012.1, read as the reverse complement.
TAACACTCGCAGGTGTAGCTGTCAACGGAATTGAAGCAGAGGTGTAAGGCAAATGGGGTATGCCCTCTCCCTATTCGTTCATAGGGAGAGGGGCGCGCTTTGTATTACTTAAAAATCCCTTTCAGCTTGTTTTTGACCTTGTCTTTCAGGCTTTCTTCTATTTCCTGTTGGAAACCGTCGCCAGAATCTGAGGATCCGTCATTGTACTCTGCATCGTCGTCAAAGTCGCTGTCGCCTCCGAATCCTCCACCAAGCATCACTGTTGCTGTGGATCGCACTGTAACGTGTGTTTCGATACCATCTTTTGTCTGAATAGTATCCTTGCCGATGGCTGTCATTGTCAGCATAGGAGTATTCATTCCTGCAAATATCCCAGCTGGGATAGAACAAGACGTAGCAGTTGGCGGGAGGATTATTCCGGATTTCAAATACGACTCAACTTCTGCTGCCGTAAGGGCGCGGCTCTGAAAATCACCCTGATTGTCAGGATCTGCGCTCGATGTCCAACTGACCATCTCCCCTTCTTTTGCAGCAAAAGCGGTAAGCGCGTAGCCGAGTGCGTTAGGAACAGGTTTCCATTGAACTTCGATCGACTCCTCGAGATCTACGTTTTTCAATCCTGATATTTCAATAGGGGCAAGCCAGTCCTGTGCATTGTCTAAAGTTACACTGGTTCCGCCGCAGTAGTTGGTAGTCAGCTTATACTCTCCTGGAAGAGTTGCCTTGTTGTCAAATCGCTTGAAGTCGGATCCCGGCCAGTAAGCGTAAGAGGATTCTTCAGCCTCGCGAATGATTTTCTCAATATTCTTCTGCATCTGCAGCATCATATTTGGCGATGCCACACCCATCATATCAGATGAGTCCATTATTCGAGGCTGTCCTGGCGGCACTGTCTTGTGGTCTCCCCAATACAGCTTCATAACGAACTTTGGAGCTTCCATCTGCTGCATTGATTCGAGATCAACATCCTCCTGCTGACTCTTGCTGATCGGTTGTGGCAGAGAGATGCTGAGCTTCACTTTCGGGCCCAATTTCAGCCCTTCTGGAATCGCACATTCCGCAGTAGAGCTCTTGTCGACAATCTCGTAGCTCTTAAGATTCATCGTGAGCGTTCTAGTAGGCGCATTGAAGCCGGCATCCTTCATCATTGGGAGTTTGCCCATATCCGGCATTCCGGGCATAACCATCTTTGTTGTAGCGACCGCAATTACGAATAACGTTTTTACTGCAATCATACAGACTACCCCTTCTCTCAGTTTAGCTGAGTTAGATTCGGACTTGCAGTGTACACTTTGCCCAAATTGCGGTTATTTCCTACCCAGTTTTCGTACTATTACGTACGTAATACTTTGGTGTTATACAATAATAGGTCGATTCGCTGATTGCTTTTGAGCTGTTCTGTCGATATATAATGTAATGTAGTATAATATAAATAGCAAAGAGATAAGGGAGGCAGCACACAACCGGGCTGTGCGACGTGAAAGAATGAAAACAAGAAAAGGCTTTACGCTGATCGAGTTACTTGTGGTCATTGCGATAATCGCCATTCTAGCTGCGATTCTCTTCCCAGTATTTGCATCCGCAAGAGCATCAGCCAAGAGGGCATCGTGTCAGTCGAACCTGAAGCAGGTGGTAACTGCAGCGTTACTTTATGCAGATGACTTTGGCGGCTGGACACCGGGTCCCGTCTACGGTATGACATACTGGGGAGATGGCGTTGGCTGGACGGAGAGGATTGCACCGTATATGAAGGCTGGCTATGGCAGAGGACCCAGACCCGGCGACAAGTCGGCATCTAGAACAGTCTTCCGCTGCCCAGAACAGAAGCACCTCTACAGCTATGAGATTACCTGGTGGATGGATGCTGCGCTGAGACCCGGCGTCAACCTTGTAACCGAGTCTTACATAAAGGGTTTCCGACCATCCACAGTAAGAAAACCATCGAAAATGGTATTCTTCTTTGAGGTCAGAAAGTCGTACGCTGAAGACGCAGTTGGTAAAGATACGAGTTTAGACTACGACTCCGGACTCTCTAACGACAACCAGCCAGACGGGCCGCAGTACTACTATGGCGCAGGAAACCCGAAAAACACTGTGGACAGCACACCTGGTGGCTCACTTGGCCAGGTCCGCACACCGATGGCCACAACATGGCGTTCGTAGATGGACACGTGAAGTGGTTCCAGAAGTGGGATAGTGCGAGGATGACCTTCCGCGGCGACGTAGAATAAGAAGTTATCTAACGCTAGCGTTGATAGAGCAGGTGAGACTGGATATGTCTCACCTGCTCGTGCTTTTAGAGAAGGTTATCAGGATTCAGCGGTTTCAATGAATCCGGAACAAAGAGGCCGTCTTTTCTGATCAGTTCTCCGTCGAAGTAGATTTCTCCACCACCGTATTCGGGATTCTGAATCAGCACCATATCCCAATGGATTTTAGAACGGTTGCCATTATCGGCCATCTCATACGCCATGCCAGGGGTGAGATGTATAGAACCTGCGATTTTCTCGTCGAAGAGAGTGTTTCTAAAAGGCTTCGTTATCAGTGGGTTGATACCGAGTGCGAATTCGCCAACGTAGCGAGCCCCTTCGTCAGTATTGAAAGTATCATCAATCCCTTTCTGGTCGGAGCCGGTAGCTTCCACCACTTTTCCATTCTCAAACACTAGTCTCACGTCGTCGCACGGGCGTCCGTAACAGTATGTGCCGGTGTTGTAATGAATCACTCCGTTAGTCGATTCTCTCACCGGAGCGGTAAAAACCTCACCATCCGGGATATTCATATTGCCCACACAGGGAACCACGGGAATCCCTTTTATGGAGAACTCGATATTAGTATCCCCCGGCCCAACGATTCTCACGTGGTCGGTGCGTTCCATAAATTCCTTAAGAGGCTTAACAGCGGCACTCATCTTGGGGTAATCGAATGTGCATACGTCGAAGTAGAAATCCTCGAACGCTTCGGTGCTCATATTGGCCTGCTGTGCGCTTGCCGGAGTCGGCCACTGCATTGAAATCCATTTGGTGTTGTTTACCCGGTATTCCAGAAGGGGTTTGCCGTAGTGGGTGCGAGTTATATCTGAGAGCTTGTCCGGAACGTCGGCAAACTCACAGGAGTTCTTCCCACCACCGATTGAGATGTAGCACTGCATCTCTTTCATAAACGGAAGATCGCGTGAAAGCATTACTTTTGCTTGATCCTCCGAAGCGTGAAGTGCGAGCGACCTTGCGATACGGGCGTTTGTGATGTTCACGAAGGGGACTCCGTCAGCTTTCGCAATTCGTTCTATAAGGAGCCCGATCATCTCTGGTGCGACATCGTCCGACACTTGAATCAGCACTCGTTCGCCTTTCTTAAGAGCAATAGAGTAGTCAACCATCATATCGGCGAGTTTAATCATCCGTGGGTCTACCAACTGAAAACCTCCTCTGGTGTGTCATTCTTCTGTCTATCAACACAATGATAACAGTACCTAAGCCGCTCGAAAAGCCGCGGCGGTTGTAGAATCCGTTCGGCTGCGGTACACTGTGGGTATGGATAGCCCAAGGTTGATATTCTGGGAGACAACGGTCGCGTGTAACCTGCGATGTATACATTGCCGGGCATCGGCGGTAGGTTTTCGCTCGCCGGACGATCTCACCACTGCAGAATCGTTTGCTCTTCTCGATTCAGTCGCTTCCTTCGCGAAGTCGGTTATTGTTCTTTCGGGAGGGGAACCGCTCGTAAGAGAAGATATCTTCGATATCGCTTCGCACGGCACAAAACTGGGGCTTCGGATGGTTCTCGCAACCAACGGCACGCTCATAACTCCCGATATCGCTGCAAAAATGAAGAGATCGGGTATTCAGAGGATCAGTGTGAGTATCGACGGAGCCTCTGCCCAAACGCACGACTCATTTCGGCGACAGGACGGATCGTTCGATGCTGCCCTTCGTGGTATCAACCACGCAAAGGGCGCCGGATTGCCATTTCAGATAAACATATCTGTAACTAGGCACAATCTGAAGGAACTTGAAGAGATCGTAGACCTTGCCGCAAAACTCGAGGCTACCGCTGTACACATTTTCCTGCTTGTGCCGACCGGCTGTGGCAAAGAGATTGCCGACGACGAGATGATAAGCCCGGAGGAATACGAAGCTGTCCTCAATTGGTTCTACGACAAGTCGCGCGAGTTGCCACAACTGAACCTGAAGGCAACCTGTGCCCCTCATTACTACAGGATTATCCGTCAGAGAGCCGCGAAAGAAGGGGTTGCCATCACTCCTCAAACCCACGGTTTCGATGCTATGACTAAAGGCTGTCTTGCCGGAACCGGAGTCTGCTTTGTGTCGCACAAAGGCGATGTGTATCCGTGCGGTTATCTTCCGGTAAGTGCAGGCAGCATACGTGAAACACCGTTTCCACAGATATGGAAGCACTCCAAGCTATTTGCCGAACTACGAGATGATTCACTACTCGAAGGGAAGTGCGGCCCCTGCGAGTTTAAGGGGGTCTGTGGTGGATGCAGAGCCAGAGCATATGCCGAAACCGGGAATTATCTTACAGAGGAACCCTATTGTGTCTATACTCCACACCGCTTGCGACAAGAAAAATGAGAGTAAAATAGGCTATTGCAGCTGTTTCCAAACTTTTTCCTTTTGAAAATGCCGTTAATACGGTATAATAGCATTGACTCAGTGAACGACCGACGAGTTACGGTCGATTAACCTCGGACTCAGGCAAGGGAAGTGGAAGGTAACGACGTCCCACAGGGTAGGCACCATCCCCCATTTTACAAAGCCTGGGGACAAGTTTGTTGAGTTGAAGTAAAATCCTAAATGGGGGGCAAAGCAAGTGGCAGAAGACAAAACACTGACGTGTCGCGACTGCGGCGGTGGGTTCGTATTCACCGCGGGCGAGCAGGAATTCTTCGCTCAGCGCGGCTTCAGTGAACCGATCAGATGCAAGTCGTGCCGAGACGTCCGCAAGGCGCAGAAAGCCGATCGCGGTTTCGAACAGAGCGGCGACAGGCAGAAGCGCTGGGATTAGCGCAGATGTCAACAGCGGGGAGGCTATCGCTTCCCCGCTTTGTTTTATCGGGCAGTCGATTTACCGGAAGACTTCGGATAAAGAGCAAGAACGTTTGTTACTGGTAATACCGGAGTAACCAGTTGCTGTTTATTGTAGTACAGCGCACACGCCCCGCCTCCATCCAGGTTTATGGCCTCCACTGCGCCCAGCCGGTGCATAATAGCAGCGAACTCCTCCAGGGTTAGCAGTCGTCTACTAGAGACCAGAATCAGCGTGCGGTTTTTCGTCATCCCCACACCGGAGCGGTTGGCGCGTTTGGTAAGGCTCGCCTTACTGAATCCATCGGCCATCGGGTCGAGAGCGATTTTTCCGTTGTGTACAAGCCGTGGTCCTGCAGCTAGAGCAGCGCGATAGCCTCTCCAATCGAACCTTTCCTTACCTCTTCTCAAAAATCTGACCTCGCCGCCATTTGTGACAGCTATAGCTGCGTGCTGGCTCCCTCTGTTCGCAACCTTGCCGTCAATTACGATATCACCGAGCGGTTTGTGGTTTTTGTCGTAGTATGTGCCGTTGATTATCGCCGTTGCGCCTTCTAGTCGCTCGACGGTTTGCTGAAAGGGCTCTCTGCCATTGGGGGCAATTGAGGGTCGGATTTCGATGTCTTTTATCGGGATGGAGACTACGTGAGTTCGGGGGGCACGGGCTGAGGAGGAGGCCGCAAGGCATACAGCTACTACAATTGCCGAGAGTCCTGCCAGAAAGAGCCATCCGACAAAAATGCTGTTTCTACGATAACGAATTCTTCTTGATGCCATGGCTGCTCCCGAACCTTTGCTAGAGGCCATTAGAGTCTATCACGCGTCCGATTCCAAGTAAAGCTGCAGATTGTGCGATACGAGACCACCAGAATCAGATTATCTTTCGGCTTTGTCGTTCTCGAGTATAGTAATATACGTCCAAACGTAAGACAATGCAAGGATTTCCAAATGGTAGTGTCAATAAGAGTGTGTAAATTGCAGAACTGGATTATCCTGCCAGTTGGT
>CAZCCV010000011.1:0-58909 GCA_964497515.1 uncultured bacterium | reverse complement strand
TTCTTGCCAAGAGATATGCAAAACCAATTTTACACACTTTAGAAGGGGTAACCTACTCTTCGAAAAACCTTGACAACACTCTACCCGGTAGTCTACAATACTTTGGCACTCGTAGGGTGCGAGTGCTAAACGAACAGGCACGTGTGTTGCTGTAGGAGGTGGAGTATATTGGCAATCAAACCGCTTGGTGACAAGGTAGTTGTTAAGGCAACCGAAGGCGAAGAGAAGAGTCCGGGTGGTATTTTGCTGCCTGATACCGCGAAGAAGAAGCCGCAGGAAGGCGTAGTCGTTGCAGTCGGTCCAGGCCGTGTGCTTGAAAACGGCAACCGGGCGCCGATGAACGTCAAGAAGGGTGATACAGTTGTTTTTGCCAAATACGGTGGGACTGAGGTTACCGTTGATGGTGAGGATTATGTCATTCTGGATCAGGATTCTATCTACGCTATAAGAGAATAGTCGCTATACGAAGGAGGTTGAATACCTATGCCCGCTAAAATATTGAAGTTTGACGAAGAAGCACGGCGCGCGCTCGAGAGAGGCGCCGAGCTCGTGGCAGCAGCCGTTAAGGTTACTCTAGGTCCTAAGGGTCGCAATGTGGTCCTCGACAAGAAGTGGGGCAGCCCCACAATCACCAAAGATGGCGTTACCGTTGCCAAAGAGATCGAACTGGAAGATCCGTATGAGAATATGGGAGCACAGCTCGTTCGCGAAGTAGCATCGAAGACAAATGATGTTGCTGGTGACGGCACAACTACAGCTACAGTTCTTGCAGAGTCTATGGTTCACGAGGGACTCCGCTACGTGGCGGCCGGTGGTAACCCGATTGCCGTTAAGCGCGGCATTGAGCTTGCTGTCGAGTTTGCTGTCGAAGAGATAAAAAAGATCGCTATCCCAGTTAAAGGCAAAAAGGAAGTGGCCGAAGTCGCCTCAATTGCAGGCAACAATGGCGAGATTGGCGAGTTGATTTCAGAAGCTATGGAGAAGGTCGGCAAAGACGGCGTCATCACGGTGGAAGAGTCGAAAGGCACGCAGACTGCCCTTGAGGTAGTCGAAGGTATGCAGTTCGACAAAGGCTACATATCTCCTTACATGGTTACCGACCCGGAGAGAATGGAAGCTGTTCTTGACGACCCGATCGTATTCATCTTCGAGAAGAAGGTCAGCTCTGCAGCAGACTTTGTTCCGGTGCTAGAGAAGGTAGTTGCTTCCCGCCGACCGCTTCTTATCATTGCTGAGGATGTCGACGGTGATGCGCTTGCAACCATCGTTCTCAATAAGCTCCGTGGCTCATTGCAGGCTGTCGCGGTGAAGGCTCCCGGCTTTGGCGATCGCCGAAAGGCTATGATGGAAGATATCGCGGTTCTCACTGGCGGACAGTTCATCAGTGAGGATCTGGGTGTCAGCCTTGAGAATGTAACGCTGGAGATGTTTGGTAAGGCCAAGAAGGTCATCGTCACAAAGGATGAGACGACTATCATCGAAGGTGCCGGAAGCAGCGATGCCGTCAAGGGAAGAATTGCTCAGATCAGAAAGCAGATCGAAGATACCGACTCCAACTACGATCGCGAGAAGCTGCAGGAGCGGCTCGCAAAGCTCGCTGGCGGAGTTGCTGTTATCAAGGTTGGTGCTGCAACTGAAACCGAGCTCAAAGAGAAGAAGCACAGGTTCGAGGATGCTCTGTCTGCTACCCGCGCTGCCGTGGAAGAGGGTGTAGTGCCTGGCGGTGGAATCACCTACATCAGCATTATGTCCAAGCTTGAGAAGATTGGTGGCAACGACGACGAGAAGACTGGTGCAAGCATAGTTCGAAGAGCTCTCGAAGAGCCACTTCGCCAGATAGCCGAGAACGCCGGACTCGAGGGCAGTGTTGTTGTCGAGCGAGTAAAGAATGAGAAGGCTGGCGTGGGACTGAACGTGCTCACGGGCGAATACGTCAATATGGCCAAGGCCGGAATCATCGATCCTGCCAAGGTCAACCGCAGCGCTCTTGAGAATGCCGCATCAATCGCGTCACTCATTCTTACCACCGAGGGTCTTGTCGCTGAGAAGCCAGAGAAAAAGGCTGCTCCTGCGGCTCCGGGCGGTGGAATGGGTGGTTACGACGACTACGGTATGTAGAAAACCACAACGGATCCAAACCGATTGTGTTGAAAGATGGCAGGGCAGCTATCGCCGCCCTGCTTTTTTACTCACTGCTTAGACTCCTTTCGTACCGCTTGACTGCATGCACAAACGCGGCGTACCATAGACCCAATATTCCTAAAGCTGATGAGGAACACAAAAGATGACTTTGGCAGATTGTATCAAGTTTGCAAACGAGAATCTGAACTGCTCAATTGCCACAGTAGAAGGCGACAAGCCGCGGGTGCGGATATTTGCAATGTGGTTTGCAGATGAAACAGGATTCTATTTCCACAGTGGTGCGATGAAAGCTGTAGTGAAACAGCTCGAAAAGAACTCCAATATGGAGGTTTGTTTCTTCAAGCCCGATCCTGAGATGAAAACTTCCGGCACTATGCTGCGCGTTGCCGGCAAAGTGGAGTTTTTGCACGACAAAGCTCTCAACGAACGATTACTTGAAGATCGTCCGTTCCTGAAGGATATGGGTTACACTTCACCGGAGGATCCGGGGCTTTCTGTATTCCGAATAACAACGGGCGAAGCCTGGTTCTGGACAGTACTAGATAACACAAACGAATCTGGTTCGGAGAGAATTCGGTTCTAATTGATCCCAAATCGGTTTCGTTTTTAGTTGTACACAGCAGCTAGTCAGCTTGACGCGCTTTATGAGCAGGTGTACACTGAAGGCAGGCTCCACAAATCTCACGGAGGCTAATAGATGACAATCCGCAGAACAATCACCGCGTCTATCCTTGCCGTGCTTGTGCTAGTCACTGCACTTGCGGCAAATGCAAAGAAGGCGCCTGATCCATCGAAAGCCAAACCGTTTGTCGTCAAAGTGATGGTGTTGAACTTCGACCCTGTCATCCCGAGTGAAGGTGGCAAACGATTGCACGAGGTGTGCAAATGGCACGACCCGCGTGAACTGGCGAAAGGCTATATCGACGATGTCAAAGAGGCCAGCCACGGCATCGTGAAATATAAGATTGTTATCTGGAAAGATATTGATACTTTTCATACCAAAATTGATGGCTTCACATACACGCCAGAGCAGTATATGGAGTGCCATCGCACTAACAAGGGCTGGCACGACCCCGATACTGCTGATTACCCGAAGACTTTCGAAGACTACGGCGTAATTCCGCTGATCGATTCGGGCAAGATCGATGAAGTCTGGTTTATGGGTGCACCATACTTTGGATATAACGAGTCGGCTATGGCCGGACCAGGTTCGTTTTACATAAACGGTGCTGTGTACGACAAGGTTCCATCCAAGCGCGCATTTGCGATTATGGGGTTCAACTACGAGAGAGGTTGTGCCGAAATGATTCACGACCTTGGCCACCGCACAGAGAGTACTATGGGGCGCATCTATGGTGGATGGTCGATGGAAAGACTCGACAACCATTGGGCGAGGTTTGCATCGAACGTCTGGCAGGCTGGGGTAGCTGGTGTTGGAAGCTGCCACGTGCCTGCTAACGGAGAGGATCACTACGACTACAGCAATCCGCGGAAAGTCGAAAGCGATGCCGACGATTGGCTGAACTTCCCGAATCTTACCGGAAAGAAGACGATGGTCTCTTGTGAAAACTGGGGCGGCCCCGACCACCAGCGAAACTATCTTAAGTGGCTCTTTACTCGTTTGCCTCACGTCCCCGGCTGGAACGATGATGGACGGCTGAATAACTGGTGGGAGTACATTTTCCACTTCAACGACTTCGATGAGAGAGGAAAACCGAAGGCTAAGTAGCCAGTAATTGGGCTGGGGTTGGCTCATTAGACTGATGCTTAAACCCCAGCCGTTGACGCACCTTCAGTCGTAAGTTATACTAACAGTGTCAAATGGACTCTGCTGTTGAATATTCCTTGTGAAAAAACTCACAATAAAGGGTTGGAAGCTCCTTTGTTGTGAATGACTCTCGAGTTGATTCCTTCAGTCGAGAGCTCTGCTTCCTCTACATTCTTAGATCAGATTGGGAAAGGATCGATGCGATGAAATCACTTGAGGATCTTCGCAGGATTAAAGAACAAGCCCTGGAGAACATGAGAGTTCGCGAATCCGGCTCCAAGAGCAAGGTGGTTGTAGCTATGGGTACCTGTGGCATCGCCGCCGGAGCTCGAGAAGTGATGGCTGCTATCCTGGACGAATTGGAGAAAAGGAATATTTCTGACGTGGCGGTTACCCAGACGGGTTGCAAAGGCCTGTGCGACAAAGAGCCTATGATCGATGTCTGCAAACCCGGGCAAGCCACTGTTACCTATGGCTATGTGACCCCAGAGAGAGCTCGAACCATTGTGGCTCAGCATCTGGTTAACGATAGTCCTGTTGGTGATTGGGTGATCAATACGAAGTAGAGAACTTGAGTGACATGTCACTCGATACTCTTCCTATGAGGAGGACTGACTTTGGAACCAAAACCCTGCTCCTGTTGTAATTCCAACAAGGAGGCGGCAGGCTCCTACAGCGAGGTTATACGCCAGTTCGAAAGAAAATCGGGGAACCTCATTCCAGCCCTGCACGCTGTCCAAGCCCAGGTAGGCTATCTTCCCGAAGAAGCTATGTGTGAAGTTGCTGCCTGGCTAGATGTCCCGGTCGCAGACGTATACGGGACTGCTACATTCTACACACTCTTCGCCACTAAACCCAAAGGCAAATACATCGTTAGACTCTGTGATTCCCCTCCCTGTCACATCACAGGCTCCGAGTCGATCAAAGAAGCCATCACTGAGACTCTCGGCATTAAGCCGGGTGAGACATCGGAAGATGGTAACTTCACATTCGAACTCGTAAGCTGCACGGGCCTGTGCGGAGTCGCACCGTCTGCTATGATCAACGACGATGTGTATGGCAACCTCACGCCGCAGTCGATGGCCGAAATCCTCGGCAAATACCGGGAAAAGGAGGCATAAATGCCGTTTTACAGATCTCACGTGCTAGTCTGCAACGGGACTCCTTGTATGCTGAAGGGCGCTGGTGCAATTCAGGCGGCACTTGTGGAGGAGATCAAAAAGCGTGGTCTCGATGGTGAGATTAAGGTGGTCGAAACCGGCTGCCTGGGTATCTCTGAAGTCGGTCCCGTTATGGTCGTTTATCCGGAAGGCATTACTTATTGCAGAGTCACCGTTGATGATATCCCTGCTATCGTTGAAGAGCACCTGCTCAAAGGGCGCATCGTAGACCGACTCGTTTACAAAGATCAGACTTCAGGCGTTATTACTGCAGCGGAGCACCCTCGGCGGAAAGAACACCGGATTGTGCTGAAGAATATCGGCGCGATAGACCCTACCTCTATTGAGGAGTATATCGCCGTGGGTGGTTATGAGGCACTCGGCAAAGCTCTGACTCAAATGAGCCCCAAAGAAGTGATTCAGGCTGTCAAAGACTCTGGGTTACGGGGTAGAGGAGGCGCGGCGTTCCCAACCGGAGTGAAATGGGAACTCACAGCCGAGGCCAGTGGTGACAACAAAGCTATTGTTTGTAACGCAGACGAAGGTGAACCAGGAAACTTTAAAGATAGATTGATCCTTGAGGGCGATCCACATTCCATAGTCGAAGCGATGATTGTCGGTGGCTATGCAATTGGCGCTAACAAAGGATACATCTACATCCGTGGTGAGTATCAACAGTCTGTCGAGCACCTCGAACACGCTATTGCTGTAGCCAGAGAGTTTGAGATTCTGGGGGATGATATCCTGGGCAGTGGCTTCTCATTCGATATTGAGGTGTTCAAAGGCGCTGGTGCATACATCTGCGGCGAAGAGACTGCTCTCCTCGAGTCGCTGGAGGGTTTGCGCGGCGAATCCCGAATGAAGCCTCCGTATCCGCCGACTTCGGGGCTTTATGGGCAGCCTACCGTAATCAACAACGTCGAAACTCTTGCTAACATTCCTCAGATTATCTCTAATGGCGCGGAATGGTTTGCTTCGATAGGTACCGAGAAGTCCAAGGGCACGAAGATATTCTCGCCCTGCGGGGATGTTCTGCATCCGGGAGTGTACGAAGTTCCGTTTGGTGCTACAATGCGCGAGGTCATCTTCGAAATGGCCGGCGGAATCAAGAGCGGCAAGGATATTAAAGCAGTGCTCATCGGTGGGCCATCCGGCGTGATCGTTGGCAAAGAGTCTCTCGATCGCACTTTTGCTTTTGAGGATCTTCCTCCCGGTGCCGGCGCGCTCATCGTGATGGATGAAGACAAGTGTATTGTGGACATCGTGCAGAACTGCGCACAGTTCTTCCTCCACGAAAGCTGCGGGCAGTGCGCTCCGTGCCGCGAAGGTACAAAGCGGCTCCACGAAATGTTCACGTGGTGGAAAGCCGGTTCGGGAAGCGCTGATGATCTGGCCTTGGCGCAAAGCCTTGGCAATATGATGAGTATTTCCTCCAAATGCGGTCTTGGCCAGTTTGCGGCAACGGCCTTTATGACCAGTTTGCCGCTCTTTGAAGAGGAGTATCGAGCACACTTAGTCGATAAAACTTGTCCGACAAACGTGTGTAAGATGGACCGCGCTTGCGAGAGTGAGGTCGCGTGATATGTCCACTGTTAATCTTACAATCAATGGTATACCGGTCGTCGCTGAAGAGGGGACGACGATTCTTCAGGCTGCAGAGAGCATAGGGATTCACATTCCGCAGCTTTGCAACCATCCGGACCTTCATACTGAGGGCGTCTGCAGGGTATGCGTGGTCGATATCGAAGGCCAGAGACTACTTCAACCATCGTGTGCCTATCCTGTGGCCGAAGGTATGAAAGTTCAGACACACTCTCCGAGGGTTCGAGAAGCCAGGAAGATGATAGTTGAACTCCTGCTGGCTAATCACCCTCAGGATTGTCTGATCTGCGTACGCAGCCAGAACTGTGAATTGCAGAAGCTCGCAAAGGACTTCGGAATCGAGAACGTTCGGTTCAGAGGCGAGCGGAAACTGTGGGATGAGGACGATTCCAGCTCGTCGGTCATCCGCGACCCTGAGAAATGCATTATGTGCAAACGCTGCCTCAGGGTTTGCCACGGGATCCAGAGTGTGGGCGCGCTGACTGCGTCGGGGCGAGGTTGGGATGTTACTATCTCTCCAGTGCTCGGCAAGCAGCTTGTCGAGGCAGTGTGTGTCAACTGCGGCCAGTGTATCAACCGATGTCCAACGGGGGCGCTTCGCGAGAAGAGCTCAATTCCGGAGGTCTGGGCTGCTATTCACGATCCTTCAAAGCACGTAGTCGTTCAGACTGCACCGGCGGTGCGTGCGGCTATTGGTGAGGAGTTCGGAATGCCGGTTGGCAGTCGCGTTACCGGCAAGATGGTAACTAGTCTGAAGCAGCTCGGATTCGATCGCGTTATGGATACCGATTTCAGCGCTGACCTGACCATTATGGAAGAAGGCTACGAGCTTATTCATCGCGTGAAAGAAGGCGGTGTACTGCCTCAGCTTACTTCTTGTTCGCCTGGCTGGATCAAGTTCATCGAATACTTCTATCCCGAACTTCTTCCGCACGTGTCGAGCTGCAAGAGCCCGCAGCAAATGTTCGGTGCACTTGCCAAGACGTACTATGCTGAGAAGATGGGAATTGATTCGAAGGATATAGTCTCGGTATCGGTAATGCCCTGCTCGGCGAAGAAGTACGAGTGCGAAAGACCTGAGATGAACGACAGCGGCTATCAGGATGTAGACTACGTTCTGACAACTCGCGAAGCTGCTCAGATGATGAAGGAAGCTGGGATTGACCTTTCTACTCTTCCAGACAGCGAGTTTGACGATCCTCTCGGAGTGTCGACCGGTGCCGCCGTAATCTTCGGCAACACTGGTGGAGTTATGGAAGCGGCGCTTCGAACTGCGTATTCAGTGCTCACAGGCACCGAGCTCGATAATGTCAACATTGAAGCCGTAAGAGGTATGGAAGGCATCCGTGAGGCAGCAGTGCCGGTTGGAGACATCACCCTCAAGGCGGCTGTTGCTCACGGGCTGGCAAATGCTCGCGAGGTTATGGAAGGCATCAAGAGCGGCCGGTTCAAAGATTATCACTTCATCGAGATAATGTGCTGCCCTGGAGGTTGTATCGGAGGAGGCGGCCAGCCTCAGCCTACAACAGAAGAAATCAGAAAGAAACGGGCAGCCGCTATCTACCAGGAAGATGAAGCTATGACCATTCGACGCTCGCACGAGAACCCTGCTGTTCAGACACTGTACAAGGAGTTCTTGGGTGAACCGCTGAGCCATAAGAGCCACGAACTGCTTCATACACATTATGTCTCCCGCCCGACGACTCCGAAAGGCGTGAGCGAACCTAAGAAGGTGCCTATAGAGTAGGGCTTTCTTTTACAACTAAAAGCTTCTAGTTGCAGCGGGAGAGTTCCAAGTGAATCTCCCGCTGTTCTTCTGTCTGCACTTTTGCCAATGTGGCCTCGGTTTGTGCGATCTACCTCTTTCCAGTAGCCAAGTGCACAAAAATGGGCAAAAATCAGTCTGTACGGCAGATCTGCTCGAACAAAACGCCCTCTTACCTCGTCTAAACAACTAGAATGACGATCCATTCTCCTTTTCTGGCTCCGCATATCCCTAGTGCGGAGCCAGTTTTCCTTTTTCCCATTCCACTTTCTACTGCGCTGTAGACTTCCGCTCGGGCTTGCGTTAGACTATCATCGTGGAAGAACAACTCACTGCAATCAAACTCCGAATTCCAGATGGTTCGAGCAAAGAGTGGATATGTTCAACGGTCGATAGACTCTGCGACACAGGATTCAACACACTCATCCCGGAGACTTTCTATCACGGATACACTATCTATCCGAGCAATACTGCACGGCGGTCAGGTTTTCCTGCACAGAGAGCGACGTTTTTCGGGTGGGATCCGCTGGCGGTGATGCTCGCGAAGGCACGCAGGCGCGGTATGAGAGTCTTTACTTGGGTAGAGACGTTCTATGTTGGTAACGATCTGATAGAAGGGCAGGGGCTAATCCTATCACTTAAGCCAGAATGGCAAATCAGACGCGCAGACGGATCTACTCGGCCGGGCGGGGTTGAATCGGGGCACCATTTTATCTGTCCGGCGAATACTGAAGCGCGGGAGTATCTATCTGATCTCTATTCGGAGCTTGCTAAGACGTATGAGCCCGATGGAGTCTTTATCGACTATCTGCGCTATCCGCTCGGCTCGCTTTTGGATAATCCGTTCTGCTATTGCGACAATTGCCGCGTCCGACTCAAACAAGAGAAGGGCTTCAACATCGATTCTATTCCGTTGGATGTGCAAAATGCCGAGTTCAAGCAATGGACGAAATGGCGGGAGCAACAGACCCAGGAAGCAATGGAATTGTTCTATCACTGTATTAAGCAGGCTTCCGTCGGTACGGCGGTGATTGCCAACGTGTACGGAGGCTTCAGCCCAGACATCCTAAAACGCGACACTCTACGCAACTGGATTGACTGGTGCAATGTTGGTATAGTCGATATTCTATCGACTCAAAACTACGCCGCGGACAATGAAGCGATTGCTCAGATAGCCGCTGACCTTGCTCGTATTCCACCTGAGATTCCTTTTCTGCCCGCTATAGACGTAGAAGACATCGCGAATGGTGGCAAGCAGACTGAGTTTATCGGATCTACCCGGGCGCTTGGCGTTGCATACTTTGTGCTAAGCAAGATGCAGGGATTCTTCGATACCAGCCACAAGCTCTAACAAGATTAGCATTGTCCCGTATCGACGAAGCGATCAACTGATGGGGTATTGGAAAGCTGTAGAAGCAACAACGTCAGTGCGGAAGCTATGAAGTCAATCGCAAACAGATCAAAACGGCATAACTCTGCACTGACGTGTAATACTAAGCAAAATACAAGGTTCTAAGTCTTTTGAGAAGGCGAAAGCCCGCTTTCTCGTTTAATGCGAACCCCTCACTGTCTAAGCTCTTTTGATATAACTATCCGAACAGTAACCGATCTCACGGATGGCCCAGCAGCAGCGCCATAGCTTGGGCTGGAACTAGGCATGCTACTCCCACTGGGTGCTCCGATCACAGGTGTGGGCATTCCGAGGCCAGATGAATTCCCGCTCGGAACAAGTGGCCCTCTTGACGGTGAAGGAGCGGACGATACGCTAGATCCTGGCATTGAAGGCATAGACATACCGCCGGTCGTGTCCGCACCCATAGACATCTGCTGCTGAATGCTCGCAAGGGTTGCAGTGTCCATCGTGGATGTGAACTCGATTACAGTAGTATCTCGGATCAGCTTGCCGACCTTATACGCAAAATACGATGTATTCGTGGCGTTCACTCGTGCCGGCGTGGGGCCGAAGAATCCGAAGGTGGAATCGCCTGTAAGATTGGACGAAATCCTCGCACACTCAAATCCGCTGTCCCACTCCAACGCATCGAGAGTAGCTGCACCCTCGAATTTAGTTGTTGGCGCAAGCCCTTCCAGCTTCATCTTGAACGAAGTGGACCACATATCGCCAACCTGAATAGGCTGGCGTGGAAGCCTTATAAGGCAGTCCGTAACTTGTGTCCCCAGCTTGCTGGCAAGGACGTTATCGTCGATTGTTCTACCTGTAATATCAATCAGTTTGTAAACCGAATTGAATTGCTGCATAAGCCCCGTGAGCTGACCGTAGGTCTGAGTGAAGGCGCTGTTTCGTTCCACCTTATAGCGGATAAGTGCGGCTCCATCGGGCTGGATATCTTCGATCGACTGGAAAACATCAAATCTGCCGCGCAACGGCACCATTCCACCTGTCAGACTGTAGCCCGTGGGGTCGAGTATCTCTGCCGATGTCGAGACTCTATAAGTGCTCTGTTGGCCCAGGTGGTATCGGTAGTTCAATCTGATTGGCGGTGCAGGGTCTGCTCTTGCAATCAGATTCTTCAGGTTGACAGTCACTTTGGCCGAGTCGGTGATAATGTCCTTGTCACCAGCGCCGATTCCGTGAGCTTCAATCAGAATCTCGTGCATACCGTCTTTGTAACGTCGCTGATCCTCGGGAAGAAGTGGATCGTTGATCAGTTGTTTTGTATCCCAGATATACACGATATTTGGGTTAACCGGAGCTTTGCCGTCTGTGGAGGCAGGATTTGCCTCAATCGCTGCGTGGAATCGACCGTCTATCTTCACCGTAAGGAACTTAGTCTGTGTTCCACTTACGGGAAGCGAAGCTCTTGGGATGACAATCTTTACCTTATCCCTGACTGCGCGGCCCTCAGTCGGCGAGTCTATTGTCATTGCCGACGCGGGGAGTGCTGCAATGGTCGCAACTGCGGACAGCAGCGCCGCTATTTTGAAGGAACGAATCACGTGGTGTAAACGCATAGAGACCCTCTCAGATGCCAAATGGCCGGCATTTTGGCGCCAGCTCAGCTAAATGCTACCATAGCCTGCCAAGTGAAGTCAAACCACCGTGCAGCCAACAATTTCGCACAATTTTATCGTTCGATATCTGCTATGTGACACACATCATTGACTGTCTCGACGACTACTCTGTTCCCATCGACGACAATCCCGTTTATGGCAGTATTCTGCTGCTCAATTTCTCTGTAGTGTTCAATGCTCAGGCCGAGCCACTCACATATCAATACACGATTTACGCATTTGTGGGCAACTACGGCAACGGTCTGACCGCGATGCGCCTCAGCAATGCGTTCGATTTCCGCACGAGCACGATCTCTCATCTCGCCGAATGTCTCGCCGCCGGGAATTCGATGTGACTCAGGGTTTGTCTTCCAGGCGTTGAACGCATCACGCCCATATTTTTCTTCGATTTCGGATACTGTAAGACCTTCGCACTCTCCGCAGTTGATCTCACGAAGGCCCTCTACAGTAGAGACATCAATTCCGTGAGGATCTGCAATAATCTCTGCCGTGCGATGTGCGCGATCCAAGTCGCTGGAATACACGGCAGCCAGGTCAGTTGCCTTCAGCCTCTCAGCCAGTGCTCTGGCTTCGCGTTTGCCGCGTGCGTCCAGTTCTACATTGGCCCATCCTGCATAAACAGAGCGTGTATTCCAGTCTACGTGCCCGTGTCGAATCAGGAGGATGCGAGTCTTTTCCCCTCCGGCAGGGGAACTCCAGAAGGTTGCGGTGCTGTGAGTCAATCAAATCTCCTTAACTGTGGCGTGCCGAAGCACAGGCAGATTATACCAGAGATAGCAGCGATTGACACGATGTCGCCTGACTGATAAACTAATTATCGCCGGATTATCCTCCGGAGATACCGGCCGGGTGGCGGAATGGTAGACGCAGCGGACTTAAAATCCGCGGTGCTTAGCACATGAGGGTTCGAGTCCCTCCCTGGCTACCAGCATTATAGCCCCTCGAACTTCCCTGCTCTAGACATCATAATGTAGTTCATCGAGAAATCATCTCTTCCGAGTATCGCCTCGCCGGCTGCAATCAATGCCATAAGATAGCGATCCATCGGGTCGATGATCCCTGCGTCGAGCCCTCTATCCATAGCCAAAAGTGTCATCGTCTGGTTTAGGAACTTTCGACCCGGCATTCCGTGGCTGATGTTCGATATCCCGGCAATGGTATGGACTCTAGGAAACTCGCACATAATCTGCTCAATGATGTCGAGCATAGCCAGCCCCACTTCACTCCCGGTCCCGATTGGGAAGGTAAGTGGGTCGACGTAGATATCCTCAAGAGGCACGCCTGCGCCGGTCAGCTTGTTTATCAGTTCTCGCGCTACCGACAGCCTTTTTTCGGCCTCCGATTGAATTCCGCTGTCATCCATTGCAAGAGCGATAACCTTTGTCTTATGCTCCAGCACCAGCGGCAGAATTGTGTCGTATCTCTCTGCTTCGGCTGTTATGGAGTTGATCATTGGCTGACCTTTGCTGGTATCGTAAGCCGATATAGCGCGTTCGATAGCAACCGGATTTGGAGAATCGAAGGTAAGTGGTGCATCTACAGCTTCCTGAACTGTCTTCACAAGCCACTCCAGCGCCTCCGGCTCTCCAGAGTGCAGCGTGCCACAGTTAAGGTCTACATAGGTTGCACCTGCGTCCACCTGATCCTTTGCCAGCTTAATAATAAACGAAGCATCGCGACTGGCGACGGCTTGCTCTATTACGGGTTCGCCCTTAACCTTGCGGCTGGTATTAATTCGTTCACCAACGATAAGCATATACTTAATCCTTCCCCCACGAAGGTGGTTCAATTTTTTCTGCGAAAACGTTCAGCCAGGCAGAAGTGTGTTCCATCCGGCGATCTACAGCCTCTTGGCACTTCCTAAGCTTTTTCAGACGTCCCATGCGTTTTGCCCTATTATAGATGAGCCACCAGATGCAGTATTTCTCCGGATAGACCTCACAATGCCCATCCTCACGAGTTCCACCGCAAGGGCCATTTCTCATCTGTTTCGGACATCTCATACAACACGTGAAAGCAGTGTAGCTTAATATACAATGCCCGCAGTCTTGACAACGAAAGAGCGGTTTTTTTATCGCGTTTTCTGCAAGTGTTGCGCAAGCGTGCAGACGCGGCCTGTCCTGAAAAAATGCCGCAAAGCGTTTGCTGAACCGGCTCACAACAACACCTCCTCACTGGGTGCAGCGGTCTTGATTTGTGGCCTCGGCAGAAGCCCCGCTTCTTCGACCAGTCGAGGCGTAATCGACTCCCACATAACCGGCATTATATGGATACCCGCAATCCCGGGGATTTCTTTCAATTGCTCCATTATTTCTACAGCGATTCTCACGCCTTCTTCCATTGCAGCGTCTCTATCTTTGATCGGCTCCATACGGTCGATGTACTCTGTGGCAATGCGCATTCCAGGAACGTTATCACGCATATGAGTGAGTGCTCTGATACTTCTTACCGGCATGATTCCTGCGAGAATGAATACTTCCCTATCCATCCCCTCATCGCGCACTACACTCATCCACTTCTTGAACAGTGGCACATCGAAAACGGGTTGTGTTTGTATGAAGTCGGCGCCAGCGGCTATCTTCTTCATCAGGTTGAGGATTCGCATTTCAAATGGTTCGCCAAACGGGTTGGCTGCGCCACCAATGAAGACTCTGGGTTCCTGTTTAATCTCGGCACCCGAAAACATTTGCTTCTCGTCTCTCATCTTCTTTAGCATCTGGATGAGCTGAGAAGCATCGAGGTCGAAGACTCCCTTTGCTTCGGGGTGATCTCCGAATCGCATGTGGTCGCCAGTCAGGCAGAGTATGTTCTTTACACCTAGAGCAGAAGCCCCCAGGACATCCGACTGAATAGCCAGCCGATTGCGGTCGCGGCAAGTGACCTGCATAATCGGTTCCACGCCGCCTTGAAGCGCCAAGTAGCTTGCTATCGCACTTGACATCCTGACGATGGCCGTCTGATTGTCTGTCAGGTTCACGGCGTCGACAAAGCCTTTGAAGTAGTTGCAC
Organism: uncultured bacterium; assembly: GCA_964497515.1. Classification (GTDB taxonomy): domain Bacteria; phylum Armatimonadota; class UBA5829; order UBA5829; family DTLH01; genus CAZCCV01. The sequence goes on along the minus strand of CAZCCV010000011.1, from coordinate 44,431 downwards.
TTTTTGGCTATCGACGCAGCATCGGCTCCCCGTGGCGGGCCCATCTCGCCACAGACGACGAATCTGCCCGCAGTAAGCAGACGTTCCAGGTTGCTGTCGCTCTTGTAATACATAGTCGCTTTCTAATCGACCCCCTGTTTCATCCCTCCGAAATATATCCGGAGGGATGAACACTATCAGGGCCGCCACATGACCGAGCCGTGGAGCCATCACTTTGGTCTATTCGGGCAGGGTCAATCCTGTCCAATCACTATTTTGTTGATCGCGCCGCGCTTATTGTGTTTTTCATAAGCATGGCTATCGTCATAGGGCCAACGCCCCCCGGCACCGGTGTAATTGCCGATGCTTGCTCTGAAGCTCCTGCGAAGTCCACGTCGCCCCGGAGCTTACCATCTTCGCCGCGATTGATCCCTACATCAATGACTACTGCCCCGGGTTTCACCCAGTCGCCTTTTATCATCTCTGTTCGGCCAACTGCTGCAATCAGAACGTCAGCAGTCCGGCACACTCCCGGCAGATCTGCTGTCTTCGAATGGCATATGGTTACCGTGGCATTCTTCTTCAGAAGCATCATAGCCACCGGTTTCCCAACAATATTGCTTCTACCCACTACTACAGCGTTTTTCCCGCTCAGGTCGATTCCTGTGCGCTTAAGCATTTCCATACATCCTGCAGGTGTGCACGGGGGCAGGGGGCTTTCGTCCACAAACAACCGCCCAACGTTTACCGGATGGAATCCGTCCACGTCCTTGGCAGGATCAATCGCTACCAGAACCTTCTGCGAATCGATGTGTTTCGGCAGAGGCAACTGCACCAGAATGCCGTGAACATCCTTTCGAGCGTTCAGTTCGGATATGAGATTCAGTAGATACTTTTCAGTAGTCTCCTCAGGGAGCTTGTGCTCAAGAGAGGTTATTCCCAGGCGCTCACACGCCTTTCCTTTTCTTCCAACGTAGACTTTCGATGCAGGATCCTCACCTACGAGAACCACAGCCAACCCAGGCTGAATCCCCTCGGATACCAGGCTTTGCACCTCAGCCTTCATCTCTTCTTCCATCGCCGCTGCTATGGCTTTGCCGTCGATTATCTTCGCTGACATATTTCAAACCCTTTCGTTTTCATCTTTGGTGCAGGCTTAGAAGAGCCCGACAATGTTGCCCTTCTCATCAAAACCGATCTTCTCCGCTGCAGGAACCTTTGGAAGTCCCGGCATGGTCATAATCGTGCCTGTATAGATGACGATGAACCCTGCTCCTGCCGATATCTTGGCATCGCGGACAGTTATGTCGAAGCCCCTGGGGCGGCCGACAACTTTCGGATCATCGGAAAGTGAATTCTGAGTCTTTGCGGTGCATATTGGCAGTCCACCAAAGCCCAGTTTTTCTATCTGCGCTATCTTCTTTTCGGCTTCAGCAGTGTAGACCACACCGTCGGCGCCGTAGATAGTGCGCGCAATCTTATTGATTTTCTCTTTTACGCTTAGTTCCAGCGGATAAAGCGGATGGAAGTTCGACCGTTTCTTCTCTATGGTGTCCATAACCAATTCGGCGAGTTCAACGCCTCCCTTGCCGCCTTTTGCCCAGACATCCGATAGCGCAACTGGGTAACCCTTGGCCTTGCAGAGATCGTGCAACCGCGCGACCTCCTCTTCGGAGTCCGTTGGGAACTTGTTGATTGCGATCACCGGCGTCAGCCCGTGAGCCTCCATATTCTCGAAGTGCTTCCAGAGGTTTTCAATTCCTCTTTCCAGGGCATCCGGATCGGAGACTGTCAGCTCGTCTTTTTTCACTCCTCCGTGCATCTTGAGTGCTCGGATTGTCGCTACCACTACAGCGCACGCAGGAGCGAGTCCAGCCGTGCGGCACTTGATGTTCAGGAACTTCTCCGCTCCGAGATCGGAACCGAACCCTGCCTCTGTAACAACGTAGTCTGCCAGCTTCAACGCCATTCTGGTGGCGATGATCGAGTTGGAGCCGTGCGCGATATTTCCAAACGGGCCACCGTGCACAAAGGACGGTGTGCCTTCGAGTGTTTGAACCAGGTTGGGTTTCAGAGCGTCTTTCAGCACTACAGCCATTGCGGCAGAAGCCTTCAAATCTTTGGCTGTGATCGGAGAGCCTTCCTTGTTGAGTGCAACCACGATGTTTTCCAGCCTGCGCTCAAGGTCTTCTCGACCAGAAGACAGGCAAAGCAGCGCCATAATCTCCGAGGCTGTAGTTATATCGAACCCAGATTGCCTCGGCACGCCATTGGCCTTGCCACCCAAACCGATCACAACGTCTCTTAGTGCCCTCTCGTTCATATCCATCACCCGCTTCCACGTAATTGAATACGGGTCGATGTTGAGAGGATTGCCCTGATGAAGCGAGTTGTCGAGCATCGCCGCAAGCAGGTTGTGTGCAGTGGTGACGGCGTGAAAATCTCCTGTGAAATGCAGGTTGATGTCTTCCATAGGAACAACCTGCGCGTATCCACCACCAGCAGCTCCACCTTTTATGCCGAAACAGGGGCCGAGACTTGGTTCTCTGACAGCAATAGCTACCCTCTTCCCAAGCTCCCTCAAGGCATCGCCAAGCCCCACCGCAGTTGTTGTCTTACCTTCACCTGCTGGAGTTGGCGTAATAGCTGTTACCAGTATCAGTTTGCCGTCGGGTTTGTCCGCCAGTTTCTTCAGCACATCAAGAGATACCTTCGCCTTGTAACGCCCGTAAAGCTCGAGATCATCACCCGAAATCTCGAGTTCCCGCGCAACATCAGTAATGATGCGAGGCTCAACTGCTTGTGCTATTTCGACATCGGAAAGATATGCCATATTGCCTCCGCGACGCATAGATTGCTTCATTGCGACTGCGCCATTGGAACAATACCAGTTTAACGCAGAGCCTGCAAGCATTCTTGTAGTCTGGTGGCATAGGTTGGGAGTATCGTAGCAGGATCCGGTAATTTGGTTGCACTGTGGTAGATTTGTGATACGTTATATACAGTATGTGCAGGCCGGGGAAGCCTACTTGAATGCGGTTTTGGTGCGTAATCGATACTCTCTGGGAGTGTAGCCTGTGCAACGCTGAAAGACCTTGGTAAAGTAGCTCTGGTCGTTGAACCCACATACCATGCAGATCTCCACAATGCTCTTTTCGGATCGTCGCAGCAATTCCTTACTACGGTCTATTCGCATTTGGGTTAGTATCTCGGTGAAGGTTCGGCCGAACTTTTCTTTCATCAACCGTGAGAAATGCGAAGGCGACATACACGATTCAGCCGCTGCATCATCGCGCGATATATCTTTGGCGAGATTTGCCTCCATAAACTGAATAGCAGCGGTGAGCAACACTGTGTTAGGGTAGGTTTTTTGCTCGCGGATGGAGTCCATTATTCGCTCGAGCATTGATACAAGCCAACTGGAAAGCTCGGCTTCGTCGGTAATCGATGCAAGATCAACTAGCGACGAGAAGTTCGCTCCCAGTAGTTCAGACGGCTCTGCGCCAGCCTCGACCGCAGTGCGGCTCATCATAACAACGAGCTCCAGCAAAAAGCTCTTCAGCAGGCTAGATCGGTCGCGTCCAAGAAAGTAAATCCCAACTAGCACGCGGTTGATTATCTCTCGAGCCTGAGCCCTGTCGCCTCGCTTGATAGCAGAGAGAAGCCCCGGTTCTTCACGGAGATAGATGTCGCGGATGGAATCGTAGCATTTGCTTTTTAGCTCGTGAATAGCCTCTGCGCGTCTGGATTCTCGCTTCGCAGCAATGCGATGGAGTTCAAGCAGTGCGGCATTCGTCAGATTCTCTTCGACTGCAAGCTCAAGCAGCCTCTTTGCAGCAGAATTGATCCGTTCTGTGCTCCATTTCTCGGCGGTGCAATCGTCGAGCGAAATACCTCCGGCAACGAGGCCACCCACCAGCTCTGAGTTGTTCATGATCGGAACACCCCAGACTATGCTTCCGCCGGGGCAGAGATGCAGGTACGCTTCTCCCCATCTCAGTGTTTCTGTCACCGCGCGGCTGCGTGCTTCGCAGCATCTAACCGATGATTCGCAGTCTGCACAACACGCTCCTCCCTGGATTACGTGGCCGTGCGGATTGATAACTGAGACCGATAGTCCAAGTTCATCCCGGTATCGCTGGGATACATAGTCTACGCCGGAAATATCTTTAGTCATCGTACAGTAAATTGCCCCGCCTGTGCCGTGTGCCTACCGAGTTTTTGAACCCTGAAAGGACAGGGCGGGATCCCGGGTCAACGCCTCGCGATTTCCTCTCAAAGGAGGACTCCCACTTGAACGATGAACCATACGGGTTCCCATAAGGTTTGAGTGTCGGCTCAAAACTTCCTCGGCTAATCACGAACACCGCAGGGCAATATTGCCATCCTGATTATCTATCCATATATTACCATGTTTTGTGCAGTTTCTCAATGGCAGTTTGACAACAATGGTGCAGACAAAGGATAGACCCCGCTCTGCGGCGAACTCTCCACCATGATAACACTGCAATAGCACTATTACCTAGAACTCTTGGGGGAATCTTGTGAATAAGGTTTACGTTGCGGCAACTCGACAGAATGATGGCAAGACGATCACCTGTTTAGGGCTGATCTCGGCCTTCATTAAACGAGTGCCAAAGGTTGGCTACATTAAGCCGGTTGGGCAGCGGTATCAGGAAATCGGCGGCCACAAAATCGATGAGGATGCCGTTTTGATGAAGGATGTATTCGGTCTAAATGGCGACGTCACCGATATGTCCCCACTTGCAATCGAGCGGGGATTCACCGAAAGATACATCGAAAACCCGAACCCAGAGGCGTTAGCGAAATCAATTACAAGTGCGTACGACCGCGTTGCTATAGGCAAGGATGTAGTGCTCGTTGAAGGGACAGGACACGCCGGGGTGGGTTCAGTCTTTGATATGTCTAACGGGGATGTTGCGCGATTGCTTGGAGCAAGGGTCATCATTGTCTCATCAGGCGGAATCGGCCGTCCTATAGATGAAATAATGCTTAACAAGGCTATGTTCGACCAGTCAGGCGTTGAAGTCATCGGAGCGATTGTCAACAAAGTTCAGGCCAACAAGTATGAGAAGGTCAACACCGTCGTCAGAAAGGGGCTCGAAAGGAAGGGAATACGGGTCCTTGGGGTTATGCCTTACCGACCTGTGCTATCAAATCCCACTATTGCTCAAGTAATGAGCGAGATTAATGGCGAACTCCTCTCTGGCAAGGAAGGTCTCGGCAATAGCATCGGAAAGATGGTAATCGGTGCTATGGCACCTCACGAAGCGCTGGACTATTTCACCAGCGATGCACTCCTTATAACCCCTGGAACCAGAGAAGACAACATCCTGGCAGCTATGAGCTCCTGCGTAGTAGGAGGCGATAAATCCAACTGTGTTTCAGGGATAGTGCTTACCGGTGGATCGCTGCCACACCATACAGTAATGGAGCTTATTCGCCATACGACAATTCCTGTAATCCTTGCAGAGGATGATACCTTCTCGGTGGCAACAAAGATCGACAAACTGAACGTGAAGATCAGGGCAGGAGACGAAGAGAAGATCAAAGCGTCGGAGGATCTTATTGAGGAGTTTGTCGACGTGCAGCAGATTCTGGATATGCTTCACTAAGCCTCAACGCATCTGAATCGGTTGGCTATGCTACAATTGCTGAGCATTAATATATTTAGTGGAGGGATGAATGCACCTCGAGGATTACGGGCATTTTTCTGAAGACGGCAAAGAGTTCGTCATTACACGCCCTGACACTCCCGCGCCGTGGGTGAATTATATATCGAACGGCCGATACACTGGTCTGGTTACAAATGCCGGAGGCGGCTACAGCTATTGGATGGACCCGCGCGACAGCCGCATAACGCGTTGGCGATACAATAGCCTTCCGTGGGACAGGCCGGGAAGATACGTTTATGTTCGCGAAGATGATGGCGATTACTGGTCGCTTTCCTGGCAGCCCACTCCGAAAGAGCTCGACTTCTATGAATGCCGACACGGGATGGGGTATACCAGTATAACTACTGAGCGCCGTGGTCTTAGAGGCGAGTTGACTTACTTCGTGCCGCAGGACGATGACCTTGAGATATGGCTCATAAAGCTAGAAAACCGCACGCAGCATACTCGGAAGCTCGATCTGTTTTCGTACGTCGAACTCTGCCTCGGACACGCTCTGGTCGATTTAATCAACCAGCCTAACGACCAGCATTTTAACATTGTATCATTTGACGAGGACGACAGTACCATCTACGCCACCAAAAACTATTGGGTTATGCAGCGGAAGGTGTCGGTAGAGCAGCCGAATCAGGGCTGGGACAGATCTGTGTTTTTCACAACCAGTCTGCCAGTAGTTGGTTGGGACGGTTCAAAGGATGCTTTCATCGGAAAGTGGCGGAGTGAGTCAGACCCAGAAGCGATCGAGCGAGGCAGACTCTCGAACACCGATATCACTGCGGGTGACGCATGCGCTGCGTTGCAGTCCGGTGTTGTGCTCGGTGCAGGGGAGAGCATTGAGTATGTGGTCTTGATGGGTGTAACGGAGATCGACGACTACCGCCAGAAGGCGAAAGAGATTGTTGCTCGGTATCGCTGCACCAAATCTGCCAAAGCTGAATTGAAGCGCGTCATTGACTGGTGGAATCAGTATTTGTCGTCGGTTCAGGTAGAGACTCCCGATCGTGAAATGAACCTGATGTTGAACGTCTGGGGGAAGCGGCAGAGCTGGGTGACGTTCAATATGAATAGGAACGCTGGCTACTATCACGGCGGGTTGCTCTTTGGTATCGGCATTAGAGATCAGAGTCAGGATTTGATGGGGCCGTTACTCTCAGAGCCTGACGTTGTTGCTGGTCGTATTGCTGAAGTTCTAAGCCATCAGTTTCAAGATGGCAGCACTCTTCACAATTACTTCAAATTGACAGGTCAGGGTGAGCGAACAGGGCACTCCGATACGCCGCTTTGGCTTCCGCTTGCTGTAGTCACCTATCTTAAGGAAACAGGCGATTTTGATTATCTCGATAGAGTTGTGCCATTTCAGGACGGTGGATTGCCGGAGACCGTACTCGAACATATCATTCGAGCTACCCAGTACGCGCTTACAAGTCTTACAGGCAACTCGCTTCCAAAATTCGGCCCCGGGGATTGGAACGATACTCTTGATTACGTGGGGCGAAGAGGTGTGGGAGAGAGTGTCTGGGTCGCACAGTTCCTCTGTTTCATTCTAAATGAGGTATCTTCACTTCTTGATCTTTGCAAGGAAATGGGCAGATACCAGGGAATGTGCGCCAATACATTCCGCGAAAAGTACAGAGAAATCGCAACGGCGCTAAACACACGCTGCTGGGATGGCGAATGGTACATCAGAGGCACGCGGGATGACGGAGGCGTAATCGGTTCCAGCAAAAACGAGGAAGGCCGCATATTTTTGAACACTCAAAGCTGGGCTGTAATAAGTGGTACGGCTCCTTCTGAGCGCGCACGGCAGTGCATGCAATCGGCGTACGATGCCCTCGATACCCCGCGGGGGCCTAAGATGCTGCACCCAGCTTATACAAAGGTAGATCCAGTCGTTGGCCTTGCCACTCGTTGTGTCCCCGGCAAAAAGGAAAATGGCGCCATATTCAACCATCCCGCAAGTTGGGCAATTCTGGCCGAATGTATCTTGGGCGAAGGCGACAGAGCATACGAATGGTATCGCAAGTGCTTGCCTATGGTGCAAGCTCACGACCCCGATATCTACAAGATGGAGCCTTACGTCTACTCGGAGTACGTCACCAGTCCCGACCACCCCACTTTTGGACAGGCCAGCCATTCGTGGCTTACAGGATCAGGAGTGTGGATGTTCAGAGATGGTATAGACTGGATTTTAGGCGTTCGGCCCACATACAGTGGTCTGCTTGTTTCGCCGTGTATCCCAAGCAAGTGGGATGGCTACCGTGTTACGCGCAAGTTTCGTGGCGCGACATACGCAATCGAAGTTGGAAACCCGAATCATATATGCTCGAGCATTGCCAGCATAGAAGTTGATGGCCAGAGAATCGAAGGCAACATACTGCCTGTATTAGCTGTCGGTTCGATGGCAAGTGTCGTTGTTACAATGGGGTAGTGGCTGCGGTTGTGTTCTGCTACAATTTATACATAGACTAAAGCAAGATGGTCGGAGGCTATTCGCTTCCGACCATCGATAATTATCTTGCTACGGCTGATAGATCAGAGATCAGGGAGACTCTCTGTTCCGGGCACAGCCGCAGTGGTCGCATTTCGACTCCCTGAAAGCTCTCTTCAAAATCCAGGTGCTTGTCTATGACCTCCGCGATGGAATTCGCCTTTTCAACAAGCATATCCCAGTCATCCGCTACAGGCAGTGGGAGTTCATTCACATTTGTTTTGCCGGTTAGAAGTCTCGCCTCTTCATCCAACACATAAGCTAAGTCTTTCATCTGGTGAACCATCCTTTGCTGCTATCAACGGAGGTCTACATCATAGTTACCCTCGTAAAATATGAATGAAACGGTTGATACACTGTCAGCCGAGATGTCTATGTCAGTATATGTTAGCTAAACTTTTCGGCTAATTCTTTTATAGCGCTTTGTATCCTAACAGAGACTTCACTTACAATTGGCTCAACTTCCGATATCCCGATGCCAGCAAATATAGTAGCTGGATCCTGCGCAGCAACTACGGAATCGCCGTTTTCTTCGTATACAACAACTCCGCACGGAAGCATTACGCCTACGGTTGGGTTTGTCTCAAGCATACGCTTTGAAAAATGCGGATTGCAAGCCCCCAAAATCGCATAGCGCCGGAACTTCAGGCCGAGCTTTTCTTGCATCAGTTTGTCTACGTTTATTTCGCAGAGTACGCCAAATCCCTGATCCAGCAAAGCAGATTTTGTCATTTCCAGGGCATCCTGAAACTCCAGATGGAGTGTTGCTTTTATGGCGTATGATTCCTCTGTTTTCACTATTTGGATTCCTCCTCAGTTTGCATTACTCACTTACGACCGGGGTTATGCTACCCTTCCTGGTGACTGGCAAAACGGTTCGCAAATCTTGCGGGTGTGTCCGACATTTCCTCCGCACTATCTTAAGCTCTGCCCATAAGTGCTTCCTTCTGTTATACTGTAGTAACCGATCTCTACCTGGCAATCTTGCCGGTATCTACAGGAGGAACGATATGCCCGATCTTAAAGGCACGCAGACAGAAAAGAATCTGCTTACGGCATTCGCTGGAGAGTCCCAGGCTCGTAACCGTTACACGTACTATGCCAGCCAGGCGAAGAAGGACGGCTACGTCCAGATTTCGACTATCTTCGAAGAGACCGCCAACCACGAGAAAGAGCACGCCAAGCGCTTCTTCAATACGCTGAAGGGTGGCGAGTTGGAAATAGTCGGCTCCTTCCCTGCAGGTCCTGTTCGCTCGACTCTCGAGAATCTCAAAGCGGCAGCCGCTGGCGAGAACGAGGAATGGCAGCGTATGTATCCCGGATTTGCACAGACAGCTCGCAAAGAAGGTTTCGAAGCTGTTGCCTTGCTTTTCGAGAGCATTTCTCAGTCTGAGAAGTATCACGAGAAGCGTTTTGCCGAGCTCGCCGCAAACATCGAGGCCGGACGAGTATTCAAGCGCGATCAGCCAGTGAAATGGCGATGCAGAAACTGCGGATATGTCCACGAAGGTCCAGAGGCCGTGGAATTGTGCCCCGCTTGTGCACATCCTCAGGCTCACTTCGAGCTATTCGGAGAGAACTGGTAAACCCGTTCAATTGGGCCGGCTGTAAGTCCGGCCCTTTCCTCAACACTTGCCACAACATTGCGCCTTAGAGTCAGCAGTATCTGGGTAAACTGCACAGGCAGTACCGATCTTCTGGCTGCACATTCCAACGAAAGCTGATTATCCCTATGAAGTCTTCCGAACTGCTTGCAAAGTGTCTTGAGAACGAATGCGTGAAGTATGTTTTTGGAGTTCCTGGTGAGGAGTGGATGGATCTTCTGGATTCACTCTCCCGGTCGCCTATTGAGGTTATCTCCACCCGACACGAACAGGGAGCAGGGTTCATGGCCGACGTATACGGCAGGCTGACCGGACGGGCTGGCGTATGTGCATCGACTCTCGGCCCGGGTGCCCTAAACCTTGCTACCGCTGTTGCAGATGCCAACCTCGATCACGCTCCCATTGTGGCTATTACCGGACAGGTGGGACTTGCATCTGCACACGGGGAGTATCACCAATACATAGATCTGGTAAGCGCATTTCAGCCGATTACCAAATGGGCTACAAGGGTTAACACCTCAAACGTAATTCCCGAGACTGTTCGTAACGCTTTCCGAATTGCAGAGGCTGAAAAGCCGGGTGCTGCACTCATCGAACTGCCAGAAGACGTGGCTGAAGATTGGGCAGTCGGCTCCCCGCTTACAAGACACGACATCAGCATTACACAGCCTTCCGACGAGGCCATCAAACAGGCCGCGGGACTGATAAACAGCGCAAAGTACCCGATCATTCTCGCAGGGAATGGCACAATCCGCAGCAGAGCCATTGCGGCGCTTCGTCGGCTGATGGAATCGGTCAGTATGCCTGCCGCGACGACCTTTATGGGGAAAGGTGCCGTCTCTGCAGATTCCGACCTGCACGCTGGGACGATCGGTCTTCAAGCGAGAGATCACGTCATATGTGGGTTCGACCGAGCCGATCTTGTAATCGCCGTTGGTTACGATAAGGTCGAGTATTCTCCGTCGCGATGGAACCCTGACAGCAACAAGACGATAATACACATCGACGCCACTCAAGCCGCTATTCAAAGCTGTTACGTGCCGGATGTTCAGCTTGTCGGAGACATATCTACAACACTGGACTTGCTCGTCACCCTGCTCGATGCCCGCTCGGAACCGGTTTACTACCGCAAGCTGAAAGAGTTTGTTGCCGAGGAGCGAGAATCTCACGCGTCGGACACAGGGAGCAAGGTTACTCCGCAGAAGATCATCTATGAGATGCGCAAAGCCTTCGGGAGCGAAGACATTCTAATAAGCGACGTAGGCGCGCACAAAATGTGGATCGCACGACTCTATCCCACTTACGAGCCGAATACTACCTTAATATCAAACGGTTTGGCATCAATGGGTTTTGCGGTGCCGGGCGCAATCGCCGCAAAGCTCGTTCACCCGGAACGCCGGGTGCTGGCAGCTTGCGGAGATGGTGGGTTCCTTATGAATGTTCAAGAGTTGGAGACTGGTGCAAGGCTGGGGACAAACGTCGTTTATCTCATTTTTACCGATCACAGCTACGGGCTTATCAAATGGAAGCAATTGGATAAATACAAATCAGATTTCGGAGTTGATTTTGGCAATCCTGACTTTGTTAAGCTGGCCGAATCGTTCGGTGCTCGAGGTTTCAGAGTGCAAGACGCTTCCGAATTAGGGCCGGTGCTAACAGAGGCGTTCGAAACAGATGGCTCGGCTGTTATCGATATTCCGGTAGACTACTCTGAAAACCTGAAACTGAGCGAGTCTTTGGGGCAGATGATCTGCCCTATGTAAATGGAGGTGCTGTATGTCGGTTATAGCTGTATCGAATAAAGAGCACAGGTTTCTCGTAGGAGGCGATTGGAAAACTGCCGAAGAGAAGCTTGTTGTGCGCAACCCATACAGTGGCGACGTTGCGGGGATTACATATTGGGCAAGCGAGGCGGATGCCGAAGCTGCAGTGCAATCCTCCGTTCGCGGCGCTGAGCTAATGGCGTCACTTCCAGGCTACAAGCGATCTGACCTGCTGGAAAGCATTGCGAGCAGAATCCGGGAGCGCAAGGAAGAGTTCGCCCACACAATGACGCTCGAAAGCGCAAAACCGATCAGCGACTCGCGTGCAGAAGTAGAACGAGCTATTATGACCTTCACTATCGCTGCGGAGGAGGCGAAGAGGCTTAACGGTGAAACACTCCCTCTCGATCTCAACCAAACATCAGAAGGTCGAATGGCGATAATCCGTCCTTTTCCGGTAGGAGTCGTGCTGGGGATCACTCCGTTCAACTTTCCGCTGAACCTTGTTGCGCACAAAGTGGCTCCAGCTCTCGCAGCCGGGAACTCAATAATCGTGAAGCCGTCTCCCAGAACCCCGCTTACAACGCTTCTTCTTGCGCAAGTTGTCCAGCAATCCGGTGCTCCGTCGGGGTCGATGAATGTGGTCAACCTGTCGAACGAGCTCACTCGCAAGCTGATAAAGGACGATCGGCCTAAAGCATTCTCTTTCACCGGTGGAACCGATGTCGGCTGGGAACTGAAGTCGCTTGCCGGAAAGAAGAAAGTGATCTTGGAACTCGGTGGGAATGCGGCATCTATTGTCGATGCCGGAGCTAACATCGAGGATGCTATCAAGCGCAATGTAGCAGGTGCATTCTACTACTCCGGCCAGAGCTGCATATCGGTACAACGGGTTTTCATTCATAGGTCTAGCTACGATGAGTTTGTCGAGGGAGTTGTCGAGCAAACGCGCAGCCTGGTAACAGGGGATCCAATGGATGAAGGCGTAAGCGTTGGCCCTCTTATCGATCAGGCGTCTAGCGAGCGTATCGAACAATGGGTGAATAATGCTACGGATAGGGGTGCAGAGGTTCTTATCGGTGGGCAGAGAAACGGTGCTTTCTACCAGCCGACAGTGCTTGCAAATGTCGATCCGGAAGCGACCCTATCCACGCAAGAAGCATTTGGCCCTGTGGTGTTAGTTGCTCCCTTCGATGAGTTTGGCGATGCCGTTGCGAGAGTCAATCAGTCCAGATACGGTTTGCAGGTGGGGCTTTTCACGAACAACCTGGAGCACGCGTTTCAAGCATTTCGGGAGTTCGAGATGGGAGCGGTAATTGTAAACGATGCCCCCACGTTTCGTATAGATCATACGCCTTACGGTGGAGTAAAAGATTCCGGATACGGTCGCGAGGGCGTCCGATATGCGATGGAAGAGCTGACTGAAACGCGAATGATGGTCGTCTCAATTAGTAAGTAGCCAGCTCAAAAGAGAACTTGGCGAATGTGGTCGGGTGGGGGAGTACAGCCGCCACGCCCAACTCGTGTTTAGCAGCTTCAGAATACTCTACGGTAGTGTAAGTCCTCCAGGAATAGCACTTTCCTTGCTAATATCCCACGTCTTTTTCATATGGTTCTGTTTCAAGCAGTCATCCAGCTTCAGCTTCGCGTCGTCGGTTGAATTATCGATTTGTGCCTGCATTTGCTTTGCACTTGCCATCAATTCGTTCACAGCTTGATACATTTTCTCAGTATTGCCACTGCTCAAAGTGCTCAACGCGGTAGTTATCTGGTTCATCGCTGTAAGCTGACTGACTAACACATTTCTGTACGCGCCAGAGAACTCTTGGCACGTGCGAGGTGGACGCTTGGAGTCGAATTGTCTTAGAAGCGTCTGCCACTTGGCTACGTAGTCAACAATCTGCTGACTCGTGCTTGGTCCGGAACTCTGCCCCAAAGCATCATCTCCAAACACTCGCATTGCCTCGGCGCTCGTGCCGCCTGCTTGTATCGCCAATGCCCACGATTTATCGTTTAGGAGATTCTGGCGATGCTGTTCTATTTGCTGAACAAAACTCATATAATCCACAACTTCGGGTGGAGCTTGTTCTTCCACAGGATTAGCCGGATACTGCCCTTCGGCCACGGGCGGAGCAGGAGCATCCGTCACCGATGGACCACCTAAGTCCGGAGGTGAGGCATCTGTGACCGAAGGTCCGCTCAAATCAGGGGTCGGCGTGTTAGTTACACTCTGGCCTGAAAAAGCCATTTTGGCAACCAGTGCGGCCAGAATAATAAAAAGAAGCACTGCCCCGACAATCAGAAGCGCTTTCGGCTTACGCACAACAGGAGCCGAAGGTTGTTCCTCATTGTTGCGGATTGGAGCCCCACATTCAGGACAGAACGGGGTTTCTTTGGTCAACTGTTTCTGGCAATTCGGACACTTCATTTTGCTGCCTCCGAGCAGCCATATATGGAATCCTGGTTGTCTGTGTGGCCGGAAGTGACGCCTCTTTCATGAGATGGCCGCTCTCTGGACTCCTGAATTGAGTATATCACGAGCCAGATAGGTGGTCAAACTGCGATGGCTTTCGATAATGCGGATGGTTCGGCATGGTGAGGGATGAGTGAGTCGCCGAACCATCCGCGGGTGCGGAAGGGAGTATTGTGGACAGATTTGCCCTTGGATGATGACTGAACAACTACCTTTTCTGCCTGCTTCCCATCGAATCTGGGACAGGCCCAGCAGTACATTCGTAATGACGCTGAAGCGAGAGTGCTAGCGAAAGTCTGGCCATTAGCAATCGCGCTTCAAGGGCTCTGAAGTGATACTCTAACCTGCCCTCTGGCGAACGCTGACCGCCTATGCTAGGCAGCTTGGCGTCTTGGGTTATTGTAGTGTTGGACTGCATATGCTACACGCCGTCAGCCCGGATTGTGTCCTCACTGACAGCACCTCTTCTGATGGCAATATATTTCCCTTATAGTTTTCTCAGCGCTTGCACGCTTTACGTAGATATGTTCAATAATTGTGCCATCGTTGAGATGTGCAGAAAAACAGGTAAAATGACGGGGCTTTTTGAAGAAAGAAGAGTGTGGTTCTGCTATTAATCGAACAGTGGATAGGAACCGTTGTCCTGCTCCACTGTTCGATGTGGTTTCTGTAAGCTAAAGCGATAATCTGGTTCCAAAATTGAGGTAGATTCCACCCCACTGGCTGCCTAGGAAGTTTGGCTGCAGATCCATACGAATCTCTGCAAAGTAGCTCTGCTTGAATTCCTGTCCGTAGAGTATATGAATGCCAGGTCTAAATGCCGATTCGTGAATCGTCGGAGACATAAAACTGCCAGGCTGTGTTAGTTCAAGCCAGTACAATCCGTATCCGTAACCCATATACGAAGTGCGGGTATCGGTAACAGGCCTCCGGTGGAGTTTGGTTTGAGTCAGCATTATCTCGCTTCCGGTTCGGCCACTGTCTCGTCCTGTCCCGGCGTATCCCAAGGTTATATACTGCGTGGGATTTCCGTCTTCATCCCATTTCCTGTGCCAATCGGCGGCGAGCCCCATCCAGTTCGACTTAATGTTCTTCGGAACATCTCCTAAAGGATTGAATGTAACTATGTGAAATCCGAGTCTTGTGGGGCCATCATCTTCCAGCTTGGCGAAAACGCTCGGAGCAAGACAGAATGCTATGAGAACAATCAGCGCAAACAGAGTTCTTTGAGTCACGGGACTATTCCTTTCCTCACAAAGTGACGTTTTAACAAGCCCATCCAATCCGGATTATAGGCTCGATAGAAACCAGTGTCAAACAGTCCGCACCATCGGCGGAAATCTAACTTGCTAAGCCTCCACTTCTGCTGCTGGAGCAGCAGCCCTGTAGATCATTCCACTACTGTCGTTGTATTCGAACAACTCGGCATAGCGACCCCATTCAATGATCAAATTGAGCTGCTTTCTGGCCTCTTCGGGATGGAACTCCATCTCCAAGAAGGCGAGAGTGTCATCGAACTCAACCTGATGCTTTTCTGCTTCGTCGATGAGTCTTAGAAGCCACTGGAACAACGGGATTCTGCGTATGCGCGCGGCAAATGTCTCCTTACGCACCTGGATGCTGGCCGTTGCAAAAGACTCACCGAGCGGTGTCAGTGTAATATCTCCCTGAGCAAGAGTGGCAAACCCCAAAAGCTCTGCCGCTTCTGTCAGACGAAGGAGCTGGTCGGAACCGGTGTGAAGCTCGTCCGCAAGTCGGAATATCTCTGCTTTGTGTCCGGGGGTATCCGATAGACCTTCCAGAACACCTATGAGATCATCAATAGCAATATCCGGCATAGCACGGGTCAGGCCAGGTTCTCCGGGTGCGGTTCCCAACTCCACATGTTCAGGTTGCGTCTGACCTGCGAGTGTCGCATACACTTTGTCGACTATAGCTGCAAATGCCGGCGACTTGTGCTGCCGCGGGTGAGGCAGGTTCACTATAACATCTGCGACGACCCTGCCAGGGTCTTTATCCATTACGACTATTCTATCGGCCAAAAAGACTGCTTCTTCAATGTTATGAGTAACCATAAGTATGGCTCTTGTGGGTATGCTTCCACTGAGCCATAGTTCCAGCAGTTCTCCTCTGAGTGATTCAGCAGATAGTACATCCAGTGCGGAAAACGGCTCATCCAGGCAGAGGAGTTCAGGTTCCACTGCCATTGCTCGGGCGAATCCAACCTTCTGTCTCATTCCGCCGGAGAGCTCTCTTGGATATGCAGTCTCGAAACCGTCCAGCCCAACGCGGTCGAGGAGATCAACAGATCGGCGCGTCCGCTCCTCAGCCGAAACACTTCTGGCCTTTAGTGCGACCTCTACGTTCTGCTGCACAGTGAGCCAGGGAAACAGTGCGAAGGTCTGAAAAACTATAGTGGCATTCGGGTTAACTCCGACAACAGGTTCTTCCCTGTAGAGTACTGTCCCAGAGCTCGGTTTCTGAAGACCGGTTATTATTCTTAGCAGCGTGCTCTTTCCGCAGCCAGACGGCCCTAGAAGTGCGACAAACTCGCTATCGAAGACAGTCAGGTTCACCTGTTCAACCGCTGTGAACTCCTTTTTGCCGCTATCATATTTCTGCGTAACCCCGCGAAGCTTAACCAACGCCTTGTTCGCCATTCTCTTACTCCATTCTATACTGGTCAGAAGCCAGCCTGTACAGGCGTCGCCAGAACAATCTGTTGATTATTACCACTGCCACAATCATTGAAAGCGTCGAGGCAAGAAGGAGTGCGAAGTTTCCTGACTCCGTTGCCTTCGAAATTATGGATCCGATACCCGTTGTCAAAACCGGAGGCCCCTCACCGAACTTTGCGTATTCGGCCACGATGCTTGCGTTCCACGCTCCACCGCTCGCGGTTATCGCGCCAGTGATTATATATGGGAACAGGGCAGGAAGTGTCAGCGTTTTCCACCTGTCCCATTTGCTGAGTCCGAGTAGTTCCGAAGTGTATTTTAGATCCTGTGGAACTGCACTTGCGCCTGCAATCACGTTAAACAGCAGATACCATTGAGTTCCCATCAGCATAAGAAGCACTGCCGCAATATTCAGCCCTCCAGGCAGCTTCAGGAAAAGTAGCAGCAGAACCGGGAAGAGAGCTGTAGCAGGTATGGATGCCGTTACCTGAATCACCGGCTGCAGCCAGTTGGCAAGCCGACGATTTGTCCCCAGTGCTGCCCCGAGTGGTATTGTCCAAGCCAACGCTATGACAAGTGCAGCAACGACTCTTGCGAGAGTGGCTGCAAGTCCAATTGCTATATCAGACCACTCGGCAGTAGTCACTTCTGTCAGCATACCTACCGCTCGGAAGGTGCCATAGATGAGACCAGCGAAAAACAGCACCGCAGCGATCATAAAAGATATCGACTCTCGACCGTGAGCCTTCGCCACAGACTCAAATGGAAGCCGCTTGAGGAACCACTCGTCGATTTTCTCTCCGAATGGTCTTATTACCTTTCGGTTGAACGTTGCTACAAGCTCTGAGCTGTTTAACACATCGTAGAACCACGATTTCGAAGATGAATCTGTAGATACCATTTCCACTTTGAATCGCTCAGCCCACGCAAGAAGCGGTCGCCAAAACAACTGGTCTAACGCGACGATTACCAGTATTAGTGTGCCGATGCCCCAGAAAATGGCTGTAAGGTTCTTATCTATAGCTGCCGTTTGAAGATAGCTTCCAAGTCCTGGCAATCGGAAGTCTTTGTCCCCAACGGTAAACATCTCTGCGGCCATCAGGAAGAACCATCCGCCTGCCCAGCTCATCATACTGTTCCAGATGAGACTAATGGCAGCGAATGGCAGTTCCAGATTCTTAAGTCGCATCCAACCGTTGAACCTGAAGACCTCGTTCGCTTCTCTCAGTTCTTTCGGTATCGTTGTAAGCGACTGATACCAAGCGAATGTTATGTTCCAGACTTGGCTCGTAAAAATGAGAACGACAGATGCAATTTCAGCGGCCACGTTCTGCGACATAATTGCAGTAAGTGTGAGCAGCACGACCGGCAAAAACGAAAGAATCGGAACACTCTGCAGTACATCGAGGAGAGGCATCAACACGTGTTCTGCACGCCGGTTCTTTGCAGCTACATACCCATATACCAGCGTGAACAGGATCGACAGAATGTATGCAGCCGCCATTCGGCCTACCGAAAGCACGGCGTACAGCGGGAGCGCGGACGGAGTGAGCTTGATTCTTGGCCCGCTCACCACTTCTGGTGCCTGATGTGCCAGCACGGTGCCGATGTAGATTAGTACGGCAATTCCAAAAAGAATTATTACGTCGGCCCCGGTGGTGAAGCGTGCTATCGGCGCACCGAGGTCACGTATACGGGATATGCGTCTCATTAGGGTGTGTTCCTGAATACTAGGAGCAGTATCACGGGAATACCTCCAACAATGCTAATCTTCTGCGATTTCGGCCGGTTCTCCCCGTGATTGGATACAGCTTGAGAAGCTAGACTATCACTTCTAAATCAGTCTATGCCTAGCAGTTCTGCCGTATTCCCACCGAGGACGGCTGTGATTTCATCATCTGTCAGGTCAAGCGCACGGATTCCTGCGACTTCTGCTTTTTGGTCGGTCCAAGGTGAATCCGTGCCAAAGAGAATTCTCTCTGTTCCGTGTGCCTTAATTAGTGAAGCCATCTGCTCTGAACCCATATCGGCGAGCGAAAAAGATGTGTCCAGATACACATCACGCCCCACCAAGTGGCGTTCTACTTCGTCCCACATCATGTAGCCGCCCATATGCGCCGCTATAACTGTGAGTTCGGGCACCGCGTCCAGCACCTTTGCTAGGCGGTCTGGGGGACAGTGCACTGGTGGCGGCCATCCGATGTCCTCACCAGCGTGCAACAGCATTATCAGCCCCGATTCCGCGAGCTTTCTGTAGACAGGCAGCATCGACGGTTCGTCAATGAAGAACTGTTGATAGTCTCCGTGCAGTTTGATACCTCGGAGTCCTGCCTTAACAATCCAATCGATTTCTTCCTGCCAGTTTGTGAGTTGCGGATGAAGTGTGCCCAAGCAGATCAAATCTGGAAACTGCTCTGAAATCTGTGCAGCCCATTCGTTTATCGCTCTCACTTGCGTCGGTTTAGTTGCTATCATTGCGATTACAGATACGTCGATTCCTGCCAAACGCATGGAGGCTCGCAGCCCTGCGGCCGTCGCGTCGGTATAGGCGCGAGTGCCACCTTGCGCTTTCAGAGTCTCCATTGCGCGTGGTGCCAGTTCGTCTGGAAATATATGAGTATGTATATCGATAATCACTGCATACTGGATCCTTTTGTGTAAATCTGCCGATGTCAGGGTCATAGAACCTTACACCAAGCTGCAGCAGCTTGAAATTAGGGTTCTGATAATGAGTGTAATTTCCAAACCTCCCAACATACTGATACGGCTGCTCGGTCGATATTGTAATGCCTACCGAATATACAATACATACACAAATGGCGGCAGGAGTAATATGAGTACGAGCACAGCCAATTGTGTAGATGATCGTCCCCACATTGATGTATCATCAAATGCAAATGGCCGAAATTGAACGCAACGAAAACCTAATTTCGTTAGAACTGTACGGAATGGTGCAATCAAAAATGCAAACCCGCCAGGTGATACTACCCATCCAACTAATATTGCATTTCCTATCATAATCATTAGCGCTGAGATCAATTTGGGTCCAGTATTGCCATATAATAATAGACCTATTACAACGCATAGATATATAGGAAATACCAAAAAAGCGTGTTTTCGAAGATCGCGTTCAGATTGATTGCCTATAGACAAGAACACCAGACAAAGGATTATATAAATTGGCGCTATAATCATTAGCGGGTCGATTGTTGATAGGCTGAGATAATCTTTCATAAAAGCCCTCCTCGCTGAAATTGCAAGGCACTCCGCACAGAGTGCCTTGCATATGTCCTCCAGTGCTACCTGACGGGACAGTCTTTATGATGTTTCCTAGCATTGTCGACGCATCTTCTGTATGCAATGTCGCAAGAATCCTACAGCGTGTCTCTGACCTTCGCGCATGATTCGATATCCACCCACAACGCTGCGGTAGAAAGAGCAGTGCAGGCGCCCGCACAAAGTTCAAAAGCCAGTTTGCTTCCTGTCAGACCCCCTATAATGCCACAACCAACGAGGCAAATAGCCTCATTTTTTCCGAATCCTCCGGTACCGACGGCATTAGCTATGCATCTATCAAATTCCTTGGTTGCATCGGAATAACATCGTCTGCAATCCTGCTCACATTGCTCAATGGTTCGCACTTCCGTTCCTTTGGGCTCAATGAGTATCGTAGGATGGTCATCGGCATAATAATAACTATTGTAAAGGTTTGCTGAGAAGCTCCTCCCCGCATTCCCTTAATTGTAGCCGTCAGCAGGCATTAAGGTCAATGCTGTGCTTCATCGAGGTGGCCAGACTCTGTGTCAACTAGCAACAATACGAGTTTTTCACACGAAATAACGATAAAGTGCAATTAGAGCTGTAACGGCACGGCTTGTGCACCGTATTATATAGTAGGAGAACGTATTACACGGAGGTGATTGCGATGAGAAAACTGATGCTGCTGACAGCTTCGGTCATAGTCTGTGCAGCTTTTGCTGTCAGAGCTGAATCGTCGAGTGTCGCCTATCGCAAACAGGTTGTCTTGTCTACACCTGTCCACGTTGTGTACGCAAACCTGAACGACCGCAATGTTAAGGTAACGGTAGCCATTTCGAAGCACGGCCGTGGAAGCTCAGAGACCGTGTCCTCTATGGTATCTCGCACTCGCCCGTCGGCTGCGGTCACCGGCACTTTCTTCGATACGCGTTCTCTCCTGCCTACGGGGGATATTGTTATTGAAGGAACCAAGATCCACAGCGGATGTGTTGGCCCATCACTTTGTATAACTGCAGATAACAATGCGACAATTGTGCCGTCGAAGTTCAAAAATAAGAGCGCCAGCTACGATACAGTCCTAGCCGGAGGTCCGACTCTTGTTTATGATGGACAGGTAGCGCTGAATCCCAGGAGTGAGGGTTTTCGTGACCCTGCACTCTTTCGCAATACTACAAGAACCGCGGTCGGCATCACTCCATTGAACAAAATACTCTTTGTATCTGTAACCCGCCCAATAAGTATGCACAAACTGGCGAAAATTATGGTTACACTGGGCTGCTCCCAAGCGATGATGCTCGACGGAGGTTCGTCGACTGCTTTGTATGCGAAGGGGCGCTTTGTTTCAAATCCGGGGCGGAAGCTCACAAATCTGCTTCTTGCATATGAATCGAGCGAAGATTATGCGCGCTCTACGTGTCACCTTGCTCCAACAATTCTTACTGCGGAAAAACTGAGGAGCAAAGCTGAAGAGCGAGATCGAATAGCCGCAGCGGCAGAGGCTAAAGAACAGAAAGCATCTTTCTTCTCGGTCTCTGGATCCAATTGGAATCAGGGGCGTCTGTTTCTTTCCAGCAATCCGATAGACAACCACACAGGGATATCGAGCGTAACACTCGATTTCACAACTGCAAAATACACTTCCGAACTGCAAAGCTTGCGCACTCTGCCTGCTCCTAAAGCAGAGAGTCGTATTACCTCCGCACGAGCTTGGAGCCCATCTGCAATATCTGTTGGAGTGGACTATTTTGGGGGTGGGTACTATTCGGCCGAGCCGTGGTCTACATTCCCTTCAGCACGCTGACAGTCGAAAGTGAATGTTCAGCTTCCGCCTGAATAGTTAGGCATAGATAGACTCTTCTCAGCTTCCGCCAGATTCCACGATTAGAACGATTGAGAGAGTGCCATCCCGTTAATCAGGCAGCAACTGCCAGGAGAGCCGTTCATACTGACCAGTTGTGGGATAGAACGGCGGCGGATTATCTGCCATTCTTGGGTCGTATCGGTAGTCTTTCATATATCCGGTCTGCGTTTGTCCCGTGGAGCTGTTGAATGTTCCGACTGCCCCTCTTGCTTTCTGAATGATTCCACCAATTACTGTGAGTGTGCCGGTTGGTGTCTTCTTGTCGTAGTTTTCGAGGTAGAAGCTGCCGGATGTTGTGTTGTGTCCACCTGCAAGGCAGATGGCGTTGATCTCGAGGTTCTTTGGGGCAGTAGACGCAAGTAATATGTCTTTAGCTACCAATCCCAGAGTTCCAGCCTTAAGGTTTGTCGAATGATCGGCGGAAAGCAGTTTGTTCGGTTTGGTATTGTAGACAAGATTATCGGTAATCTTGATGGTCTTTCCTGCGTTAACGTCGGTGGCTACTGTGAATGCAGTCCTGGTCTGAATTTCAGAGTTTACTACTCTGTTGTCTGCAATAGTGCCCTTCAGTGAGGTAATGTTCCCCGAGCAGTATATGACCCCGGAACCGAGAGTAGATGACGTGGACGGACTGCCTTCTCCCATCGTGCCAAACGAAGAGATTTGCCCTGTCGACCTATTGAGGGTCAATGTTGTGATATTTATCCCCTGTTTAACCTCTATCTGCTGGTTTCCAGATACATCCAGCAGAAATCGCATCTCTGCATCGCCTTGAATGTATATCCCACCCTCGGTGTCTGCTTTCAGATAGACTCCGGTTTTAGATGGGAAACTTGCGCCTGAACCCCAAGCCGCCACCTTCTGAACGTCTGTCGAGTCTGGCAGGCGAATCGGTGAAACGCCCAGCTTGTATCCCTTGCTTCCGTCGGAGAATACCTTCTTGTAGGTCGATTCGTTTTTTGGTCTGCTCGGTGTGTAGTTTATCGTGCTTCCAGATCCCGTCACCATATCGAGGAATATTGGTGCTTTTGATCCGTTGTAGTTGATGTTAAAGTTGGATCCCCCCGTATTGTTGCTGTGGACTGGTCCGTCTACGGTTTCGCCGGCCGTCCACCATATTGCTCCACCACCGATGTTAGATGTCTCTTTATCTGTGAAGTACGCATATCGTCCAAATGATGCCTGACGTACAACGACTTCTACTTTCTTGCTGACACCGTTTTCAGTGCCGACAGATACTATCCTGAATATCTTCAGGTAGTTGAATAGGTTAGCCGGATCCGGAATTACCGTCACAGAGTATGTGCCATCTCCTACCGTCTGAGGCCCATTGAACGGGTCGAAGGATGTTGGGTTTGTAGGTGGTGTTGACAGCTCTTTCAACCAAAGCGCGGCCTTCTCAGCTCCGGATTCAGCAAGGTTGAACCCAGCCGCTGCACTGCGCTGTCTGGTGTTGAGATGAAGCGCATTGGCGGTGACCAGTAGAACGCCCAGCGTAGAAGCCGTTATTATAAACATTGCGATGACAGTGATTATTAGAGTGCTGCCGGCACTCCTGCTGCCATTAGGTTTTCGGTGTGAGAGTATCTGAATCATTTAGTAGTTCCTCAAGTAGACTACGCGCTGTGTCAATTCAGTCTGCCTCGGGCCTGAAGCAGCGTCATTTTTGGTTGTGACAGTGATCTTTACCGATCGCGTGGTGTCTTGCTCGAAGTCGAGCGATGAGACGTCGCGTTTTACTACGCTTTTGGTGTTTGCACCAATGCTTCTCCATAACCACGTGCCAGACCGTCCAACTACGCCCGATGAATTCGACAGGTAGTACTTGACCACGTTCACAGTATCGGGAATGTGTCGGTCGTAGTATCCGTCGATGCCTGTCATAGGGAAAGTTATCATCAGAGCTTCCCCGTCGTTGAGGATTGAGACGCTCTTTGCTTCGCGGACGTCGTTTACTATCCGTTGCATAGCTATTACTGCATCTGTATCGGTGTAAGACTCAACGCTCGAGTTGCTGAAACACTTCACAGAGCTTATCATCATAGCCAGCGCACCGGCTGCTATCAACAGCGAGAGGCTGGTTACTATTAGAATCTCTACCAGCGAGAAACCCGCACGATTGTTCAGTTTGACCATTGCTGTTTTCCTACTCCACATTGGTTACAATTGCGCTCAGACTCGCGGTGGTGGTTTTTGATTGGTGAGCAGCAGTCTTCCAAGTGAGAGACGCCGTCACTTTCAACTGATCGGTTCCTAAGCTCTGAATAGTCAGCTTTGTAGTTGGGCTGGGCAGATATTCAGTTACATCATCCACGCTGGTGAACGAGTATGGCGAGGTCTTGGGGATAGCGTCGATAATCCCGGCATCCTCAAGCTCAGTGTAGTTTAGTCGACCGTAACCTACAGCTCTCACTTGGTCGATTTTGTGCTGGCAAAGGCTGATTGCCTGAGCGTACTGACCGTTCATCTTGGCTGTCTTTTGAGCCATCGGAACGCTCGTTGCAAATATCAGCATAAGCACCATAAATACCGAAAGTGAGATCATCACTTCGATGAGTGAAAGCCCTTTGTTATCCAAATATGCTCGTCGGAACAGATGCATAGACTATTCCTTCCACAGGTACTGTATATGTAGTTTTCCGTGCCAGACTCCATTATTACAACAGTATTATTGGCAGTTTGGTATTGCCACGACAGCAGCATTTGGGCAGTTTTGGGAAAACCTCGCGCAGAGCGTTCCTAATGAACGATACGCTTGGCGTTCACTGTGCTATAATATTGATGGATTATGAGTCTTGATACTTTACTCGAAAAATGCATATCTACTGGTGATCTCGACCGCTTGGAAGTTGCTGCACTTCTTGCCCTCGAAGACGATGATAGCGTAGCTCGCTTGTTTGCAGCAGCAGACGCAGTGAGAAAGGAACACTGTGGCGACGATGTGCACATCAGGGGGCTTGTCGAGTTTTCCAACACCTGCAAGAACGACTGTCTCTATTGCGGGTTGAGGCGCTCCAACCTGTCTGTTCATCGATATCGAATGACCCCTGATGAAATTGTCGAAGTTGCCTTGAGCCTCGCAGAACGGAGCTTTGGAACGACGGTGCTTCAGTCCGGAGAGGATATATTCTATACTGCTGAGGTTATGGCGGATATTATCCGACGAATCAGAGCGGAGTCAGATATTGCGATTACGCTCTCTTTGGGTGAGCGACCATATAAGGACTACCAACTTTGGAAAGAAGCGGGAGCAGATAGGTACCTTCTTCGCCACGAAACATCAAATCCCGAGCTTTTTCGAAAGTTGCATCCCGATTCCACTCTGGAGGCTCGAATCGGCTGCCTGAGAGAATTGAAACGACTCGAGTACCAAATCGGATCGGGCTGTATGGTAGGGTTGCCGGGGCAGACAATCGACGATATGGCCGGCGATATTATGTTGATCAAAGAGCTCGAGCCAGATATGGTCGGCATCGGACCTTTCATACCGCATCCGGATACACCTCTTGCCGATGGTTCAACTGGCTCGCTTCAGCAAGCTCTCAAAATGGTGGCGCTGGCTCGCATAGTAACTCGGGACTCGTTGATTCCGGCGACAACTGCAGCCGGATCTGTCGACGAATACGGTAGAGAGAGAGCTCTGCAGGCTGGCGCAAATGTAGTTATGCCTAACCACACACCAGTGCTGTATCGGGCGGACTACGAGATCTATCCGAACAAAAAGTGCATTGTAGAAGACCCTGAACTCTGTGGGCCGTGTCTTACTGCTCGCATCACATCTGTTGGTAGAACGGTTGCAGAGGGGCCTGGTCACTCTCCTAAACACGAAAGAAGGCTTAGGGAGAAGGGTGTAAGCTAAATACATCTGGAGAGCTCAGTCTGCCAGTCTATTTGATGTTTCTCGCCCGTTTCACCACTACCAGTGCAGCATCATCTCTAAGCAATCCACTGGCGTGCTCGCGGGCTTTCGCGAAGATGTGGTCGGCGATCTCCTCCGGCGATTGCTCAGGAGTCTCCGTTACTGCTTCTATCAGTCCTTCCTGACCGAAAAGAGACCCAAGCACGCGCGACTCAGTGATGCCATCGGTGTAGAGAGTGAGTGTATCCCCGGGTTCGATGACTATCTCATTTTCGCTGTAGTCCTTATGGAATCCTGCTCCCAAGATTGGGCTGGTGGAATCGAGTAGCACAGCATCTCCCGCCGAAGTTGTCTTTATTGGCGGTTCGTGACCGG
Organism: uncultured bacterium; assembly: GCA_964497515.1. Taxonomy (GTDB): domain Bacteria; phylum Armatimonadota; class UBA5829; order UBA5829; family DTLH01; genus CAZCCV01. The sequence goes on along the minus strand of CAZCCV010000011.1, from coordinate 18,400 downwards.
CGTTAGAGTAAACAAGGTGTCCCGATTCAGTATCGAGTATGCCGCAAAATACTGTTATAAATACTGTGCTCGGCTGGTCATCCATATCTGGGCGAAGGGTAAATGCTTCATCCACGCGCGTCAGTATTTCTGCAGGGCTGTAGCCATCTCGGGCATAGGCTTGGAACGAGTATTTTACGATTGCTGTATGAACTGCAGCTTCGAGGCCTTTGCCAGAGACGTCGCCTATTACAATACCAACTTTGCCGTGGCCCAGATCCACATAGTCGTAAAGGTCACCGCCTACCTCTGCCTCACTCCACGCAGGAACGTATCTGCCTACAATACTGAATGATCCTGCTTCCAGTGTTGTCGGTGGGAAAATCACTTGCTGAAGGATTTCAGCTATTCGGTGCTCACGCTCAAAATATTCAGCATTAGCAATTGCAATAGCTGCGTGATCCGCAAAAGCAGTCAGCACTTCCGCGTCTCGGTCGTTGTATCTGCCTTCCTGTTTTGTACCAACATAAACAACACCCATTGCGCGGCCATTGTACATAATAGGGGCAGAAACAAGCGAGTGCAGCCCAACCTTCACGAAGTTTTTTTGTGCTCTCGGATGTTGGACTATACTACGAACTACCATCGGTTCGCCGGTTTCCAGTGCCTCTAGTACCATCGATTCTGGGATAGGCACGCTAAACGCATCAGGCGCCATTCCATCAAATATGTTGACCTCAAGCATCGCATCATCTGCTATCTCACCAATTGCAGCCATATCGGCCTGAAACATCTGGCGTGCGATTTTGGAAATCTTTCGCAGTGTTTCATCTTTGCGCAATCCCAGCCCCAGAGCCTGGCCAACGTTAACAAAGGATTCGTGCACTTGTTCTCTAGCGAGAAGCAGCTCCTTATAAGGTCGGTCTAGAGACGATACAAACAGTGCTTGGAGCACGAAATAGTATGATATGCCCTTAAATACGTGAGCCAGCATATTGCTTGAGTCATAAGGGGATGTATACATGCTGAGGCTGATTTCAGCGGCGATAGCAGTGATAATTGCCACTTGCAGTGGGATTCTTGGCCCAACGCTTCTGCCGAATCTCTTAGAAACCGCCCAAAACGCAGCAATATAAATGGCTATAACGCCATATCCCAACTGCTGCTTAAGTGATGTTAACGCACCGGTAGATTGCTGCAATGCCAGTGTAATTTCATTAGAGAAGATAGTAATTGCTGTAACAATGCCGGCAATTAGAACGAATGCCAGCGTAATCAGTTCCGGCGGTCTCAGTGAGCGGCGTCTTGAGTTGGGGGAGATATGCGCCGCCATAAGCAGGGCAACTGCGCCTATTAGCCTCGCAACCAGCCAGTAGACTGTAGCACACTCATCAGTGTTAGCAGTCAGGAAATCCGGCATGCCGTTGTAGGAGAATGTGTGAACGAAATCCATCGACCCCACTACCAGGAACGCCACTCCTAGAAACAGGTCTTGCCGATTATCTGTCTGCCTATAGCCATACCATCCCATCACGAATACCGCGAAGCAGACTACTACACATCCGAACTCTATGAGGATGTGAATGGGCAGATAGATATTGGGTGGTATACCGAACGGTACGATACTGTTGACAATCTGCACGATTATCAACGCGAGGAGGCTCAATCCACCAGCAAGCACGCTTGCGCGCACTGATGAAGTCGGCCCTTCCCTAGATCGAATGTCGCGGTTGAGTATCATTTGATGAGGCCAATTGACGAATGTCGCATCTGTCTGCATTATAACCGCTCTGTCAGTTGTCGTCAAAAGCTCAGCAGTCAATTAATTATTAGCAAAAACCGGCAAAACGACGGGGAGACTGCCACTTAAGAGCGTGTTACTCTTAACAGTAGATACTCAAATCAGGGAGGCTATCATTGGTTGATAGTGTTTTCACCGTAGTGAAGTACCTTTTCCTCGTCGTCTGCTCGGCAGTGGTAGCCTTTCTTTGGGTGTTTGCCTCCAAGTGGAGCCCCTAGCGTCAAAGCGCCTCAAATTCGTTGACCTTACCCTGTGATTATGATAGACTATTCGTGAACCGGCTGCAGGATTGAACGAGCTGGTTCGTTTGTTATTGGGGTATTTGTCCGTCTGCCGTCGTGACTCGTATCGCTTCAAATGCGCCGCGCTGAGATCACATCATCCGTCGAGGGAGCCGGGTTGAAAGCGCTTTCCCTGGACTCTAGACCCCGCGCTGTGGAATTCAAGAAAGGCAATATAGACTGATGATGCTTCTCGGCACACAAAGAATCAACGAGGCCGGACACCTCGAAATTGGTGGCTGCGATACAGTCGAGCTTGCGGAGCGTTTTGGAACTCCACTTTATGTTATGGATGAAGACCATATCCGCGAGAACTGTCGCAGATATGTAACCGCATTTCGCACATCTTACGGCGGCGACATTGCGGTCGCCTTTGCGGGCAAGTCGTTTATGACTATGGCTATGTGCCGAATTGCCGACCAAGAAGGCCTGCATCTTGATGTAGCTTCGGGCGGAGAATTGTATACAGCGCACGCAGCTAATTTTCCGATGGAGCGAATACTCTTTCACGGAAGCAATAAGTCCGTCGAAGAGCTTCAGATGGCAATTGATCTTGGCGTCGGAAGGGTGGTTGTTGATAATTTCCTGGAATTCAAGAGACTAGACGAGATGGCAAGGGCATCCGGCAGAACAGCAGGGATTCTTCTTCGCCTCACTCCAGGTATCGACCCACACACGCACAGGCTGATTCGTACAGGTCAGGAAGATACAAAGTTTGGATTTAACGTAAAAGACGGTTCTGCGTTTCGCGCTGTAGAAGAATCGATCAAGTGCCCAAATATCGAGTTGTGGGGGTTACACTGCCACGTAGGCAGCCAGTTGCTGGACACTGTCGCGCTCGAACAGGCTATACGGGTGATGGTGAAGCTCATCGCCCAAGTAGCAGAAATCGGCTATTCGCCCAAAGAGTTGAACTTGGGAGGCGGGCTCGGCATACGTTATCAGTCTACACAGCAGCCACCTTCTATAGAAGAGTTTGCTGAAAGGCTTTCTTCGACAACTAAGAAGGAACTGGCCAAGTACAAGCTCGATATGCCGAAGCTGATGGTAGAGCCAGGTCGATCTATTGTTGGAGAAGCTGGCACCACGCTATATCGAGTTGGCGCGATAAAAACTGTTCATATTAAGAATGCGCCGGGGCAGAGGACTTACGTTTCGGTAGATGGAGGTATGTCAGACAATCCAAGACCTGCACTCTACGGCGCAAAGTACGAGGCTGTGGTTGCGAATCGTGCGGGAGCGAAAGAAGACGCTGTAATAACCGTTGCAGGGAAACTCTGCGAAACAGATAATCTAATTGTCGATGCAGTGGTTGCTAACCCGGTGGCTGCAGATATTCTTGCTGTCTATTCCACTGGTGCGTACAATTATACTATGTCATCGAACTACAACAGGCTTCCAAGGCCGGCAGCCGTGCTGGTGTCAAAAGGCGAGGCTAGGGTGATCATTCGCCGGGAGACAAACGACGATCTTGTGAGCCACGATGAGATTCCGGAGCATCTTGCTCCGGGGTCGGAGGCTTAATCATAGGTTTCGACATTCAGTATTTTCTTATAAGTATGCTGGTGCTGGTCGTATCGCTTACGATGCACGAGCTCGCGCACGCCAAGGCAGCGGAATTGGCGGGTGATGATACAGCTCGCAGGGCAGGTCGCATCTCAATCAACCCGCTCGACCATCTAGATCCTATGGGAACGGTTATGATGGTCGTTTCGTCGCTTTCTGGGTTTGGAATAGGCTGGGCTAAGCCTGTACCGGTTAACCCGAACAATTACCGGAACCCCAGGTTGGGAAATCTAATGGTATCGCTTTGGGGGCCGCTTTCAAACGTGCTGCTCGCATTCGTAATGGCTATGGTGCTCAGGTTTGCACACGGCCAATTATCTAAAATTGACATGCACATTCTGGCACTTTTTGTAATAATCAATCTGTCTCTTGCACTGTTCAATATGATACCGTTGGCGCCTCTCGATGGGTCACATATTCTTTCGTCGCTGCTGCCAATTGAAAAAGCCAGGAGATATGAGATGTTTATGCGCCAATTCGGCTTTGCCATTCTGATGGGATTGGTGCTGATTGGGCCTATGCTGGGCTTCAACATACTTGGTATTGTTATTGGGACACCGGTTAAGATGCTTTTTAGATTGTTTACAGGGTTCACTTTTTGAGGATTAGCAGTTTGCACAACGAAAGGTGGGTTTGAGGAGCGTAATGTCGAAACCAAGGATTCTAAGTGGTATGCAACCTACGGGGCAGCTTCATCTGGGCAACTATGAGGGAGCCCTCCGCAACTGGGTGAGGTTGCAGGAAGAATATGATTCATTCTTCTGTATTGTCGACTGGCACGCTCTCACGACTCTCTACGAGACACCAGAACAGATCAAACATAACACCCGCGAGGTTGCTATCGACTACGTCTCTGCAGGGCTCGACCCGAACAAGTGCGCGATTTTTGTTCAATCTGTAGTGAAAGAGCATGCGGAGTTGCATCTTCTCCTTTCTATGATAACTCCCGTGCCGTGGCTCGAGCGTGTCCCTACCTACAAAGAAAAGATGGATAATCTGCATCTGGAATCTGCCAGCTATGGACTTCTGGGTTATCCCGTGCTTCAAGCGGCAGATATTCTCATATACAAAGCCAATGCGGTACCAGTAGGAAAGGATCAGCTTCCACACTTGGAGCTTACCCGCGAAATTTGCCGACGGTTCAACTATATCTACGGAGATATCTTTCCGGAGCCTGAAGCCAAACTCACAGAATGTCCCGTTATGCCGGGACTGGATGGCAGAAAGATGAGTAAGAGTTACGACAACGCCATCTACCTTTCAGATGATGCCGATACAACCTTCCAGAAGATTCGGACTATGTTTACCGACCCGCTGAGGATATACAAAAAGGATCCTGGTCATCCGGACACTTGTCCAGTCTTTGGGCTTCATAATATATACAACATTGCTGAGACCGCGGAGATTGAAAAGGCGTGCAAGGCTGCCGAGCTGGGCTGTGTAGACTGTAAGAAGAAGCTCTCTGCCGCGATGAATGAGGCTTTTGGGCCAATGCGTGAGCGGCGAAAGCAGCTCGAGGAAAACCCTTCGGAACTCGACGAAATCCTGGCCGCTGGTGCTGAGAAAGCTCGTGCAGTGACATCTGCTACAATGGCCGAAGTCCGTGAAGTGATGAAACTGGGCTAGCTCCGCGCTGTATTCGAGGTGCAAAGGTTGCTATGAAATCGCCACTCGTCAGAAAAGATGGGTACCAGATACACCTGCCGATGTTCGACGGGCCTCTCGATCTGTTGCTTCATCTGCTGCACGAGAACAAGGTCGATATCTACGACATACCTATTGCTGAAATCACAGATCAGTATCTAAACTATCTGTATCTGATGGACTCGTTCGACCTCGATGTGGCAGGAGAGTTTATGGTTATGGCGGCTACGCTCCTCGAGATTAAGTCGAGGATGCTGCTTCCGCCGGATCCAACAGAAGAGACAGACGAAGAATATGTCGACCCGCGAACTGAACTCGTCCAGAAGCTCATAGAGTATCAACGATACAAAGAAGCTGCAGAGATATTCCGAGAGCACGAGACTGAGCGGCAGAAGGTGTTCATCGGCGCAGAACGCGATATCGAAATAGACTATGCGCCGTTTTTGCTGAACGATGTACAGCCTGTCGATCTGCTTCGGGTGCTTAGTCAACTCCTCGAAGAAGTCGGCGAAGGTGAAGAGGAAGTGACCACCATAATTCATCGGCGCATCTCGGTCAGGATGCGAATGAGTGAGATATGGCGGAAGGTTAGCGCAAGCGGGCAGGGCGTACTCTTCAACGAACTCTTTGAGGAGCAAATAAGGTCGGAGATAGTAATAACCTTCCTGGCGCTCCTTGAACTGTTAAAGCTTCAGAGGATTATCGTAAGGCAAAACAACACTTTTGGGTCGATAGAGGTGCTGCGCCACGAAGCAAACCCCACCGGAGAGCTGTGTTGATCGAAGACTACTTGAAAAACGGGAAGCTTAAACAGGCTGTAGAATGTATGCTGTTTGTCTCTACTGAACCACTGTCGCTCGCTCAGATGGCTGCCGCAACGGGGGTGGAAGAACCGGAAATCGACGAGGCCGTGCACGAATTGATGCTCGATCGCGGCGAAAGTGGTTTGCAGGTTGTGCGCGTTGCCGGTGGATATCAACTATGCACCAGACCAGAATATGCTGAGATTTGTCAGAAAGTGCTGGTTCCGCAGAACAAGAAGCTCTCCCGTGCCGCACTTGAAACCCTTGCAGTAGTCGCCTATCGCCAACCGGTCACACAGCCGGAAGTAGAAGCGATACGCGGTGTTGACAGCAGCGGAGTAGTGCGGAAACTGCTTGAGCGTGGACTCGTCAAAGAAATAGGAAGAAAACAGACTGCCGGCAGGCCGATTCTTTACGGGACGACTTCCAAGTTCCTTGAACATCTCGGATTGGATGATCTGGCGGATTTGCCGGATATCGACCAACTCGCGGTAGAAAAGATCAAGGAACTCGAAGCCCAACGTGATCTCTTCACGGAAGGAGAGATAGCAGTCGCTTCCGAAGCTCCGTCACAGGAAGAGGCTCCTATAGTTGACGAAGACGAAGAGAGCGATGCGACAGGGATAGTCGAAGACTCTATCGGTTAGGTCTACAGTTGATCTGTCTAACATTTGCGACAAAAACAAAAAAGAGCACACTTAGATAGGAAGCGAAGACGTGCGCGTAAGAACAATCAGTTACCTTTTTCTCATCTCAATTATTGTGGCAATTGCAGCGAGTCTAGCCTCAGCCACCGACCCAAAAATCAGCGCAGAGAGCGCAATTCTTACCGATGCAGCAACTGGCCAGATATTGTGGGAAAAGAATGCCAGAGTACGCAGACCGATGGCCAGCACCACAAAAATAATGACGGCTATTGTAGTCATCGAAAACTGCAAAATGACCGACGTTGTGACCGCCAGCAAAAACGCCACAAACACACCCTACACATCACTCAATTTGCGTACGGGAGAGCAGATTGAAGTCAAGGACATGCTCTACGCATTGCTGATTCGGTCGGCAAACGATGCTGCGGTGGCACTTGCAGAGCACGTTGCGGGCTCAGTTGAGGGTTTTGCCGAGACAATGAACGACAAAGCCAAAGAGATCGGTGCGAACGACACGCATTTTGTCACTCCAAACGGTCTGAATGCGCCCGGGCACTATTCTACTGCATACGACCTTGCGCTGATAACAAGCTACGCCTGTCGAATACCGGTATTCAATGAGATAGTATGCACAAAGAGCAAGCGGATAACTCGCTCGATCAATCAGGAAGACCTGTCGATTGTAGCAAAATCAAAGTTTATGAAAGGTTATCCCGGAGCTGATGGTGTAAAATCCGGATACATTAAGGAAGCTGGCAAGTGCTTTGTTGGTTCGGCCACACGCGACGGATGGAGGTTGATCTCCGCAGTGCTGAATGACCCGAACACCCAGGAGGATACTGCAGCTCTGATGGAGTACGGGTTCAACAACTATGAGCGACTGATTCTTGCTGACAGAAGACAATCTGTGCAAAGGATCAGAATAACAGGTGGTGCCACAGCGCTTGAAGTTGGGCCATCTTCGCAAGTGCAGGTTGTTGTAAGCAAGCAGAAGTCTTCTAACCATAAGATCGAAATCCTGCTAGATGATTTGCGTGCACCCGTCAAGAAGGGTGAAAAGGTCGGCACTTTGGTTGCCAGTGTGGATGGCAAACAGGTTTGCAGTGTCGATTTAGAAGCAACAAACGATGTAAATGAAAGCATTGCTGCAGCGAGCTGGCCGTGGCTAAGAGCAGCCGGATTGTTGGCGATGATGTCTTTAGGAGTCGCATTTGGAAGAGCGTCTACAAAAGGTAATGGCAGCCGCCGGAGTCGGTTCGCGTAGAAAGTGCGAGGAGCTGATTTCGGCAGGGAGAGTAACTGTCAATGGCAAGTCTATTGATACTTTGGGTACAAGAGCTGACCCGGCGAAAGACGAAATCCGCGTCGACGGAAAGCTCATCACTCTGCCCGATCGCAAATACTATATATTACTGAACAAACCAAAGGGTTATATCAGCACCAGTTTTGATCCGTATGCTAAGAAGACGGTTCTCGAACTTGTTGCAGATTTAAGCGCAAACTTGCACACTGTTGGACGCCTGGACGTAAACACCGAGGGACTTATCATCCTCACAAACGACGGTGATTTTACGTTTCTTCTAACGCACCCAAGTCACGAGATCAGCAAAGTATACGTTGCCTCAGTGCGTGGTGTCATCTCCGAAAAGGGGCTGCAGCAACTGCGCGAAGGTATTGAACTAGAAGATGGAGTCACTGCACCTGCTAAGGTGCGGCTTGTAGACTCAAGCTCCGACGGCCGCGCAAGCAGAGTTGAGATCACAATCCACGAGGGTCGCAAGCGGCAGGTGCGGCGTATGCTGATGGCGATAGGGCACAGGGTGGAGTATCTGGTGCGGATGAAGATAGGGAGTGTAGATGCAGCAGGTCTTGCAATCGGCAAGTGGCGTTATCTTACCAATGAAGAGGTCGAAAGGCTCAGAGCAGATGCAGAGATTGGCAAAAAGAGACAGGGTGAGCATGCAAAGAAGGAGTAGCTGCACCACGCGAGCTCATTCGTATAGTGTTTGTCTTCTGGTTCTTGCCATTCTTGCCTCCGGGTGTACAGGGCGCCCGGCGCGGGTAGCGAAATCGGTAAAAAAGACACCTGAACGTATAGTTTCGCTTACTCCGAGCCAAACGGAGATACTCTTTGCGATTGGGCTGGGAGACAAGGTTGTGGGTGATACGGCGTACTGCGATTACCCACCGGAGGCAGCTGGCAAGCCGAAGGTCGGCGATATGAATATCAGTACAGAGAAGGTCGTCGCTCTTAAACCGGATCTTGTGCTTGCTCACAGCTTTCTGAACCGCGCTGAGATTGAAAAACTCAAATCTCTAGGTATAGAAGTGCTAGCCACCGACCCTAAAACACTCGATGAGACAATCAGCGATATACAGGATATCGGCCGAGCAACTGGTGCGGATGAGGCAGCCGAGCTCGTTGCCAAGAATATGGAAAACGCTATAGCAGAAATAGAGAATCAGCCGCACAAAAGTGGTTCAACGAGTGCTATAGTGGTCATCCAGACTGTTCCGCTCTGGGTTGCTGGCCCGCAGACATTCGTCGACGAGATGATTGCTCGCTCTCACGGCAAGAATATCGCCTACGATGCCAAAGCGGGTGAGTTTAGCCAGTTTTCATCAGAGACTGCGCTAGCCCGTAATCCCGATGTGATTGTCGTAACGAGGGCTGAAGACAAATCCTTCTTCGAAAAAAGCAGCATTTGGCGTAAGGCAAATGCTGTCAAGAACGATCGAGTAGTAGTAATCGATCCCGATTTAATCGTCCGTCCGGGGCCAAGGCTTGTAGATGGGTTAAAACAGATGTCGGAGGCTCTCAACAACTGAGGTCGCTAGATGAATCTAAGATTCTCTGGGCGGCCATTCGATACCGGCATTGCGCGCTCTGCGCTCGCACAAATCAAAGAAATCGCAGCGGTTGCACGCCGGTTTTCGCACGGTTGGAATCTCCGTATCCTCGGTGATTCTCAGCATTTCTCCGGCTACGTGCATAACCATCGCTTCCAGCTCAACTAATTCCTCGTCGGACAATTCTGCAGAGGCTGTCACTCCGGTTCGCAGACAGTGTATCGTTGCAATTGCACGCGTACCGGGATACGCTTTCTTCACCAGAAGCTGATATATCGACATCGCGATATCATCGGCAACTTCTTCTTTGGTAACCGTTTTTCGTCCACTCTTGTAGTCCACTATTTCTAGGGTGCCGTCCGGGTGCTGGTCGAGCCTGTCTATTCGTCCGATGAGATCAAATTCCCCCATGTCCTCTTTAAACTGCTTCTCTGTGAAGATAGTCTTTGCCCCGATCTTGGAGTTTTCGTAGTAGTCCTGCAGCATCTGAATACCAGACTCCAAATGCTCCTGCTCTTCCTTTGCCGAAGAGTAACCGACGCTTACCCAGGTGTTTTGGAGTCGTTCTATGAGCTGCTCTGGGGAATGGGTTTCGTGCCCACCGGATGCATGAAACTCCTGCAAAGCTCGGTGAAGTGACCCGCCAAGACTATCTCCCACGTTTGGGATGTAGTGAAACCGTCCGATTCTTGTTACGTAGACGAATTTATACTTGAGTGGACACTCCAGATACGTACGAATCTTCGTTGGACTGATCTGTGGTCTTCGCGGTTTGCGTGCTTGTCTTGGTTTTCCTGTGGGTTTGAGACTCATATCTTACAACATAATACCATGATATCGATTATGGTGCCCATTAGGAATGCCGTGCTTGTACCAATATGCTCTTTTCTCAATTCTGGTAGTTTTGTCGGTGACATATCTCCTGGCTTTCTCCGATAGAAACAGTGGAGGGAGACTATGGATAACGAGCATTTTGAAAAGGGACTAGAAGCATTCAAGGCCAAAGACTACGATACAGCCGTTGTAGAACTGGAGCAGGCCACAATGGAGAGTCCGGACGAATACAAAGGATTCCTCTATCTGGGAGCTGCTTATAGTGGAGCAGGGCGGTACAATGCAGCCATTGGTGCATTCAAGCGGGCTACGGAGCTACAGCCAACGGATGCCAGAGTGCATTATAATCTTGGACAGGCATTTGAAGCGGCTGGGGTTCCGAAGGAGGCATTCTTTGAGTACTCGCAGGCACTCAAGCTGGATCCGTACTATCCACACGCGAGAATGGCATTCACTGCGCTTAAAGCCCGGGTTGCAGCCGAGCGACGCAACCAAATGCAGTTCAGCGTTTAGCGCAAATGGCTACTCGGGCGTGCTGAGTCTGTCGAAGCGGCCTACGAAGCCTCTTCGACAGACCCAGACTACCAAATGCGAAAGTGTCTGAAAGAATCCTAATCACGCTCACGCGCGTCTTGTGCGTGAGGTGGTTCGACACGTGTGCGATTCCTCCGTAGTAGGAGTCTCGAGCGATGTCACGCATTCGCGCATATCACAGTGCCGCGTCCGTAATGAACTGTCCATCTAGTGCACTATGGTCAGTATTAGTGGCACTGTGGCAATAGAGAGCAGTGTCATCAGCAGTATTGCTCCGGCTACAAACGCCCCGTTCGATCCGTATCTCTGTGCAATGATTCCACTTAGAATCGCAGGCGGCATTGAAGACTCCAACACGGCTACCTGGCGAGTCGTCCCCTGTTCCCCACCAAGCAGCGTTATGCCTATGTAAGTCAGAAGCGGCAGAAGAAGCATCTTCAATGCTAGTGCAACAAAGAACGGTGAAGAAATCGACCTAATCGCAGAGCGAGTCAGTGAAAGGCCGATCGAAATCATCGATAACGGCACCGTTGCCGCGGCCAAGAGCTGGATCGATTTATCGATAGGCGCAGGGAGCACTACCTTGTTTAGCACAATTGCCACTATTGCTGCGAGGAAAAGCGGCGTTCTAAGACATTGCAGCGCTTGCCAGGGTTTCATCTTTGTGGCTGTGAAGTGTGTGGCAATCATCACCCCGATTGATACCAGCAAAATACTCATCGCAAACTGGTCGATCAAGACAGCCGTTGCCAAAGCCCCAGGCTCATTTGGAAATGCAGCGATAACCACCGGATAACCCAAAAAACCGGTGTTGCCGAATGAAGAGGCCAGCATTAACCCTCCCGTAGTTGGGCGATCCAGTTTTAGCATCCGTGAGAACGCATAGGCAATGCTGAGCGCAATTAGTGTCGATACAATCACAGCCAGTGGGGCACGGCACATTCCAAGCGTCAATGGTTTTCCGTGAAGTGCTGCAAAGATGAATGCTGGTCCGGTCAGGTTGATTACAGTCGAGTTGATAACGGTGGCATCCCCGCTTCGGAGCACGCCAAACCGCTTTGCGCCTGCGCCAACCAGAAGAAGCAGGAATACAGATGCTACAGTGGAAAGAACACTCACTGCATTAGGATAACACGAACTGCAGTATTACCGCAAAAGATATTAACACTGCGAACTGAAAGCTTGCTCCCATTGACAACCCCCGGTTTCGCTGCTATTACTGCATTACTGCTTAGGAGGATCCAATCTTGAACACTAACCAAAACACCAACAGAATTGCCGTCTTCATTGATGCCGATAACCTGGTCTATGGGCTCACAGAAACAGCGACCACACTGAAGCTTCGTCCCATTATGGATCGCATTAGAGAAGAAGGCCAGATAGTCTCCACAAGGGCGTACGGCGATTGGTCGCGTGGGTATTCTTACGAGTTTAGAGACAATCTAGTGGAAATGATACAGCTATCTACATCCTCTCACGGAAAGAATACCGCAGACATTCAACTTGCGCTCGACGCGCTGGAGATGGCACTGCTGCCAGTATCCCCCGATACTGTAGTGGTCATTTCAGGGGATAGAGACTTTGTTCCGCTAATTCAAAAAATACGACGCTACGGTAAATCAGTTATTGGTATAGGTTCCTCCGAGGATAGTTCAGCCGACCTCCTTATAGATGCTTGTGATCTATTCTTGTTCGCTGAAGATATTCTGAATGCAGCGACGACCAGTGTGCCAGAGAAACCTACTCAAACCACGCAGACTGCAGTGACTGGTGAAATCGAGGAACCAGATGCTGTTACTGTTGACTCCGAGATTGTCGTGCCGGCAAATCGGAAAGTGCGGAGAGCATTTACACTGTTAGCAAGAGCCATAAGCGCGTGCGAAAGACAGGGACAATTGGCTACAGAATCAGCCGTAAATCTGCGTATGCGTCAAATATCTTCCACGTTCTATCCGCACAGGTATGGTTTCGCCTCCTTCCAGGAGTTTGCGAGAGCCGCGGCAAAAGCTAACTACGCGAAAATCGCCAGGGATTGCGGTCCGGATGGTATCGTTTTCGACTCAAGCCATCGAATTGCACCGGAGCTTCTTCAGGATGAGTCCTCCGATTATGATTTTTCGACTACAGAAGCTGCGCTCGAGTCTTACAGAGAAATACTGCGTGAGCACAAAAGGGTGGAGCTTCTGCCTTGGTCAGACAGAAAGCAACTGGTCACAAAAGCGTGGAAAACACTCTCAGAAGGGCCCAAACTCTTCGATGATCTAATCTACACACTCAAGACCTATGCACGGACTGAAATGCATTGGGTGGAGCCTCATGCGGTTGAGATAGTGGTCAGAACTCTTTCAATTACCAAGTGCTTTGATTCGGACGACGGAGTTCCAGAGTTCAACAATCCTCATTGCCACGTTTATCCGAAAAATGGAGTCGATGTCACCGAGGCGTTCTTTCTAATGAACCTGACATATTTGAGAGGCATCAGGATGTCAGTACCTAATGCAGTGTTTGACGTAGATGCTGTTTCGGAGCTTCTATTCGATAAGGTTTCCGATGGTTTCAGAAAAGCGTCGAAAAGGTTGGTTGAGGCGATGGGAGTAGTCCCGAGGTCAAACGAGACATCGCTCGGTCAAGCATTCAAGCGAGCAGGTGTAGAGGTAGACGACGCTGATACTTCGGAAACAACAGAAGATAACTGACTACTGCTGAACCAAATAGAAACAGGCGGAGGCCAGTCGGCCTCCGCCTTCTCAATTCCTATCTTCTCAGTTGATTACCACGTCACGGGTCGGAGTGCATCCTCGGGCAAGCGTCGTGCAAGCCCCAGGTCGTGCGCCAACTGGCACACTGCGGAGGCGACGGCAGGCGCCACAGCCTTGTTGAATACACTCGGAATGATATAGTCCTCAGACAGTTCCTCGGGTTTTATGATATCTGCAATGGCTTTGCTTGCAGCAATGATCATATCCGGTGTCACCTGTTTGGCCGCGCAATCCAGCAATCCTCTAAAAAGCCCCGGGAAACAGAGAACGTTATTGATCTGGTTCGGATAGTCGCTCCTGCCTGTAGCGATTATTCTAACGTGAGGTGCAGCTGCTTCCGGCATAATCTCCGGAGTTGGGTTGGAGAGGGTGAATGCCATAGCGTCATCCGCCATGCCCTTCAAATCATCGGCCGCCACAAGACCGGGACCAGAGACACCCAGTAGGAGATCGGCTCCCTTAAGAGCATCTTTGATGCCGCCTTTTACAGCATCTCTGTTGGTGTGTTCCGCGAGCCATTCTTTGGCAGGGTTCATACCCTCTTTGCGGCCGCGATAAATCGTGCCTGCACGGTCGAGGACGATAGCATTATCTATCCCAGCATTAATCAACGCTTTTGTGCAGGCAACTCCTGCAGCCCCCGCGCCGAGAACTACGGCCTTGATCTGCGAAATATCTTTCTCCACGATTTTCAACGCGCTATAGAGTGCCGCCAGCACTACAGCCGCTGTGCCATGCTGGTCATCGTGGAATACGGGGATGTCGAGTTCCTTGCGAAGAGTGTCTTCTATCTCGAAACACTTGGGAGCTGCGATATCTTCGAGATTTATGCCTCCGAATGTTGGTGCGATGTTTCTAACGGTATTGATGATTTCATCGGGGTCTTTGGTGGACAAGCATATAGGGAAGGCATCCACTCCACCGAACTCCTTAAAGAGCATCGCTTTGCCTTCCATAACGGGCATAGCAGCAAAAGGTCCGACGTCTCCCAGACCGAGGACAGCAGTGCCATCGGAGACGACTGCAACGCAGTTGTGGCGGATTGTAAGTGCAAATGCCTTCATTGGGTCTTCGGCAATTGCAGTTGAGACCCTGGCGACTCCTGGAGTGTACGCCATGGAAAGGTCATCGCGGGCATTCAGTGGCGATTTCGACTTAACCTCGATCTTTCCACCAGAGTGCATCTGGAATGTGCGGTCGGTTATACTGACCACATCTATACCATCAAGTGCCCGAATAACGTCTACAATGGTGCATTCGTGATTCGGATCCGTGCAGTCGACAACGTAGTCCCTGATAACGTATTTTGGACCCGCCTCGACAATGTCGATTGAACCAATGCTCCCCCCGGCATTCGCAATAGCCTGAGCGAGCGCAGCAAGGTTTCCCACTCTCTGCTGATACTTAATCCGTACCGTAAGACTGTGACTTGCACTTGGGGTGGACACTCTCTAGTTCCTCCTATCTCACCTTTGAGCCGGGGGCAATATCCTCATCCGGCTTGAGAATGATCGCTCGCCCGTTCACATCCGCAGCAAGCATCATCCCCCTGGATTCGATACCGCGAATCTTTGCAGGCTGCAGGTTGGCGAGCAACACTATACGCCTGCCGATGAGCGATTCCGGATCGTAGAATGGCGCGATACCTGCGACAATCTGACGTTCTCCTTCGCCGTCATCAAGAACAAGCTGTAGCAATTTGTCGGCGCCAGCAACTTTCTCAGCACGTTTTATCTCTGCGATCCGTATATCGAGCTTTTTGAACTCGTCGTAGGTTATCGTATTGTCTTGTTCTTTCTCTTTCTCTTTTTCCTCCACCTTCAACTCAGCGGGCTGCTCTTTCCTCCGCTTCTCCTCTATTCGTGGGAATATCGGCTGTGGTCCCGTTGTCTTGAGCCCCGCAGGCAGGAGTCCCCATTCCTTTGCATCCTGCCAGCAGTTGCTGTTCTCAGAAACTCCCAATTGCCTTCGAATATCGGTTGCAACTGTGGGCATTACGGGTGAAATCATAATCGAGATTGCCCGGAGCAGTTCGAGCACAGAGTACAGAACTGTAGCTGCTTCCAATTGGTTGTCCGACTTCATAAGCTTCCAAGGCGCTTTGGTATCGATGTAGCGGTTGCCGTAACTGATGATTCTCCAGATGGCCTCGAGTCCTTTCGAGATTTCAAGGGATTTCCAGGCCGATTCAGCTTCATTGGCTGCTTCTGTTACTGTAGTCTTCAGCTCTTCATCGACAGATGATGGCTTCGGAACCACCCCTCCAAAATAACTGCCCACCATTGAGAGTGTTCTGTTCAGAAGATTTCCGAGGTCGTTTGCCAGATCCGAATTAAAGCGAGATTTGAGCCCGTTCCATGAGAAATCTGCGTCTACGCCGAACGGCACTTCTCTTGCGACAAAATAGCGGAGAGCATCTACAGCAACTTCGCTTCTGGCGCCGGAGAGGTCAGACAAATCTTTGGCCAGTTTGGCAGGGGATATGGCGTTACCTTTCGACTTTGAGATCTTCTCACCTTCAACAGACCAGAATCCGTGTCCGAAAAGCGTCTTCGGAAGATCCAATCCTAGCGCGAGAAGCATCGCTGGCCAGAAAGTGCAGTGGAATCGGACGAATATATCCTTTCCCATAAGCTGCAAATCGGCAGGCCACGTGCGCTTAAGTGTGGCTTCGTCATTCGGCCATCCCGCAACGGTAAGATAATTAAGAAGTGCATCGAACCATACATAAATAGTGTGGTCAGGGTCGTCGGGAACGGGGATACCCCATCCTTTCCTCGCGCGGGTGATCGACACATCCTGAAGCCCTTGCCTGATGAAGCTGACTACCTCGTTCTTTCGGAACTCGGGGAGCAAAAAGTCCGGATGCGAGTCTATCCATTCGAGCAATCGGTCCTGGTAAGCAGATAGCTTGAAGTAGTAGTTCTCTTCCTGAACCCAGCGAACAGGACGGCGGCATTCAGGGTTGGGGCAGAGGCCATCAGTTACTTCGGCTTCACGGAAAAAAGTCTCGTCCGGCACGCAGTACCATCCTTCATAAGCGCCTTTGTAGATGTCACCTGTCGCGAGCAGCCTGCGAAAAGCTTCCTGAACTACTGCGATATGTCTGGGTTCCGTGGTGCGGATGAAGTCATTGTACGATATATCCAGATCCTTCCAGACTTCCTTGAACCTGGGTGCTATCTTGTCGACAAACTCAGTTGCCGTTAGCCCCTGACTCTCGGCAGCTTCCGCCACCTTTATGGCGTGCTCATCGGTGCCCGTTACGAGCAGAACCTCGCGACCCAGCAGTCGCTGAAAACGTGCCACGATGTCTGCAAGCATAGTTGTATACGCATTTCCTATGTGTGGGACATCGTTGACGTAATATATTGGCGTTGTTATGAAGAATCTTTTCTCTTCCAAAACTACTATTTTCCCCCTTAGTGGCACCCGCAACTCGAGCAGTTGCCACCTGAGCAACTTCCACAGCTTATGGATGCACCGCAGCTATCGCTTCTGCTGCCCCCGTGTGCGAAAAATGTTGAGAACTTTTTCTCGGCTTTTCCGCCGCAATCTGGACACTCTACCTCATCGGCCTCGGAGATCCTGCACAGTTTCTCGAAACCGACCTTGCACCTGTCGCAGAAATACTCGTAAATAGGCATCAGGATTCAGCTTCTTCGGTATCAACTGCCGGTTCGTCTGTTTCCAGATCGTCCAGTTTCACAGGTTTGCAGTTGGCCTCCTGCATAGTGCAACCAACACCGTGTTTTCGGCAGCAATCAGAGAAATCGATTTCACTGGCGGGAATGTTCAGTATGACAGAGCCTTCTGTCTCAACAGTCAGCATCTCTGATACAACGTTTACATCCATGACCTTCCCGATTCCTCGCGATGTAGGTACAGCGGCGCCGACAGCAGGCAGACGGTCACGCGCGTATTTGTAGAACTCGTGCTCGTACCGCAGACAGCACATCAGCTTACCGCAGACGCCCGAAAACTTTGCAGGGTTCAGAAACAGGCTCTGATCCTTCGCCATTCTGATTGAGATAGGGTCAAAAGTTGAAAGGAAACTCGCACAACAGAGCTCTCTGCCACACGTTCCGTAGCCGCCTATCAGTTTGGCCTCGTCGCGAACTCCAATCTGATGCAGTTGGACTTTCACTTTGAGTGTGGATGCCAGATCCTTCACCAGATCTCTGAAATCCACTCTCCCTTCTGCGGAGAAGGAGAAAGTGATCATAGACCCATCGAAGCTGTATTCTGTTTCGAGGAGTTTCATGGGAAGCCCGTGAGCGGCAATCTTCTGCTGACAGATTTGAGAAGCATGCTCTTCGTTTTCACGGTTGGCGGCTGCTTGTTCGAGATCATCTCCGGTTGCCAGGCGAATAACACGTTTGAGCGGGGCGACGAGTTCAGACTCCGGCACATCACGTGGTCCGGTCATTATCTCGCCGAACTCGATTCCGCGGGCGGTCTCGGCTATTACGAAGTCTCCTTCGCGAATGTTGAGTTCACCAGGGTCAAAAAAGTATACTTTTCCTACCTTGCGGAAACTCACTCCTACTACTAGTGGCATTAGAATGTCAGCCCTTCATTTTGAGGCGATTTTCCCGCACTATTGTACCACAGCGAGCGTGCATCCGGCAAATCCCACGTGCCGTGTGGTTACCTCTTCTAAAGTGTGTAAAATTGGTTTTGCATATCTCTTGGCAAGAAG
>CAZCCV010000010.1:0-65624 GCA_964497515.1 uncultured bacterium | reverse complement strand
CTACTGCACCGCTATACACAACTGATTTTACACACAAAAAGAATACGCTACCCTACATAACACTTCAGTTTGACAACTGCAGAGGTGCGTGCTAAGGTTCATTCACACACAACTACTTCACCAAAACGGATATGGAGGCAGTAATTATGAATCTATCCAGAATCTTTGTGGTCGTGATCGCACTCAGCTTCTCTTTGTCGCTCACATCGGCAGCTCAACTCTCTTTACCCTACACGGGAAGCACTACTAATGCGAACCCTGCTTTCAAAATTACCAATCTCGGGACTGGTATCGGAATCCATGCCATATCTGTCAAAGGTGATAGAGCCATTTTTGGTGAAAACCAAATGGCAGGCGGCACTGGCGTATATGGCATTGCTAATGTCGGTCTTACTTCTACTGGTGTATACGGTGTCAGCCAGAACGGTAGAGGTGTAGTTGGAGTTACCTACAATGGTGAGGCCGGAATGAAGGGCGCCAACACCAAAAAAGATGGTATCGGTGTATACGGCATTGCCGACACCGGTGCAGCAGCTATGGGAGTCTACGGTTTCAGCCAAAACGGTAGAGGTGTTGTAGGCGTCACCCAAAACGGTGAAGCTGGCATCAAAGGTGGTAACAACAGAGAAGGCGGTTTTGGTGTGTATGGCGTTGCAGACAATGGGCATTCATCTGCTGGGGTATATGGCGTAAGTGTAAACGGTAGAGGTGTTGTTGGTGTAACTCACCACGGCGAATCCGGTGTTGTGGGTGCTAACACTAGAGTTCACGGATTCGGTGTTAAAGGCACTGCAGACGCTGGCTATGGCCTCTATGGCACAAGCGCTACCGGATGGGGGTTACTGGCAACATCCAACATGGGATGGGCAGCAGTATTCAGGAATACCGGAATCGAGAATGTGAACCCTTGTGTTTCAGTGGAGGGATTTCATAGAGGGACCGGTCTCATATCTTACCTGCACCACAAAAACAACAATTATCCTGCCGTGGCAGCCTACAACGAAGGCCCCGGAGTTGCCGTATATGGAGAGCACCCTGGCAGTGGAACAGCAGCCGAATTTAAGGTAACAAAACAGAGCAACCTTAGTCCCGGAGTACGAATCGTCCACGACGGAAATGGAATGGGCTTGGCTGCTATCATGCAAAACACAGAGAACTCAAGACCTGGTATCTATGCACATACTGTAGGAACGGGCTATGGTATCCAAGCTTACAGCCCGGCAGCAGGCGCAATTAGAGCTGACTCTGATAATGGAGCTATGTGTACACTGGCAACAAATACGAAAGGTATTTTAACAAGGACTTCAGCGCCTTCCTCTCACAGTCTGTACAGTTCTGCTTCGGGAGAAGGCTCCTATGCAGGTTACTTTGTGGGGAAAGTGCAAGTTGTGGGTAACCTTGCCAAGTCTTCCGGGTCGTTTAAGATCGATCACCCACTGGATCCGGAAAACAAATACCTCAACCACTCATTCGTCGAAAGCCCGGATATGATGAACGTCTACAACGGCAACGCTATTCTCGACGACAATGGTGAGGCTTGGGTCTATCTGCCAGACTACTTCGAAGCTCTAAACGAGGATTTCAGATATCAACTCACTTGCATCGGAGGTTTTTCACCTGTCTATGTCGCTCAGGAAATCGAGTACAATGCATTCAGGATTGCGGGCGGAACTCCGGGGCTCAAAGTCTCCTGGCAGGTGACAGGCGTACGCCAGGATGCCTATGCCAACGCACACCGCATAGTAGTAGAAGAGATGAAGCCTGCTAATGAGCGCGGATACTTCCTGCATCCGGCTGAACACGGCGCACCGGAGTCTCTTATGATTAATGGTGCGATAATCAACGCAGACTAGTAGCTACTATCTAGACGTACAGACCAAAACGGCCCCAGTCAGCTATCGACCGGGGCCGTTCTATTTCAACTGCAGCTTGCTCTGCAATTATTCCAGATAATCGCGCAGCTTTCTGCTTCGGTTCGGATGCCTCAGCTTCTTTAGGGCCTTAGCTTCAATCTGCCTTATACGCTCTCGTGTGACCTTGAAATGTCTTCCAACCTCTTCGAGTGTGCGAGAGTATCCATCGTCCAAGCCGAAGCGCATTTTTAGCACATCGCGCTCTCTAGGCGTCAGATTGTTCAGCACCTCTTCGATCTTCTCACGAAGAATCATATTTGATGCCGCCTCTGCAGGCGAGATAGCTTCCTGATCTTCGATGAAATCGGCCAGATGGCTGTCTTCTTCCTCCCCGATAGGTGTTTCAAGGGATAACGGCTCCGGAGCTACCCTCAGGATATCGCTTACGCGGTCCGTGGGAAGCCCCATCTCTCTTGCTATCTCATCAATTGTCGGCTCTCGACCTAGATCCTGCAGCAACTGACCAGTAGTCTTTATCAGCCTGTTTATGGTCTCTACCATATGTACAGGAATCCTGATTGTCCTTCCCTGGTCAGCAATGGCACGCGTAATCGCTTGGCGTATCCACCAGGTCGCGTATGTGCTGAACTTGTAACCCTTGCGGTAGTCAAACTTCTCGACGGCGCGAATAAGACCGATGTTGCCCTCTTGAATCAGATCAGGAAACGACATTCCTCTGCCGCTGTAGCGCTTTGCAATGCTAACCACCAGCCTCAGGTTGGCTTCTGTCAGCACTGCTTTGGCTTCAAGGTCGCCTGCTTCTACGCGCTTCGCCAAATCGACTTCCTGCTCTGTGGTAAGCAGCGGAGTCTTGCCGATCTCTCTCAGCCACATTCTGACAGAGTCATCGAGTGGCATCCCTTCCGTTGCTGCCACATCTCCATCGGCAGCTTCTGTTTCAGAGGCGAGCGTATCCTCAGCTCCGGCAGCGCCTTCTATAAGCACCGGAAACTCTTTGACTTTTTCGACCACTCTGATTCCTTCATCCGCAAAAGCCTGCAAAAGATCCTCGTACTGATCTTCGCCTAACTCTTCCTGATGACTCAGCGCGTCTGTTATCTCTTCGTAAGTGAGTACTCCCTTACGTTTTCCTTCATCTATTAACGTCTGGACCCCAGCGCTTTCCTTTAGTTGGTCCACAGCCACTATTAGCTCAACTCCCTTCAACGCTTCCGATCGACCAGTCTCCAACCGGTCGGCACAGACAGATACTAGATGTGCAATTCACGTACCAACTGCCAGTATTCTGCAAACTCTTTGTCTGTTCGTTTAATCTCACCCTGCTCAAACTTCTCAGCAAGGAACCGAAAGCGTTTTTCCTGCTCTTTCTTATGATAAATTTTGATAGATTGCACCAAATCTTCCAGCGGTGTACCGTGCTCTTCCACTGCTGTAACAAGCAGTTCTGTCAGAAGCTTTCCTGAACCCGTTTCGGCTAACTTTGCTGACAATGCATCTATATTTAGTTTTCCCCCGTTTGCCGTTTCTTCCTGCACGGCCGCTGCCAGATTCTTTGCGTCCTCGCTTACAAAATCACTCGGCTGAATCTGAGAAAACACACCTGCCGGATTGTGTCCGTGACAGATTATATTACTCAGAAGTTCAAGTTCGGCTCGCCGTACCGCTTTTCCTTCTTCTGAAAGCAGACTAACCTTGGCCGGTTGCTTCGCCGGCACTCCAGACTTCTTTCTGGCCGCTCTGTTACGTTGAGCCTCTACTTCCTGCCGCAAATGCAGTTCCGCCGGAACAGTCCCTCCCCGATAGTTCGGATGATAAGGAGCCAGCTTGGCTATCAGCCGTTCCCGCTCCACTTGTCTGGAGACCTCTGCAACTACAGGAATCGCCTCCTTGAGCAAAGCCAGCTGACCCGCTCGGTCGCTCGTATCGTGCTTTGCAGCGATTATTCTCAGCCTGTAATCGGGAATCGGAACAGCGTTTTCGACTAATTCCGCAAACTGCGCCGGATTGCCTTTGCGAATAAGACTGTCCGGATCCTCCCCTTCGGGCATGGGCGCTGCCCGTACTTCGAACTCCGCTTCTTCGAACATAGGCGCACTTCTGATAGCAGCAGCCATCCCTGCTGAGTCCGAATCGTACGCCAAAACGGCATTCTTTGTGTAGCGAGACAGTATCCTTACGTGTTCGCTGGTTAGAGCGGTTCCCATCGTAGCAACGACGTTGACGAACCCTGCGGCGTGTGCCGTCAGTGCGTCCATATAACCCTCTACCAGTATTACACAATCCTGCTCGCTGATTGGCTTTCGAGCGAAGTTCAGCGCATAAAGCGTCTTGTTCTTCACGAATACCCGGGTTTCCGGTGAGTTCAGATACTTAATGTCATCTGCACCAAGAGCTCTGCCGCCAAATGCGATGGGCCTGTTCTGAACATCGAGGATCGGAAATACTAACCTGTTTCGAAACCTGTCGTAATACCCCCCGCCTCGTTCCCTGGCAATCGCCAACCCTGCTTTGGCAACATCCTCGGGCCTTATGCCTCTACCCCGAAGATGGTCGAGAAGTCCCGACCATTCGGGAGGTGCATACCCCAACTTGAACTTTTCTGCGACATCGGCCACGATGCCGCGCTTTCGAAGATACTCAATCGCATTGCGATTCCCTTCGAGCATCTTGCGAAAATAAACGGCCGACAGTGCGTTTATGCGCAACACAAGATCGCGCTCACCTGTCGACCGTACATCCTTTGCCGCTCGCGATAGGTTAATACCAGCTTTAGCGGCCAATTGCTCGGCTGCCTCCGGGAAAGTCAGCCCCTCGATTCGCATCACGAAATCGAAGATATCGCCGTTCGTACCGCACCCGAAACACATCCATCGCTGTGTCTCTTTGTTGACTATGAACGACGGTGTCTTTTCAGCATGAAACGGGCACAGTCCCTTAAGGTTCTTCCCGCTGCGCTTCAGTGCGACATACGGAGAGATGATCTCCTCGATATCGCACCGTTCCCGGATTTCCTCCAGGGGGTAGCGGAAAGAGGCCAATTACCTCACCTCTCTACTCAGAAGTTGATGTGTTATTCGTTCTCAGGCTTCAGAGCTATCGTAATACCAACGAGCTTTTTGCCAAGGAACGTAAATACAGCACGATGCTTGTCGGCATAGCTTACTCTCAAGAATCTGCCGATGGGCTGGTGCCGTTCCGGATAGCCGTATTTGAAGATAACATCCTTATAATAGCTGCCAAGCACTATGCCTTTAGAGGTCTTTGAGCCTGCATACGGCTGGTCACCACCGACGGTAATCTGAATTACACGGCCGCTCTCGGAGACAATAAACTCCAGCGTCGTGCCATTCGCCAAGTCGTATGTCCAGGTTACCTGCTCTTCAGTGTAGACCTGACCGCCCTGCATACCATCTAGTGTTCCAAGCATTCCTGGCAGACCAGGCATGCCGGAGGACATAGGCATACCCCCTGTAGTAGGCAGACCGGGAACAGGCAAACTCGGAGAAGACGACATACCAGGAGCAGACATTCCCGGCAGACCGGGCAACTGACCTCCGCCCATTGCACTGTTAAGCATATCTGCATAACCAGTCGTAAGACCGCTCAGTGCAGCCATCGGCCCCATACCCGGTGTAGCTTGAGTACCAGGCATTCCAGGAATACCACTGGCAACATATGCGCTACCAACCGTCACTGTACCCACAGTCGTTCTAGTGGGGTTGCCGAACCTCTTTAGAACTGTCTGCGCGGGGCCGCCAAGCCTGATTCCGGCCAGCGTCAACTCCAACGCAGATGCTCCCAGTCCTGCTCCAAATAGAAATGCCCCACACACCAGGGCCGTAATTAGCCTCTTAGATCCCAGCATTGAGTATGCTCCTTTGCCCGAAAAATTAGCCGTTTACTACGGTTTCCACATCCGCACGCAAAATTCCTTCTGTTTTAAAGCCAGGTTTTTTCAATTACTTCCGAGGTATTGTTTCGACACTAGCTGTTTACGTAATTACAGACGATTGAGGTGCCAGCTTTGTTCACACTAAGTTTATTACCTCTGCCTAACTTGTTCTCCAAATTCTAACACACAGACGAAAACAGACCGGAGCTACAGCTCCGGTCTAATAGCGTGGACATAATACTGGTTGTGTTAGAACTTGAGGTAAGTCAGCCTGGCAAAGACTAACCCATACACAAAAAGGACTGCAATTAGATTCAGATACTCGTGATTCGCTACAATCTGCGACCACTGAAGCCTCTGCCGCGCCGTTTTTGAATACGGACGGATACTCGGCAGAAAACGTCCTACGTGAGTGCAGTAATCGTCGTAGTCTTTGCCAAAAATACTACGTAGGCGAGCCTCTTCACGCCCCACTCTGCTCACAACATAAAGCACAAATGCTACGATAAATACTGCCGCGATAGTAGGTATACCATAGAATTGTGTCTCTGTGTACCACGCCTGCTGAACCATAGTAACGAACCCCAGCAGAACGAAGAATCTCCCAAAATACATCGGATTTCTAACGTGAGCATACGGCCCCGATGTAGCTAAAACAGTATTCTTCTTCAGCTGTGACGCTGCCCACAATTGGATGAACTCACCAACCAAAGTGACTCCCATTCCCACCCAAAGCCAAATTGAACTGGCCTTAATGAGATATACGCCTATCAGCACAAATGCTGTCATAATAGGCACTCGCCACCATTGCAGTGAGTGTCTAGCCCTATCTCTCCATGTTACTTCCAAACTCATTTGCCCTACCATCAGGAGATGTATATTTGACTAACGTTATAGTAGTCCCTGTCTCGTCGAATCGGTAATCGACCTCGTCCATAGCCTGCCTCATCAAAAAGATGCCGATCCCTCCCTCGCGCAGGTCACTAGGGTCGGGTTCGGGAACCCCTTTCGGATCGAATGGCAGACCTGGATAATTCAAACTGATTGCCAGCCTGATATCACTGCCCACGCACCGAGCATCCAGAACGCCATTGCTCACGTCTTTGCATCCGTGGCGCACGGCGTTTGCGACGGCTTCCCCAACTGCCAGTCTAATATCTTCTATCTGCTCGCTTGTGAAAGGCATAGTCTCGGCTACTTGCGCAACCCGCCCACGAATCGTCGCCGACTGAGAAGCACAAAGAGGCGTCCGAAACTGAACCAAAAGCGGCTTGCCGCCAAACTCTCTCCAACTTCCACACGGCTCTTTGCCTATCGCACAGTCTGATGTCTCTATCAGGTCCACTGTGCCCGATGCCTCCAAGAGGTCTATAAACCGCTGCGTAGCCGCTGCCAGAATCACTGAACACCCAGCGTCCTTCAATCTCTTGATACAACATATTATTGTAGCCACACAGTGTGAATCGACCTGATTCACCAGGCTGCAATCCAGCACAGCTTCTGCTGCACCTATCCGGCACAGTTCGTCAAATGCTTCCCTAATTCCAGACGCACATCCTTGGCATACATCGCCAGCCAAAGTCATTACTGGCAAATCGCCAGCCTCAATTGTAATCACAAAACTTGAAGACATCGATACTCAAACAGGCACATCGTGTGCCCTTCAATTTATCACAGTGAACAACCCATCGTCAATCAAAAAAACGACGAGTGTTCTACCGCTTTACTCTCTCGAGCTTAGCATAGCATAAGAGCAGTTTTTTCAGGCCGTGCCCATCAAAAGCCACCGTCACTTGCTCTTCGTCATCAACACCGGTTGAGTTAAGAACTATGCCTTGGCCAAACTTCTGGTGGTGTACCCTTTCACCCGGTCGGAATGTGGATGCTGGAACACTGCGCGTCGGCCGGACAGGCCTCTTCCACGTGGTTGTTGCCGATGGGGTCGAAACGGCGCGACTGGTCAGCAGTTGTCTCGGCACTTCGCGCAGAAACCGCGACCTGTCTCGCCGCTTAGTCTCTCCCACAAAACTTCGCAATCTCGCGTGTACGAAATGAAGCTCTTCCATAGCTCTAGTCATCCCCACATAACAGAGTCGCCGCTCCTCTTCGAGTTCAGCCGGTTCGCCTATAGACCTCAGATGAGGAAAAATCCCTTCTTCCATCCCCACTATGAAGACGATTGGATACTCCAATCCCTTCGCAGCGTGCAGAGTCATGAGGGTAACAGAGTTTCCGCTCTCTTCATAGGTGTCAATATCGGCGATCAGCGCCACTTGTTCGAGGAATGCTCTCACCGACCGATCTTCCGACGATTTGTCGAACTCCTCAGCAACCGATACAAACTCCTTCAGGTTTTCCATACGCGACTGAGCATCCATACTCTTGTCTGATCTTATATGAAGCAGGTAACCCGAGTTTTCCAGCGCGTCCTGCACCAACCGTTGTACCGGGTAGTCTTCGCGCCTTTCGTGCAGGTGCTCTATCAGTTGAACAAACGCTTTAATCTCGCGCTCAGCTTTTCTGGAGATATCCGGGATCAAATCAATGCTGCGGAGAGCATCCCACAGGAATTTGCCACGTGTTTCTGCATACAGATCTATCTTCTCCATGGTCCCCGGACCTACGCCTCGCGGAGGAACGTTGATCACTCTTTTTAGACTTATCGATTCGTACGGGTTCGACGCAAGCCGAAGATATGCCAGAGCATCCTTTATCTCTTTGCGCTCATAAAACCGCAGCGCTCCAATTAGCTGATAAGGCACGCGATAGTTCATAAACGCTTCTTCTAAAACACGCGACTGTGCATTCGTGCGGTAGAGCACCACGAAGTCAGAATATCGCCTGCTCTCAGCAGCCACACGATCCAGAATCACATTTGCTACGTGGATGGCCTCATCGTGTTCGTTTGCGGCTTCAAAAATCTCTATTGCCTGTCCTTCGAGGTTCTCCGTCCAAAGTTTTTTGTCACGCCTAGCCTTGTTCTGGCTAACTACTTCGTGCGCTGCTTCCAGAATAGTCTTTGTCGAGCGGTAGTTCTGCTCCAGCTTTATGATCTTAGTGTTTGGATAATCCTGTTCAAACCGAAGAATAAGCCCAACATCAGCACCCCTCCAGCTGTAAATGCTCTGGTCGTCATCACCCACGCAGCAGATATTGTTGTGTCCTGCAGCAAGGAGCTTAACCAGGGTATACTGGCTCAGGTTGATGTCCTGAAACTCGTCAACCAGAATATGATGAAAGTGGTCGTGATAATACTCCAGAACATCTGGTCTCTTTCTTAGAAGCGTGACCGCATTGAAGATGAGGTCGTCAAAGTCGAGACCCGAGTTCTCTTTCAGCTTCTTTTGGTAGAGAGTGTAGACTCTACCGACCCCGGTGTCTGTTTTTTCCACGTTAAACACTTCGGGGAATTCCTCGGGCGTGATGAGCTGTTCTTTTGCCGTCGATATCTTCGAAAGCACCGTACGCGGATGATACTTCTTATCGGGAAGACGCAACTCTGATATGCACTCGTTGATCAACACCATCTGATCGGAGTCATCGAAGATGGTAAAGTCTCTGTTTATGTCTATGGCGTCGCCGTGCTTACGCAGAATCTTGGCGGCAGTGGAATGGAAGGTTCCGGCCCACACCCTATTAGCGTTTTCACCGATCATCGTGGCGAGTCGGTTCTTAATCGCAGACGCAGCTTTGTTGGTGAAAGTAACGGCGAGGATCTTCCACGGCTTTACGTCGCACGCTTCTATCAGATAGCCTATGCGGTGGGTAATTACACGTGTTTTGCCGCTTCCTGCACCGGCGACCACAAGTGTAGACCCATGCACGTGCTTAACGGCCTCTAACTGCTGTTTATTTAGTGCTCCAAGGATTTTATCGACTGACATAAGACACGAAAAACGTGCGGAACTGAATCCCGCACGTGCCAAATTTGCATCTTCATTATACCTCAAACGAGTTGCAATAGCCAGCGAGCAAGCGTAAGCGACTGTCCCAGGAGCTCTCGTCTCTGCTATAATGGGCTGGATGAAAGAAGGGGATTGCAGAGTGGACAGATCAGCTATTCTGGCGCGTGCCAGGGAAGTACTCGAGATAGAATCAGCCGCAGTCAATAAGCTACAGGAAAGGCTCGGTGACGACTTTGTACACGCAGTCGAACTCATCGCTGAGTGCAAAGGCCGGTTGGTTATAACCGGAATGGGAAAGTCTGGAGCCATTGGTCGCAAACTGGCCGGCACATTCTCCAGCACGGGAACCCCGGCAGTCTTTTTGCACCCGGCTGAAGGGGTGCACGGAGACCTCGGAGTGCTTACAAATGACGATGTGCTTCTCGCGCTCTCTTATAGCGGGGAATCGGATGAGTTGGTCAGTATACTTCCAGCAATAAAACGACTCGGAGTAGAGATTATAGCAATCGTCGGCAACCAAGAATCGACTCTTGCAAGATATTCCAATGCGACTTTCGACGTCTCGGTTGAACGGGAAGCGTGCCCGTTCAATCTTGCCCCAACCGCCAGCACTACCGCCCAACTCGCCATCGGAGACGCCTTGGCGCTCGCTGTTATGCAAGTAAGGGAGTTCACTAAGGAAGACTATGCACGTGTTCACCCTGCAGGGTCACTCGGCAGACGGCTTCTTCTGCATGTGTCCGACGTCATGCGCACTGGTGATGCCGTTGCGATAGTTGATGAAGATACCATACTGCGCGACGTTCTGTTCAGCATTACGCGAGCCCACGCCGGCGCTGCTTGCGTTGTCGGAGATGACAGAAAGCTCACCGGGATAATCACCGATGGTGACATCCGTCGGGCACTGCTTACTGACGAAGCGGCGCTCGGCCAAAAAGTCACTGGCTATATGGTGAAAAACCCAACTACGATCAGCCCGGATAAGCTGGCGGCTGAAGGAATGGCTCTTCTCGAAAAACAGATAGGAGAACTCCCTGTCCTGGATACCGATGGTTACCCGATAGGAATGCTTATGCTTAAGGATCTCCTGCAGGCTGGGATATTCTAAAACAATGGATCTACTGAAACCAATCAAACTTCTAGCGTTCGACGTCGATGGCGTGCTGACACGCGGTGAGATGATCTTCGGCCCGGATGGTGATACCAAAATATACAACGTTCAAGACGGCTTGGGGATAGACCTCGCACTGGCGGCCGGACTCGAAATCGCGCTGATAACTGGCAACAATTCGGATGCCATCGCAAGACGAGCAAAAGTCCTTAGAATTGCCGAAGCGTACTTAGGGCAACGTGACAAAACCGTAGCTCTTCACGATCTGGCCAAACGAAAAGGGCTTTCGATGGAGGAAATCGCCTATGTAGGAGATGACCTCAATGACCTGCCTGCACTTAAACTTGCCGGAGCAGCTTTTGCCGTAGCCAATGCTGTTCCCGAAGTGAAGGCCGCTGCCGATTATATTACAGAACGCTCCGGTGGTCAGGGTGCCGCAAGAGAGATCATTGAGCAGATATTAAAAGCCCAGGGGCGCTGGGATGAAGTTGTTCAATTATTCTTGGATGAACTGAAAGAAGAAGATGGCGCAAAAAATCCGCGCGGCGCTGTGGTTCAGTAGCTGATCAGTCTTCTGCTATGATCATCTACCACACAAACGACCTTCACAATAGGCTGAACCCTGCTCAGGCAGAAAGGCTGCGAGGGCTCAAACTCTCGACCCCAAACTGCCTGCTGCTCGACTGCGGCGATGCCATATGGTCGGGAAATATCTACTTCCGTCCGGATGGTGAGCCGATTCTAAAACTCATGAATCACGCGGGCTACGATGCGATGACTATGGGGAACCGCGAGTTTCATTTTTCCTCTACCGGACTCAAAAAAAAGACTGGTTGGGCAGCGTTTCCAGTGCTTTCCGCCAACATCAGACCAAAAGACCGCGCTGCTCTCCCCACAGTAAGCTACTTGCAGTTCAATATTGGCGGTAGATCCGTTGTAGTGTTTGGGCTAACCGTGCCGATGATAACCGAACGAATGCTTTCGCGCAGAGTATCGAGCTATCTGTTCGACGACCCCATCGAGACAGCATCGAATTTAGTGCCACAGCTCAGAAGCAGCGCCGATATTCTCATCGCACTCACACACATCGGAATCAACCGAGATAGAAAGCTCGCCGAATGTGTCCGGGGGATCGATCTTATAATCGGTGGGCATTCACACACCGCCCTGGAGCGCCCTGAGTTTGTCGGAAAGACCGCCATTGTGCAGGCTGGCGCTTTTGCCCGATACGCTGGCAAAACAGAGATCGGCGAAGACGGAAGAATCACCGGCGAGCTTATTTCGCTGTAAGTCTTGCTTATCAGACAACTCCTTACGTTTGCCAGTGAGTCTGCTTTCTGCTACTCTTGGTGAGAACATCACTTCAGGAGCACAGTGATGATAGCCATTATTCAATTCTTAATCATAACAGTAATCGCCGCGGCATTTGCCAGGCGGATTCTCTCTAGATACGAACCCGATTTCGTCTCGCCGGGCGAGCGCCTCATCTTTGAAGCCGCTATCGGCCTCGGGTTTTTAGCACTCATAATCTTCGCCCTCGGTGTCGCACAGCTCTTCTATCCGCTTGTTTTAGTCGGACTTCTGCTTGTAATGGCTGGTGTCAGTTGGAAGGCACTTGGCCAGTTAATCTGTGAAGCATTAGCATCGCTCCGGTCGGCGGTGAGGCAGCCGAAGACTCTTGAAGTCTCCGCTCTCTTCGTGGTGCTGACAGCGCTTGCACTTCTGGCTCTGATCCGTGCGCTTGCTCCACCAGTTGCCGACGACTGGGACGGCCTTGCTTATCATCTTGCAATCCCGAAGCTGTACCTCGAAGCGCACGGCGTTCATTTCGTTCCTTTTTCGTCGCACTCCAACTTCCCGTTTGTTTGGGAGATGCTCTTTACGCTTGGACTTGCGATGAAAAGCATAGCGCTTGCCAAACTGTTCCATTATGGGGCGGCAATCCTTCTTGTAGCAGCAACCGCGAGCCTTGGAAACAGGCACTTTTCGCGCTCTGCTGGCAGACTCGCCGCACTGTTCGTTGCGGGTGTGCCACTTGTCGTATGGGAGTCGACCGCTGCATACGTGGATCTTGCAACCGCACTCTACTCGCTCCTAACTGTATATGCGCTAATGAACTACTCCGCAACAAAGGATCGCAGATGGGCTGTTTTTGCCGGAATTGTAGCCGGACTCGCTGCAGGAACCAAAATGACGGCGCTCATTATGATCGCAGTTGCAGGCTTCTGGATATTACTCGACAGGTCGAGAGAGAAGCCATCGACGCCATTTAAAACTGCAGTTGTTGCAGCGTTAGTCGCTACTGTCATCGCGCTTCCCTGGTATGCCAAGAGCTATATAAATACAGGAAACCCTGTTTACCCGTTTGCGTACGAGCTCTTTGGAGGAACGAACTGGAGCGCTGAGACTGCGGAATTGTACCGAAGCGACCAACTGAAATTTGGTCTTGGGCAGGATTCTGCATCATTCCTGCTTCTTCCCTGGAACCTGACGTTTCGCCACGCCAGATTCGACGATTACGGCGCACGGCTCCCCCAGGACTTTCCCGAGCTTCCGTTGTTTTCTGGAAACCCACAGGTCTATATGGCTTCCTTGGGCCCACTGGTTCTTCTTGTGCTGCCTGTGATGCTAATTGGAATTATCCGCCCGGGGAGGCACAGAACACTGATTCTCGTTGCGGGGTTTCTCACACTGGTATGGTTTTTTGCCATGCAGAATACCCGTTACTTCCTGCCGACGATTGCCGTTCTCGCACCAGCTTCGGCATACTGCGCCGAAGTCCTTCGCGTAAGAAAAGCTGTCTTCACCTTGGCGCTTCTTACGGCGGCTTTTACCGCTTTCGTATCTTTTGCAGTAGTCTGTCCTGCAGCAAAGGTCGCCTTCGGACTCCAAACGCCAGCGGACTACCTGACAAGATTCGGCCTTTACAACGCCTGCAGCTATATCAATAACGAGTTGCCGAAAGATGCCAAGATTGCGCTCTTCGGTGAGACTCGAGGGTTCTATCTCGATCGACCATACTTCTGGGCTGATCCTGGCCATAACGCCATAATTCCTTATGGGGATTTTGAAGACAATCCCGAGTTGTTGGTCGATTGGCTCTCGGAACATAGCTGCAACTACGTTCTAGTGAACTACCAAAACTATCCACGTAACGACGATACCATCATCGCCCACCTTGTCGGCCACGGACTGACGGAAGTGTATTCGTCCGACTCTGGAATCTATATATATCGAGTTGATTCAGTATTCCGATAATATGGAACGGGATACTCAACTGTTGAGTCTGATGAATTGATCGAATCCACAGGAGGCGCGATGTCGTGCTGTCTCTAAGGTATATGTACAGCGTAGCAATTGCTGCACTGTTAACTCTGGCTGTTGCCAATGTGACAGTAGGGGAGGCAAGATTGGCCGGAAATGCAATCAAAATCAGCTCGCCGGCTATCGAGGTATGCCTCGATACAAAACACCCTATAATTATCTCCTATTCTTCCGTCTCAGAAGGCACTACACTCCTCGGCGCAGGGGACTCGCTCGGGTGTGAAGTGGTCTATTTTGATACAGATGAACAGGCGTACAAGTCTTCTTACGACCAGGATGTTCGAGTTGAGGCCACCTTTTCTCACGACGTTTACACTGCAACCTATCAGTGCAGACTGATGAAAGGGAGTCTCTCTCTTGCCGAGTTCGATCTCATATTTGCAGTGACCGGCAATCGTTTGATGATAACATCGCGCCTTATGAGAGAGTCAAATGGCGCCCGGGTCTGCTCGATCAGACTCCCCGTTGTTACAGCACT
The DNA here is from genome assembly GCA_964497515.1 of uncultured bacterium. Taxonomy (GTDB): domain Bacteria; phylum Armatimonadota; class UBA5829; order UBA5829; family DTLH01; genus CAZCCV01. The sequence continues at coordinate 51,040 of CAZCCV010000010.1, read as the reverse complement.
TTCCGGCGAGCCGGATGCCAAACTGGCGCTCCCCACACGCTCTGGACGACTCGTCGATATAGCAAAAGCGGAGCCTCTGCAAAGAACCTACAAAGTCGACTGGTTCGAGCCGGTGCCAATTGCTATGGCATACAACCAGCGAATGCTCGGCTTGGTGCAACTAAACTCGCTCGACGATCAGCTTATCTCACAGATTAAAGAAAGGCCGAAATCAGGCAGCATTCTGGTGGAATTCGTAAAACGACCCATTGCCGTAAAACCGGAGCTTGCCTTCTTGATCCAGAAGGATTCTACTGCCACAGTCACCATACTGGAGCCCGGCCGTGGAGCTGATTCTATCAACTGGACTAGTGGGGCTGCTGCTGTACGAAACAGCATTGCACGGAATCTGAACCCACTCTATAGCGGCAGCTTCATATATAAGATACTCCTTGACTCTCCCAATGCATCGAGCTGGACTACTTTTGCTGACGCCTTGCAGCTTGTGAAGCGAGTTAATCGCATAACCAGCGGAGCAAAACAGGTGGTCTACCTCATCGGGTGGCAGCACAACGGCCACGACACGGGGTATCCCGACACAAACATTATTAACGAACGTCTGGGTACAATTTCTGACCTGCGGGCGATTATCGAACAGGGCAAACGAGAAAACGCCATCATAAGCGTACACGACAACTATCACGATGCTTACAAAGATAGCCCCGGGTGGAATCCGGAAATCATCGCCATAGACTCTTCGGGAGAACTGGCGGAAGGTGGCAAGTGGGCTGGGGGACAGGCCTACGTTATAAGCCCAAACAGATATACAGTGCTCGGCCGTGAGCGCGCACTAAAGACCGTAAGGATGCTGGGCATCGAAAAGTCTATCCACCTTGACGTGCTGTCTGACGATCCCGACCGGATAGACTTCAATCAGAGAATCCCCGCCGGAAGGCAGAAGAACATCGTTGGAAAACTCGCGATTGTATCGGCTTTCAACCAATCCGGCATCGACGTTACCTCGGAGATACTGACCTCGCCGTTCGTCAACAGCATAAGCCACTTCTGGAATGTGGAGAGCAGATCGATCAGCATATGGTCGGCCGAAGAGCAGATTCCACTTATTCCTATGATCTATCACGGCAAGGTCACCTGTGGCAGCCCGATCAAAAATGATGACGATATTCTAAGCTCGCTGCTCTACGGCTGGACGTTTAGCGACGACTTTACCAAGGATACATCTGACGAACGGATTGCAGATCTGTACTATCTGATTACGCTTCCGTGGTCCAGTTTGGCTGCACGTGAGATAACCGACTACTCCAAGAGCGGTTCAATAGAACGGGTTACCTATAACGCCAACACTTTTGTCCAGATAGACCGAGAGTCCAACTCTTACAAAGTAATGAGAGACGGACTAGTGATAGCGGAGAACTTCTCGTCGATGGTTCCTCTTCCGGACGGCAGTATATCTGTATACTCGCGCAGTGGTGGTTCTGTCAAAGTCGATTTGCCCGATTATTGGACGGAGTCAAAACGAATACGAGTAGCTTACACCGGTCAGGTAGACAGAACAGGGTACCGAATCAGGAATAACCAGTTGACTCTAAACGCTTCTCCGCGGGTGCCGTACAGAATTAGCTACCTGGAGAAGTAAACAAGTCGTGTAGTCTCGGCTTGCACCATGGCCTTCTGCGAACTACCTGATCGCGAATATGTAGATGGGATATGCTGCGTACAGCAATCCGCCGACCAGAAGAGAGTAGGGGCTGAGACGCGCCCTCACGGTCATTTCCACCCAGGCAAAGCTCGCAGCAGCTATCGCTATAACAATACTCGCTATAGCCTGCTCATTCAGCACCCACGGCGTGAAGAATATCCCTATCGCCGGCGTAATGCTGGATTGAAAAACCATAGCACCGGTGATGTTTCCAAGTGCCAGAGTGTCTTTCTTCTGACTCACCCAGATGATGCTGTTGAACTTTTCAGGTAGCTCAGTAGCGATCGGTGTAATAATCAGACTGAGCACCAGTGCGGATATTCCTACTGCTTCGGAAACGTGTTTTACACTCTCCTTAAAGAACTGTGCGCCGACAATCATTATTCCAACAGCGAGGATAAGCTGAAATATTACCGGAGATAATGCAGGCTCCTGGCGTCGCTTCTGCAGGTAAAGGGGATTTAGTTCGTGGTTGTTCGACGACGAACTGCCGCAGGCCACGGTGCGCTTAACGTAGAGAGCGTAGGCCGCTACTAGAAACACAGCAATTGCATACTTGACCGCTTTTGCCGGCACGATCCCTGCCACCAAAGCGAGAACGAACACCAAAAAGAACGAGCGCAGATCTCTGCCCACTATACGGTGATTGGCATCGACAACAGGCTCTCGCTTGCCCATTCTTGCAAAAACCAGAATTGCCGCGCCCGTGATGAACATTGCGAGGGTAGAAAGCATCATCGGTGCGCCCAGAATTGCGCCTATTCCTACTTCCTGGTCGGCGACACCTCCTGCTATAACGGCGACCACAGCTATCGTCGTCTCTGGAAGCGCTGTCCCCACAGCTGCTAGCACGCTGCCAACAGCTCCTTCGCTTAAGTTCAGCTTGCGACCAAACCATTCTACTGCATTTGTGAAGAGTTCGGCTGTAAGCAGGATGCCGACAAGGCTTACAGCGAGGATGATTATGGATTGTATCATTGGTCTCCGATGATCTTACGTCTTGTTTCCGGTTTGTGCACCCAAATAATACATCAAATCAACCGCCAAACTCAACTCTATCGCACCACATAAACTGCACGAAAAGGGTCTTGGCCACAGTTGATTATCTTTTGGCTCTGGCGCCTTTTCTGTCGGAGACTCTCCATTCCCCGCTATTGTCTCTAACAAGGAATATACACTCCCGAACCTCTGAATCGAGGAACCGGAACACCAAGGTCACTTGAGCTTCATCGCCTTCTTTAGAAATAACCAGCTTTTTCGGAGGAATGTAATAGGCTTTCTCTTTGGCAGTCCATCTGTGGTACACAGCCGCCGCCATATCGGATCCGCCCATTCCGTCGGAATTCGGCGTTTCAAACGATGCTTCTGTGTAGTGTTTTGCTCTTTCTGGTTCACCCCTAACCGCAGCTTGGGTCCAAAGCCATGCCACCCTGTCCGGCGGAAGCGGCCTGGTAAACCGAAAGACTACCCATCCTGCTATTACCATCACGCCGACCATCGCCACAGATATTACAGCCCGGCGCTCAGGCAGCATAATAGCTCGGCCGTTACTTTCAATCGACCTAAGCCTGGCTATCCAGGTAAAGGCTATAATCGATCCAACAGAAAGAAGCATCGCGCACAGATAAAACGGCATATTCCTGTCCATGACACCAAGCCTGGGAAGCGACAGCCAATCGCTAGAGTAGATTACAGGCCCGAGACTCGTTCCGATAATAGCGCCTACTCCCTGAGCCAACCCAACAACCCCCATAACCTGTCCGCGCCGCGACGATGGAGATGCCTGCGACACAACTGCCATCCAGGCAGGAAACGCCAGCGCAAAACCTACACCGAGTATGGCGCCTGCTGCTCCTGCTGCCAGTATGTTTCTGCATACGGCAATTATCCACATCGCGGCCGTGCAGATTAGAAGCCCGTAGCAAAACGAAACGAGTTTGCCAAGCTGGTCTGCCAGTCTGCCGAACGGCACCGCCAGCACTCCCAGTACCGCTGCTATCGGGAATACCACGGCGCCGAACTTGGTCTCACTCAACCCAAGTTGCTCCATAGCATACAGCTTCACTACCGGCATCAGCAGTCCGATTGCAGCAAAGACAACTATGCTGAGCACCAGCATGTCTGGCACCATACTTATAGCACTTCGCACATCCATTCGGTCGAGATGGTGCTCGGGCTCCGCCGCTTGCACCTCGCATCTGTGAGGCACTCTGGGAAAAACGAAGAGACCAACGAGAAAGGCCACTGTGAAAATGCCGCACACCAGGACGAACGATCCTGCATGGGAGCGATAGAGTTCGTTAGCAATGCCACCCAAAGGAAAACCGAGCGCTATTCCGGCCATTGAGCAACTGTTAAGTACTCCCATTGCGGTACTTCGCCGCTCTTCTTCGACGGCATCACTTGCGGCGGCAAAGGCAGCCGGCCAGAATGCAGCTAGCCCGACCCCGTCTATGGCTCTTAAGATCACCATGACCGCTATGCTTTTCGTGTGAATTGTTAGAATCGAAGTGAAGATGCCGAGCAGCGGACCAATAAGCATAAGGGGTTTTCTGCCTATGCGGTCACTCAGGGCACCCAAAGAGGGTCTGAGCAGCGCTTCTGTGAGCATAAAGGTGCTCAGAATCAGCCCGAGTTTCGTACCTTCTCTCAGGTCGTATGTCACCCAGACAGGCAGAGCCGAAAAGCACATTGTAGACCAGCCAAGCTGTGCCAGTGTGCCAACTGCTGCAAGACCTACAATCGTCCTCAGCGATGCCTGCCTTCTCCTGCGCTCCTCTTCGCGTTTTTCTTCTATATCCTCGGTCAATGTGGCGCTAATCTATTTTTACCTCTGCACCAAGCTCCGATGACCTGTAGATACCATCCAGAATCTTCATAACCATAAGCGCTTGCTCACCCGTTACAGGAGGTTCGGTATCGTTAATTATAGAATCCAAGAACCCGCGCATTTCGGCGTGATACATTTTGCTTTCCGGAACATACACCGGTGTCACGTCTACAAGTGTTCCGTATTCCTCACGGAACAGCTTCAGTGGGTCGGTTTGGCAGCCACCCTCCGTACCGAGAATCGCAAGAGCCATTCTGTCTTTCTCTATGTTTGCAGCAAAGCTGGACTCAATCATCAATGTTGCGCCATTGTCAAAGCGCACTAGGCCTGCTGCAAAGTCCTCTACTGTGAACTTGGTATGATCCCACGACCCGTAGTTGCCAAAAATACCGGGTCTCGGGCCAAATTTGGCGTATGTTACTCCAGAGGCGGCAACTGGTTTCGGATGCCCCATAAGCCACAGAGTGGTGTCGAGTATGTGCACCCCAATGTCTATCAGTGGGCCTCCTCCCTGCTTCTCTTTGTCGATAAACACGCCCCAACTTGGGATTCCTCTGCGTCGAATGGCTTGTATCCTGGCATAATACATCTCTCCAAGTGCACCGCCATCAATGAAACGCTTGAGAACAAGAGAATCTGGGAGCCATCTGCAGCACTGAGCCACCATAAACTTCATACCGGTAGCGTGTGCTGCATCTACGATAGCCTGGCCCTCTTCGGGGTTTCGGGCTATTGGTTTTTCGACCAGCACGTGTTTTCCGGCCTTCATAGCATCTATTGCCGGTGTGTGGTGAGCGATATTGGGCGTGCAGATGCTAACCGCGTCCACTTCATCCATCTCCAGCAGCTTGCTATAATCTGTAAAGACGTGTTTTATGCCGTGCTCTTTTGCAACTGACTCCACGCAGGCCGCGTTAATATCGCAGATTGCAACTAACTCTGCATCTGGCTGAGCTAATATTGCCGGAATGTGCGCTCTGGTTGCAATCCCTCCGCAACCGATTATCGCTATTCGTACCTTGTCCACCAAGAAACCCCCTGATTTAGCCTTTCACGACCCCAAGAGGCCGCACTCTCACCACTCTGCGTGATATTCCGGCACCTTCGGCCGATCCTACCACATCAGCTACATCCTTATACGCAAAAGACGCTTCTTCTGCAAGTGTCACTTTGCTAGCCGCTTTAACAATGATTCCCTTCGATGCCAGTACTCTTTGCACTTCCTGGCCGCTGGTTTGCTTCGTAGCCTTCTGCCTGGATAGCAATCTTCCAGCACCGTGGCAGGTGGAGCCGAATGTCTCTTCCATAGCCGTTTGTGTCCCCACAAGAAGGAAAGAGTAGCGCCCCATATCTCCCGGTATCAGCACAGGCTGGCCTATACTCCTGTAACGAGCCGGAAGATCTGGATGCCCTGGTCCGAAGGCTCTCGTAGCGCCTTTTCGGTGCACACAGAGCTTCATTTGCTTATCGCCCACACGATGATCCTCTATCTTGGCTATATTGTGGGCTACATCGTAGATCTGACTCATACCAAGCTTATATGCGCTTGTGCCCATCACCTTCTCGAAAGCCTCTCTAACCCAGTGGACTATCGCCTGGCGATTCGCCCACGCATAGTTGGCAGCACAAGCCATAACCGAAAGATAGTGCTGACCCTCAGGTGAATTGACCGGAGCACACGCCAACTGCCTGTCTGGAATCGAGATAGAGTACTTCTGGATAGCTCGCTGCATCGATATGAGACTGTCTTCGCATACCTGATGACCAAATCCCCGAGAACCAGTATGAACCATAATTGTTATCTGCCCAAGTTCCGTAATTCCAAATGCAGCAGCAGCGGTTTTGTCTATAATCTTGTCCACTACCTGTATTTCCAGGAAGTGGTTTCCCGCTCCGAGTGTGCCCAACTGCGGACGCCCGCGCTTGACTGCCTTGTTTGATACAAGCGATGGATCGGCGTTCGCCAACTGTCCGAGCTGTTCGGTTACCGCCAAGTCCTCTTCCCAGCCGTAACCGTGCTCTACCATCCACCTTGCGCCCTTTTTCATCACCTGAGCCAGTTCTGCTTCGCTAACCCTTATCTTTCCTTCGCTGCCTACACCAGAAGGAACCTCCAAAAACATTCTGTCTACCAGATCGCCGATCTTGGGAGCTACTTCCTTCTCGGTCAAATCGGTTCTAAGAAGCCTCACTCCACAGTTTATATCGAAGCCGACTCCTCCGGGCGAGACTACTCCATCTTGAACGCTGGTAGCGGCTACCCCACCTATCGGAAAACCGTATCCCCAGTGGATGTCGGGCATAGCCATCGACTTGCCCACAATTCCTGGCAAAAACGCTACGTTGGCCACCTGCTCTGCCGATTGATCCAGATCGTGCAGCATAGCTTCCGTTGCATAGATCATCCCATCGGTCTGCATCCCCGTCTTATACGACTTTGGAATCAGCCATCTGTAATCATCTATCTTCTTCAGCCGGTCTATCACTTTCGACATTGTTTGCCTCACTAGCTTTCTTCTTGAGCAGCGCCCTTGCCGCTTTCATTGCATTTCTTACCTGCTCAGCAAGTTCCGGGTTTTCTATCCCCTCCACTGCGGCGTCTATAGCCTGCACATCGGTGGCGGAGAGTTCGGGCTGCTCGTACGGCTTCTCCGCCTGCCCATCACCTTCTTTCGTCGTTGTCTTCGTATAGCCTCTACCTGAGAGCCTTATCTCTTTGATTATATCTTCTCCCAGGCGCTCGTTCAGTTTCTTGATAATGACCGGTCTTAGAAAGTGCAGTTGCTGCGCCCACATCGAATCCTTGCAGCTTACATACAGAATTCCTTTTTGCACACGTTCGGCGTTGGTAACAGAGGCTGTCTTTGCACCGACTACCTCTGTCCAGAGCTTGAGGGCAGCTTTTTCTCTTACCGCTCCCTTCAGGCCCGCACCGGCGATCCTCTCTTTTATCAACTCAGACAGCGAAAAGAATGGCCTTCTCATGACTTTTGAACCGTACCAGCAGTTACAGTAAAGACTGTTGCCGACTCAGTCGCAGCAGTTGGAAGCTCTCTCAAAGAGGTAGCCGTGACAAGTGTCTGACACTTTCCCAAAACAAGATCGAAAACCTGACGCCGGCGTTCGTCGTCCAACTCCGCGCCCACATCGTCCAGCAGTGCCACCGGAGCTTCCCCCACCATCTCTTCTATAAGCGATATTTCAGCCAGCTTAACAGAGAGTGCTACCGATCGTTGCTGCCCCTGTGAACCGAACGACCTTACATCCATTCCGTTTACCTTGAATGCTATGTCGTCTCGGTGGGGACCCTTCGTAGTGGTTCCCCGCAGGAAGTCTCTATCTCTCACATTACATAGTTGTGCAAGGAAAGATTGCTTAATATCCTCGATGCTTTCTAGTCCCACTACGTTGACGCTTGGTTCGTATAGCAGTTCGAGCTTTTCTGTTCCCTGAGAAAGCTGTGTATAAATGGGTTCAGCTATCTCGGCCAGTCTCTTAAGAAATCCCATCCGTTTTTCAGTCAGTATGGCTCCATAAGAAGCTATCTGTTCATCCCATACGTCAAGAGATCTCTGTTTTCCGTGTGCGTTTCCTCTTTTAATTTCCTTTAGAGTACTGTTTCGCTGATCCAGCGAGCGTTTGTACCTTCCAAGAGCGTACACATACTGCGGACTGACCTGAGATATCTCCAGATTCAAGAACCTTCTTCTGTGTGATGGTTCCGACTTTACCATATCGAGATCTGACGCTGAAAATACCACGGCATTTAGTTGACCCACGATGTCGCCGACTCTGTCTTTCTTAACGCGATTTGTACGCACAGTCTTTTTGGCGTTTCGAGCAAGTGTTATCTCTACTTCCGTATCTTCTCGTTCTTCTCGGTCTATCTCGGCCGATATCCTGGCCCAGTCTTCATCCAGCCGTATCATATCGGAGTCTTTAGCCGTCCGATGAGATTTACTCGTGGAAAGCACGTAACAAGCCTCGAGTATCGCACTTTTGCCTTGACCATTCTGGCCGATGAACGCGTTTATACCCTCTCCGGGCTCGAGAGAGTCATCAACGTAGTTCCGGAAGTTTCTAAGATGAAGTCTGGTTATCCTCATAGTGGGTAATCTAAGATTAAAACAGAAGTATTATACTCTATTATCTTATTGTTATTGTAATACCAGTGGAAACTGTGGAATAACCCACGTTTCACGCTTGGCTCCTTCTTGTAATCCGGTGTGGAGAGTGCTGTGGGAATCTGTAAGGAAAAAGATGGCTCATGGGGAGAAAAAGTCCTCCAGAATTACCCACAAGTTGCCGACAATGTACTCCACAGTGTATTCCACAATGCGTTGGATGACGAGAAAACGGCAAGGGAAAGGTGTGTTGAGGCTGCGGACAGCGTTAGTTATCCGGTTCACTTCCACTTTTTAGCTCTTTGCTGATCAGATCGACTTTGTTCTTAAGCTCGGTATCTGTCTCTATCAGCTTCTGCACTTTTTGGACAGAGTGAAGAACCGTGGTGTGATCCTTCCCGCCGAAAGCTCTGCCGATTGCAGGCAGAGAGGCGCAGGTGAGTTCTCTTGAAAGATACATAGCTACCTGCCTGGCTATTACTATCTCTTTGTTGCGCCGCTTGCCTACTATCTCATCTGTGTCTATCCCGAAGTGTCGGGACACAGCGAGCTGCACGAGTCTGGGATCCAAAGGAAGTGCCTTATCTGCATCTACGAAGTAGCTGCCCAAGACTTCTTCCGCCAATTCGGTTGTTATAGGAGCTTTCATCAACGCAGCGTAAGCGTGCAGTTTTATGAGCGCCCCTTCCAACTGACGGATGTTGCTTCGTATGATTTTAGCCACATACATCGAAACGTCATCTGGAAGCACCAGGTTTTCTCTGGCAGCTTTCTCCTGAAGTATAGCTACGCGCGTTTCCAGATCCGGTGCAACGATGTCGGCCACCATTCCACATTCGAATCTGGAGAGGAGTCTGCCGTCGAGTTCCAGGTCTTTCGGAGCCCTATCGCTAGATAGCACCACCTGCTTGCCGCCATCGTGAAGAGCATTGTATGTGTGGAAAAACTCCTCTTCGGTCTTCTCTTTACCTACCAGGAACTGAACGTCATCAACCAGCCAAACATCAACATTCCTGTAGCGGCGCCTGAAGTCGTTTATCTTGTGCTCTCTAAGTGAAGAGATATATTGGGAGGTAAACGTCTCACCGCGAACATAAGCAACGCGCAAATTTGGATGATTCTGTTTAATTGCAAGCCCGATAGCGTGCATAAGGTGGGTCTTTCCGAGTCCCGCCATTCCATAGAGGAAAAACGGGTTGTAAGTGTGACCCGGCAGCACTGATATTGCTTCGGCTGTGGCGTGTGCCAGCCTGTTAGATGCACCAACTAAGAAGGTGTCGAAGCTGTAACGGGGGTTGAGCGGAACCGAAACAGGTTCGTCTACAACTTTCTTTCTTTCTTTCTTAGTTGGACGAACCGGTTCATCTAGAACCGTCTGTTTATTGCTATCTGTGTAGCGCAGTACAACAGTAATACCCTGCCCGAGTTCCTTTTCGAGCAAGGTTTTGATTTGGGAGATGCACTTGTTCTCGATCCAGTTCTTGGCAAATCGACTGGGGGTACCAAGAACTATTGTGCTGTCTTCGAACGACAGCGGAACTATGGGTTTAACCCAACTCTCGAACGAGAGCTTCGTAATATCTGCCGAAAGCGCCTTAAGCGCATTCTCCCACGCCTGCACCAGCGCCAGGTAAGCGTCGTCCTCTCCTAGTTGAAGTTGCTTCGCCAACATCCCCACTCCATGTGTAAAACTTCGGAGACGCCCCCCAGCGACTGAGTGATTATAGCAAAGGTCAAGGGTTCAGACAACCGTAATCACCTTAAATTACATGGGGCGAATTTCCCCATCACTTTGCTTGACAGATAACTGGCAAACAAGGTAAATTCTTGTGGAAAACTTAATCGACGAGGCGCGGTGGCTCGCATATTTGTGAGCACAATAGGGAAGATGGTGAAAATCCGTCACGGGCCCGCCGCTGTGATCGGGGACGACTTCGGCAGTGTATCCACTGGAGCACTTAATCTCTGGGAAGGAGCCGATTGTCGGATGATCCGTAAGTCAGAAGACCTGCCAGCCTCGCAAACGATCGTGCTCATCTTCGGAGGCAAAGATGGCGGACCACAAGTGTTCGTTCCGGGTTCTCACCGGGCTGCCAAGCCGAAATCGGGTGAGAGCCCGTTTTCATTTTGGGTTTACATTAATAGAGTTACTGGTTGTTATCGCGGTTATCGCAATTGTCGCGGCGATACTCTTTCCTGTGATGACATCTGCCCGTAGTGCTGGCACCAAGGCCAAGTGCGCCAACCATCTTAAGCAACTGGCTGCGGCATCTATCCTCTACGCGGATGACAACAACTCCCACTTCGTCCCCGCGGCTCCCGATATTTTCGACGACGGCGCCGGTGGGCTTAGACGTTGGCACGGCGCAAGAGCTTCTGTAACGGAACCATTCGACCCAAAAAGAGGCCCGCTCTGGCCGTATATGGGGCGTTCGTCAAAACTGAAAGAGTGCCCACTGATATCTATGTTAAAGACCTTATCGGAAGACGAGGGTGCGTTCGAGTCGGGCGGCGGCGGTTACGGATACAACCAGAACTATATAGGCGGCAGCTACTACAAGAACTCGTTCTCCAAAGCAGCAAATGTGACACCAACCATCGGCGAGGTTCGCAGGCCATCTAAGACCGTAATGTTCACGGATTCAGCTATGGCGCTATCGTACCCGGAGCCACACCTGATTGAATACTCTTTTTGCGAACCACCGCTCCGTATCTTTGGAGGAAATGTTTCCACAAGGCACAACAGCCCTTCTGTGCATTTTCGACATGCTGATACCGCCACTGTTGCCTGGGTGGATGGACACGTGTCAGCAGAAAAAATGAGCTTTACCACACCAATTAACGACTATCAAGCAGATAACAGAGCTTCATCCATAGGCTGGTTTGGCCCGGATGATAACAGCCTGTTCGATTTGGAATAGAGGAGGACATACTATGAGATTTGCAGTGATTGTGCTCGCACTTATCATATTCGCATCGTTTGCGCAGTGCAGCCCTTTCGCGACCGAGGTGGTGGACTATTCACCAGGGCCCAGTCAGTATCAGCAGATACAGGATCCTGTGGAGAAGGAGTACTATCTGTCGCTTTATATGGATCCTCTCAAGGCACTCGGGAGGCCATACGGTATTTCTCCGCGCGTTCCAAGCAATGCATCTGTTGTAACACTCGGTGACGGAGGCAGCATTACACTCGCTTTCGACCACGATGTTATGGATGACTCCAAAAACCCCGGCGGTTACGACTTCATCGTATTCGGAAACGCCATATTTGTAGGCGGGAATCCGGCATATCGCTGGCAGGAGCCTGCATTTGCTGAGATCAGTCAGGACGGAGTCAACTGGTTCCTCATTCTCCCAGAACCGCTGCCGTCTGAGCTGAAGCCTCTGAACGCTTACGGCAACTCGTCTGCTGTCCTGAGGAACTACGGCGACTACACTCCCACTATGCCGCTTCCTGCGAACCGCACGGCAGAGGAGTTTTACGCAGTCCCCGACAGACAGAGCGCCCAGGGTGTTGCAGCCTTGCTCGATATAGATACCGTAAGTGGCGGTGGAGATGCTTTTGATATAGCCGATGCCGTTTTGCAAGTCGCACCAGGTGTTCCGGTGTTGGACATGGATGGCAGACCTGTACCAGCGGGAATCGATTCATTCAGATACATAAGGCTGACTTCGGCCGTAAAACAGGGAGAAGTAGATCCCGAGCTAGGAGAAATATCTGCTGAAATCGATGCAGTTGCGGATGTTGCACCGGCAGTCTCTGTTGGTGAAGCGAAAAGGCTGGAAAATGGCGCTTATGCTGTCATCTGGGGAGCAAAAGTTACTGCAATTGTAGAAGATGAAGGGTTCTGGATAGAATCTCCCGATCGTGCCGCAGGGATGAAGGTGCTTTCGCAAGCGGCTGTGCAAATCGGCGACGAGGTTGCTATAACAGGCTATGTTCACAACAAGACGATATCGGACACACTGATTACAGTTCTTGGCCACGGTGAATCTCCTGCTCCGGTCGGGCTTTCTGGACGATCCGCCCAGTCATCTCTGGCAGATGGACTTTTGGTAAAAGTGTGGGGGAAGAAAGCTGCCTATGGAGAAGACTGGGTCGCCATCGACGACGGTTCTGGCTTCCAAATCACAGTTTCGTACGGTTCGCTTCCCATCACTCGAATCGACAAATCAATAATCACAGCAGTAGGGATTCTCACCCGAGATTCTTCCGGCGCAGTGACTGTAACTCCCAGAACTGCAGATGACGTTACTTCCACTGGTGGGCACGCAACACAACCGGATGGCTACACCGTATCCGATATAACATTTGCCAGTTGGGTGCGAGGGTTCGATATTCTGCCTAACGGCTGGTTTGTTGTGATGGACGGAGCATACGATCCTCTCTCTGGCCTCGAGAACACAAGGATCTTTGTAGTAACTCCCACTGGAACACAAGTGGGAGATGATATTTACACATATCCGGAGCCGGTATTCGGATCATTCGTCAAAGTCGATGCTGTGAGAGGCCTAATATACTTCGGCGAAAACTGGAATGGCACCATAAGGAGCATAAACTTCGACGGTTCCGGTCTCAGGGATGTTGCTACAGTGTTGAACAACTACGATGCAGCAATCGCAAGTGATGGCCGACTGTTGGTGACGGCGGCTAACCTCTCTTGGACAGCTTCCGACATTCTACTGATGACAGACCTTGGCCCCAAGGTGGTTGTCGATTCACCATCGCCTTATTCCGGTCCGATTGCTTTCGACTCTTACGGCAATCTGTGCTACGGTACTGCTGGTATTGCCAACGGCGATTTCATAATGGCGTGGTCCGCTGAGCAATTGCAGCAGGCTTATGTCAGTGATCCGCTCACGACACTAGACGGAAACACGATTGTCTCCGACCTGTTCGGTCTGTCTGGAATGGATATAGACGATTCAGGCATCTTCTTTTCCAGCAACAGTTGGGTAGGGCCATATAAACTAATGCACTGGGATTGGAATTATGGAGGACTAAGCGAGTTCGCCAGTGCGGATTCCTGGATCGGCTGTGTTAGAATTAACCCAGACAACGGAGCTATATCCGTTGCATCAGGAATGTCGATCTGCACCTTCAAGCCGACTGTCGGCGGCGGGCAGGGCGAATAACAGAACGATATAGTTCGATCTGCAGAGGAGTATCTAGCCATCTCCTCCGCACAAAAGGCGCCGTCAGGGAACCGCCACTCTCTGACGGCGCCCATTTATCAGTTATTTTTGTTGACAAGTGTGCGGCTGCTCGTTAGACTAATTGCCAGATATATATCTTCACTCTCAGGGTGGTGATGTGTTTGTCTCGGTTTTGGTGCAAGTCTAAAGGATTTTCACTTGTCGAGCTCCTCGTGGTTATCTCTGTGATAGCCATCCTCGCCGGCCTGCTTTTCCCCGTGCTTCTCAGAAGCAAACGACACGCACTGCAGGTCCAATGCTCATCTAATATGCGCCAGCTCGGGCGGGCGTTCGACTTATATCTGTCGGACTGGAGTTCGGTTTACCCATCTCCCGGCGGGCTCAGGGGAGATCACAACTACTGGTCGCAGACGGGAAATGGCGGGTTGGTACCCTACATCGGTGAAAACGGTGGCGCAGACACTGTATGGTGCTGTCCGGAGCTCGGTTACTGGAATGGATACTATCCTGCCCGGACGTACTGTATGAACTCGTATCTGAGAGACCCACCAGATATCGACTATCCAAGCTGCATTCATCTTAAGCGCGGGTGTCCGCAGGGCGCTGTGGAGGAGCCCCGGAGCACTATTCTACTGTTTGAAGGTATTCCTGTAACAGTAGATGTGGCAGATGCATACTACGACTACATCTATCGCTGTGGAAACTGGGAGTGCGTGCGCGGTTGGTATACTGCGAGACTCCCTAAACTGCACACAATGGATTCCTGGAAGCCTTGGCACGGCAATCGAAACAACTTCCTGTATTGTGACGGTCACATCAAATCGATGGAACCTTACAATTACTCCGCCAACCCTCGAATACGTGTAAGGTATGATTGGTGGGTGCAGAAGGGCGTACAATACGAGAAATGGAAACGATTGGCAGGAGGCTGGTAACCAGCACTAATCTACGTCGGTTATTTTCCAGGCACGTTCTTCGCGAGCAAAACGGATATTCTCGGTAAGAGATACTCCAGTTTCTCCAGATATTGTAAGGGTTACCGTAGCTGCACTATGTGTATTGTATTCTGGCTTGGAGAGTTTATAGCTCTTTGCATTGTTGTTGTGCATAAACTCATAGTATTCGTCGGCCTTTTCTGCACTTGCAGGCCGGTCGATAATCAACGCCTCAAAACCGGGTGTAGTATACTTTCGGGCTTCTTTGATATTTCTTCTAAGGAGAGCAGACATCCACTTGTCGGCGACTTCATTGGGTGGAGGGACTCTAAGGTGCATTCCTATTGCTATTATAACAATGGCAATAACGAGGCACCCTGCGATGATGGCGAGCGGTTTCCACGGAATAGGGGCTTTTGGTTCTTCGAGCTTATCTGCTCCCCCGTCCCACAGATGCGTGTGCGTACCGCACTCCAGGCAGACTTTCTGCTCAGGGTGCAGACTGGTTCTGCATTTTTTGCACTTAGGCATGTAGTGAAACCTCCCCTAATTGTTCGCCTTCAGGTGTGCTCTCGTTGCATTATAAGTCTACCGTAGAAGAGCGTTCGGGGCAAGGTACCACCTCAATACCCAGGCTTATATTATTGAGTATGTACTCAGTTTTTCCGCTGTGTTTTCTCCCACCCCGGGCATTTTTCGTCCAAGAACTCTCGAACCCTAGGATCTGATGCAGTAAGAGCATTGTGGCCTATATCGATTGTCTGAAGACGAGTCAGATTCGTTATTGAATGCGGTATTTCGCCTGACAATCTATTGTTGTTGAGGATGAGTCTATATAGCTCGTTCATGTTCCCTAACTCTGGCGGAATAGTGCCAGTTAACTGGTTGGATGACAGGTCGATCCAGTCTAGGTTTGTCAGCTCGCATAACTCTGGTGGGATAGTGCCAGTCAATTGGTTGGATGAGCATTCGAGCGTTTGCAGGTTCTTCAGCTTGCCTATCTTAGGCGGAATAATGCCAGTCAATCTGTTGTTGTCGAGGTAGAGCACTAGTAGGTTCGTTAGATTGCCGATTTCGGCGGGTATATTGCCAGTCAATCCGCTCCAGCTGAGGAAGAGCGATTCTAGGTTAGTCAGCTTGCCCAGCTCTGGCGGAATAGTGCCAGTCAACTCGTTGTGGTTGAGTAAGAGACCCCGTAGGTTAATGAGATTGCCTATCTCAGGTGGAATAGTGCCAGCCAATTCGTTGCAGCTGAGAAAGAGAGCCTGTAGGTTAGTGAGGTTTCCGATCTCGGCAGGAATAGTGCCAGTCAACTCGTTGGAGATGAGAATGAGAGCCTGCAGGTTACTGAGGTTGCCGATCTCGGCAGGAATAGTGCCAGCCAACTGATTGAATGAGAGGTCGAGCGATTCTAGCTTCGTCAGCTCGCCTAGCTCTGGCGGAATAGTACCAGTCAGCTCGTTCGCTGAGAGGTGGAGGCTGTTTAGCTTCTTCAGCTTGCCGATCTCAGTGGGTATAGTGCCAGTCAACTGGTTCCTGCTGAGGTCGAGCCTTCTCAGGTTCGCAAGATCACCAATTTCAGGTGGTATCTGGCCAGACAGATTGTTCTCTTCAAGGTGGAGTTTAACAACTTGGCCATTCTTGACAGTCACTCCATGCCAAGGTTCGTCTTTTGTTAACCAATTCGTGTTATTGTTCCAACGAGACCCTTTGGTAATCTTGTACAGGGCAACTAATGCCTTATACTCTGAATTTGGGATGCCAAGCGGATTCGGCCGCATAGTCCACAGAGTACGCGCGACAATCACTAGTACTATTAGTAGAATCAAATTAACCAATAGTATTAATCCTAGAATCAAGTATACAAACATTGCTTGACCTCCGGAGCCTAGCTGTTAGCAGTGCTGATCAGTGGCTCTGCACCTCTTCGTGCGGCGGATAGAAACGTGGAGCCACTCATACTTGCCTATCTTAGAGTATTCTGATGTGCCTAATGCCCAACAACCGTTTTGTAGGATGTGTTGTGGCTATTCATATGTAGGATATCTATTCGGCACGCTTAAGTCAATTGGTACAATTATGAACACAGCACTTGAGGCCATAGTTTTCATTTGGCGTGAGGATGGTGCTTAGGGCGGTGCCGAGAGTAGGCAGGGATGTTGCTTGTGTTAGGCACGATGCAGTGCCTAAATGAACGCCATTGGGTGAAGCATAAGAGCAGGTCAATTGGCAGACATTAACCTTTGATTCCACTCATAACGACGCCCTGAACAAAGTATCGTTGTGCAAGGAAGAATATAATCAGCACCGGAATCAGCACTGCCGTCGAAGCGGCCATCAGTGAGACTATGTCTACTCCCCAAACATCCTGGAATGTAGCCAAACCAAGTGCCAGCGTTCGCTTGTCTACCCTATTCAAATATATAAGCGGAGTCATAAAATCGTTCCAATGTGCTACGAATGAGAAGACTGCGACTGTCACCAGCACCGGCTTTGAAAGCGGCATGAATATCTGCCAGAATGTGCGAAGAGGCGAGCAACCATCTATCTTGGCGGCGTCTTCGAGATCCTTTGGAATAGTCAGGAAGAACTGACGAATCAGGAAGATATAAAACGCGCTTCCGAAGAAAGCCGGTACAATAAGCGGAAGCAGCGTATCATACCACCCCAGACTTCGGAATATTGCGAATCGTGGAATCATTGTAACCTCAGCCGGAAGCATGACTGTGGCCAGCATAATATAGAAGAGCCAGTCTCGCCCTGGCGCGCGGAGTCTGGCAAATGCGTAAGCTACTATCGCGCTCGAAAGCAGGGTTCCTATCACTGAGAGCACAGTCACTTTGAGTGTGTTCAACAGATAGAGCTGAAACGGCATAATGGTAAGCGCCTTCGGATAGTTCGACCACACAAGCTGGCTAGGAATCAGGTTGAACCCTGGTTTTGCTACATCGGCCGGGAGCTTAAGAGAGGTAGATACCATCCACAGAAACGGCAACGCGAAGATAACTGCGCCAGCAATCAGCACAATGTAAGTGACTACTTGTCCTAATCTTACGCGCTGCTTTCGTTTCTTTCCTGTTGGTTTCACCGTAGAGACCTTTTTCATTGTAGAGTTGCCTGGCCGCTGGCACTCAGCATGCCGAGCAGACCATCTCAGCAATACTTTATCATATTATCAGACGAAGGTGCTCTCTTTATGAGAGAAGAAGAAGCAAATGCAGAAAGATCAAAGGTGAATGTATGCCTGTACCAAAACGAGAACAAATCCACCCGGGCACGCAGGTGCAGATTGTGGAAAAGCAGAATCAAGCGACTGGCAAACTGACAGAAGGCGTGGTTGGTCGAATACTTACTAAGAGTGCCAATCACCCCCACGGTATCAAGGTCGCACTTACCGACGGCCGTATTGGTCGGGTGCAGACGATAATCAAGTGATGGTATTCTTGCCGGACGGCAGAACAGTGGAGTAAAGAATAGTGGCAATTGAAGGCGATACTCGACACCTCAGAGTATGGGGAATTGAGACAGACAGTTTCGATGAGGATAGAATAAGATACTTTGAGTCTCTGATGACTCAGGGGAATGGTTATCTTGGAGTTCGAGGAGCATTCGAAGAACGACTTCCCGAAGTAGATTGCCCACTTATTCTTGTTGCCTGAATATACGACACACCCAGCAAAGAACACGCTGTATCATGGCTGGTTCCTGCCCCAAACTGGCTGCTTCTCAGATTCAACGACGGAACCGGGTGGTTTTCCCTTGCCGAAGGTGAGATATTAGGCTTCAAACGTTCCATAACATTTGAAGATGGCGTCATCAGGCGCTTCGTCCGATGGAGGAGCCCCTCAGGCAGGGTGACAAAACTCTCTTTCAGCAGGCTTGTGATTACTCCAGAGGATTATTCGGGCACAGTTAGAGTGAGTTCGGAGATAGACGCGGGCTCGTGGTACCCAGACGGCTACGAGCAGCACAACATAATAGAGCAAGTCATCGATGGTGGTGTGTTTTCAGTTTCTGTTAAGTCGAGAGAAGAAGGGCACATAATCTCTCAGGCTGCCTCAACCAGCGTTTTTTCAGCCGAAGAGTCGGTGGCAGTTCGACGCAGCGATGAATCTACCGGCCGATTGATTGCCGAGGAACTGTCGTTCGACGTGCGAGAAGGGGAAGACTGCACCGTCGAAAAGCTGGTAGCAGTGTGCGATAGTGTGCGGTCAACCGAGCCATTAAAGGATGCCACTACGATTCTGCAATCACTTCCACGGTACGCTGCACTCGAAGAAGAACAAAAAGCGGCTTGGTCGCGGTACTGGAGTGAATCAGACATCCTAATCGAAGGGGACGACTTTGCACAGGCTGCAGTACGGTTCTTTGTATTCCATCTGCTTCAATCGTACAATAGGGCGAACTCCGATATGAAACTCGATGTTAGCATCCCAGCAAAGCTCCTTTCGGATCCTGGCTACAGCGGGCATATTTTCTGGAATACGGAGGTGTATCTTCTGCCGTTCTATTCTCTGCAGTATCCTGAGGTGGCCGAACAGCTTCTCAAATATCGCCTGAACCGCATCGGGCAGGCTCGGACAAATGCAGAAGCAGAGGGAATGAAAGGTGCGAGGTTCCCTTGGGAGAGACTCAGGGTGTAAATACTAACTGGCTTTTGCCAGTGTGTGGCAGCCTACCACAGTGTTCTTTCCTGAGAATTTCGCACGGTTCAATGCGTGGTGTGCAGATGCCAGCAGGTCGTCGATTGTCTCCCCGTAAGTTGGATAGGTGGCAACACCCACAGAGAACGTTGCCCGCAAGGGGAGCAGTTTGCCGGATATCTCGGAATGCAGTCGCCAGGCGGTGTCGTATCCGGCCTGTATTGTGGTCTCTGGCAGGACTACCATGAACATATCGTCCTTGTGGCGGGCAATGAGGTCGTAGTCGCGCAGCATCTGCTTCAGGCTTTCGGCAATGGAGGAAAGGCAGGTGTTCGCGGCGTCTTCTCCGGATGCTTCCTTCAACTCTTTGAAGTCGTCGAGGTCTACAATGAACACCGTTAGGGGCTGGTTGAAGCGCTCTGCGCGGCTGAGCTCGTGACGGAGAAACATATCGAGATAGCGATGGCTGGCTACACCGGTCAACGGATCGACAAATGAATGCCTGACAGACTCTTTCTGTTCTGAAGAGTCATCTGCTTCCTGTTCATCATCGCTTAAGGATTCCTCTTTCAGCGGTGTTGCTTTCAACATTCCCAGCAGCGCTATTGCGAGAGGCAGAGCTACTACCAATGCGGCGAAAGCAGGAAGAGCGGCCACCATTCCGGCGAGTCCATATCCTGCGCCAAGTGCGAGCCAAAGCCCTTTAGCAAACGCTCCTGAAAGCAGACGTGTGAACACCGCATATACCAACATCGCAGCAATCGCCGCAGCGAGAGAGATTATACTTGCGGGATAACTGATCACTCCTCCGGCCAGTTGGAACGTCGCTCCAGCTAACGTGGAGAGCAGAATGAGTCTTGTGAGCTTAGGAACCGACTCTCTAAACGGCTTGCGTTTACCCTGAACAAGGAGCCATTCACCGATTCCGGCTGCTGCTGCAGGTAATGTTGCCCCGATCGGCCCGCATACCATCGCTGCGCCAAGACCAATCGTTGCCGGAGTCTCTACTTCAATGTTCTTTTCACCATCAGTCGTCGCAAGTGATATTCGCACGCCACCTATAGCAAAACCCACTATAACCAGCGTAGCTGTGGCCGCCGAAAAATGATTGCCAAATACTGAAATCCCTATAATACAAATGCCGCTCAGGCATACAAGGATGGTTATCACCCTCCCTGTCGCCCAAGCGGCTATTTGGTTTGCCATACGGTTAATCAGTCTTTTCATAGGATGCCCTAACAGGCAAGTGTATCGTCCGACAGTTTTTGAGCCGGTACGTCGACTTGCTGGAGTGCAAACCTGCACGTTAGCCCAAGTTGCCCTTTGGAATGGCCCTACCGATCGCTAATACCTCGCATTTTGCGCAGGTAGCCAGATTGTCGGCGGGACAGCACGGCCTTCTCGGCACCTCCCAGCAGTTCTTTCCGCCAAGATACGCCGGACAGGACATATAAAGGCTGGCAGGGCATCCGCGAACCGCATAGCTTCTGCATACGTTCGCCATGGCCCTATCTTCCTTTCCACTGTACTACACAGTGTTGGATTGTCCTTTCCACGCCCTCTTGTTTTCGCTCAGAGCGGCATCGGCCTGCGCGATAATCATTTCGCCAGTGTTTTTCCTGTGCGCCAATCTCAATATGGCAGCATTTGGCCAAGACCGCTCATCGCTAGTATTGGCTTACAAGTCAATAAATTATAGGGTAGAATGCACAAACGGGCCGGAGTACCACCCCAGCCCGTTCGCTTCAACATCCGACCCACCTCCAGTGTGGATGTAGTGTTCAACTGTACCCTATCGCTACTGATAGACAAGATCAAATGACTATTCCTATATAGCAGTTAATCAGTCTTATGCTTCCACCAATTGCCACGGGTGAGCGGACTGGTCGGCTCCAACAAGAACCATAGTCTCTCTACTGTCTTTGGCGTTCTTCTGTTATTCGAGAAATGTAGCGAAGTCCCTGACTTCAGTGATTTTGACGCTTCGGTCTGTGCCGATTTTGTCAGCGGGTCATATAAAGTCCACATCCTATGTTGCGCCTCCAAAAAAAAACATGCCAGGCTGTCTAGGCTTCTGTGCAAGCACCTGCGGCCAAACCGCCTGCAGCCCTATAAGCAAGAGCCGCAGATGTCTGCACACCAGCTTCGGCAACCTGGCAAGCTTTTTCCGTCTTTCGCGCCCGGAAGTAAGCCCCATGGCTTTGCGTCCCCGCCTCACGACGGGTTTGCCCTTATCAAAAGCTATTCGGCTGACTTCTTGTCCGCCTACTGTCTAGTTATGCCACAGCCACAATAGGCGAATACCTGAGGAAAACACCTGTTTTTTCCGATAATGCCTGATTGGAAAGTATTCTCCGTCTGAACAGACGGATGTCCACTAAGTTGTTCCTACCAAGACGATGCTGTCTGTTGCAGGACAAGAGGAGAAGGAGGGAATTCCAGATTGACACTCTCAGCAAAAGAGCTGCTCGCTGTGCTGGCCGTTCTGGTTCTACTGACAGCAGTAGTTATGCCGGCATATGCTAGCACAACCGGTATTATATCCGGTGTAGTGACCGATGCTGACACCGGTGCGGCGCTCTCTGGCGTCAACATAATGGTAAAAGGTACTTACCTTACCACTGTTACCGATGCCAATGGCTATTTTGTCATAACGAACGTGCCGCCCGGAGCATTTGAGGTGAAGGCGAGCCTCGTAGGTTACGGAACTCTTTCGAGAAACGAAGTGAGTGTTCTGATGGACACCACAAGCAGCCTGGAGATCTCCCTGGTCAAAGTAGAGCAGGAAGAAACAACCAAGCAAATCGTTAGAAAGAAGAGCTTCATTCAGCCTAACGTAGCGCCTACGATGAACATCGTTCAGGCCAAACAGGAACAGATGTCCAAGAACCAGCCGAACAACCTCTACCAGATTCCAGGTATAGTCAGCACCCAGCCGGGAGTCGTCGTTGACGGCGAAGGCCGACCTCACATCAGAGGCGGTCGCGACAATCAGGTCGGTTATATGCTGGAAGGTATTCCAGTTATTGAACCGCTCACCAATGTCTTTGGTACGAACACGGTAACCGTCGGTATGAGCAAAATGCAGATTTACACCGGCGGCTATCGCGCAGAGTACGGCAACGCCATATCCGGCGTGTTCAACGAGATCAAAAAGACTGGAAGCGAATGCCCGGGTGGACGCCTCGAGATGACCGGTGGCGGCCAGTCGTATATGGGTAGCTATCTTGAGTACGGTGGCGCAAGCCCATCCGGACTCGACTACTACGTAGGCAGCTATCTGTGGCAGACTGACTTCAGAAAAATGCCAGTCGCGGGCTGCGAGAGCGCCGATACGATCGGCAAGTTCGTTTATCCCGTGGGCAAAAATGACAAGCTGACACTTCTCCTCAACCAGGGCAGCGCACGGTATCGGATGGATGCCATTCACGATTTCACCTATCAGAACCAGCCTGTCCCACCAGAGGAAGACCACAGTCACCAAGGGTACAGCATTACGGGGCTGACCTGGAGTCACAACTTCAGTTCGTCTTCGTTTATGACTCTCAGGCCATACGTTTACAATACCCGTGCTATACTCGATGCCCTGTCGCCGGATGGCTGGATGAGCACCTATCTGAACTACGGTACCAGACAGAAGGGTATTCAGGCGGAGTATACCAACCAGCTTAACCCGCGCCATCTTCTCAAAACTGGTGCCAGTGTCACTCGCAGCAAGAACCACTACCTTGCCTGGGTTCCAGATCTCGGCCCAATGCTCGGATTCCCCGAATGGGGCGACTATGCTTATAGTTCCGATGTAGATACCACACAGACAGGTATCTATATTCAGGATCAAGCGCAGATTGGAAACAAGTGGCACCTTGAAGCAGGCGTCCGTTACGATGGAATGCATTTTGACAAAGTCGAAAACCCCGATATCAGCGATTCCCAGATTAGCCCGCGATTTGGAGCTACTTATAAACTGAGCAAGAACAATGTTCTTAAGACCAGTTGGGGTCGATTCATTCAGTTCCCACCCAGCTACGTGATGGAGAGAGTCTACGACAATCCGGACTGGAACGAGTATCGCCTCGGCAGCCTCAGTCTGAAGCCGGAACGCAGCACATCGTGGGATATTTCGTGGGAAAGACAGCTTAACTCGTCTACCTTCGCCAGACTGACTCCTTTTACAAGGACGTATACCGATCTCCTGCAGAGTCGCAGGGTGAACATAAACGATCCCGACTCTATGACGAGTATGTATATCAACTCTGGGGAAGGCAAAAGCAATGGCGTTGAGCTCTTCATGCAGAAGCGGATGAACAGCAAGTGGGACGGTTGGCTCTCCTATACATGGATGAAGTCACGTGCCAATGCTTCCGATTTCACCGCACCAATCGACCCGGAGGTTATGGCCTATTGCGACTGGGATCAGAGACACACTCTCAATCTCGTGGCATCGTATAAGACCAAGAAATGGGTGCACGATTGGCAGCTCAGCTTCGGCAGCGGCCTGGCTGATACAGTCTACGCCGGCAGCGAACAGTTCCAGTCACACGCACCACGCACGGCCATTCTGTCGTGGAATATGGCGTGGACTCTGCCCGAAAGACTGGGCATTGGCGAAACGCTGAACCTGAACATCTGGAACATCTTCAACGTTGGAAAGGCTAATCAGTACATAGTCTTCCCCGACGGTTCAAAGGAAGAAACCAGTTGGGTGATGCCGAGATTCATTACTCTCGGAATCAACCGAAGCTTCTAAAAGAATCTGAAGGAGGCCGGAACGCAGGCCGGCCTCTATCTTACGTCCAAACCAAGTACCTAACAGGCAAAGAAGGGCGACCCAGACGGGTCGCCCTTCGCATATTATTTGTCGATTAGATATTATTCGTTGATCTTCAGCACGCTCATGAAGGCTTCCTGCGGAATCTCTACACTTCCGATGGATTTCATCCGCCGTTTGCCTTCCTTCTGCTTCTCGAGCAGTTTTCGTTTTCGAGTAATATCCCCACCATAGCACTTTGCGGTAACGTTCTTTCTAAGTGGCGATATAGAGGCCGCAGCTATCACTTTTGCGCCAATTGCAGCCTGGATTCTTACTTCAAACTGCTGGCGCGGCAGGAGCTTTCTCAGCTTATCGACCAAAGCTCTTCCACGATGATATGCTCTGTCTTTGTGTGTTATAAACGATAGCGCATCAACCGGCTTGCTATTCAATAGAATATCCAACTTCGAAAGGTGCGATTCTTTGTAACCCGAGAGCTCATAATCGAACGATGCATATCCTTTGGTTCGGCTCTTCAGTTGATCGAAAAAGTCCATCAAAATCTCAGCGAGTGGCAGTTCGTAGGTAACCAGCACCACGTGACCCGCGGAATAGTCCATCTTATCGAGTATTCCTCGCCGCTCACGCGCAAGCTCCAGTACCTGACCGACGAACTCCGAGGGCACAATAACCGTCGCGTGGACGAAGGGTTCTTCCATACGTTCGATTTCCGTAACTGGTGGAAGATTTGCCGGGTTGTCGATTTCTATGACACTGCCGTCGGTCTGTGTAATTCTATAGACAACAGATGGAGCTGTCGCGATAAGGGAAAGCCCGAATTCACGCTCCAGTCTCTCCTGTATAATCTCCATATGCAGAAGACCAAGGAAGCCGCATCTGAAGCCGAATCCCAAAGCGGCAGATGTCTCAGCCTCAAACTGCAGTGCAGCATCGTTTAGCTGAAGCTTGTCCAATGCTTCTCTAAGCTCAGGGTACTCGTTGTTGTCGATCGGATACAGCCCACAGAAAACCATTGGTTTTACAGCTCTGTAACCGTGAAGCGCTGTCTTGGCGGGTGCATCTGCAGAGGTGATTGTATCGCCAACCCGGGTATCACCCACGTTTTTCATTGCCGCCGTGAGATAGCCGACTTCACCCGCCTCAAGTATTTCTGTAGATGTCATCTCAGGGCGGAAAACTCCGAGGCTTGTGACCTCGAACTCCTTGCCTGTGGCCATCATACGTATTCTCATACCAGGTTTGATGCTGCCGTCCACCACACGAATGTAGGATACGGCGCCCATATACTGATCGAAATGGGAGTCGAAAATAAGTGCTCTAAGTGGCGCATTTGGCTCACCCGAAGGAGGAGGTACACGTTCGACTATCGCTTCGAGGATTTCCGGGATACCTGTTCCCTCTTTTGCGCTGGCGAGTATGGCATCGGATGCGTCTATCGCCAGAACGTGCTCTATATCTTCTTTCGCGCGCTCCGGATCAGCGGTAGGCAGGTCGATCTTGTTAACCACGGGGATAATCTCGAAGTTTGCTGTCATTGCGAGATTGGTATTGGCGAGCGTTTGCGCTTCTACACCCTGCATTGCATCTACTAGGAGAAGCGCACCTTCGCAGGCTGCAAGGCTACGCGAGACTTCGTAGTTGAAGTCTACGTGTCCGGGTGTATCGATCAGATTGATTTCGTACTTGTTTCCGTCTTTGGCGGAATAGTCGAGGCGGACAGCGGTCATTTTGATAGTAATACCGCGCTCGCGCTCAAGATCCATAGAATCGAGAACCTGATCCTTCATTTTGCGGGCGTCGATCGCGCCGGTGAACTCGAGTATTCTATCGGCCAGTGTCGATTTTCCGTGGTCTATATGGGCAATTATGCAAAAATTGCGTATGTACTTCTGTTTATCGTTCATCCGCGAACGGCACCCTGTATATCTCTATTCTGTAAGCCAGCCGCAAGTGTTCCGGTGAGGAAAGAATCGCATTTGAATCGGGCACAGAGGGAGTATCGGCTGATCGTACGGAAGGCACCAGCAAGCGATAGCCAAAGCGTCTTTGAGAGCACGACCGAAACGACCTCCTTCGTAACCTAAAATACATTCAGGAGTCATCATCCCGGTCCGGGCAGTTAGCGGCGGACTCCATCACCCTGGCGCCAGCATCAAACTCATTTGCAGCGACTATCATCATTATACCATACGAACAATTCTTGTCGCACTCCCGACGGGCACGATTCGCGTGGTGCTGGCACTCGGTTTTTTGGAATCTTTAGTCTGTTTTTGTATTCTTGTCAGGTTTGGCAGCATTCTCAGGGTCAGGTGGATAGATGCCGTTTCCTACCTCGATGTCTGAGAATGCGAATCCGGAGAGCATAGTGACCGATACTTTGGCATTGTCCCCAGCTTTTGTCACAACACCTTTCGCAATCGGCTTTGGAATCACCAGTTGGGTGGCTTCATCCCAAAGCGGCTTCATTATAAGGAGCGTCTCCTTTTCTTCCAATGCTCTGGTGGAGCTCACTGTAATAGTCAGCTTGCTCTTATGTTTCGACACTACGTCGCCGAGCCTGTTTGGTTGATCTTTGAATTGCAGTTCCATTTTTTCCGGCGGCACTCCAAGGGCAAGACACCGTTGTTTCATATAATCAATGCGTTCTTGGGTTGCAGGGTGCGTGGAGAGGATTTTGATAGGTTTTGCGCCACTCTCATTCTCTAAGTGGAGCAGCTTCTGCATAGCTGTCACCAAACCTCCGGGATTCCCTCCTGCAGCGTGCACCAGGTCGATACCCACCATATCGGCTTCCCTTTCTCGCTTCCGACTGTATTTCAGTGTGTACAGATTGTTTGCAAGCTCAGCTGCATTCAGATTAGTCTTGCTGCCTGCCCCTGTGATAGTCAGAATAGCGATTGCCAACAGACTCCTGCGTTGGGCTTCGCTTATGGTGTCCAGGGCGTGGCGCTTGTCGATATGGGCTATCTCGTGACCCAATACTCCCAGCCGCTCATCCGGAGTGAGTATTCGCCACATACGTTCGGAAAAATAGACCGGCCCTCCCGGAAGAGAAAACGCATCCACCTGTGGCACACCGCGCACCTCTTCTTTGATGATCTTAAATATATAAGGTATGTCTTTGCGCGAGACGTATGGGGTTAACGACTTACCCATCCGATCTATTTCTGCGAGCCATTCTTTGTTCTCAGTTACCGGAAACTCTTTTTCGATCTCTTTTGCTGCATCGCGGCCAATCTTTATCTCATCGTCCAGTGTCATTTTTGCGTTAACCATTGCTGCAGCAGAGAACACAAAGATCAGCAACATTATGTATATTGGTATGGAACGAAGTGTATGCATCTTCATCAGTCTTGCCTTTCCAGTAGCTCACAATTCCGACTTAGGGTGGGGAAGAGTTGCACTCCTCAGACCCACGGCGCCTTACACCGAACAATAGTGTACCCAAAGCACAGCGATTCCAAGCTCGCCGCCCTGTTAGCTTTTTGCTGGGGATCTCTTGAATATGAGCCACTGCCCATCTGCCATACGGGTCAGAATATACTCACCGGAAAGCCTTTCGCCAGAGAGCACAACGTGCAGTTTGCCTTCATCGCGCTTGGTTAGTATGAAGGTTCCACTGTCCCAGATCATCACCTCGCCAGCGCCATACTGACCCTCTGCAATAGTCCCTTCAAAATCGATGTAGTCGAGCGCGTGGTCTTCGACTGGAACAGCGAGACGCTTGATTCCCGGCTCTTCGGGGACACCTTTCGGAACAGCCCAGCTCTTTAAGACACCGTCGAGTTCCAGACGGAAATCCCAATGTAGTCGGCTCGCGTGATGCTCCTGAATAACAAATCGTGCTTGTTCGGTCATATTAGTGCGTTAGGTGTCGCTGTTGATAATTCCTGCCATCAAGTGTGGAGATGGGGCCGCGTAAAAATAAATGTGGAGTTTTTCTTATATGAGGAAGAGACCTTTTTCATTAAAATAAGGTTTGTCAAAAACTAATGAAAGAAGGTCTCTATGGACGCTATTATACAACAAACGGCTTTGAAATTGGTTAGTACGTGGCAGTCGCTTATCAGTAAGCATGGATTATCTGATATAGATGATATTTGTTCTGAGTTGGCAAAGGCGAGCAAAATGGCGGCAAATGAACTGATGTCCGAATTAATCAATAAGCTGGATGAATCGTTGTTCGAATCGAAATCGGATCGCAAGCAACAGGGTTTGAAGGTCAAGCAGCGGGCTCGCAAGCGTGAATATCTGACTAATTTAGGATGGTTAAGATACAATCGCAGCTACTACAAAGACGAGGTTAATGACCGTTATTGTTATCCCGTGGATACGATAATCGGCGTGTCTTCGGGGCAGCGAATAAGCCCTGGTGTATGCGCGGGTCTGGTTCAGCATGCTGCCTATGTTCCAATGCGATCGAGTTCGGATATAGTAACTGACGGAGATCTGAGCACCCAGAGCGTATGCAATAAGGTGCATTGCGTAGATTTGCCGGAGTTACTTCCAGAGATCCGCAGTGAAGTATCCGAGCTTCACATATTTGCAGATGAGGATCATGTTAGTTTGCAAGATGGCCGGACTAAGATGGTTCCTTTGGTAACAATAAGTGAGGGTTCGAAAGAAACGGCAAAGAATCGCCGACGGTTAATAAATCCAGTGCATTTCACCTCGGACGTTTCTGATGTTGAGTCATTGTGGAGTCGTGTTTATGCCTACGCAGACAAGGCATATGATCTTGGAAGCGTAGAACGGATAGTTATTCACGGAGATGGAGCAGGTTGGATAAAAAGAGGTTTGGATGAGTTTTGCGATGCACGTTTTGCATTGGATGGTTTTCACTTGCGGAAAAGACTGGCCCCTTTCATATCGGCGGCGGGTTTTGAGTGCGTCTATAATCTCTTGAATGGCGGTAGTCGCGAAGATTTTGGTCTATTGGCAAGAGCCTTAATTAGCGACTGCAGGGATTCTTCTAAGAAGAAACAGCTTAAAGAGGACATGAAGTATGTGCTCAATCAGTGGGATGGGATATTAACCCGTTTAAGCGGCGGTGCTGTCGGCAGTTGCACTGAGGCCCAGGTCAGCCATGTTCTTTCTCAGAGGCTGAGCCGTAATCCTATGGGCTGGAGCGAAGCTGGTGTGAATGCAATGGCCTCACTGAGAGTCTATGTGAAAAACGGCGGTGTTGTAACAAGAGAAGACTTTATGCAAAAAGAAAAGCGGGTGAGTGAATTATCCAAACACGCTGATGAGATTGTAAGATCGTTTCTTGATTTCAAGCTGGATCGCTCCCTATTTGAACGAGAAAGGCCGAGCTACGGAAAAGTGACGCCAATATCTGTGACTCTTAAATCACTCGGCTCGCTACCTAAGATCCGGAGCTGGAGCAAAAACTAAACGGATGCTCAACTGGAGAAAAAGGTCAAAACAATTCTCCACAACTATTTGACACGGTCTGGAGATGGTGGGCTCCTTGACTCCAGTCCTACCGTGGAATATAATTGCGCAGACAGGCTTTCTCCATATGAGGCAGCATTTGCTTGGCAGTGCATCTCAAAAATGACTAAGAAATTAGCCCGAACGAACCCATCCGGCGAGGAGTATCAGTTTGATTATCATTATGCGCTTGCAGGCTACACCCGACGAGGTGAACCAGGTTGAGCAAGATATTGAAAGCATAGGTCTCAGGCCATTTATCAACCCAGGAGTTGAACGCAAGGTTATTGCCGTCTTGGGCGAAGTGAACGTCCACAAGGCAGATTTGGTCGAGCGCTTTTCGATGATGGCCGGGGTCGAGCGCGTAGAACTGATCAGTCAGCTCTGGAAACTGGCATCGCGGTCGTATCACCCTGAGGACACCATAATTGATGTTGGTGGAGCACGTTTTGGATCGGAGCAGGTTGTGGTAACTGCTGGTCCGTGTAGCGTGGAGACCGAAGATCAGACTATTGAACTCGCTGAGGCAGTCAAATCTGCTGGAGCCCGCATGTTTCGCGGAGGCGCGTTTAAGCCAAGATCGTCTCCTTACAGTTTTCAGGGGCTCGGTGAAGAAGGGCTCAAAATACTCGCCAAAGCCAGAGAGAGAACAGGCCTGCCGATTGTGACCGAGGTGATGGATACGCATGAGGTAGATATGGTCACCGAATACGCCGACGTGCTTCAGATTGGCACCAGGAATATGCAGAACTACTCGCTACTCAAGCGCGTTGGTGCCACGGGCAAGCCGGTTTTGCTAAAGCGCGGGCTCGGCTCACGCGTGCGAGACCTCTTGATGTCGGCCGAATATATTATGGCCGAAGGTAACGATAGGGTCATTTTGTGTGAGCGCGGTATAACGACATTCGAAGATTCCTGCCGAAACACTACCGATATCAATGCGGTTCCGGTGCTCAAACACTGGACGCATCTTCCTGTAATTGTCGATCCGAGCCACGCTACAGGCGAATGGCGATACGTAGGGTCGATAGCTCGTGCAGCAATCGCTGCTGGCGCAGACGGAGTAATTGTCGAGGTTCATAATGATCCGGCGAAAGCTATGTCTGACGGGCCTCAATCGCTGAAACCGTCGAAATTCGAGCGCCTTATGGGAGAGATTGGCAGAGTTGCTGCCGCTGTTGAAAGGAAGCTCTGATGTGACGGAAGACTCGGACAACAAACCTGTAGAAACAGCAGCAGATACCGAGCACCGAAGCTGGTTGGCGCTTCTTGGTGCACTGGTCACAACCCCTAAAGATGCTCTAAGCGAGGTTTGCAAGAGAAACCTGTTCGTCGCAGGGCTCACAATAACAGTTGCAGTAGGTTTGGTTCAGTCGGCCTGTGTGCTGCTCAACTACTACCAAGACAGCAGTGCATCACTCTACCAACTGGGTGCCAGTAACCCGATGGTTTCAGTTGGGATGATGCTTATTACGGCTGCCTTCACTTTTGGATTGGCCTCAAGGTTTGAAGGCCAGGGGAGTTTTGCCGAGACCTTTGCAGTGCTTGCGTGGGCCAACGCAATAGTGACAGTTCCCACTATCCTGAGCGCAACAGTACTTCCGGATATATATGTCTTTGTCACTTGGGTTTGGACGTTTGTTGTAGCGATTATTGGGGTGCAAGTAGCTCACAGATTTCCGATTTGGAAGAGTGTTGCTGTATATATCGGCGTATGGGTCGGGGTGGCTATTCTCTCGAATGAGGCTGCAAAATCGTATGTTACGAGCTTCTATCCAAAAACGGGGCTGGATGTGCCCTGTATGACGGTAGGAATGGTCGCAGGGGCAGCGGTGCTTTCAATTGCTGCTGCTCTGGCTATTATCATCGCGCTCATAATCCTTCCAAAAATGCTGAACCTGCCAAAGCTCAAAGGATTTCTAACTGGTTTGTGTGTGCTGGCTCTCGCGAGTGTAGTGGTTCAGTTTGTGGCTTTGCAGCAGTTTGACCCGATTCGCGAGTTTGCGCGTGGCGTTACAGCCTACGATAGTGAGCCGGCCAAACCCAAACAAGCGTCCGATAAATTCGCAAAAGTATTGGCTCGGGTGCCTTCCGATGTATATGTTAAGCTGTATTTGGCGCACAGTCTGGCAGCGAGTGGGGAGCACAAAGAAGCCATCTCTCTTTACGAACAATTGTATGACACCAAACCTGATGCTGTTTCTGCGTTACCAGTAGGATTGATTGCCAGAACTGGCGTCGGAACTGCTCTTTTCTTCGAAGGGGATTACGCATCGGCGCTTCGTGAAATAGAACAGGTGACCGAAAAGCGGTCAGGATCTGATGCTTATTCGTTGCAGGCGCTCATATATCTGAAGACCGACAGGGTGAAAGAAGCTATCGAATCTGCAAACAAGGCAGTTAAATCTCCCGGCGATGCGATTGTGGCTCATTTGGTTCTGGTACAGTCGTACACTCTCTTGGGGAAGACTGAGGAGGCTGAAAACGCCATCGAAGCAGCCGAGAAGATAGACAAACCGCTTGCTGAAAGAGTCTCTTCTGATCCGGGGGGCTGGAGCAATGCTATCGACAAGCTCACTCCGCTTGATCTCCGCCTGCCGCTTGTTGGGTGGCAGTTTGGCAAATGAGGTTTCCGGCCGAACTCTCGTTTTTCCTTTAGCGTATCTTGGAATTGTCCTATGCAGATAGTTAAGAGTATTGCCGACCTGCGGCGCGCAGTGTCGGAGGCGAAAAATCATGGCCGAAGAGTGGGGCTGGTGCCGACTATGGGTGCGTTACACGCTGGTCATATGTCGCTTGTTGAGTCTTCGAAGAATGCAGGCGACTTTACGGTAGTAAGCATCTTTGTTAACCCGACACAGTTTGGTCCCAGCGAGGATCTCGAGAGATATCCACGGCCGTTCGAAGCTGACGCGCAAAAGTGCGAAGCCGCGGGCGTAGACGTCATCTTTCATCCGTCGGTTCTGGAGATGTACACAACCGGCTTTGCCACCTATGTGGATGTGGAGGGAATTACCAGCCTGTGGGAAGGGAAAGCTAGGCCAGGACACTTTCGCGGGGTGACAACCGTCTGCCTCAAGCTTTTCACCGCTACCGAACCAGACTGTGTATAC
Organism: uncultured bacterium; assembly: GCA_964497515.1. Taxonomy (GTDB): domain Bacteria; phylum Armatimonadota; class UBA5829; order UBA5829; family DTLH01; genus CAZCCV01. The sequence continues at coordinate 18,332 of CAZCCV010000010.1, read as the reverse complement.
TTTGGAATGAAGGATTATCAGCAGCTCAAAGTCATCGAGAAGATGGTTCGTGATCTGAACCTTAATCTGGATGTCGTAGCGGTTCCTACTGTACGCGAACCGGATGGACTGGCTATGTCGTCTCGAAACGTCTACCTGAATGCGGAAGAGCGACGGGCGGCACTGGTGCTCTTTAAGTCGCTCACTCTGGCACAGACTCTGGTAGAAGGCGGCGAAAGAACAGGAGATGTCATTCGTCAATCGGTTGCGGGTGCAATCGCCGAAGAACCGTTGGCGTTGGTCGATTATTTGGCGGTGGTTGATCCCGATACTCTTGCGCCAATAGAGACCATCGAAAAACAGGTGCTTGTGGCGCTGGCGGTGAAAATCGGTAACACGCGGTTGATTGATAATGCGCTGATATCAACATCAGAAGGCACATAGCATTTCTTATACAATCTCGGGCAGTGCCAAGGGTTTTCAGCAGAACTCGCGCACCATTGCCCTTGGAGGTAACTGACAGTTGAAAGTTGGAATAGTCGGCCTGCAGCAAGTTGGCAAGACTACGCTATTTCGGGCGATTACACAAGGGCTCGCGCCGATAGATGAATTCGGTGGCAAGTCTAACATAGGCGTCGTTGCAGTTCCGGACAAACGCTTCGATTGGCTCGTAGAGGCTAATCGTCCGAAGAAGACCACGCCTGCGACGATAGAGTTCATCGACAGTGCGGCGAAAATCGGTGGAGAGCAGAAGACCAGAATCACTGGGGAACTGTACAAAGATATCCAGGCGAGTGACGCGCTGATTCAGGTTGTCCGGTGTTTTACAAACCCTCTGGGGGATGCTTCCACGCCGGGCAAGGATGTGCGACTGCTCACCGAAGAACTGATGCTGGCCGACCTCGGCTCGGTTGAAACGAGGCTCGTACGCGTTGAAAAGTCGCTTCACGGCACAAAAAAGGATGCCACAACTCCGCAGACTATGGAGCGCGACCTTCTGAGTGTCATAAAAGATACTCTGGAGGGCGGTGGGTTTGTCCAACAGATGGATCTTACTCCAGATCAGGAGAAAATTGCTCGCGGATACGACTTCATGAGTCAGAAACCGCAGATCGTCGTAGCAAATATCCCTGAAGATGAGATTGGTCAGCCAGAGAGCGAGGCCGTAAAATCGCTTCGCGAGTATTGTGAGGAATCTAACATCCCGATGCTCGTGCTTTCTGCCTGTGTAGAAGCGGAAGTCGCCGAATTGCCGGCAGATGAACAGAGAGAGTATCTTGACGCAATGGGGCTGAAAGAGCCTGCGCGCGACCGGCTAATAAACACCACTTACAGCTCGCTTGGGCTAATTAGCTTCTACACCGCTGGAGAACCCGAAGTGAAGGCATACAGTATCCCAAAGGGGATATCGGTAGTCGAAGCCGCCGGTAAGATTCATAGTGACCTTGCTCGCGGGTTCATCCGTGCTGAAGTCGGCCATTTTGAGGATGTAAAAGCTGCAGGCGGTTGGGAAGAAGCGAAGCGCGCAAGCAAAGTAGAACTACATATGAAGGACTACACTATGCGCGACGGCGATGTGGTCTACATACGGTTCAAAGTCTGATGTATTAGCAAATGGGTTCCCAGAAGCGGCGTATTTGCTAGCCGGGAACCCTCCAACTCGTGAGGAACCTCTCACAGGAATGCAGTGTCGTCAGTCGGTCATCGGGCTTGTGATGACTATCTCTTTCGCAACGTATCCGCTTGTAAGACTGCCGATGCCGGTCACCTTAACACTTTGCCCGATTTTCAGGTGTTGAAACGCTTTGCGCGATGCATCGGGCAGGCTGATGTAACTGTCTTCGTCTGCAAGAATGCGCAGCTCAACAGCATCCGATGCCACTTTGAACGTGAACGATGCGTAGTCGATGTAGATGATTCTGCCGTTCATCGTAACTGATTTCAGCGCATTAGCGGTATCCTCGCTGCCGCCGCTGGTGATTTCAACTCGGTCGGCTTTCACTTTGTTCAGCCCCGACAGTTCAGCCCACACTCTAACCGAATCTCCCTCAGCGATACCCGTAAACGCTGCGCGATAACCCCGATTTGCTATAACAGCATCCCGTGCATCGACTACTATAGGCCCATCGCTCGTTATGATTGTTAGCTGCAAGGTGCTGCGATCAACACTGGAAACGAGCGCTCTTCGGTGCCAGCTTCCGAGCTTCGGTTCAGTTTCGTCTTTATCTTCGAATGCGACAGTTGGCACATGCTCCTCGGTAGATGCCGACCGGTTGTTTGAAGAGCTTGCAGATGCTTTGAAGTTAGGGTTTCTGATAGCTTCTGGCATATAGGGCTTCATATCAGCGGGTGGAATTGTCTTCCACGCCAGCTTTTCGCTTCTTCTGTCCCAAACCAGTGCAGAATCGTATCGGTCGCCACGTTCGATTATTGGCGGGCCGTTGTACCCCCAGGGTTGTGTGTAGCGCGATTGACCTAACGAGCGAGGGTAACCGTAAACCGGCGTTGTGTAGTATCTGCCATAGTACTGCGGCACCACTGGTGGAAGCACGATTACAGTAGAACCCAGTGCGCGCGACTGCTGATTGGCAGGTGCTGCCGATTTCGTCGGACCTGGCTCCGGCTGAGCCTCCTTCTTAGCAAATGGATTTCGCGCAGCATAGTATGCCCCAGATGCTTTCTTGGGCTTGTCTTTGTTTTCCTCAGCCGAAACCATTGATAATGCCAATGCAAACAGAGCGACGGCAGCCAGCATTGTCTTCAGTTGAAATTTTTCACCTACGTTATTCATAATACTGTTCCCCCACTTATCAACAAACATCAGAACTATTCTCTTTAGAGAACAGGCGCTGAAGGAATTGGCCTCGCTTCAAGATAAGATGATGATGGCTCCCATTTGTACGTCGCAGGCTTCCTCCTGAGCCAATTCTAAGCGACGACCAACGAGGTGTCATTTGATGCTAAAAGAGACGCTTGACCAAATGTATTTGCGCAAGGTTGGGCGACGGCGCGATGAAATCGCCGCCTATCTGTACTCCAATGTTACCCAGATTTCAGGTGTTACACTTTGGGAGACTCCAAACTGCGAAAAATATGACGACGCTGTTCGTGCCGAAGGCTACAAGCCGATAAATGTGGGCGAGAGCTGGGGCGGAAACGGGCTGAGTGGCTGGTTCAAGGTGCGTTTTACTGTGCCGAAGGAACACGCTGGAAAGCCGTTCGCCGTTTTAATCAACATCGGCTTTGAGGGCTGCGTGTTTATGAATGGCACTCCTTACCACGGTGTGGATAGATTTCACGAAGAGGTTCTTCTGTCGGAAAGTGCAGAAGCAGGAAAAGAGTACGAGCTCATTGTAGAAGCTATGTCTGGTGAGTTCTGGCAGAACCAGACCGAGCCAGCGGTATTTAAGCGGGCAGAGATCGCTACTATCAACCGCGAAGTCAATCAGTACTGGTACGCCCTTGGGTTTCTAATGCAGCTTGCAGAAACGCTCCCCGAAAAGAGTGTCAGACGTGCAAGGTTAATCCGAGGACTGAACGAATCAGTCAATCTGTTCGACTTTGATAACACCGATGAAGCCTCGCTATGCGAGTCTGCAAACCGCGCATACTCGGCGCTTCTTCCACTTCTCGAGAAGAAGGCTGCTGACACTTCATTAGCACTTACTTGCACCGGTCACGCTCACATCGACACCGCGTGGCTTTGGCCGTATTCAGAGACTATTCGCAAGTGTTCGCGCACATTTTCGACAGTTCTGCGGTATCTCGAGCAGTACCCAGACTATCAGTTTTCTCAGAGTCAGCCACAGCTCTATGAGTTCACACGCGAGTACTATCCTGAGCTTTATGAAGAGATCAAAAAGTGGGCGAAAACCGGGCGCTGGGAACCGATCGGATGTATGTGGGTTGAGGCAGACACAAACGTGCCTTCGGGTGAATCGCTTGTCCGTCAGGTTCTGTATGGCAAACGGTTTTTCAGCGAGGAGTTCGGTGTAGATACCGACACCCTCTGGTTGCCTGACGTCTTCGGGTACTCTGGCTCGCTTCCGCAGATTCTGAAGAAAGCCGGTGTTGACTACTTCACCACCATCAAGCTCGTCTGGGGAAATCAGTTCAACCAGATACCGTATTCCAGCTTCTGGTGGCAGGGGATAGACGGCACCAGGGTGCTTACCCACATGCCGCCGCACGGTGATTACAACACACTAGTAGCTCCAGCATTGCTCAGAAAAGCTGAGGACGAGTACAAGGAGAAAGATCGCTCAGACTACGCGCTTTACCAGTACGGATGGGGCGATGGAGGCGGAGGCCCAGCTAAAAACCACCTCGAAAACCTGAAGCTCGCAAAGGATCTGGAAGGTCTGCCGAAGTGTGTCCAGCGACCGGCAAAGGAGTTTTTCGCCGATCTTTCGAAGGAGGCTGCAACCTTCCCAACCTGGCGGGGCGAACTGTACTTCGAACTTCATCGCGGTACATATACCACGCAGGCCAAAACGAAGCGGTACAATCGAAAAGCCGAATTCGCTCTTAGAGATGCTGAAATCTTTGAGGCGACAGCTATGCTTCTCGACAAAACCTATTCCGCAGCCAGCTTTGCCGACTCCTGGAAGCTGATTCTCAAAAACCAGTTCCACGATGTGATTCCCGGGAGTTCCGTCAAGGAAGTATACCAGGACACCGATCGGGATTACAGTGAGGTCTTTCGCGTTACTTCAGATGCCATATCGAATACTACGCGAAAAATATCGGAGCGAATCAGGATTTCCGGTGAAGGCGAGCCAGTTGCAGTCTTTAACACACTATCGTGGGACAGAGTCGCTTTGGCCGAAGTCACTCCAACCAGAGCCGGTTCCCGTTTTGTTGTCGATCAGAACGGAACTCCGGTTCCGTCGCAATTGACTGCCGATGGCAGGCTCATCTTCCTTGCCAGTGTGCCCGCCATGGGTTATGCGACCTATAAGGTGATGGCAAAAGGCGAACAGGCCAAGTCTTCCGAACTCACGGTAAGCCCTACGCTTCTTGAGAACAGATTCTTCAGGATCGAACTCGACGACCAAGGGATGATAACCTCACTTTTCGACAAACGGTTCGCGCGAGAAGTGGTTCCGGAAGGTGCAAAAGCAAACCTGTTCCGGTTGTTTGAAGATAAGCCACTCGACTACGGCGCATGGGATATCGATTTCTTCTACACCGAAGTCGGAGAAGATATAACCAGTTGCGAATCCATCGAAGTTGCTGAACTAGGCCCGGTGTACGGTGCACTCAAGGTTGTCCGAAGGTTCGGAAAATCAAAACTCGAACAGCGGATTGTGATCTATTCGGATACTCCCAGGATCGATTTTGCAACTGAGGTCGATTGGCACGAGCATCTGAAAGTGCTCAAGGTGGCGTTCCCGGTGACGGTCAATTCACCAACTGCGCGCTATGAGATCCAGTTTGGAAACGTCGACAGACCGACGCATTCCAGCACAAGCTGGGACTTCGCCAAATTCGAAGTCTGTGGTCACAAATGGGCGGATCTCTCCGAAGGTGGGTTTGGCGTGAGTCTGATGAACGACTGCAAGTATGGTTACGACATCAGGGAAAACGTCATGCGATTGACGCTGCTTAGAGCATCGGTCGAACCGGATCCTACAGCCGACCGCGGTCACCACACTTTCACTTACTCACTCTATCCGCACGCGGGAGACTATGCAGAGGGCGGCACTGTACGCGCCGGTTATGAGCTCAATGTGCCAGTGATAACCGAATTCTGCGGCACGGGAGATGGCGACCTTCCTGCCGATATGTCGCTGTTGAGAGTAGACGCCGACCACGTAGTGCTCGATTCTATCAAAAGAGCAGAGGATGATAACTCAATCATTCTGCGGTTCTACGAAGCACACAACAAGCGCGGAAGAGTGAACGTTACCACCGATCTTGCTGTCACAGCAGCCATCGAATGCAACCTTATGGAAAACGATCTCGGAAAGGTAAGCTTAAACGAAGGTGTTATCAGCTTTGACGTTCTGCCGTTTGAGATCAAGACGATACGGATATCTGTAAGTTAATGGCGGGCTCTGTCTCTTAGTGGTTGTGTGTACCGAATGACTGACGAGAGTAAGATTCTTCTCACCGACCTATACGAGTTGACTATGATGGCAGCGTATTTCGACGCGGGGATGCACGACATCCCCGCGGCCTTCGAATACGTCTTCCGCAAGCTGCCGCACAATTCGGGGTTTTGCATACTCGCGGGAGTCGATCAACTGATAAACGACCTCGCAGCACTGCGTTTCTCTGAATCTGACATTGCTTATCTCAAGTCTCTCGGGTTGTTTAAGGCAGAGTTTCTGGAATGGATCAGTCACTTTCGGTTCGAATGTGATGTATACTCGGCTCCCGAAGGCAGTCTAGTCTTTCCTAACGAGACAATACTGCGGGTACAGGGTCCGCTTGCACAATCGCAGCTTATCGAAACTCTCGTTTTGAACTCGATAAACTATCCTACTCTTGTGGCCACGAAGGCCGCACGGTGTGTCGCGGCAGCAAATGGCGATCCGGTGGTCGAGTTTGGTCTTAGGCGTGCTCAGGGGCCAGACGGAGGCATCTCAGGTTCGCGGGCTGCATTCATCGGTGGCGCACAGGGGACATCCAACGTCCTGGCTGGCAAACTGTTCGACATCCCTGTGGTCGGCACACATGCCCACAGTTGGGTTATGGCTTTCGAAGATGAGTTGGAAGCCTTCCGTGCATATGTCCGCACATTTCCAGATCATCCAATACTGCTTCTCGATACCTACGATACACTCCAAAGTGGGCTGCCGAATGCCATTAGGGTGTTCAACGAACTTCGCGAGCAGGGTCATAGTGTTCGGGCGGGAGTCAGGCTGGACTCTGGCGATATAGCGAAGCTTTCCAAAGAGGTTTACGCTCAATTGGCCGGTGCAGGTTTTAGCGATCCCGTCATCGTGGCATCGAACGAATTGGACGAATACTTGGTTGCCGATATGAAGCGGCAGGGTGCTATGGTGAACTCCTGGGGGATTGGTACTAAGCTGATTACGGCCGGTGACGAGCCGGCTCTAAGTGGTATCTATAAGCTGGTTGCAGTGGCTGAAGACAGTGTTTGGGAGATGAAAATGAAGCTCTCAAACAACCCCGAAAAGACTACAGATCCAGGTATCAAAACGCCGTACCGCTTTTTCAACGCTGAAGGGGAGATGTGCGGCGATGTTATCTATCTTGAAAATGGTGACAGCGTTCGGGAAGGCAGAGTGGTCTCTCACGATCGGATGGTCTTTGAGCGTGTCCGCACGTTTTCAGATTGTGCTACAAGAAAGCCGCTTCTTCAACAGTTGATGAAGAATGGCTGCCGCTTGCACGCTGCAAAGCCCCTCACCGAAATACAGTCTTACGCAAAATCTGAGCTCAAGAAACTCCCCAAAGAGATGCAGCGGTTGGTAAATCCGGAAATCTATTGGGTGGGGCTCAGTCCGACGCTGGCAGAGAAAAAACGACAAGCAATGCGTGACTTCTGGTTACATACAGGGGCGACACACGAATGATCGCCCCCATCTGCGCAAATGCTTGCTAGAACTCTGCAGCCTTCACAATACCCGGGTTCAGCCCGGCAAAGCGCTTCATATACTCTCCGCGCTCGTGTCTCAGCTCGTTTACCAGATAGTTTATCTGCTCACTATCGTAGTATTTGTTGAGATCAAAGCGCGAAATATCGCAGCCTTCAACCGTCTTGGGCACTTCAACCATCCAGTTCTGGTCTTCCTGCCATTCGATGGTTCCGCGGGCTATACCCCTTATGATAGAGGCCATCTCAGCGATCTCTACTCTGTCCACCTTGCGGTTCACCTCTCTGGTGCCGTCGAGGTTGCGGGTGACAATCTCTCCCACGCCGCCGGTGTTTAGCATATAACACTCTATCTTCTCAGGGTGACTCTTCATGAAGTCGTAGAAGATATTGCCTTCTTCGGCCTCGTCTCCGATGATGAAGGGGTTAGTTCCCACTTCGCGAACCGATTCGCCAGCGCGCTTGGGGTCGGAGCCGGAGCTTTCGATAGACTCGCCCAGCATGAAGGCCGCTGCTGCTTGTTCCACTGACAACTTGGATGCGATTGGAACCACCGTGTTTCGTCGCACGATGAATGCCAGAATCAGACCATCCAGCTCATCCAACGGCGGCAGATTGATACTGTCACTCATATATTCGCCGAGGTCGGTTCGCTGTATGATCCCGCGACCGTTTCCTGTGAGCGTCTGATCGACGAAATCGACATTGCCCTGGTAGTCGACAAGCACGTTTTCCAGAATGGCGTCTGGCTGTGAGGCCGCGTTGAAGAGCAACGGCTGCACTTTTGGGTCGAGCCCTTCGGTCTTTATGTAGAATCCTCGTTCAGTGCCAAGTGCCGAACCATCTTTTTTCCAGAAGACAACGTCATCCTGAACAATCTCCACACCCTCACCAGCCTCAGTCAGGTTGTGGTTATGGCACGAGTGTGTAGTCTTGCCGGTGGCTGTCAGGCCAAAGATAATCATCCCCAGGCGGCGTAGCTTGCCGCTTTTGTCCTTGGCTCGCAATATCTTTGTGCCTGCGTGAAGCCCCAGCATGCCCGACTTCTTCGCATTCCACATTCCGAGCCTGAGAAAACCCTTCTTGGCCTCGCCGTAGTAGTCCGATCCCAGAACGTAGGTTGTCCCAATTTCCGGGAATACCAGTATCTGCCGGTCTTTTTCCTGCCATTCCGGGATGTAGACTATATTGAAGTCCGGGCCGGGCTGGTCGGTGCGAGGAAAAAGCGTCTGGCCAACCATATGCGCTAGGCGAATGGTATCCTTACGATAGGTCGAAACATAAAGCGTGCAACGGGGAGCGAATACATCGTTGTTTCCCATAGCCGTTTCGACCTTCACGAACGGGGCTTTCTTCATATAGTTGTGCACCAGCTTGAGGGTTTCAGGCAGGTTGGCCATCAAATCCTGGCGTTTCTGGCTCGGGGATTTATGAGATACGTCGGCACTGCCCACATATAGCGTAAGTCCGGCGCTTCTATTCTTTATTGTGGATACGAAGTTGTAGTTGCCAAACCCGGTGCATAGGCCATAGGCTTCCGCCGCGCTGCGGATCTCCTGCGGTGAAAGATGCGAAACATTCGGCTGTGTAGAAAGAGCCGCTACAGCCGCAGCTACGGAATCGAGAACTTTTATATCCAAAAACTACCTCCGAGTCAAACTTGCGGCGGGCGTCGTCGCCCATCCCGATTTATCCCATTGTAGTCACAGCAGAGCATATCGTCAACGAAACGGCGTGTTAAGTATCAGCGCTGGAGCTGTTAAAAGGTTACAGCAGTCTGATCGGAGATCATTTAGCGACCAGCACCCGTTCGTCCCCTTCACGCCTGGTGATACGTTTGTCGTCAAAGTACTGAAGAAGCGGCAAAGCAAAACGCCTGCTGGAGCCCGTCAGATCACGGAATTCACTCACGGTAATCCGCCCACCATCTGCAAGCTTCTCTCGCAGCATCTTCTCAGCCTGTTCTATGGTGGCTGCACTTAAGTAGATACCCTCATCTATTTTCACGATAACCTTCTTATCGATGAGGTATTGCATTGCATCTTTGCCGTTTTCTCCAACCTGCAGCAGTGCATCCTGTGCGGCAGGCGGATTGTAGCCTGCAGTTTCGTAGAGCGATGTTAGCAAAGAGATAGCACGCGCCTGACTCTCGTTTGGAGTCACTGAAAAATCTGGTAGTTTTACCAGGTTCTCAGTAGCTGTCGCCAAGTTCTGCCGCATCATCTCAGATATCAAAGCGGCAAAGGCTTTACTGTCTATTGCTTTGGCGGATGCGGCTTTCAGGTCTTCCCTCGGCATTCCGGTTTTCAAAGAGTTGGTTTGATGGTAGCTGGTAAGCTCAGCGACAATCCGCGACGTGAGTGATGCCAGAACTGCGCTATGGATTATTCTTCCGCCTTCGAGTGTTCTAACGATCTCCTCCGATGCCAGTTGTTCGACCAGTTCTGAGGATTCAGCTTCGGAGAGTCCGGCTTTTGTCGCAATGTCCTTTATACCGACTGGTCCCGGAGCGAGTAGCAGTGCATCCTCTAGGATGTGCTTTGGATCGCCTCTTTTTAAGCTTTCTAGCTGGCGCAGTGCTTCCGGATCTGCAGATTTGCGCTTAGGGGCATTGGATCCCAGGATTGTTCCTCCGCCAATAGTGTGCATTGGCGAATACGACCTTATAACAAACCGGTCTTTGCGCGCTGCTACCACATCCGATTCAGATATAAACTGAATGTAGCCCTCGCCACCGGGAGCAATTTTTGAATTACCGATAACAGTCAATCTGCCGAGGTGTTCAGCAGCGCCGATATGCAGTCTTATGCGTGTGCGGCTCTTGATCGGCTGCGGTGTCGAGGAGAGTAGCCGGATATAGGCATCCACTCTTCTGGACGGTCGGAGGTACTCGGGTGGCACAAGGACGTCTCCCCGTTTGATGTCGCTTGTAAGAGCCCCGGCGAGATTTATTGCTACACGCGTTCCCGCTTGAGCGTTTTGTGATTTTCTATCATGGACTTCGATGTTGCGAACGCGGGCAGAGAGTTTATTCGGAAGGATTTCAACGGCGTCACCGACGTGAATTGTACCTGAGACCAGTGTTCCTGTTACAACTGTCCCAAACCCCTGAATAGTGAAGACTCTGTCCACCGGGAGTCGAAACGGGCCGGTGTCTGGTTTTTCTTCAACTTCTGCTGCAAGTTGCGAGAGCTCAGCGCCGAGGTCTGATATGCCGAGTCCTGTTATGGCAGAGACTCTCATTATCTTTGTGTTCTTCAAAAAGGTGTCGCTCAGTTCTGCGCGGATTTCCTCTTCAACCAGATCGAGCCAATCGGGGTCTACCATATCGCATTTGGTCAGTGCCACAACTCCTCGCCTGGTCTCCAATAGCTGCAGTATGTCCAGATGCTCCCTTGTCTGCGGCATTACGCCTTCGTCGGCAGCTATGACCAGCAGTGCTATATCGACACCTGTAACACCTGCGAGCATATTCTTCAGGAAGCGTTCGTGCCCTGGTACATCGACTATTCCTACTCTTTGCCCGCCCGGCAAGTCAAGCGGCGCAAACCCGAGGTCTATAGTCATTCCACGCTCTTTTTCTTCTTTGAGCCTGTCGGTATCGGTGTCGGTGAGAGCTTTGATCAGAGTGGTCTTTCCGTGATCTACGTGCCCTGCAGCTCCGATTGTTGCTTGCCGCGTGTTATCGTGCGACATACCAAGACCTCCACTGGTCGTTCAATAGAAGATATATTACCACAAACACTAACCTAAGCTCGGTTAGATTGTCTATGCTTCAGTTAAAGTGGTTTCCGAATGCACCTTTACTTGGTAAACTATCCCCGTGGACGATACAGACAGAAGCATACTGAACGTTCTTCAGACGGATTTTCCGATTGTGCGTGATCCTTTCGCAGCAATTGGGGCGCGGCTTGTGGTCTCCGAGGAGGAGGCCATCGGCCGGGTTCGACAGCTTAAAGATCAACAGATTATTCGACAGATCAGTGCCGTGTTCGATTCCGCTGCTCTGGGATACAAAAGCCTGCTTGTTGCGTTTTCTGTTCCGACAGACAGGATAGACGAGGTTGCAGCCATTGTGAGCGAACATCCGGGAGTAAGCCACAACTACGAACGAAACCATTTCTACAACCTTTGGTTTACGATTACCGTTCCACCTGAAGATTCTGCTCAAGAAGAGGTTGAGCAACTAACTGCTATTGCGAACCCACAGAAGGTTCGGCTATTTCCAACTACAAAAATGTTTAAGATTGGTGTCGCTTTTGATATGAAGGGAACAGGTGCGAACCTCATCAGTGATGTCGGTCGAGTTCATACCGCAGGCCGCGAAAACGTGCGGAGGCTGGATGACCGAGATATCCTGGCCGTTAGGGCTTTGCAGCGCGATTTGCCGCTTACACATAGGCCGTTCGCTGTTTTGGCTGAGTCTTTGGGCGTGGAGGAAGATGAACTCATCAGCAAAGCCTTGGCGTTTCTCGAAACTGGAGTAATGCGCCGCTATGCTGCAGTGTTAAGACATCGCGAAGCAGGATTTGCTGCAAATGCAATGACTGTCTGGGCTGTGCCGGAAGATCGCACAGATGAGGTCGGGGCGATTATGGCTGGACACCGTGCCGTAAGCCATTGTTATCAGCGGCCAACGTATCCGGACTGGTCGTATTCGCTGTTTTCAATGATACACGGTCGCACACCCGCAGACTGTAAGAAAGCTGTAGACGAAATATCGCGGACGGCAGATATCGCCGACTATAAGCTGCTGTTCAGTACTCGGGAGTTCAAGAAATCGAGGGTGCAATACTATGAATAGTGGAAATGTCGAAATCAACTGGCGCGAATGGACGCTCGAAACGCTCGAGCTGGCACGGAGCGAACGTCGCCCAATACTGTTGGCTATCACTGCAACGTGGTGCCACTGGTGTCACGTGATGGATCACACCACTTTTGGCGACGAACAGGTGGCAAGAATTATCAATACGCGATTCATCCCGGTTCGCGCCGATAACGACCGCCATCCCGAACTAAACACCAGATACAATATGGGTGGTTGGCCGACGGTTGCATTTCTCACCCCCGATGGGGATGTTTTGACTGGCGCCACTTACGTTCCCGCGAGGCAGATGGTTGGCCTGCTTACACGCGTGGCAGAGGCATACGAAAAAGATCACGATGAGATAATTGAGCGCGTCGGCGACATGCGAAGAGAGCGGCTCGAGCAATTGTCTTCAGAGCCAGTATCCACTGCTCTTCTATCGGCGGGGATTGCTCAAGGTATCATCGGCGCCCTCGAAAACACCTTCGACAATGTGTACGGTGGGTTTGGGGCACAACCGAAGTTTCCACACGTTGCAGCATTGGAGTTGCTTCTATCTCATCACCGGCGCACCGGATCACACGATAGCGGTGAAATGGTCACTAAAACACTGGACGGTATGCAAAGTGGCGGCGTATTCGACACGGTAGAAGGTGGATTCTTTCGGTATTCAACAACCAGAGACTGGAGCATTCCACACTACGAGAAGATGCTCGATGATAACTCTGGGCTGCTTTCCGTATATGTCCAAGCGTACAATCATACTGAAAACAACCGCTATATGGAGACAGCCCGTTCGATAAAACAGTATCTCGAAGCGGTGCTTCTCGACAGGGAGACCGGAGCGTTCTTCGGCAGTCAGGATGCAGACGAAGAATACTACAAAATGAATGCCCCAGAGCGCGCTGGTGTCACGAGTCCTTCGGTGGATAGAACCCTCTTTGTCAACTGGAATGGTATGGCAATCGATGCTTATCTCAGGTATTTCCAGGCGACCGGAAATGCGGAGGCTCTCGCTTTAGCGCTCAAGGCTCTGGAGTTCCTGATAAGCTCGTGCCGGGGTGACAACTGTTTCTGCCACTATTACGATGGTAAGCCACAAGGGTTTGGAATGCTTACAGATCAGGTGTGGGCAGGACTTGCGCTCCTTCGTGCCTATGAGTGCACAGGAGATCGCCGATACTTGGAGATTGCCCGCAAAACCGCCGATTGCACTATCGGCACTTTCGCGGATGCGGGCGGCGGATTCTTCGATATATCGGAAGAACGGCAGCAGCTTCAGCGGCTTCCAAATCGTGAGAAACTGTTGGAAGAAAACTCGTATGCTGCAAGGTTCTTCAGCAGGCTGTCGTACTATCTGCACGAATCCACATACCGCAGTTATGCAGACAAAACACTTAGATTCCTTGCCGGCATATACGAAACATTCAGCATTCTCGCTGCACCGTACGCAATGGCGGTAACGGAGTTCATAGAAGAGCCTGTTAGAATAGGTATATTCGGCAAACGGAACGACATAGCGACAGAGGAACTGCTGAGTATTGCTTTCAAATCAAAAGAACCATCGTCGTTAGTCGAGATAATAACCGAAGCATCTGAAGACGATCTGCGACAATTCGGCGTAGAAACCGTGGCGGGTCCGCTTGCAGTAGTCTGTAAGGGTGAAAAGTGCAATTCTACCAGCGACACGGCGCAGCTTAGGGCTATGATTTGCGATGCAGAATCGAAAAGGTCAGAAAAGGTTGGGAGCTAGACTACACCACTCATTTCAATACCTTCATATAGACGCCCTTTGTCAAATTTCTCAAGAACGACTATAATAGGTTGGTATCAACGATGACCACAGCAAGCCCTCCCACGTGGGAGGGCGATTTGCGTAATTATTAGCCAGATATTGTCCAGAGGAATTGAAGATGGGTCTTGACACAATTACTACCAAAAAAGAAGGTATTTCACCGCTCGAAAAACAGCGGTTGAGCTACCAGCCTAAACTGCCGAAAGCACTTGTGCACGGTGCCATAAGTGTCGAGCTCGGTGAGCCGACCGAGCCGGAGTGCGATAGGCAGGAAATAAAGAAACTCTTTCCGCACACCTATGGCCAGCCCATAGCGAAGCTTTGCGAGAATGGTGGAAAACTGCCAACTAATCCGCTGAAGGTCGGTGTTGTGCTCTCAGGAGGACAGGCGCCAGGTGGACACAATGTCATCGCAGGAATCTTCGATGCACTGAAGGCCGCCAACTCAGGCAGTAGACTGTTCGGGTTTCTCAAAGGCCCGAAGGGGATCATCAAAGGCAAATACAAAGAACTGACATCAGAGATTATCGACCAGTACCGCAACACTGGTGGATTCGATATGATTGTAAGCGGGCGCGACAAGATTGAAAATGCCGATGATCTTGCAGCCTGCCTCGATAACTTCAACAATATGGATCTTGATGGCCTGGTTATTATCGGCGGCGACGACTCGAACACGAATGCCGCTGTTCTCGCCGAGTATCTCAGATCGAAGGGATCGAAAACCTGCGTAATCGGCATTCCGAAAACCATCGACGGCGATATGAAAAACGAGCATATCGAAGCGTCGTTCGGATTCGACACCGCTTGCAAGACTTACTCGGAGCTGATTGGCAATATTTGCCGAGACGCTACCTCCGCCGTAAAGTATTGGCACTTCATCAGGTTGATGGGCAGATCGGCGAGCCACGTTACACTCGAATGTGCACTTGAGACTCGACCGAACATAACGCTCATCTCAGAAGAGACGCAGGCGAACAATACGACCATCGAAGAGATTGTCGATTACATCGTCGATGTGGTCATCAAGCGAAGCGAGGCCGGAAAGAACTACGGAATCGTTGTCGTGCCTGAGGGCCTGCCCGAATATATCTCCGATATAAAGGCGATGATAGATGAGCTGAGTGCCATCCTCGGCAGAGAAGAGAAGTACATCAAAGAGATGCTCGACCACGCCGATAGAGTGCAGTATCTCAGCGGGCAGCTCTCCGACCATAGCTCGAGAGTGTACAACTCGCTGCCGGAGGACATCCAGCGCGCGCTGCTCAAGCGCGATAGCCACGGAAACGTGCCGCTTTCTCAGGTGGAGACCGAAAGACTGCTCATCGATTTGGTTGCAGACAAGATCAGGCTTCTCAAATCTCAGGGCAAATGCAAGGTGAAATTCAGCCCGCTGGGGCATTTCTTCGGCTATGAAGGCAGATGCGGAGTTCCGACCAACTTTGACGCTGATTACTGCTACTCATTGGGCTATGCGTCGGTGCAGCTTCTGCGTGCAGGCCTTACAGGTTACACTGTGAATGTGCAGAACCTGACTAAGAGCCCGGACGAATGGGTTGCTGGCGGTGTTCCTGTCACTATGATGCTGAATATGGAAGCCCGCAAGGGAAAAACAGTGCCTGTAATCAAGAAGGCACTCGTTGCACTCGATCGCGAGCCGTTCAAGTCCTTCGCTGAGAAACGCGGGGACTGGGCGCTGAATGATGCTTACATCTTTCCGGGTCCGATTCAGTACTTTGGTCCGCCAGAAGTGTGTGATCGCCCGACTGTAACTCTGCTGCTGGAAAAAGGTGAGCAGCCTGCGGATTTGTGAGGTAGTATATGTCGACATCTACTGATATGCAGAACCTTTACGCGTCGCTGAGCTTGGAGATCGCTGCGGTTGAACGCTACCAGGATCATCAGGATCGCACCTCCGATCCGGAAATACTGGCGCTCCTTCAGGGGCTTATGAGAAACGAAGATGGGCACGAAGAGGATCTAATTGCCACGATAACTCGGCTCGGGGGTGATCCTGCTGAGGCCGAGAAGTTGCCGCCGCCTTCTCTTCCGGGCATGGTTTGGGAAGGCAACCAAGTGAAGGGTCAGAAGACCAACCTTGCGATGCTAAGAGCCGATTTCGACTTCGAAGCTGAAGCGACAAAGCTGTATGCAGACTTCGCAGCAGCAACAGAGGATGAGTCTCTGAAAGCTCTCTTCACCGAACTCTCCCGCGCGGAGAGAGGTCACGTAAATGGACTTCGCTCCCTCATAAAGGGGATCGAAAACGGAACGCATCCGATTGCATTCTTCTGTCCGGTGTGTGGATGGGAGGTGGTGTTTGGTCCAGCTTCCGAAGCTCTCGCCGAATCCCGCTGTAAGATGTGCGGTGTGCTGTTTGCTCTCGGCGAAAAAGACGGTGACTATACAATAGAGAGAAAGTAGACTTTCACTACGACAAAACTAAGGCCCGCGTCAAAATGATGCGGGCCTTTTTGCATCGCTGCTAAATCAATTCGTGACAGCTAATAGCACAGCTTACGGCTGTTGAATGTCGCTCGTTTTGTCGATCAGCAGCACAGCTGACATTTCGCCGTCTTCCAACTCTGTTGAGACAACACCAGTAACGGTCACGAGTGACCACATAGGAACAGTGAATCCTTCTGCCAATTGGCACCGAACAACCACGTCAGACGGATCGTCCAGATAGAACCACGGCGCTGACGAAAGATTCGTATTTCTCATCTGACCAGTGAGCTTCACTATCTTGCCAATGGAGTCTGGGTCAGCGAGCATTGCTTTGCCGTTCATAGCAAGGGGTTCGGGTAGCGTATTTCCTGAAGAGAGTACAGTGACGCCGCTCGCTATAACCACTCTCTCACCCTGCACTGTGCTGGCGGTTCCCACGACCTTTACTTCGTCGCCTACACTCACCGGAAGGGTTGTAACCACTCTGATGCCAGCGCTTCTGTCGGCAGTCTCTACGTAGAAGCCGTCTCTTACAAGTGGCTGGTTCGCTACCACGATAGCGCCAGCAAAATGAACCTGTGTGCCATCTGCCACTAGCTTGATTTCACCTACGGGTGTAACCTCTGCTTCGGCATCTTTTGCCATCCGGAATCCGAAAAACGGAGCGCCAACCGTTGGCCCGAGATTGACTCTTATGGCCGCACGGCAGTACTCGGCGTCGAAGAGCCAGCTTCCACCTCGCACCACCTTCTCAGTGCCGATAGCCGGTCCCTGTGGGTCAACCCAACCACCAGGAGGTGTCTCGGAATAATAGTTCTCATCGTACCAGTCTCTGCACCATTCCGAGATGTTCCCTGCCATATCGTGACAACCGTAAGGGCTCACTCCTGCCGGATAGCTGCCTACGGGAGCGGTCTGCATCATCATGAAGCCGCCGGCCGCAAAATTGCTATCCCAGTAGTTGTTGCACTTGTCGTTGTCCCACATATCCCCCCACGGATAGACGTTGGCATGATTTCCAGTCCAGCGAGCTGCCTTTTCCCACTGGGCTTCTGTAGGCAAATAGCCTCCCGCCCAATTGCAGTAAGCTTCTGCTTCGTAGTATGAGGTTCCGATTACAGGGTGGCTGTCAGTCTGCAGGAATGCGCCTGTTCCCCAATCCTGATATGCATCCCACGAATCGGGCTGGCTGATATTGTTGGTGGTTTTCCAGTTCCATCCTTCTGTAGACCAATAGTTTGGATTGTAGTATCCACCTGCTTCCATAAACTTCCTGTATTCACCGCGCGTTACCTGATACTTTCCGATGTAATAATCAGAAAGGTGCGCCCAGTGTTGAGGCAGTTCGTTTGGATGCGAATAGCCTTCACTTCCGTTGTTTCCCATCAGGAAACTGCCTGCGGGAACAAAAACCATCTCTGTATTCGCTCCAGCAGATATAGCCATGGCTGCGAAAACAAAGACCAATAGTAGAAACAGGTTTCTCATATGGAGCCCTCCAATTTTGTTAATCGCCGACCAAATGCAACGACCGGCTATAAACGAACATTATGTTCACACCTTCTTCAGTGTATCCCTGGCAAGCAAGCTTGTCAACCTGGTAATCTTAACGTACACTACTGTGACGAATCCACGCGCGCGCAGTCGCATATCGCGTAGTAACGCGCTTGCAATTTATTGTTGTTATAGCAGAGGGACTATGTCCCCTTTTTTGCAGAGGGAAAATGTCCCCTTTA
>CAZCCV010000009.1:0-78577 GCA_964497515.1 uncultured bacterium | reverse complement strand
CTGGCAGGATAATCCAGTTCTGCAATTTACACACTCTTATTGACACTACCGCAGTAATCGGAGTTGTGAGGCGCGTGAACTCTGCAGCTATTCAAACGAGCTCACGCGCCTCAAATATGTTAAGCAGCGGACTTGGCCTCAAATCGAGGCTTATAGTGCTCACATTTGTACGAATGCGAGCGTTCGTCCGGAGATTCGGCTTCAGACATATACACATACTGCTGTGTTACTGAGCAGCGCTGATAAGTCTGGTCGTAGTTACCGCAATCGCAGCATCGTCTTAGCACAGTCCAGCAGACTGCACAACGAGTGCTTCCCACGAGTTCTATCCTGCCACAAAGCGGACAGTGAATATAGACTTCCTTAAACCCATTGCTGCTGCGCTGGAGTCCGACGCGGAGCTTCTGATTGAACTTAACAAGCTGATCCACCAAATCCGATGTAGCCGACAGGAGTTGGTTCGATTCTTCGTAAGCCAGATAATCTGCAATACTCTCGTTAAGCATATCAGACATCGCTGTCGCCGCTTTTAGAACCAGCTTCATATGCTGTTCGGCGGTCTGCGGTTTGAAAGCCTTCTTCTTGGCTGTGCTGCGCCCTGTGTGTCTGAGAATCTCCTCTGTGACGTTAAGTGGCACTCTAAAGAAAGCCTCTGCCTTGGCGGGCATCTCTTTTAGTGCTTCGATTAGCTTCTGGGTTTCATCTATAGATAATCGTTCGGCTCTTACTTTTTTGGCCAGCCTAAACTGCGTTTTTTCGTCGCCAGCGAATGCCTTAAGTAATCGAGCGTGCCCTTCCAAGAATGACCCGTCATTTTCATCTTCTCTTATGGCCAGTTCTTCTTGAATGGACTCAGGCAACTCCAACAAATCCAGGGAGCGGCGAAGTGTAGACTCAGCTACTCCGAGAGTTTTGCTCACCTTCTCCCAACTCATAAATGTCAGGAGTTGCTTGATGGCATTTGCCCGTTCGATAGGGTTTAGATCCTCGCGCTGAAAGTTTTCCAAAAGTGCATCGGCTGCGGCATCTTCATCCGAAAGCTCACGGATAATAGCTGGTATCTGAGTAAGCCCCGCCAGTTTGCTGGCTCTGTATCGGCGTTCACCCATAACAATCTGATACTTGCCGTTAGGCATAGGGCGAACAACTATAGGCTCGAGAACTCCACGCTCTTTGATTGAGCTTGCGAGTTCTTCCAGAGTCTCCTGGTAGAATGTCTTTCGAGGCTGATCTGCGGTGGCTTCGATTAGTGTCAGGTCCAGTAGCTGCATACAGGACCTCCTTTGCTTTTGTAGTTTCTGCGCTATTTTAGCGTCTAGTCTGTTATTCCGCACAATCGCCAGGATTATCGTAGAACAACCGGGTATACGGGGTGTTGAGGCGAAAACTAGCAGGATTACGAGGTCGGAAAGAAGAGCACGCTCCATGTCAATTTGTGAAGCTCTTTTGTTAGTGCCAGCGGGTCTTTCTGGTGGCAACGTGCAGACGGTTTCCGTCGGTAGTCACAATTACTGCGCCGTCGAGATCGGTGCGGTAGACTTGTGCTCCGGCAGACTCCAGTCGCTCGAGAGTCTCTTTCTTGGGGTGACCAAACTGGTTTTTGTAGCCGACGCAGACCACTGCTACCTTAGGGTTGACTGCTTCGAGCCAGTTATTGGACGTCGCAGACGCGCTTCCGTGATGTCCTACTTTAAGAACTCGCGCAGAGAGATTCGCACAGCTTTCTATCATATCCGCTTCGGCTAATTCTCCAGCGTCTCCTGTAAGCAGAAATGCTACATTTCCAAAACGAATCCGCAGCACTGCTGAACTGTCATTTTCTTGAACACTGCTTTCTGGAGCGGGTAGGGTGCTCGGAGGATTGAGAACCTCGATTATAACGCCATCGTGTAAGTCGATTCGGTCACCGCGGTGAATTGGCTGATGTGGAATCCCCTTTTTTTCCAGTATGTCGAGAACTTCTTGATGAACGTCGACCGGCGGCATTATCGCTGGCTCCAGGAATCTGGCTACACGAAAGTTGTTTAGAATGGCTGGCGCGCCACCGATGTGATCGTCGTGCGGGTGTGTAATTATCAGTGCATCAATCAGCGAGACGCCCTGTCGTTTAAGGTATGGTGTTACTACCTTGGCTCCGGCATCGTAGTTACTTTTCTCTGTGGGACCCGGACCGCAGTCTACAACTAGAGTGCGGCCTGACGGACTTCGAACAACAATTGAGTCGCCTTGCCCAACGCTGAGGAAGGTCATCTCGAGCACAGGAACCTTCGGCCAAAGCGCCCAAATCCATACTGTTGTCGCCAGAAGAGAAGCACCGACAATCAGCTTCGCGTGTCTGCTCGAATTGAACCAGCTAATTCCGAGTCTGATTTTTTCCTGAAAGAAGTTTGTCATTTGCATATATCAGTATGGCGGCGAGAATCAAATAGTAACCCACAATCCCGGCTATTCTAGGTGAAGGCACAGAAACGCACGCGTAAGGTAGCTCGCCGAACCAGTTGATAACGCCGAGCGCAAATCTCGTGACACCCGTCCCTGCCCAAACGAGTACGTCGCCCAACAGAGGCACCCAGGAGAGAATCGGCAACAGTAACCCCACAACAAAGATCGGTAGCACCATTGCGGCAACTACGGCATTAACAACAAAAGATACCAGCGACAGTTGATTGAAATAGTGAGCTAACAGTGGGATTGTGCCAAGTGTCGCCGCAATTGTCGCCGTGAATCCCTGCCAGGTGTCTCGAACAAGATAGCGGGCAAGCTTTGCTCTGCCGAATGCTGAGGACGGATCCAACTGCCATTTTTTTGCCGTAGCATTGATAATCGGCAGCACCAGTATCAGCGCCAACACTGCTGCAGCGGACAATTGAAAGCTCACATTGAAAGCATCCAGCGGGTTAATCATCAGGATAATCAGTGCAGCCGCAAATAGCAGATTGATTGCATCTGCCGGCCGGCTAACGAGCGGCGCAATAAGCAGCAGGCTTGCCATTATTGTCGCTCGAACGATAGACGGTTTTGCTCCCACCATCAGCATGTAGAAAATGAGTATAGCTATCAGCAACAGATTTGCCACCTGTCGAGGCAACCTCAGCAGCTTTATCAGAATGAATCTGAATACGAAGACAACCACTGCACAGTTGAAGCCTGATGCTGCCAGAAGATGAAGTGTACTTGTGCGCGTGAAGTTGCGAAGAAGCCGCTCAGGAAGCACTGCGTATGTTCCTAAATCGATTCCTGCTACAACAGCAGCTTCGTCGGGAGGAAGATTGTCCATAACAGATTCAACAACCCTCTGCTTTGCCTTTAGAGCTAACCTCTCCACAGGGTTAAGGGTTTCGGTTTTTACGAATGCTATTGCCTCAGAGTTGTAAACGCGAGCTTCGGCATATATTCTCTGTCTTGCAAGATAATCTCGCCAAGAAAACGCTCCGGGGTTGTTCGAGTCAGCCGGTTCACGTATCCGGGCAGTCAGAACAATGACATCTCCGTAGTTTGGTGGTTGCCAATCTGGTCGGTTTGCCGGCCGATAGCACGATACCAACAACAGTCCTGATGCAGGAATCTTCTCTCCGTTTATCTCCACCTGTCGCACTCTGAGATTGAATATCGCTCTGTTCTCTCGGACATCGACATCAGAGGTTATGCAGCCTGTTGTGATGCAAGTTTCAGATTCAGCAAACATAGAGATGTCGTTTTGAGCAATAGTACAGAATTGTTGACAGCGTATAAAACCCAGTGCAGCCATCACGCAGAGAATTGCGAGACTATATTTATTCGTGACAACGAGAACTGCACAAAGGAGGGCTAGCCCAGCAATCGCGATAAACAACGGCAATGTCCAGGCTTCCGCAAGCAGTATACCGATTATGAACGCCGTGGCTACTGGAAGGAGTGGTCTTTTCTGCATCTCTTCTGACCTGATAGCTCATCATATAGCGAGAAGGCTCAGAAGGCAAGTGCGAAGTGTTCTGAAAAACAGACGCCCCTCACCGGGTCAACGGGAGGGGCGTTCGTCACTTCATCAATGATCCGGAGCTACTTCGCGCCGATATCACTCTGCGTTCGAGGTCTCAGCACTCGTCTGGAAAGAGTAGTGCTGCCTCCAACGTATTCACACGAGGATATTCCAGTTACCCAAGCATACTGTCCGCCAGCGGGTCGCTGTATTTTGTCAGGATCAAACACCACTCTTACACCCATATTATCGGTGTCGTCCATAGTTCCCGATCCGTCGTCGATGTAGAAGAAGTTTGAACCCACAGCCTTAACACGCCCCCAAACCTTAACCAGAAGCCCGATGTTGTTTGCTCCTGTGGCCATCGTTCTGGGATAGGCAAACCTGTTTATTACGGCCGCTTGCTGGCCAAACTGGCCTCCACCCATCGCCTTATTGGTCACTCCGAGTGGTTTCAGTGCAGGGCGGAAACCAGTTTTTGCGACGAACGGGTCTACAATCGCGAGCTCGCCGTTAACAATTCCGGTGGCACCGATAATATCCACGATGTCTCCAGGCACAAGGTCATTGGGAGCACCATTTGCAAAACTAAGGAGTATCCCGGAGGCTCTGTCGGGGTCTTCCACATACAGCTTATTCTGGAAATCTCCCTTAGGATCAGTGTTGCTGGGACTCCGGGTTGTCAGAACCCTGCCCGAGATCGCTGCTGCACTTCCGAGAGGCAGTTTCTTGACATCGGCAATCTTCGTAAGCTCATTGAACGGTTCTGTAAGCGCACGGTAGGCGTTTATCCTGCCCCAACCGGTGTATATGTCGTAGCCCGGCGTGTGAATATCGTCCGCCGTGTGCAGAATCTGATAAAACACCTTTGTGTTTGGCCAATCCGGATGTATCGACCAGATCATAGCCGCCAGTCCTGATACAAACGGTGCAGCGAGCGATGTCCCTGCTTGTGCGTCGTAGGGTTCGTCGCCGAGTCCGATGTCCATCCAAAGGTTGCTCGCTCCAACCACATCGACACTAGGAGCAACTACGTCGATATACGGGCCGTAGTTACTGCCGGATTTCGGACCATCGTACCACCAGTTGTCGTAAGGGTCCGTCCCTCCAACTGCAAGAGAGTGTTCATACGATGCCGGATACGATGGTGTGGATTTCGCCTCGTTGCCACTGGCACATACACAGATGGCGCCGTTTTCCCAAGCGTAGTCTACAGCGGTCTTGAGAGATGGTGCATTGTCACCCGAGAGGCTCAGATTTATGACCTTTGCACCCAGATTAACGGCGTAGACTATACCGGCAGCGGCATCATCTTCCAGCCCAGAGCCATCCTCACCGATCACTTTTACTGGCAGGATCGGGCTATCCCACGCCATTCCTGCCATACCTACACCATCATCTCCTTTGGCTGCAGCCACTGAGGCTACCATGGTGCCGTGGTAGATTATCATATCGTCCAAAGGATCGTTGTTGTTAGACACGAAGTTCCAACCCATTGTGTCGTCGATAAAACCGTTGTTATCGTCATCAATTCCGTTATAAGGAATCTCACCAGGATTCTGCCAAATCTTGTATCGCAGGTCTTGATGATAGTAGTCGACGCCGGTATCGATCACAGCTATTACAACCTGAGCTTTGTTCGGGGTGTTCTGGTATATGTGCCACGCTTCCGGAGCCCAGACGTCCGCTCTATATGCTCCGTAACCATCGTTGTAGAGCCCCCAACAAGGCATGTTGATTATGTCAAAATAGACCAGGCTGAAAACATCTGCGCCGTATTGAAATACAGGATCGTTCGGGAAGTACTGCGGTGGATTCGAAACAGCGTAGATGCGATGGTTCGGCCCTACATAATCAACCACGGGGTTGTTCTTGAGCTTCCCGATTGCCTGCTCTAGGTCGGCTCCTTTGGGCAGCTTGATCGTCACATAACCCAGATCTTTGATCTCGCGTTTGATAGCCCCACCGACCGATGCCTGAACTACCTTGATCGCAGAAGCAGTAGTCATACCCTTCACGGGTTTCATTCGAACTATCAGCTCATCTGGTGCACAGTCTATAGCTATTGCAGAAGCTGGCAGCAAGACCAGTACAAATGCAATTGCAATGTATCGTGTTGCGGCCTCTCTCAGGAGGCCTGTTATCCATTTGCTTGCGACCATTCTAGTGGTCTCCTTTCACCTGTTCCAATGGCATTATACCTCGGAAATTGCCGCGATGGAGACCGAATGTTACACTGTTAAGTAGAAGAGCTTCTTTTTCATAGACCAAAGGCAGGATACATATTACTAATATGAGCAAACCACTAATCGGAATAACCACCGGCACAGTCCGAAAATGGCAGGTTGGGGGAGCGTACTATCGACCGTACGAAAAAGCGATCATCGGGGCAGGTGGCGAACCAGTGGCTCTCGGACTCAGAAAACGAGGCCGACTTGAAGACTGCCAAGGGCTTCTGGTTACCGGCGGTAATGATGTTCACCCAAAGCACTACCTTCGCCGCCCGGGGGATGAAAACCTCAGCGATCAGGAAATCATAACAAAGTACTCTATGGAGCTTTCCGAGAATAGAGATTTATACGAGCTACTATTGGTCGAACGGTCGCTGCAGCTTGGGATTCCTGTACTCGGAATCTGCCGAGGATTTCAGGTTCTGAATATAATCCTTGGAAAGCATCTGGTGCCGGATATTTCCCTGTGTGTGGGGAACAGCGTTGTCCACAGAACTGGTATCGAAGGCCAGAGTGCTTGCCACGAAGTGGCTGTCGATACCGACTCCAGACTTGGAAAACTGCTCGGAGCGTCTGCGCTCAAAGTGAACAGCTATCATCATCAAGGGGTTATGCCGGAGGATCTCGCACCTGAGTTGCGAGCAGTTGCTGCAGCTTCCGATGGGCTGATTGAAGCATTCGAAGGCAATAATCATCCTTGGCTTGTCGCGGTTCAATGGCATCCGGAGCGCATACAGGATGCACTGGTTCACGAAGCGTGCAAGCCGATTTTTGCTGAGCTTGTAAGACAATCTTGTGTTAAACAAGCAATGAGGTAAGTAGATGAGACAACTTTTTGCAGTTCTGATAGCGGTGGTCTGCCTGGCCGGAGTTTTGTCGGCAGAACCCATCGTGAAGTCTGGCGACAGGTTCGTGTTTTTGGGAGACAGTATCACTGAACAGCAAATTTACACCAGATTTGTCATGGATTATTTCGCTTTGCGGTATCCGGGTGAAAATATCACCTTTCGCAATGTGGGGTGGAGTGGGGACACATCACCTGGCGGGCTCGCGCGTTTGGAGCGCGACGTCCTCAGCCAGAAACCCAATGTCGTAAGCATCTGTTTTGGAATGAACGATGCAGGTTACACAACATTTGAAGAGGGGCGGTTCGACAGGTATATTTCGAGTATGAAAGGCACTGTCTCAGATCTTCGGAAAGCTGGTGTGCGTGTTGTTCTGCTAACGCCTGGGTGCATCGATCCCGACAAAAACGTGAACCTGAAAGAGAAAGACTACAACAGCACACTGCGCAGGTTTGCCGATGGCGTTTTAGCACTTGCAAAGGATGAAAATCTCCCCGTATACGACATCCACGCGCTGATGATTGATGTGCAGACAAGGGCAAAGGCCGACGATCCGAACTTCACCATGATTCCAGATTCGGTGCATCCGAATGATTTCGGGCACATTGTTATGGCATATGGGCTGCTAAAAGCACTTGGATGTACCAAACAGCCGTCGAGTCTGGCGATTAACGTAGGCGACAGATCGTTCACAGCCGAAGGATGCATTGTGTCAGAGCTAATTGTGAGTGCAGACTCTGTACGTTTCATTAGAACGGACGACGCACTCCCTATGTTCTTTAATCGGGACGCCCAGAGGATGTTGCGCTACGTTCCGATGCTCGAAGAAATCAGCGACTACAGCTTCAAGGTTACAGGTCTCGGGGAAGGTCAGTGGAAGCTCACCGTTGATTCTGCTGAAGTTGGTGTATTCTCTGCAACGGATTTGTCGAAAGGGATCAACTTGACAACCTATCCTGGGCCGTGGCTCAAGCTGGGCGAAGAGCTGGACAGACTGATCTTAAACCAGGAACAAATGTATTTTGCCCGATGGAGAAATATCTCTTCCGCTAGTTGGCTGATGGATGAGGCAAAGAGACAGCTCGAACCAATTGGTGAAGAGTTCGATAGAGTCATTGCCGAGTGGGAGACAGATCGAATTGAAAAGGCTGGCAGCAACCGAACGTGGGAGTGGAGATTAGTGCGTCAACAGTAAGCTAGGCAAGGACTGGATACTATAAAACGAAGCGGGGTTCTGCACCCCGCTTCATTGTTTATCGTCTAGTGAACCTTGGCGGTCAATTCGGCCCCACGTCGCAGCGCCTGTTCATTCAAAGGAAGCAGGCTGTGTCGATGCCGCGGAATGACTTCAGACAAGGCTTCTATTACTGATTCAATCTTCACTGGGCTTAGCAAACCGATGAATGCTCCAAGCATAACCATATTTGCAATCTTCAGGTTCCCCAGTTCCGCGGCTATGTCGTTAGCCGGGACAGCTACTATTTCGCAGTCCTCTCGATCAGTTGGCAATGCCGCAAGCGAGGTGTTGACTACAATCACACCTTCGCGCTTAATGGAATCCACAAACCTGTCGAGCGACACTTGATTTAACGCAACCAGTGTATCCGGACACGCTGTCACTGGCGAGCCAATCTGTTCGCTCGAAACAATCACTGTGCAATTCGCACTTCCGCCTCTGGTCTCCGGGCCGTAAGAAGGGAACCACACAACTTCCTTGTCCTCTATGACTGCTGCGTGAGCTAGAAGCTGACCGATGACCATAACACCCTGTCCACCCGTGCCGGCCATTACCACTTCTTGATGCATGACACACGCCTCCTTAACGATCAACGAACTCCCCTAACGGGTAGAACTCAGCGGCTGTCTCTTCTATCCATTTCAAACTGTCCACAGGAGACATTTTCCACTGAGTCGGGCAATTCGACAGAACCTCTACAAGCGAAAACCCTTTGCCATCAAGCTGCTTCTGGAACGCTTTCTTGATCGCGTTCTTCGTTCTGGTCAGACCGGCTGCGCTAACGGGCGCAACTCTCGCTATATACGAAGGGCCATCTACTGCCGAGAGAAGTTCGCACACTTTTATCGGATAACCAGCGACTTGGGGATCTCTTCCATTTGGACAGGTAGTGGTTCGCTGACCAATCATAGTTGTCGGAGCCATCTGGCCGCCAGTCATTCCATAGGTGCCATTGTTGATAAAGATAATAGAAATATTCTCACCGCGGGCTGCGGCGTGTATAGTCTCAGCGGTGCCAATCGCTGCCAGATCGCCGTCGCCCTGGTATGAGAACACAAAGCTATCGGGCAGCATCCGCTTGACGCCGGTAGCTACTGCAGGAGCTCGTCCATGCGAGGCTTCGATCATATCGCACGACATAAAATCGTACATAAACACCGAACACCCAACCGGGCATACCCCGATGGTCTTCTCCATCAGGCCAAGTTCGTCGATTAGCTCAGCTATCAGTCGATGCACCACGCTGTGGAGGCAACCCGCACAGTAGGTGAACGGAATATCCGACAGCGCGTTAGGGCGTTCGAAGACTTTCTGCATCGTCACTTGGTAACCTCCGTGCTCTCAGCCCTCTTGTAGTGCGATATTCCCGGCGCCTTGCCGAAATACTCCCGTATCTTGTCCAGGATTTCAGTGGGTGTAGGCACCACGCCGCCACTTCGGCCATAGAATCCGACTTCCGTTTTGGCTTTCACTGCAAGCTGAACGTCCTCCACCATCTGACCGTGGCTCATCTCAACTACCAGCATTTTCTTGCCACGCTCTGCATAGCTTTCCAGCGCCAGGCTGGGGAAGGGGAACAGAGTGATCGGGCGGAACAGTCCAGCAGGCAGCCCCTCGCTTCTCGCTAAATCGACCGCCGTCTTGCATATTCTTGCAGTTGCGCCGTATGCCACCAAAATCAGCTCTGCATCTTTGGTATCCTGTTCACCAAAGCGCACTTCGCGCTCGGCCATAAGCGCATACTTGGCCTGCAATCTGAGGTTAACGTCTTCCAGCACTTTGGGGATCATCCAAAGCGAGTTTACGACATTCTTTTCCCGATCTTTTCTGCCGGTAGTTGCCCACGGTTTTAGTGGCACATCCGTCTTGATCTCATCTGGAACGGTTATGTTTTCAATCATCTGGCCGATAATGGCATCGGCAAGAACCATAACGGGGTTGCGGTAGCGGTCGGCAAGGTCGAACGCAAGCGCTGTAAGATGGTAGCACTCAGTTACCGACCAGGGGGCAAGTGTAAGCAGCTTGTAGTCCCCGTGCCCTCCGCCTTTCACTGTCTGGAAGTAGTCGGCCTGACTAGGTGCAATGTTTCCCAGACCCGGACCACCGCGTTGGACGTTAACTATCACTGCAGGAAGCTCTGCAGTTGCAATGTAGGAGATTCCCTCCTGCATAAGGCTTATGCCGGGACTAGATGACGATGTCATCACCCGAGCTCCGGTGCTCGCCGCACCGTATACCATGTTGATCGAAGCAAGCTCGCTTTCAGCCTGCAGGAATACACCTCCTGCCTGCGGCATCAGCGAAGACATCTGCTCCGGAACTTCGTTCTGAGGCGTTATTGGATACCCGAAGAACCCTCGACATCCTGCCGCAATAGCTCCGCGGACAATAGCCTCGTTGCCTTTCATCAATGTTTTTGTCGCCATTGACCCCTCCAGATAGCTTTTGCCTATCAGCGGTCAGCAGTGAGCTTTTCACGCCGCAAACCACGCCAAATACATAACCGGTGGCTAGCGGCCTAAAGCTTCCTATCTCCAGACTTCTATGGCCACGTCCGGGCAGATCTTAGCGCACAGAGCGCAGCCGGTACATTTGTTTCTCTCGTCTCTATAGACGGAGTATTGATAACCCTTGCTGTTGATGTTGTCCGACATCACTATTAGCTTAAGCGGACAAAAATGAACGCAAAGCTCACAGCCCTTGCAGGCTTCTCTGTCGATTGTTATGGCGCCCAAGGTTAGCGCACCCCCAGTCTTCTATCGATTCTCGCAAGCAATGGATGACCCTCTATCGTCTTTGATATCGAGCATTTCTCTGCGTATATATTGATCGCAAGAAAGACTGCTGCTGCAGTCAGTTTTCCCACCATGGGTACATCGAGTACGATAGTAAGCCCGAGCACTGCGCCGAGCGTGTTCGAGCCGACATCTCCCAGCATCGCCCGCCCTCGACAATCATAACAGCCAACGGCCATTGTGGCAAGTACTACTATGCCAACTGTCACCCAATCAGAGATGCGGCCGAGTGCACAGGCTACAGTGACTATCATTCCGAAGAAAAAAGCAGTGATAGCTCTGCCCGGGCGAAGATCGAGCAGATTGACAGTGTTTGCAGCTAGTGCAATTATCGCAAAATCCAGTGCCCACAACCAAATCACACCACCAGATGTGCGATAGGCGAGATACACTGCCATTAACCCGCCGCCTATAGCCTTCAGAGCGCCTGTTGTGAGAGTCCTTTCAAGAAGGAGCTTTCGGAAATGACCTCCGAAGCCACCTACTTCCCTTGTCCCAAAAGTGTCGTCGGCAAGTCCGAGCAACCCAAAGGTAATGATAGCTATAAGATATAGTTGCGTTGCGGATGCCGAAGAAAACTGCAAGTAAAGCGAAGCGATTGCGGCAACGGTGCCGTATGAGACGATATACAACCCATATACAGCGGGGATGCTGGTTTTTCTGAAGTTCTCTTTTGTCCATCCGAATCTATGGATGAGCAGTGATACCGTGTAGTGCAGCAGGATTGCCGCGACTGCAAATGCAATTGCCCGGCTAGTCATCAGCTTTCGCCAAATCCAGTTTTCTCATCCCCAGAGCGCGCACAATGAGCGCTCTGGCGATAGCTACGAATTGCCTTCCCCTGTGAATGAACCCCCGCAGCGTTCGCCCTGTTACCCGATGTGAAATCTCAACCGGCACTTCCTCTATCGTGTAACCCATCCGAAGAGCGTCGATAGTGAGTCCGGTTTCCACTCCAAAACCAGGGTCGAAATTGGGAATTCTATCAACTATTTCACGCCTTAGAGCCCTCTGACCAGAAAGCGGTGCTCGAATCTCTCGACCAGTGTACCGCTTCACTCCCCATCTGGCAAGTCCGATAGTGAGCCCAAAACCGCCGGATTTCTTGACTGTCGGAAGTGTGGCAATGGTCATATCGGCCCTCTTTGCGATAACTGGTTCCAAAAGCAGACCGGCTATCTTTGCAGAGGATGCAATATCTGCATCGAGCATCAGAAATATCTCTGCGTCAGATGACTTCATTCCGTGAAGAAGTGCACCGCCCTTTCCAACGTTGCTTTCGAGCCTAAGCACCTTGTCTGCGCCGGCGCGTTCTGCTTCGACGGATGTATTGTCGGTGGAGCCGTCATCTATGACGATAATCTGCTTCACTTCGGGGATTGTTTTAACTGCCGCGATAGTCTCAGCTATTCTATCGCATTCGTTGTAGGCCGGAATCAGCGCAGCTACGCTCGTCACCGGTCTTGCCTCAGTGTTTCCGGGACGAATCTGTTTGCGGTAGGCTTCTGTCCAAAGTTTGCTTTCTCTCCAGTTAGCGCGCAGACAAGTGCAATCTGCCCGGCAGGTCGGTCGGCATTATCGACAGTAGCTATGTTCATCCGTTTCCAGTGTGTGATGCACGATGCCCCTACGCTAAACGGTTCGCAGGCGACGACCCGAGTATTGCGCGTCGTCAAACCGTCAATAATCGGTCCTTCTACCAACTCGCAACGCCTGGTCTCTTCGGCTGATGCACCGCCTACCAGCAGCACAATGGTGTTACGCCTGTTGTAGTCTCCTGTGAGCGTCAGCATTCTCTTTTCTTCTAGGGTGGGGAGTCTGTCCGACCGTCTGCTAAGCGAGATGGCATCTGCTACAGCATGCAGCACCGCAGTGCGAGTGTTTTCGCCCTGTTCTGGCCAGATTTCCGTTGCAGTAGCGATCTCGGCCATAGCGTCAGCGTTTTCAAAATCGAAAGTAGTAGAGATTTTTGTAACACTGGTAACGTTTGCTCCCGCTGACTCTACCAGCACTCTCAGCCTCGCAGTCAGATCGTCGTAATCACCGGTCTGTACTATGGCCACGTTGTGATAAAGCAAACGACTCTTAATTGCAATCGGAACAACTGCAGTGAGTGCCTTATCGTTCTTTGTAAGTTCATCCCGAGTGTTTCGCAATACCGCCTGCTGTTTATCCATCTCCTGGCGCACGGTAGTCATGTTCCGCTCGTACTTGTCGGAGATGTTCTTCATATGTGTTACATCAGCCGGCTTGGCAACAAATGAAGTGCCAATGACTATCCCGATCGCCAGCGCGAAGAATACAGCAGCGAGACTATACACGTGGTAGCGGAGATCTATCAAATGGTTACCTCTCCCAGAGCCTGAGGCGAACCCACAGGTCCCACAGGCGGGCTTTCTGATCAATCACGAACAGCCGAATCTGATCCTGAATGGCCGGCGAAGATGCCACCGCTGTAACAAGCGCGACCATTGCAGCAAGCGCGAGCAATGCAGCATACCGAAGTGGCGGCCTCGAACGATAGAGCTTGCTCGCCCCTCTTGCGTCCACCAGCTTAGAACCAACCTTTAGCCGCACCAAAAATGTGCTGGACATACCCTTTCGGCCTTTGTCCAGAAAATCAACGAGGTTGGAGTGAGTCCCAACAGCTACTATCAGTTCTGCGCCTTTTTCGTAGGCGAGCAGCATTGCAACATCCTCACTGGTTCCTGGTACGGCTGCGATTTTGTTCGTTACACCGAGTTTTTCAAGTCTGTCGAGCCCCGGAGCTCGGCGCGAGTCTGTGTAGGTATGAACAATAATCTCTGCACCGCACTTCAGTGCGCTGTCACTAATGCTGTCCATATCGCCGATGATAATATGCGGCTTCAGCCCCATTTCCAGAAGGGCATCAGCTCCTCCGTCCACTGCTACCAGCACCGGCTTCATTTCATGTATGTATGATCTAAGGCTTGTAAGGTCGTCCTTATAATCTTCGCCTCGCACCACAATCAGCACGTGCCGCCCGGCTATTCGTGTATCTACAGCAGGCAGGTTGGTATCATCGAACAGAATAGACTTTTCATTTACCACGTATGCTAGAGTGTTTTGAGCGAAGCTCTCAAGCTCAGTGTCCAGGTTCAGCTTCGACTCTTCCAGCAGTTCCTTTGCAAGCTCAATTGTAAGCTCAGTGCCGGCACATACGACAATTCCATCCGATAGCATCTCACCATCTACGACGCTTACGCTATCTCCTTCGTGGAGTTGGTCGAATACTTCGCGTCCAACTGCATCGAGAATCGGTATGCCAGCTTCAAGCAGCATCTGTGGCCCGCGGTTCGGATATCTGCCAGAAGTGGATTTTCCGGCGTTGACTACTGCAGCCACGCGCCGCTCTATCAGCATCTGTGCGGCTACTGAATCGATGTCATCGTGGTCGATGAGCGCGATCTCTCCAGGCCGCAATCGCGTGGCTAGGTTCTTTGTCCGTTTATCAAGTCTCAGGGTGCCGGTTACATTCAAGATCGTTGGCTATGGGGTATAGTGGCCGGCTGCAGCCAGCATATCCTTGGCGTGTTCGATTGCGGCTACGCTCTGTTCAGAACCGCTCAACATTCGTGCGGTCTCCTCAACCCTTCCGTCGCCTTCCATTCGGTTGATTCGAACTACAGTCCTTCCATTTTCGACCGTCTTTTCTACAGAATAGTGGATGTCCGCGCAGCTTGCTATCTGCGGTAGATGAGTCACGCAAAGAACCTGTGCTGTTTGTGCTACTGCCTGCAGCTTTTGCCCAAGCACTTGCGCCGTTCTTCCTCCGATTCCGGTATCTATCTCATCGAAGATGAGTGTAGGAACTGCGTCAGCGCCGGCCATTACAGTCTTTAGCGCCAGCATTACTCGAGATATCTCACCACCTGATGCTATCTTCGCCAAAGGTTTCAGCGGTTCCCCCGGGTTTGGCGATATTACGAACTCAGCAGAGTCTATACCTTTTTCGCTGGGCGATACTTCTTCAAATGATACATCAAATTGGGTGTTTTCCATAGCAAGATCATTTAGCTGCTCTTTCACCGCTTCAGCGAACTTGCTCGCTCCGGCCTTTCTTTCATCAGAAAGCCTGCGTGCAGATCCCAGCATTTTGTCCTGAACGTTTTCGATCTTTTCAAGGAGCTCGGCAGCCCTCTCCTCGCTATGGGTGAGGTCGTTCGTCTTGGCAGCCACGTTTTTGCCGTA
Source organism: uncultured bacterium (assembly GCA_964497515.1). Lineage (GTDB taxonomy): Bacteria > Armatimonadota > UBA5829 > UBA5829 > DTLH01 > CAZCCV01. The sequence goes on along the minus strand of CAZCCV010000009.1, from coordinate 63,299 downwards.
GAGGATTATCTCCTCAATTGTGTCGCCATACTTGCGTTTTAAGGTTCTAATCAGATCCAGCCTGTCTTCGACGCTTTCCAGTTCTGACGGGTCGGATTCCACTCTGTCGCGATATGTCAGCACTGCCGATTGTGCTTGCTCTGCAGCATACAAGGCCGTTTCCAGATCCTGAACTGTAGTTGCCAACGACTCATCAACTTCGGCCATAGCCTTCAGTTGCACAAGAGCAGCAGAGAGCATATCGGTAGCTCCGCCTTCAATACCTTCACTGCCGTTTATTGCAGAGTACACACCGCACGCAAGCTCGCGCAGTCGTTCCGCGTTTGCCAGCCTGGAGCGTACCAGAAGGAGCTCTTCATCTTCTCCCGGACTCAGATTTGCACTGCTGATTTCCGTGCGCTGGAACTCATAAAGATCAAGAAGTCTCGCGCGCTCACGCTCATCGCTCTTCAGTTGTTCAAGCTCCGAGTTCAGCGACCGCAACTCAGTGTGCAAATTCTTCACTTTGCCTCTGAGTTCCGTCACCGATTCTCCGCACCATTGGTCGATGATTTCGAGGTGTTGTTCGACAGAGAGGAGCGATTGGTGCTCGTGCTGACCGTGTATGTCGATCATCCCGGATGTGAGGTCTTTCAGCATAGAGATAGTCGACAGTCGCCCGTTGATTCTTCCCTGTGTTTTGCCGCCTTGGAAAAGTTCGCGTGAGATCAGTATCTGCCCATCTTCTATTTCTATGCCTAGTTCAGCAGCTTTTGCCTGCGTGGCACTATTAGTTGAAACGTCGAACGATGCTTCGACAGTCGCACGATCGGCTCCAGTGCGGATCATATCTGCCGAAAGCCGTTCCCCAAGAACCGCTGTGATGGCGTCAATTATGATGGATTTCCCTGCGCCTGTCTCTCCTGTAAGCACGCTAAAACCCTCTTCGAGTTGCAGGCTGAGATCGTCGATCAGCGCAAAGTTCCTGATCTGTATGTGCGATAGCATGTCCTGGAATCCGAAATCTCTAATCCAGAGTTACGTGCTGAACCTCTCTCCCCATTTCAGCCTCCGCTGGATTTTGTCGTAAAAGCCCATGGGGTTCCAAGAGACGATTTTTGCCGTATACTCAGCGCGGCGAATGTCGACTCGATCGAAGCATTCCATACTATACCCTAACTGACCGTCGACTGTCAGCATCATTTCGTGTTCATCATCGCTGCACTCACCTACAATCTGCACGCTTTCTTCGTCGGGTATCACCAACGACCGTGCATTCAGTGTGTGCGGGCAGATGGGGATGATCATCATCACCTCAACATTTGGATTGATAACCGGTCCACCTGCCGATAGCGAATATGCCGTCGATCCCGTGGGACTCGATACAATGATGCCGTCGGCTGCATAGACAGCAATGGGTTTTTCATCTACGAAAGTGTGCAGGTTCAGCAGTCGCGCGAATGGCCCCTTCGAGACTACAATATCGTTGAGCGCAGCCGCGCTATAGATCACTTCGCTGCCGCGATACAGATTGGCTTGGAGCATCATTCGCTCGCTGATCTGGTAGTCACCTTCTAACACCCGCTCCAGAGCATCTTTCGCGTCCGGCGGATATATCTCAGTGATGAAACCATATTGGCCAAGGTGCACTCCTAACATCGGTGTGCCTTTTGGCCCAGCGGTTCGGGCAGCCCTCAGAATCGTCCCGTCGCCGCCTAACACGACGACCATATCCGTGGAATAGACTTCGTCAGATTTGGCGGCCAGGTCTGACCTGTTCATCAGCTTAGCCGGTTCATCTTCGACAAGAGTCTTTATGCCTCGCGAGCCTAGCCAGTTTGACAGTTCCTCGCCAAGCTCCAAAGCCCCTTTTTTCTGGGGGTTAATAATCAGTCCTATCGACTTCAAGACTGTGTGTTATCCATTCGGCTTGTCTGTATGACTCAATCGTTCCAGATTGTATTTGGCATCAGAGTAATTCGGGTCGAGCGTCAATGCCTTTCGATAGTGTTCTTTCGCTTCTTCTACCTGACCATTCTTCTCCAATGCAACACCCAAGTTGTTGTGAGCGGAAGCCAGACTCGGATTTGTCTTAATTAGCGCCCGGTATTGGGTTATCGCCTTATCGAGTTCTCCCTGAGCTACATACACCAGCCCCAGCCCCAATCCTGCCTGCGGGTTATTGGGTTCGATCTCCAAAGCTGCACTGTAGTTTTCGGCAGCCTTTTCGTGCTGGTTAGTGTCCAGATACATATTAGCCATATTGACGAAAGCCGCCACATTCGACGGATCTATCTGAGATACGTGTCCCCATTCAGTTATGGCGTTCTTGGTGTAGTTCTGTTTCAGAGTCGCATCCGAAACCGTCTCAAGCTCGGTAGTATAGATAATCGCCAGTCTGGTGTGCACGTCAAGGTTGCCTGGCTCCAGATCAATCACCAGATTGAGCTGGTTGATGGCATCGGTAACTCGTCCAGATTTGAACAACGACCATCCCAAATTGATCATTGTATTGATGTCGTTCGGCTTGATTTTGTTTGCAGAAGAGAAAGCCTCTACAGCCTCTTTATGGTTGCCGATTCTGCTGTGGAGCACTCCAAGATCGTAGTTGGCCGTAAATTGGTCGGGTTTTGATTCGGCGGCCTTTCTGTACTGCTCAATGGCAGCATCGGTGTTTCCCTCATCAGCCAGAACCTTTCCGAGTGATGTATACGCATAATAGTTGGAACTATCAAGCTCCAAAAGCCTGCTGAAAGCCTTCTTTGCACCGGCTTTGTCACCCTTCACCTGCAGTGCACTGCCCAGGTTGGTCAGAATTGTCGTGTTATCGGGATCGATTTCCAGTGCTCTTCTGAAGACAGCTATAGCCTCATCTATCTTCGATAGTTCCTGAAGTGTTATCCCAAGGTTGTTCAGGATGTTCACGTCCGTCGGTTTGGCTGTGGCTGCTTCCGCAAACACTCTCTCGGCGTCAGATAGCCTGCCGACACGGCGATAGGCATTGGCCAGATTGTACTTTGTATCACCCGAATTTGGACGAAGTGCGTTGGCCTCTTCATAAGCCTTAACGGCCTTTTCGTTTTCGCCTATAATCAAATAAGCTGAGCCGAGGTTGGTCCATACGTCAGCGTCTTTCGGCGCAAGCTCCGATGCAATCTGGAGATGTGCAACAGCGTCTGCATTTCTGTTTTGCTTCAGCAATACAAATCCCAGCCAGCTTTGTGCAGAGGCGTTGCGTGGATCGGTATCCACAGCCTGCTTAAGCTCGATGGTAGCCGACACCAAATCGCCATTTCGGTAGTGTTCGATTCCTTTTCGGAAGCTCGTCCCTGAGGATGCAGCAACAACAATAGCAGCAAAAATTAGGACAAAAGCGATTGCCAGCAAGTATACTCGTGTACCCATCTTATCACTTCCTCTCTGTTTTTCGGTTCAGTTAGCGTCGAAATAATAGTCATTATATTACAATTCTAATTGAGATATTGCGCAATACAATGACTGGGCTATTGTGTGCAATGAAATCAATCGCAGTCCAGCGTTTCCACACCTATGTCTTCCAAAAGCTGCGCGAGCCTGTAAATGGGGAGGCCAACAACGTTGAAATAACACCCATTTATCCCCTTTATCAGGACGCTGCCCTTACCCTGTATTGCATATCCTCCCGCCTTGTCGAGCGGCTCGCCAGTCGATATATAACGGTCGATCACATCGTCCGATAACTCAGAGAAAGAGACTTCCGTGCACTCAGTATCTAATATCTCGCGACAATAGTCGTTTTCCACTGCTATTACGCATACGCCGGTATATACCTTGTGTATTCTTCCGGATAGCAGTCGGAGCATCCTTCTGGCATCGGCTTCATCTGCCGGTTTGCCCAGTATCTGACCGTCGATTGCAACCACGGTATCAGCTCCGATCACTATACCATCGGTAATGCTGTCGGCGACTTCACAGGCCTTTTCTTTTGCCAATTGCAGCACGCGTTCCTCTGGATCAAGACTATCGCTGACCTGCCCTTCATCGAACTTGGATGGGGCTACTTCATACTGACTGCATATCAGCGCGAGCAGTTCCTTCCGCCTCGGTGAAGCTGAAGCTAGTATTAGTCGAGTCATAACAATAGTGTAGAGCTCATAAGAGAAACTGTAAAGCCGCTAGTCAATCAACTTGATGATAGCACTAGCAAGCTGCTCGGGATCGTGGCGAACCACGTCCGTCTGGCTGATGAAATCACCTACAATCGCTCTATAGCCCATATCTTTGATCTTGTCGGTGTCAGGCAGCACGAGTTCTGCATTAGTCTCGCGGTACTTGTCGAGCAAGTCCGGCCTGGGTATCTGTCGGTTAACAAGAACATAATTGAATATCTTTTTGCTGCAATGATTCGCAACTGCGCTTACGTGCTCCGAAGCTGTGAAGCCATCTGTCTCACCAGGCTGGGTCATCACGTTGCATACATATATCTTGGCGGCACCCGATTCTGCAATCGCATCGACAACGCCTTTTACGAGCAGCGGAGGCACTACACTAGTGTAAACGCTTCCGGGTCCTATAACGATTACATCGGCATAAAGAACAGCATCTATAGCTTCATCCAGCGGTTTTGCATCGGCTGGCGTCATAAATATATGTCGGATAGGTTTGCCAGATTCTACAATACTAGTCTCACCATCTACAAGCGAGCCATCTGCCAGCTCGGCGTGGAGTTGAACATTATCAGTGGTTGCTGGCAGCACTCGCCCTCTGATAGCCAGGATATTACTCGTTTCTGTGACGGCACGCTCGAAATCGCCAGTTATATTGGTCATCGCTGCAATCAGGAGGTTTCCAAAAGAGTGCCCTTGCAGCGAGCCAGTGCCTCCATTGAACCGATACTGCAACAGTTCGGTCATAAGAGGTTCCTCGTCAGCGAGTGCGACTATGCAGTTGCGAATATCGCCAGGTGGCAACACGCCGAGTTCACGTCGCAGCACGCCAGAACTCCCACCATCGTCAGTTACAGCGACTATTGCCGTGATGTTGCTGGAGTACTGCTTGAGACCTCTTAGCATCGTGGAAAGACCCGTTCCGCCGCCTATCACAACTATGCGCCGCCCCTGAGCTAGATAGCGCTTCTTGAAGATGACGTTTGCTAACTGGTCGCGTGCTTCAGGGTCTACAACACTCACTATCGAGCGGATTACCTGCCTAAGTGCGACGAATATAAGAAGCAGTCCGAGCAGCATCAGCGCGATACTGATAGTCAACAACGCTGCCGGCTGTCTGAGGTTCAGTCCGAAATGAGTCAACGAAAAACGGGCGATAGAATCCAGATAGTCAATTACCGCTACATTAGCAAGTAACGCTACCCCCACAACTATGGCAAAGGCTCCAACCGGAACCAGCAGCAGCCATCGTTTGACCCGCATACCCGGGTACAGCCATTTGATGGAACTCCACATAATGTCTATCGAGCCGCTCTCAGCGGTTGTCCTTAGGGCAGTCCCTGTGCTCTACTACCACCCGAAAACCTCTGACATCCAGATATCTAGCCAGTTCACTTGCAACAACCACCGACCTGTGTCTGCCGCCGGTGCAGCCGATAGCTATCGTCAGATACGCCTTGCCCTCTTTTTCATACTGAGGAATCGAGAACTCTACCAGGTTAGAGAGTCGCTCCATAAGCGGCTCTGTAAGCGGATCCGACAACACATAGTGCCGCACTTCCTGGTGAGTTCCATCCAGTTTAGACAGACTCTCCACCCAATATGGGTTTGCCAAAAATCGCACATCAAATACAAGGTCGGCGTCGAGAGGTATTCCATACTTGTAGCCGAAAGATGCAACAGTTATGACCATCCCCTGCTGCACGTCCTTCTGGCCGAAATACTGTCGGATCTCCCTTCGCAGCCCCTCTGGTTCGAGGTTAGATGTGTCGACGATTTTGTCGGCTTTCTCTTTGATGTCAGCGAGGAGTCTGCGCTCTTCTTTGATACTATCGAGAATCCCTCTCGATTCGTTCACGAGCGGGTGTTTTCTTCTGGTCTCTTTGAAACGGCGTATCAACACCGGATCGGAGGCGTCCAGAAACAGAATTTTCGCACGCCCATAGCCTTCCACACTGGTGATGGCGAGTTCCTGATATGCTTCCAGGAAGTCACCAAAGAACTGCCCGGTGCGAATGTCTACTACTATGGCCAGATCCTCTAAGCTGGCTCCGGATTTCTTCCACAGGTTTACTACGTTTGTAAGTAGATCCGGCGGAAGATTGTCGATGCAGAAATAGTTGAGATCCTCAAAAGTGCGGATCGCGAGAGTCTTTCCCGCCCCAGACATCCCTGTTACGACTACAAGCTGTCTCTCTGTTTTCACTAATTCTCTCTTGGTTGCGTTGCTTTGCAGGCAAGGCCGCTAATGGCACCGCTTGCCACACTGACGACTACCGATCCGAAAAATGCTGCCAGGAAGCCATCCACTTTAAGCCCACCGGTCAGGTTGGCCGCCCACCAGAAGAACAGCACGTTCAAAATCAGCGCAGACACTAATCCAAACAGCCCCATTGTAAGGCAGTTCAGTGGCATTGCGAACAGATTAATCAGAATCAGCACTATTGGGCGAACAAGGGTATTTAACAGTGCAAGTACCAGCACAAAGATCAACGCTTTGCCGAAGCCCATCCATTCGAGCCCGATCCCTATCTTATCGCCCAGCCACACAGCAAGCCAAACGGCAATCGCCGCAACTATCCACCTGACAAGCACATTCACAGACTTGCACCCTCCAGATCAAGTAACATACGCTTAATATGCAGCCCGCCGGCATAGCCGCCGAGACCTCCGTCGCTGTGCACCACCCTGTGGCAGGGCACTACGATCGGAAGCGGGTTCTTGCGCATAGTGTTTCCAACCGCCCTTGCTGCCCTAGGCGATCCTGCCGCAACCGCCAGCGCTCCATAGGTAGTAAGCCTACCGTATGGAATCTTCATTGTCTCTCGGAGTACTCGCTGCTCAAACGCGCCCATATGGTCGAAAGAAACACCTACATCCGAGAAATCTACACGCTCCCCATTGAAATAGAGACGCAGGCGATTCACGAGTTCGCCTAGTTTTTCCTTCGACTCGGTCATATCCCTGGAAATCTCGGCCAGTGCGGCCTCTTTAGTGGGCTTTGGCCAGTTGATTTCGACCAGTTTATCGTTGCTTCCGATAACTGTCAGCCAACCAATAGGGGTCTCTACTGTAGCAAAGTAGTATTTCATTTCACTCTCTACTGCGCTGAAAGGCGCCTTACCGATCTTCTTGCCGGCAGCCATTGTCAAGCGATATCAAGAGAAAGGAATCCATTCCTGCTTAAACGTCTCTTGTCAACGCTTCTTCGCCGCAGTCCGGATACTTTGGGCAGTTGATGCACTCAGACCATATCTTGCGTGGTAAATCGTTCTTATCTATTCTGCTGAAACCCATGCGTTCGAAGAAAGTGGGCCTGTAAGTCAGCGCAAAGACTTGCGGCACACCGAGTTCACGAGCTTCCTCGATACACTTCTCGATTAGCATCTTGCCCCATCCCTGACCGTGGAACTCTTCGGCAACAGCCAGCGACTTGATTTCTGCTAGGTCACCCCAGCTAACGTGCAGCGCACAGCAGCCTACGATTTCACCGTTCACTTCAACTATGTTGTAGTCTCTGATGTTTTCATATATATCATTTAGCGACCGATACAGCATCTCGCCGCGGTCCGCAAAACCGTTTACGAGCTTCTGCATTACCGCTACGTCTTCAACTCTTGCCTTACGTATTATGCTCAATCTCTTTGATTTCCTTCATTAACTCATCTACCAACTGGGTTTCGGGCACCCTGCGCAGCATCTTGCCTCTAGCGAAGATCAGACCGATTCCAGCTCCACCCGCTATTCCCACATCGGCCATCTCGGCTTCTCCGGGACCGTTTACAACGCACCCCATAACCGCAATTTTCATCGGGCGTGATGGTGGCGTTTGTGCAAGCCGCTGTCTGACCTCATTGGCTATCTCTTTCAGGTCGATCTCGCACCGACCACACGTCGGACACGACACTATAGTGTATGGCTTCGACCGCAAATTTAGTGCAGAGAGAATCTCGGCTCCAACGATTACTTCTTCAATCGGATCACCTGTCAACGATACCCGCAGAGTGTCCCCAATTCCTTCCGCAAGCAGTGCTCCGATTCCTACAGCAGACCGTATCGTTCCCTCCCAAGGCAAACCAGATTCGGTTATGCCGAGATGAAGCGGGTAGGGGACGGCTTGAGAGACGATTCGATATGCTTCAACCGTGAGCGGCACGTCGAACGCCTTAAGCGATAAAACAATATCCTCGAACCCTACATCCTCCAGTATTTTCACTTGGTCGAGAGCACTTGCTGCGAGGGTCTCAGGTGAGGGTTCACCATACCGCTTTTTGTCTATCGAGCCCACATTAGCGCCGATCCTAATAGGCACATTGCGCTCTGCGGCTGCCGATGCTACAGCCTCTACCCGGTCGCGTGAGCCGATATTTCCCGGGTTGATGCGAAGTTTATCTACGCCGGCCTTTAGCGCGGTTAGTGCGAACTGATGATTGAAGTGGATGTCGGCGACCAGAGGAATGTGAATCTGGCGCTTGATATCTCCCAGAGCTGCTGCAGCGGCCTCATCAGGAACTGCCACACGGACGATTTCACACCCGGCATTCTCAAGTTGATGAATCTGCGCCACCGTAGATGCCACGTCGCGCGTGTCGGTTGTGGTCATCGACTGAATTGCAATCGGGGCATCACCGCCGATTATAACGCTTCCGACTCTCACTGGTCTGGTCTGTTTTCGCTGCATATCCCTATTAGAAGAACTTCCCACCGGCGATTCTGGAAATATCTACATATACCAGAAGAATCGCCAGGAAGATCAGCACGCCCATCCCAGCCAACTGGATTGCATACCAGTTTTCAGCTCTCATCTTCTTGCCACGTATCTTTTCGATGATCAGATACAGAATATGTCCACCGTCGAGCACAGGCCAAGGAACCAGATTGAGAATCCCCAGCATAACCGACAGTAGTGCCAATTCAACAAATACTGCTCTTGTGCCGGCTTTCACCATATCGTTTGTTACGTACGCAATCGCCACGATTCCGCCAACACCCTCTTTTACTTTCGACCAACTTGCGAAGGTGAGGATTATCGCTCGAGCTGCCTCGTAGCTCTGTATTGTGCCTTTCATGATCGACATGATTACACTGGTTCGTTCCAGTTGCGATGCTGGTTTGAATCCCAGCAAACCCACATTTCTGTTGAACTCTGGATCACGTAGTAGTTCTGCACGCTTTTCCGGGGTCACCTGTTCAAGAATGGGATTAGGTTTCAGTTCAGGAGTGGCTTTGATGGTGATCTCTTTACCATTTCTTTGAACCAGCAGGACTGCTTCTTTTTCAGGACTCTCATGGATGGCTTTTACCAGTTGCTCTGTGTCAAGATGTTTGCCATTCAGCCCATAGATAACGTCACCCTTGCAAAGTCCAGATCTCTGTGCCGGACTGTTAGGTTCGACCTGTGCAACCAGTGTTCTATCTGTAGGAAATCCCCAAACAAACCCAATCAACAGGAAAACCACATATCCAAGTAACAGGCTCATAACTGGGCCTGCTAGAATTACCAGGGCTCTCGCAGAGATTGGCTTCGAGTTGAAACCTCCCTCCATGTTCTCCTCGTTTGGATCCATTCCGGCAATGCTCACAAATCCTCCCAGAGGAATCGCTCTGACGTTGAACTGTGTATCGCCACGTTTGAACAGTCCTGCAATTCTCGGCCCGAATCCGAATGCAAACTCGTGAACCTTCATACCTACTCGTTTTGCCATCCAATAGTGACCAAGCTCATGGACAACTACAAGGACGCCAAGTACCACGGCAAATACTACAGCGGTATTAAATATATGAGCCATTATCCGTTCCTCCAACAAAGCTTCGCGTAGTCTCCCTTGCCCAAGCGTCTGCCGCCAGAATATCTTCCAGCGAAGGTTGCTGCACTGGGTTATGGGACTGCATTGTGCGTTCTACCAGCTTTGCTATGTCAAGAAAACCGGTTTTTCCGGTCAAAAATAATCCTACTGCGACCTCATCAGCCGCATTCATAACGGCAGGCATCGTTCCGCCAGCATTTACGGCTGCCCGAGCCAATTCGAGCGCCGGAAACTTCGTATAGTCCGGTGGAAAGAACTCAAGCGAACCTACCTCTAGAATATCTACCCGCGGCAGTCGTGAGTCATACCTTTCAGGATAAAGAAGAGCATATTGAATCGGTAGCCTCATATCTGGCAATCCGAGTTGTGCGATTACTGAGCCGTCTCTAAACATTACCATAGAGTGCACGATGCTCTTAGGATGGACGACCACCTCAATATCGTTTGCTTCAACGCCAAACAACCATCGCGCCTCGATTATTTCCAGACCCTTGTTCATCAGTGTTGCCGAGTCTATCGTAACCTTTCGACCCATTCGCCACGTAGGGTGGTCAAGGGCGCGCGCAGGTGTAACTTTTGCCATTTCCTCGCTTGATACATTGCGAAATGGGCCGCCTGAGGCGGTAAGGTATAGCTTCTCTATCGATTTGGCATTTTCGCCATTCAGACATTGGAATATTGCGGAATGTTCGCTGTCGATGGGAAGGATATTTACACCCTTCTCAGCAGCTCGCGCACTCACAATTTCGCCAGCACAGACTAGCACCTCTTTGCTGGCAAGTGCTATCTCTTTGCCTGCGTCGATCGCTGCCAGTGTCGGAAGAAGTCCTGGAGTCCCCGCCACCGAAACGACAACTTGGTCGGCATCCTGCTCTGTCGCTGCTCTTAGCCAGCCTTCGTCTCCGGATGTTACCTCGGTATCAGTGCCTGCCAGCAGTTCCTTCAGTTCCTTCTCAAGCTCTGTCTTACCAATTGTTACCAGTTTTGGCTGAAACTTCAGCGCCTGCTCTGCCAACAGTTTAACATTTGAGTGCGCTGCGAGTGCTGTTATTTCAATGCTTTCGGGCAATCGTTCGGCTACATCCAGCACCTGCGTTCCGATCGATCCAGTTGATCCCAGCACAGATATTCGCTTCTTCATTGTTCAACTACCGTTCCGAACTTCCGCGTTCTACCCTGATAAACCTCGATCGCTTTGGCCAATTCATCACTGTCAAAGTCGGGCCATAGCTTTTCTGTAACGTATATCTCGCTGTAGGCGATCTCCCACAGCAGAAAATTGCTTATTCTCATCTCGTTTGCAGTGCGTATCAGCAGGTCGGGGTCGGGGAGCCCAGGGGCATAGAGATGCGCTGCGAAAAGCTCCTCATCCACCGATTCAGGGTCGATCTCTCCATTTTCGACTCGTCGCGCAATCGCCTTAGCAGCGTCGGCTATTTCAGCCCGCCCACCGTAGTTTATAGCGAGGTTTAGAGTGAGTTTCGTATTGTCCTTTGTGAGCTCCATATCGTGAGAGAGCGCGATTCTGGTATGCTCAGGGAGTTCCGACAGTCGCCCACTTATTATCATTTTTACGCCTTGCTCGTGCAGGCTTTCAGCTTCACGATGGGCAGCTTCCGCAATTAGTTGCATCAGCGCGTCTGTCTCTTCTTTGGGGCGGTGCCAGTTTTCCGTTGAAAATCCGTACGCGGTAACGATTTCTATTCCGAAATCGGGTGCGAATTCCACGAATCGCTTCAACGCCCGGTATCCCTGGAAATGCCCTTCAATGCGTTCCAGCCCGCGTCTGGTTGCCCAACGTCCATTGCCATCCATTATTACTGCTACGTGTTTTGGCGCGCACTTTGTTTCAGACTGATTGCTCACTTAGCGATCCTCTTATTAGAAAAGCCGCCAGTCAGACTGTTTAATTCCGACTGACGGCCGCTAACCAACAAATGGTTGATTCTTAGACTTCCATCAATTCAGCTTCCTTTGTCTGAGAAAGCTTGTCGATCTGCTCGATGTACTTGTCGGTCAGTTTTTGTACCTGTTCCTGGCCTCGTTTGTTGTTGTCTTCAGAGATCTCGTGTTTCTTTTCAAGATCCTTTAGCTGCTCATTTGCGTCTCTGCGGACATTTCGAACTGCTACCTTGTGCTCTTCGGCCTTCTTGTGTAGCATTTTGATCATCTCTTTGCGCCGCTCTTCGGTAAGGTAAGGCACGTTCAATCTCACCACATTGCCATCGTTCTGCGGCGTCATTCCGACGTCTGAGTTGGTGATGGCTTTTTCGATGGCGGGTATGGTGCTCTTGTCCCAAGGGGCGATTACAAGTAGTCTCGGCTCCGGTGCGGAGATAGTCGCCAGTTGATTGATAGGCATCTTGCTGCCGTAGCAATCTACCTGTACTCCTTCGAGAATCAGTGGATTTGCTCGCCCTGTACGGATCGTCGAGAAATCGTGTTGAGCGGCTTCCACAGTCCTGGTCATTCTATGCTCGGTGTCCTTGATTATCTCAGGTATCACTCGATTTTACCTCCAACAATCGTTCCTATTGAATCACTCGACGCGGCACGCCTTATATTGCCCCGTTCGGTGATGTTGAACACGACAATCGGGATGTTGTGCGCTTTGCAGAGTGCAAACGCTGTAAGATCCATAACTCCCAGGTTTTTGTTTATAGCTTCGAGATAGCCTAGCTCGCGGTATATCTGTGCGTCAGGGTATTTGTTTGGGTCTTTGTCGTAAACGCCGTCTACATTTGTGGCCTTAAGCACAGCGTCCGCCTTGATTTCGAGCGCCCGAAGCGCTGCTGCTGTATCAGTAGTGAAAAATGGGTTTCCGGTTCCGGCTGCCAAAATTACGATTCTGCTCTTCTCCATATGTCGAAGGGCTTTTCTGCGAATGAACGGTTCAGCCACTTCCGACATATTAATCGCTGTCTGTACTCTGGTTTCAATGCCTAGCTTCTCGAGCGCATCTTGCAATGCAAGCGAATTGATCACCGTCGCGAGCATTCCCATATAGTCAGCGCTCGCTCTATCCATTCCCGCTGCTTCAGCAGAGTGGCCGCGGATGATGTTTCCACCACCCACGACTACTGCAATATCGATACCAGCGTCTTTAAGCTCCTTGATATCCTGTGCGATAGCCGCGACAGTCTCGAATGAGATACCACTGTTGTCGCTGCCAGCAAACACCTGCCCCGACAGTTTCAGGAGTACACGACTAAAACGCGGCCTATCGCTCATGGATCTATCTACTCCTGCTCTCCAACTCGGTATCGGACGAATCGCTGGATGGCAATTTTCTCGCCCAGCTTGCCCATAACCTCGTTGACCAGGTCGCCGATTTTAACGTCTGCATCTCGGATGAACGGCTGATCCATAAGGCAAGTATCCTCATAGAACCGCTCCATTCTGCCGTTTACAATATTTTCGATTGCCTTTTCGGGTTTACCTTCCTTGATGGCCCACTGGCGATGAACCTGGCGCTCCTGCTCTATCTCTTCGGCTGGGACATCCTCTCGGGTCAGATACTTCGGGCTCCCCCAGGCAAGCTGCATAGCGATATCTTTCGCAAGGTTCTGGAACTCATCGGTCTTTGCGACGAAGTCTGTTTCACAGCCGAGTTCGACCATAACGCCGATCTTGCCACCAGTGTGGATGTAGCTGCCGATGATTCCCTCGGTTGCACATCGAGTCTCTCTTTTTGCTGCTACTGCTACGCCCTTCTGTCGAAGAAGATTTACCGCCTTATCAAAATCGCCTTTGGTCTCCCCGAGCGCCTGTTTGCAGTCCATCATACCGGCGCCGGTCTTGTCTCTCAATTCCTTGACCATCTTGGCTGTTATTTCCATTAATGCCTCCAAAGCGCCTGTGGCGCGCTATATGTGGTGATGCGCAGGACGTTGTCGCCTTGCGCAATTGGGTAATTCTTGTTTCCATTACTCCGGCGGGCGAGTGCCGTCGGGATTATTCAGTTGCGGGAGTCTCTTCGGCTGCCTCTGGCTCCGGGCTAGACTCTTCCTGAAACGCCTCGACTTCAACTTCCGGCTTCTCTTTTTCGGCTTCGGCTTCCACTTCAGCACCGGCTTCAGCCTCAGCGTCTATCTCTATGTCCTCGCCTTCGGCTTCAACCTGTCGGACTTCGAGAATTGCATCTGCTAGCTTGTTTGAAATCAGCTTGATGGCGCGGATGGCGTCATCATTGCCGGGGATTACATAATCAACCTCATCCGGGTCGCAGTTCGTATCGACTATAGCTACCACCGGGATTTCAAGCTTTCTGGCCTCTGCAAGGGCTATGCGCTCCTTCTTGAGGTCCACTATAAAAATCGCGCCAGGAAGCTTAGGCATATCCTTTATGCCGCTCAAGAATCTCTCGAGCTTGTTGTATTCCTCACGCAGAAGAGCCGCCTCTTTCTTCGGAAGCTGCTCGAAAACACCATCGGTCTCCATCTTCTTCAGCTCATTCAGTCGAGCTATTCTCGTGCGAATGGTCACCAGGTTGGTAAGCATTCCTCCAAGCCAGCGCTGGTTGACGTAGTACATTCCGCAGCGTTTTGCCGCATCCTCAACCGCTTCCTGCGCCTGCTTCTTTGTTCCAACAAACAGGACAACTTCCCCCTGCGATGCTACGTCCTGGATGAACTGGCGAGCCTCCTCAAAGAGTTTGAGGGTCTGATGCAGATCGATGATGTAGATTCCGTTGCGTCCCCCGTAGATGTACCGTTTCATCTTTGGGTTCCATCTGCGGGTCTGGTGGCCGAAGTGTACTCCAGCCTCCAGAAGTTCTTTCATTGTGATTGATGCCAAATTCCGATTTTCCTCCTGTAGTTGTATCCTCCCGCTCCATCATCCCGGCGTCGACCCAGCAGGGCACCCCGACTACCGATCCAGATGCGGTGCGTGATATTAAACCCTATTAGTTTACCACATTACTGATTGCTAGAGCAATGCTTTTGCATACCGCTACAATTCACAGCCCGCGGATTCTTCCTCTATACTGTGCGCGCAGCCTGTCGTTATGCTCATCGCTTCCATCCAGATTTGCACTGATTAGCACTGGCGGCGTTATGCCCATCCTTACAAGGTTTTCAGTCGCCTGTGCAAGTATGGAGTTGATGATAAACGTGCAAGCCACCGACGATGTAGCTCCCACTTTTCCAGGCAGACCGTCGATTTCTACTGCTGCATCTCCGACTTCGCAGCAGTTGTCTACTACTACATCGGCGATTTCAAAGACTCTCTTACCGCTGGGGTGACGGCTCGTTACAGACTTCGTGTGCGCGAGCGATGTGAGACTGATCACCTTTGCTCCTCGCTTCTTGCTCTCAAGAGCCACTTCCACCGGCAGCGAGTTGCGGCCAGAATTGGATACCACTATCACGAGGCCATTCTCGATCTCCGGATAGTCCTTCAACAGGTATTCAGCGTAGCCGGGGAGCCTCTCGATTTTGCCAAAGGTCTTGTCGAAGATAATATCTATCGGCACCATCCCACCGGCTCGTCCCGATGACTCCAAAGCTGTGATCAGCGAATGCCCGCTTCCCAGGATGTATAGTATCCCGTCGTTTGCAATATGCTGTGCCACCAATTCTGCCGCAGCTTCGATGGCTTCACCCTGAGTCTCAACAATCTTCTGCAATACTGCCAGCGCTTTAGTCTGGTATTCCTGGAATTTGTTCACCAACAATCCTCCAACCGAACGTATACATAATGTTACCATAGGCTCAGTCTGCTGGGAACTGCGGATGAGTTCACACGTTCGTCCGCGTATAACTCGAAGTCAGCTACAAAGAATGAGCGTCATTACTCTTTGTTAGTGACTCTATGCTGATGGCAATGTAGAGGCGCAGAAGGATTCGTGAGAGTTTCCTGGTGAAGGTCGACTGGTCGAGTTTTGTGAAGAACCTGAAAGCAGACGGCGCCAAACAATCGCGCGACGCCGTCTGCGAATGGGCAGTATTGTTTTCAGAAGGGCATGTTTACGACGTGTAATACACGCGCTTCAGCTTAAGACTTGCGAACCTTAGTCCAGGGTTCTATTTCAAGGAAGCTGCCCGGAATATTCTCGAGCATCTCAATGGACATGGACCACGGAACGGAGAAGGTAAGGTGTCGTTCGTCTGCAAATAGTCGTGCTGATGGGTCAAACATGCCAAGAACTGCCTTCGGTTCGGCTTCTGCTGCCTGTGCTCGGGGTTCGCTCACGATACTCCCACACCCGGCAGTAAATGGTGCAATTACTGCAGCATCAGCTCTGCCATAGTTGGCGAGGCAGTGCAGCCCGCTTGTTCCTACAGAGTCTGCTGCAAAGATGACCACCTCCGGAGTCAGCGTCTCAGGAAGGCTTCTCAGTTGTTGAAAAATGCAGTATCGCCCGTTTGCGGGCACGAACTTCCGCTTTTCTATAAAGGCTTTTGCAAGCTCCGGGGTCTTCTTGTAACGCTCTCCCTCTCCGGATTCATTGTGAGAAAGGAAATGCTCGAATCCCGGGCGGAACTCTTTCGACCAGCCAAGTGAGAAGCTTGCTCCCATACATCCAGGGTGCAGACCGTCGATGGCAATTGTCGTGCCTTGTTTAGCCATTTCTACACCTTTGATGGTGCAGAAATACTCATCTTCACACCCGCCAAGTGTAGCATCTTCAGGTATGTCTTCTGTGTAGTATACTGCTACTGGTTGGGTATCGAGTCCCAACGCATCCATAAATCGCTCGACCATCTCTTGGTGTGTCATAGGCTGCCCTCCTAACAAGATACTTCATGTTACCGCAGAGTACGCTGCTATGCAAACAGGGTAAAGACTATTGTGAGGCTCGATCACCAAAACAGAGATATGGAGAGTATGCAATGGAACTGTTGAAAGAACGCGATATGCTGAAAAGCTTCCAGCTTGAATCGGTAACCGGAGGTTCTATCGACATCTACACTTACAAAGGTAAGCAGAGCCTTGTGCTCGTATTCTTCGGAACAGATTGCAGTAAGTGCAACGACTTTCTAAGCGCGCTTGCGAGCAGATACGACGAATACAAATCCGCAGATGCGGAAATCCTGGCAATAGGGGAGGGGACAGACGACAGAGTTCGAGAGATTGCCCACGCCCGTTCTCTGCCATTCCCAGTGCTCGCCGATCCCGAAGGCAGCGTGCTTAGCTTATACTCAACCGAGGTTCCGGCGGTATTTGTAGCTGATCGTTTCGGTGAAGTGCGTATGACGAGTTTGTCGTCCGACGATGCTCATTTGCCGAATCAAGAGAGGCTACTCACAGCGCTCCAACTCGCTCAGTTGGAGTGCCCGGAATGCGGTATTTCGACGTGGTTGTAGTGGTGAGGTAACGTAAGAAGCATTTGCTCGCCCGGTTTTCGGCCTTCGGAGCGAGCAAATGCTTTCCAAACAAGAGTTAACAGAGTTCGATGCCGGCTTCTATTCCGAGAGTGAATGCCAGAGTGCATCATCGTTTAGTCTGGCCTGGACGTCTACACCGTAGAAGTCTGCAATCGGCGACAGAATCTCCGGGTTGTTGGTCCAGACTTGTTTTGCAGCCTGGCGGACTACATCAATACCTGCCTGAGTCATCTTTCCAAGCGGCGGGCGGCACGGACCGGACGGCATTCCAAGCCCGTCCATCAGTGTTTTGATCGCCGAAGGGTTGCGATACCTGTCGGTTAGTGTTACGGTTTCCCCGTTTGGCAGTGTGCGCTCGTTTTCGACCTTCACCGTCACTATGCCGAACAGCGGCGCAAGCGCCTTATGGAGTCTTTCTGCCCCCGCTACATCGCCTGCTAGTGCAAGCCTGACCATCTCACTGCAAGCCTTTGGTGCGACGTTCGACATAACCGATATAACTCCGTTTGCCCTTATTTGTGGGTCGGAGAGCATCTTAAACGTCAGATCATCGTCGCCAGAGAGTATCGAGAAGTCATCTCCGCAAAGCTCGCGCGTGCGCTTCATTCGCTCGAGGTCGCCAGTAGCTTCCTTCACCGTCGCTATTTTCGAATGTGCAGCGTAGAGTATTGCCAAGTCTTCTACAGTAAGGGCAGTTCCGGTTCTTCCTGGTATGACATACGGGATAATATGGACGTCTGGAAGTATTTTGGCTATTGCGGAGTAGTAATGGTCTCTCATTTCGAGTGATGAAGGCCCATTGTAGTAGCAATCGACCATCAGAAGTGCTGCAGCACCCGCACGTACAGCGTGTGTGGCATTTTCCAGGCTTTCATCGGTGGAGTTGCTGCCTGCCCCAGCAATAATCGGACATCTGCCTGCAGCAAACTCAATTGTTCGCTCAACTACTGCGTTGTGATCTTCCCAGTTAAGAGTGGGGGATTCCCCAGTCGTGCCTGCCGGAACAATCCCAGTGATATCCTGCTCAATCTGGAACTCAACATTCTTTTTGAATCCGTCCCAATCAACCGCCCCATCAGGGAGCATAGGGGTCACTATCGCTGTAAATGTGCCTTCGAACTTCATTTTTTCCTCCGCACTTCGATTCTCGGACTACATTTTACGGGAGAAACAAGGCAGAAGTCAAAGCAGAATCCCGGATTCTCGACGATGCTGTCTTTCGCCAAGTGCGAAGAAATCGATCCGTGGACTAGTATTAGGGGTACAAAAAAAACGGTGCGGGTCTTACCATTAACCCACACCGTCTTTCATTACTCGGAATCTACGGTTTTCTGCCGTCGCCATCCAGAACCGAGGGCTCCAGCGCCATACTGTCGCTTTCGTGGCCTTCTGCAAGGTTCTCAGGCGAATCCCTATAACCGAAGAGTCGCCTCAACCACTCCCAGACGTCGTCCACAACGGTGTACGCCGTCGGGATGACTAAGAGCGTCAGCAGAGTTGAGAGTATCAATCCTCCAATAACAGCAATTGCCATAGGGGCACGCATCTCGGAGCCTCTTGACATTGCTATTGCCGTTGGCGTCATACCTCCGACCATAGCAAACGTAGTCATCAGAATAGGTCGGAGCCTTGTAGGTCCTGCTTCCAACACAGCATCATTCCGCTTCATTCCTCTGCTGCGTAGGGTGTTCGTGTAGTCTACAAGCAGAATAGCGTTCTTCGATACGAGACCAATCAGCATAATAAACCCGATCATAGTCACGATCGAAAGCGATTTGCCCGTTATGATTATCGCGAGCAGAGCCCCAACGAGAGCCTGAGGCAGACTCAACATAATGACAAGCGGGGTGACGAACGATTCGAACAGCGCACCCATAAGCATATACACCAGCACAATTGCCAGTATCATCGCACCTATCAGGTAGCCGAAGCTCTCTATCATCATCTCGCTTTGTCCACCAGGTTTTACTTGCGAAGAGCCAAGTGGAATGCCTGCGATTTCCTTAGAGATTTCCTGTTGTACGTTGCCTAAGGTGTAACCGTCCTGAAAGTTTGCTCCGACTACTATTAATCTCTGTCGATTCTTTCGTTCAACCTTGTTCGGAGCGGGTTCCAAGTCGATTTTCGCTACATCTCTTAGATATACGGGCGTACCATTGTTGTTGCCAACGAGTATGTTGCCCACATCCGCAGAGTTGTGTCTGTCCACTTTCGCAAGCTGAACCCGAATATCGTACTCGTCACCTCGGTCTCTAAGCTTTGCATCGGTGTTGCCCTCTATCGAGGTTCTAAGCGCACTACCAATCTGCCCGACGCTTATTCCTACGTCGGCTGCTCGAAGTCTATCGACCGTCACTCGGAGTTCAGGTTTGCCGATTTCCCACGAGTTCTTGACGTCCATAACTCCTGGGATGACTTTAACAGTCTCTTCGATTTGATGTGCAATCCGCACCAGCTCATCCTCGTTAGACCCTGTTATTTCCATCTGGATAGGTTGTCCGCCCATAGATGCCATACCACTTGTGGCAATGCGGATCTTTGCGCCAGGAATGAGGGCAGTCTTTTCGTTGAGTTCGCTCACAACATCATTGATTCTCTTCTGGCGCTCTTTGCCACGATCTTTCAAGCTGACACTAATCTGAGCATACTGAGAGCCGGTGGAGCCGGCAGCGAAATGTCCGGCGCTCGATGCTCCTACGGTGGTCATGTAGTATTCCATGCCCTCAATATCTTTCAGATAGTTTTCAACCTGTCGAGCTATGCGATCTGAAGCCCCCAGACCACGCCCCGCAGGCAGTTCTATCGATACAGAAAACTCGCCTCGGTCGACGTCTGGCATGAACTCAAATCCAAGAGGGAACTTGATAGTCGCAAGCAGGAAAACGGCTACTACCAGATAACCCAAAGCCAATCTTCGACTCTTCGGGTTGATGACTGCCGCTATTATAAGCGGGATCGCGCAGAGCACCATTATGACAATTCTCAAAGGTATGGAGTGCTTGGATCCCTGAGCCGCGTGCCCTGCAGACTCTCCAATCCCGGGCGTTACCATTCCGAGGATCATCAGAAGGGTTACGATGCCTATCATAATTGTCAGGAATCGGTTGTCGAGAGCCCAGTGCAGCACCCCACGGTATCGTACATCGAGCTTCGAGTAGAACCTTTCAAACCCTTGCGATATTCTGGTGAAGATACTTCCAGATGTCCTGGCAATATCCGCTTCTTCCTGTTCCTTGGACTTCAGCCAGCGCGACGAAAGCATCGGCGTCAGTGTAAAAGACATAAACAGCGAGAACAGCGTTGCTGTGGCAACGGTAATTCCGAACTGTCGGAAGAACTGTCCGACTATGCCGCCCATAAATGCAATTGGTACAAATACCACCACGTCAACGAGTGTAATTGTAACTGCTGCCAGACCTATCTCCGATCTTCCATTCAATGCAGCTTCTTTCGGACACTCGCCTTTTCGCAAGTGCCTTTCGATGTTCTCAAGCACAACAATCGAGTCGTCTACAAGAATGCCTACACACAGTGAAAGCCCAAGCATTGTCATGACGTTGATCGAAAACCCGAACACTGTTATTGGTATGAACGTCGCCACAATAGAAGTCGGGATTGCGAGCGCAACTATTAGTGTCGCCCTGCCTGAGTGCAGGAACAGGAATACGATTATAACAACCAGCAGGATTCCTTCTAAGAGCGATCGCTTTACGTCTCGCAATGAGTCTTTTACAAACGTCGAGTCGTCTGTCGCCACGATGATCTTGGTGCCCTCCGGTAAGACACCTCGAATATGCTGCTTCGTTTTCGGGTCTGTGTGGCCGTTTAGCTCCGCCAGTTGCTTCTTCACCCCGTCGACAACTTCAACAATGTTGGCGTCCGACTGTTTCTGAACCGCCATGGTCACCGCGTCCACGCCGTTTAGACGGGTGAGCCTGTCCGGGTCTTTCACTGTGTCTTTCACTGTAGCTATATCGCCCAGTCGGACAGTGTCTGCGCCCCCAAATGGACTTGCACCACGCAGTTTCAGCCGTATGTTGCCGATTTCATCCGCATTTCGGAACTCTCCAACGGTTCTAACGGCATAGTCTCTCGACGATGCACCCTCAGGTCCTTCTTTTATCGAACCCGAAGGAACATTCAGGTTTTCTGCACTTAGAGCACCAGCTACTTGATCTATCGAAAGTCCGTAGGCTTGCAGCCTGTCCCGATCAATTGATACCGTAACCTCTCGCTCCGCACCTCCGTTTACAGAGACTGCTGCGACACCTTTCACTTTTGCCAGTGAGTCTTTGATCATTTTGTCCGCAAGAATCCTCTGATCCCTGCTAGACAAATTGCTTTCCATTGCCAGCGTGATGACTGGCTGCGCGCTAATATCTGCCTTGTAAATGATTGGATCGATTATATCTTTCGGCAGAGTTCCCTTAATCACAGCGAGTTTGTCTCTTACGTCAGCAGCGGCCGTTTCGATATCGGTTTCGAGCTCAAACTCCAGACCAACCAGCGAAATGCCATCCTGAGATACGGACGTCAGATTCTTAAGTCCGGGTGTTGAGCCAACTGCTTCTTCAGTAGGTTTGGAAACAAGAGTCTCAATCTCCTGAGGCCCTGCACCAGGATAAGCCGTGATGATCGCAATGAACGGGAAGTCCATTTTTGGAGTCAGCTCTGTCTGCATAGTCTGCTGAGACCTAACCCCAAGAACAATCAGCGCCAGCACCACCATAATAATGAAGACTGGACGCTTTATGCTTACATCAGTTAACCACATATATTGAAACCTCTACCGGAGTGCCTTCTCTGTAGCGCCGGGCACATATACCTTCGACCCATCTTCCAAGTTCTCATGACCCGATATTACGACTGCGTCTCCCGGGTTCAGATGCGTTGGAGGAAGCACTTCAACAAAATCGGTGTTTGTCATTCCTTTGGTGACAATACGTTTCTTTACCGTATTGCCTTTCAACACAAAGACGATGCTCTCTCCGTTTCGTTCTTCGATAGCATCTACCGGTATGAGCATCGCCCCACCATTGACCGATGTAATAATCGATCCTCTGGCAAACATTCCCGGTTTCAATTCGTTGTTCTGGTTCGGCACATTCACTCGAATATCGAAGCTTCTTGCGCCTCCAGTGGTGGTCGGATAGATTTTTTCAACTTTGCCGGAGAATACTCTGTCCGAATAGGCATCTACGATTACAGTCACCACCTGCGAAGGTTTCACGCGTGCAAGCAACGTTTCGGATACGTTAGCCTGGAAAAACACGCTGTTTAAATCGACAGCTTCCATCAGCGGGGCACCAGGCGAAGCCATCTGGCCTGGCTCAGTCATCCGTTTCGAAATGATGCCATTGATCGAAGATACGATGCTTGTATTGTTTAATTGCTCCTGTGCCAGCGCTACCTGTGCTTCAGCCTGGGCTACGCCGGCTTTGGCGTTCTTTATGTCTTCCTTACTAAGTTCATTTTGAGCAGCGTTGGCTTTTGCGGTCTTCAGGGCTTCTTTAGCCTGTGTAACCTGAGTGGCAGCAGCTCGAACGTCCTCACTTCTTGCACCTTCTTCCACCAGCGACAGTCCCTGCTTGGCGGCGTTGTACTGTGCTAAAGCGACATCATACTGAGTCTGGCTGACTTCGAGCTGTGCCGCAGCGATTGCGCCTTCTTGGAAGAGCTGTTTGTAACGTTTGAGGTTTGCCTGCGCGTTGTCCAGACCGGCCTTTGCTGTAACTACCTGACTCTCCGATATCATACGCTCCTGCGAGCGTGCGCCTTTTAGAACCTTTTCGTAGGTTGCTTCCGCGGCTTCGAGCCCTGCCTTTGCCTGCTGGATTGTTGCGGCAGAATGAACAGACACCACATTTGCACTGGTTTGTGCCTGTGAGAGTCGTGCCAGTGCCGATTGCAGCCCGGCCTGAGCCTGTCTCAGTTGCGCTTCTGCATCGCTTCTATCTAGGGTTGCCACCGTCTGCCCTTTGCGCACAACATCGCCTTCGCGGACATATACTGTGGCTACTTTCCCTGATATCTTAGACGACAGAGTCACACTGTCTAGCGCTTTGATGTCGCCTGTAACTGGTATAGCGTCATCTATGTGTCCGAAGTGAACTGGTGCGGTCTGTATGGGAATTCCAACATCTGCCTGAATCTCTTGCGTTGTGGGAGCGACTTTCCTCACATTTCGATTTTTTGCAAGCACCATCAAACCAGCTATGATCGCTATAACCAGTGAAAGTGCGATAATTCTGTTTCTGCTCATTTAGCAGCTCCTTCGATCCCAATTGTTTTTTCAGACAGCAGATCAACCCGACTCGCCTCTTTGGCAGTTGTCGGCAGCGAGGGCACTCCCGGCAGAGTATAAACCTCGTACTCTGGTTGTGTCACTGTTGCTCGTTCCAACTGGGCAACTGCTGTGAGATAATCGTAACGCGCGCTTACAAGGTTGTTTAAAGCCTGGGTCAACGCGGCTTCGGCACTGCTTACCTCAACCTGTGTAGATACACCCTCTTTGTATCTTACGTTGGATAGTCTCTGCGCCTCTTTTGCTAAGTCGACATTCGATTGTGCAGTTTGAACACGGCGTGAGGCTTCCATTACGCTCAGCGCGCTCGTCCGTACATCGAGCTCCACTCCGAGTGAAGCAGCCTTCAACCCCTGTTGCGCCATATCTAAATCATTTTTAGCCACGGCCACATTTGCTCGAGTGACCCCGCTGTTCCATATGGACCAAGTCGCGCTGAGCCCGTAAGAATAGGTCATCTTGTCGGGACTGAACGCTGAGGCGTTGTTTGTATAGTTTGGTGTGACGAAAGCAGCCAGTGTTGGCTTGTCTTCTGTCCGAGCAAACTGCACTCCCTTTTCGGCTGCGGTAATTGCGACCGTAGATTGCATTATCTCTGGCCTAACTGTAAGCGCTTGTTGAGTCAACGCTGGAATATCAAGTGTCTTTGCAGCTATAGTGCCTGTGGTCGGCTCCTCAACCTCAAATGGCGTGTTGGCGTCGAGCCCGATGAGTCTGTTCAGCACACCTTTAGACGCATCGACACCGTTTTGAGCCTGGATCATCATCTGGTTGAGGTTTGCAACGTCCACTTCAGCCTGCATAACATCGAATTTCGGTGAAAGCCCCACATTGAACTGCGCCTTCGACACGCGAAGCCGTTCCTCGGCTGCCGAAATAGCAGATTGCGCAACCCCCACACTCGCCTGGGCTCGTAGAACGTTGTAATATGCGCTTTTCACATCGCAGATTAACTGCTGCAGCGACTGCTGTGCGGAATAGCCCTGTATGCCAATGTTCAATCGGGCAAGCTCACGACCGACTGCTATTCTGCGGGATATATCTATCGGCAGTGCAGCCGATGCAGAAGCCGTAAGCTGCGACGATGGCCGAGTTTCAATCTGTATAGGCGTTCCATCTGATCCAGGGAAGGACATTGTAGAAGATGGTTCCAATCTCACATACTGTGACTGCACACTAACCTGCAGTTTCCCAGCTCTTGCTGCTGCGCGGCTTTGGTTTTCAGCCTTAAGTGTATTGTCCACTGCTATTGCAATCATCGGACTGTTTGATACCGCTAACTCAATGGCCTCATCTATAGTGAGTATCGGATCGGTTAGTTCGATTCCGGATAGCGCGGATAAAGTGGTTGCCGTCGCGATTGCTTTCTCCGGTTGTTCTTCCTTTGATTCACTGAGTCCTACCGCAGGAGTCATTACCGCCAATAGGACAACAAGACAAAGAGTTATGACTCTATCTGGCAATTCCAGCCTCCATATTCGATGGTTTCTAGTTCTGACCGTCTTTGGTCTTTCTTGCAGCATTCTCTGCTTCAGAGGGACTGGTCTCCTCCACTTCCCTCAGCCCTTCCATAAGCGAGGTGATGAATTCCCGCATTGAGTCTAGCTTTGCCATAACCAATCCCGAACTAGAGGGATGACCAATTACAAGCAGCTTGTCTCCTGCGTGAATACTCAGCATTTTCCTTGCTTCAGCGGGTATTACCACTTGCCCACGCTCACCTACGGTGACAGAACCGAAGAAATTGTCGTCTATTGAGCGTGCATCCTGCGATTTCACTTCGACCACCTCTTTCTATGATTCCATGCAAATCATACATTTCATATAAGAACCATTTGAATGATATATCATCAAGATGTGCCTGTCAAGATGACTTGTGCAATCTCGAAATTGTTCCTTCACTGCGCGCTTTGAGAATCAAAGACCGGATTAATGCCAAAACAAGCAGGCCGAGGGAATGTATCCCATCGGCCTGCCGTGTTCTGCAAGTCGTTACTAACCTGGCTGAGGAATCAGCCTTATGCCCTGTTGTGCATTTGGGCAGCTACTGTCTTACTGAATTGTTGCTGCAAGGAGACTGGGAATAGCGGAGGTTTTGGTCGTGCCGATACTCACTCTCCACAGACTAGCCATCCCGCGGCTTACATCGGTGTTGTCTAGGATTCCAGAAAAACGCTCAGAACCTGGTCCGAAGGCATAAAGCGGAACAGGGCTGCCGCTGTGTCCCCGCGTGCTCCAAGAATGCTTGATCTTTCCCTCTTCGTCCAAAAGGGTAAGGCCGCCGGTCTCGTGGTCGGCGGTGACAATAACTAGAGTATTCCCATCGCGCTTGGCGAAATCCAGGGCGTGCGCTACAGCCTTGTCGAACTCGAGAAGCTGTCTGATCATTCCCTCGCCGTCGTTGCCGTGCGCGTAGATATCTATTTGGCCTCCTTCGACCATCAGGAAGAACCCATCTTTGTTCTTAGAGAGAACATCAATCGCTTTTTTTGCAAGGTCAGATAGCGGTGGCTCGGGTTCTCGTGTGGTGAGAGCTCCTTTGGCGAAAAGCCCTAGAATTTTGTCGCTCTTGGTGCCTGCAAACTCTTCAGCTGTCGTGACCACTGCATAGCCTCGAGCACTGGCCTCGGTCATCAGGTTGCGCTCATCGCTGCGGTTGCTGCCCTCTTCAGTCTTAGGGATGAACGAACTCCTGCCGCCCCCAAGAAGTATATCGACTCTCGATGCCAGCAGTTGGCCGGCGATTTCGGGGTGCTGTCCTCTGTTTAGAACGTGCGATGCGAAGGCCGCTGGTGTAGCATCGCAGATAGAGGTGGTTGTTACCAACCCAGTTGACTTTGCAATGCCTCGTGCTGCCTCCAAAATCGTCTTCACGCGAGTGCCATCGGGAGTCATACTCAGCATTCCATTGTTGGTTTTTGTTCCGGATGCAAGGGCAGTTCCCGAAGCAGCAGAGTCGGTGACCACTGCATTTGCAGAATGAGTGCAGACAAGTCCGGTGACAGGCATCGTATCTATGGCAAGTCTGCCATCGGGACCATTTGAGGCAATCCTGGCGGCGGCGACGTGCGCCAGACCCATTCCATCACCAATCATCAATATAATGTTGTTCGGTGCTGCCCAAGCGGAAGCTGCCAGAACAACCAGAGCCAAAACCAGTAGAGTGGATCTTTTCATGTGTGTGTACATAACAGACTCCTTTCAGGGTTCACTTATCTACAGCATAGCCGTTCTCCTGCAAAAGAGTCTATGTGGTGCTGACTTCTACGAAAACTGTGGACGCAAAGACTGAAGAAAAGCCACCTCTGGTTAGAGGTGGCTTCTGATTGTCTTAAGCGAGCAATAGTACTAGCTTACTTGCGGAATCTGCGATAGCCAACAAGCGAACCAAGTCCTGTTGCTATAACCAGAAGGCTCATTGGCTCTGGTACTGCCTCGGCAAACATATTGCCAACGTATCGGTTCTCGTAATCTCCACCAGGCTCGCTGAACCAGGAATTGAAGTACATGGTCAGTCCGTAAATGGAGTTCGGCGCAGTGTTGCAGCCGTAGAGATAGTCGTTCGGGTTACCCCACCACATATCTTCGGTGTCAAACTTAACCGTTACGGTGAATATCTCGTCTGCCAGGTTCGGGTCTGTGAGAACCAGACCACCGGTCTCGTTCTGCCATACAGGAATCATGCTCGTATGAGCAGCGGGGTTCGGAGATGAATCCGGCTCTATCGAGAACACCCAACCATCTGGTGCTGTTCCAGAAACCCACTCAAACGGCTTGTAGTCTTCACCCCACTGTCCAGCATAACCATTGTTTCCGGACAGGTGGAAAAGGCTAAGAACTCGTCCTTCCTCCACGGCCTCGTCCCAAGCCTGGTTGAACTTGGTGAGGTAGTTGCCGCTGAGGAATGTGGCACCAACTGCGGTTCCCTCGGCAGGGCCAATTTGGCGCATGCCTTCGTAAACCTTTAGAGAACCATCCGCGCCGTGGCGGGCGGTTGCATCAAATACGTTGTTAATCAGATCTGCGCCAGTAAATACGTAGGTTACCTCTACTACGTCCGCCTGAACGCCAACGGAGACCAACAGCATGGCTGCTGCCAGTACAAAAAACAGTCTTTTCATCAATCTCGTTTCTCCTTCCTTCCATTTTGAGTGCACTGTGCCAGTCAATTCCGAATAGTGCTTGGCACTTCGGATGCTGATTTAGGACAAAACCTACTGACGTGTGGCTGTCTCAGTTGATGTGTTGTCCCAAAACGAAGTACTACAGTGCGACTATGGCGTGTTTGTTTACTGAGTGGCTTTTGGTCTATGCGGGAGAATACTTTGTGTTGTGTTATGGCAGTTTATTCCCGTCATTAGCCACACAGAACAACCCATCTTGCTCGCCTGCCTGTAGTATAAACCAGGTTTTTCGCTGTGTCAACCTCGGTTTTGAAGTTTTTCCACAGGTGTTTTCATCAACGGGCTTCGCGCTTTTGTGATAAAATAGGCTGTTCACCCTTCCCTTCTCTCTGGTTCGGGAAGGCAATTCTGTGATTATTGGAGCATATATATTGTTAACAGAGCTGAACGCCGAGATACGTCGCCGTCGGACATTTGCTATAATTTCTCACCCGGACGCGGGGAAGACTACTCTTACCGAAAAGCTGCTGCTCTACTCTGGAGCTGTCGACCTTGCAGGCTCCGTAAGAGCAAAGAAAGATCAGCGTCACGCCACATCAGACTGGATGGAGCTGGAGCGACAACGCGGCATTTCTGTAACGTCTACTGTGCTTCAATTCGAGTGCGAAGGTTATGTATTGAATCTACTCGACACTCCAGGCCACCAGGATTTTAGCGAGGATACATACCGCACACTCACTGCTGCAGATGCTGCCGTTATGCTGATCGATGGTGCGAAGGGCATTGAACCGCAGACCCGAAAGCTCTTCGCCGTGTGCCGAATGCGTGGGATTCCGATACTCACTTTTATCAACAAGATGGATCGACCCAGCCGTGAGCCCTTGGATCTTCTAGACGAAGTGGAAAAGGAGTTCGGCATTCGAACTATAGCAATGAATTGGCCACTCGGAAACGGACAGACATTCAAAGGCGTCTACGATCGTCGCGAAGGAGTAATGCACCTCTTCGAGCGTACTTTCCACGGAGCCACCAAGGCTCCAGAGATTGTAACTGCGCCGGATTCTCCGGAGTGTGCAGCACTTGTCGATACAACAACGCACAAGCAGTTTCTTGAAGAAATGGAACTCCTTGACCTGGCAGGTGAGGAGTTCGATGAAGAGCAGTTCACAGCAGGGCTCTTGACGCCCATCTACTTCGGAAGTGCAGCGAACAACTTCGGCGTAAAGCTGTTCTTGGACTCTTTCCTTGCATTCGGTACGTACCCCGGCCCCAGGGAGGCAGCCGATGAATCCATCGATCCGACTTACCCGCATTTTACGGGCTTTGTTTTCAAAATCCAGGCAAATATGGATCCGAAGCACCGTGATAGTGTTGCGTTTCTGAGAATATGTTCGGGGCGTTTCGAGAAAGATATGCAAGTTCATCATTCACGCCTTGGCACAAAGATGCGGCTTTCGCGACCACACAAGCTCTTCGCGCGAGATAGAGATACCGTGGAAGAAGCGTATCCGGGGGATATTCTCGGACTGGTGAACCCGGGAGCTTTCTCAATTGGCGATACAGTCAGTTCAAATGGCCCCGTGAGCTTCGACTGCATTCCTAGGTTCGCTCCCGAACATTTCGCTGTGCTTCGATGTCCGGATCCGTCAAGTCGAAAGAAATTCACAGGCGGTCTCGAACAGCTTATGCAGGAAGGCGCTGTGCAGGTGTTCTATCCCACCGGTTCAGGAGCCGTGCGGGAACCGATTGTGGCGGTGGTTGGTCGGCTTCAGTTCGATGTCATTCAGCACCGCCTGAAGGGGGAGTACTCCGTTGATACAGTTCTCGAGCCTATGGATATGAAGTATGCTCGCTGGCTAAGAGGCAGCAAAGAGAGTATGGATAAGCTCTCGCTCTCGATGGGAAGCCGCCTTGTTGAGGACTGTGATGGCGAATTGGTAGTGCTCGCAGATAGTGACTATGTGCTTTCTCGCCTTATCGAGAAGAATCCCGACGTCACTTTTTCCGATGTTGCACCACAGACAAAGGCCAGAAGTGGCCACTAAGATAGTATAGAGGGCGACAGCAGCGCCGTCGCCCTCCAAATGGCTGTCAGTTTTGAGGGAACCCTTCCGGCATCCAATCTGGCAGGTCAGAGATTGAATCCCTTGCATTCTTTGAAGTTGGCACGCCCCAAGTCTGGAAGAACGGACCAAGGTTCTTGCCGACAGTTCTCGACATTCGAACCATCCATTGGTCACGCCGCTCTTCTTCTGTTCTTGGGCGTTCGGATGGGGAAAGATCTCGATACTCCGCAAAGACCTGTTTATACGCATCCCATCCGAATACTTCCTGCAACTGGATGTACATAATCAGAGCAAGGAATGGATCGGATTTCCACTTTTCGAAGGGTGCGCCTTCTGCTAGGTACGGTTCGATACGTTTGCGTCTGCCATCGGCATCAAAATCTCGCAGGTTTTCGGCCTTTATCCCGTGAACCTGGTCGTAAACGTAGAGAGTAAACAGATTCACCGTTACCTCTACTGTTCCGTCAAACGTCCAGTCGGGCGACTGGTGATTGTGGCCGAGCTCGTGGAAGAATCCCCACACTCCGCCGTGGCCATCCGCCAAAATACGCGGTTTATCAACCAGCACCGGTGCAACGTCGAGGAAGGTCATAATTGGATACCCGGAATGCATATACCCTACGCTGATCTGTATATCGGTAACGTAGCGCTCCGCCCGTGGTCGGTCGAGCGGCCACCCAGCTAATTCAGCGCATGCGTCTGAGACCCGATCCCAGAACTTCATCAGATCCTCCGGATCGTCCAACGCTTGCACAACGTCCGAAGGAACTGTGAGTATTATTTTCTCCGTCTCCAATTCGGCCCAGGGGGCGGGGCTTGTTCGGATTCTTTCCCAGTCTGCTTGGCTGGTCTTGCCGAGAACATAATGAGCGGCCTCGGTTCCACCTCGGATGACTATGTCAACGATTCCCACGTTGCAATTTTCCGGTACCTCTATATAAACCAATCCGAACTCGCATCCCTTTGCCAATTGCGGTCGATGGCGTAAGGAATTCCAAATGCTCACCAGGGGCAGCATATATGCCGGTGCTGTGCCAGTCCGGAACGGATGTATCTACCGCAATCTTTCGTTCCGTTTTGTTTTCATCAGTTGGGCAGCTCCCAGGAAAGGCGCTTGCAGCAGGGTGTGCCATCACTTCATTTGCAGGGGTATTCATCATTCTGTTTAGCTGCATTGCAAGCAGTAGTTTAGCCAGCGGTTCCTTTGAAGTGAGCGGCTTCTCTTTTGTTGGGATGAGTTCGCTTTCGTGCTTTGCAAGTAGAGTGTTCAGCTTCGGAAGGATTGCTTTGTCGGATGTGGGAAGTGTTAGCACTGCTCGCGATACAATCCATGCGGCCTGCGCAAGTTGTTCAGGCGAAACGCCGTCGGTTTCTGCGGTGTAATCCAACACAAACGGCAATGCTCGATGAGCGTTGCACAAATCCAAATGCTCTGCATTTGCCAGATAACCGTTCTTTGATGTACGCTCCAGAACACCATCTGCCCACATTACACCAAAGGGTTCAATCAGTCGGTTTCCGGGCAGGCTCTGCAGAGTCTTGCCGGAACTCAGTTGAAGCCAGCCCCATCCGAGCCCGCTTACAATTAGTCCGCCGCCAGACTGCACGAAACTCTGCAGCGAGGCAATCTCAGAGTCATTCATGTTGAACGGAGATAGACAAAGGACGTCGTAATCACTGAGATTCTCCGCCCATTTGAACCTATTAAGAGATTGCGCACCGAAGCCCTTTTGCTGCAGGAATGCCAACAATTCGGGAGAGTCAAGAACTGCGATTCGTGCTGCAGCGGGTATCGATTTGTCACCTGCCCACCGCACGGCGTTTGCCATAAGCCGACCTGTGTCTGCAGTCTTCAGCGTTTCTGCACCGAAGTAACCGTCGTGCCCAAAGATCACAACTCTGCCGCTTCCAATTTTGGCGGCCGCGACAACCGGTTCCAATACATCGCCCGTTTTGCCTGCGACTACTGCAAAAGCGTCTTTTCCAGATATACACAGAGGTCCAGGGGCTCCGGGCGCTGCGATTTCACGCACACCTTCTAACAGGAATGTCCGATCTGTCGCGTTATCCTTTGCCCACAGAGTGACACATAACAATGAGATTGCGAGGGTGATGAAAAATCCTCTGACGTCCATAACCTCTCCTCTCTTTTCCAAAGAGCATTGGTTACAGTATACACAGATTCCGATGCGCGGTTGGTTTCTTTTGTTAGGAAGGTTGTTGCTTGCAGAATGAATAGAATCAGGGCCGGGTCATACGCTCCGGCCCATTCTTCAGTGCCGGTCTATCAATTGCTAAGCAGGTGCAGCAAGCTCTGCAACGAGAGTGATCTCCACTCCCTTCAGCGCCTTGGAGACCGGGCAGTTCACTTTTGCTTCCTGCGCAAACTTCTGGAGTGTGGCGTCATCCATACCAGGCGATTCCACACGTGTTTGCAGTGCGCTGCGTGTGATGGCGAAGCCCCCTTCGATGTTCTCAACAGTCACTTTCGCTGTTGTGTTTACCGACTTCGGTTCGTGGCCAGCCTGTGAAAGCCCTGCAGCAAGAGCCATACTGAAGCACCCTGCGTGCGCTGCTGCAATCAATTCCTCTGGGTTTGTGCCCGGTGACTGTTCGAAACGCGAGCCAAATCCGAATTTTCCGTCGAGCGCCCCGCTCTGGGTCTTCATCTGTCCCTCGCCCTGTTTCAGGTTGCCTTTCCACTGTGCCTGAGCTGATCTGGTTGGCATAGCTCCTCCTTGATAACAACTTTTACAGGAGTTATACCCAAGCAGAGCCATGCCTAGCCATCAGCTTTTAGCATTTGCTGAACCCACAGAATCTGCAGACTATGCAGCCGCTTTCGTGCTCCACTTCGCATCCGCAGTCCGGACAGGCTCCCATCAAGGTGTCGAGCTTATCTGCGATTTTGCTTATGCCTTCGCCAGCTTCTCCGACTTCCTTCGAATTCAGATATCGCTCCATTGCAATACCGATTGCATCTGCGCAGGAGAGTACCGAACCGCCAGCACCCCAAGCCGGCGATGGACATCTGATACCCCGCAGATGCTTAATCAACGATCTCGGCGCTATGCCGGTGCGCAGCGCAATGGAAATCAGTCTTCCAATCGCTTCGAGCTGGCTGGCAGCACATCCTCCAGCTTTGCCCATTGAGGTGAACACTTCGCAAAGCCCGGTCTCGTCCTCATTGATTGTCACATATAGATTGCCGCAACCTGTGTTGATGCGTTCCGTCGAGCCAAAGGTTCGCATCGGACGCGGCCTCGGAGCGCGATTGACCTCTGCTAGCGGCGAGTCGGTTCCTGTTGTATTGGAGGCTGAATTGGTGAATGACAACACCTGCGCGTCTCTGCTTCCGTAACGATAGATGGTGGCTCCCTTGCAGCCCTCTTTGTACGCCAGCATATAGACTTCACGAACGTCTTCAGGTGTTGCACTTTCGGGGAAGTTTACCGTCTTTGAGACTGCGTTATCTGTAAACCTCTGGAACGCAGCCTGCATGCGCACGTGCCATACCGGTGCTATATCGAGCGCTGTGCCGAAAATCCTCTGCACGTCTGCCGGAACTCCATCTATTCCGCGCACACTTCCCTTTTCTGCAATCTCTTTCATCAGACGGTCGCTGTAGAACTCCCGCTCCCGAGCTATCTTCTCAAAATACGGGTTGACTTCGATAAGCTCTGCGCCGTCGAGTACCCTGCGCACATAACTCACTGCGAACAATGGCTCAATGCCACTTGAACACGAAGCTATAATCGACAACGTTCCTGTTGGTGCTATTGTCGTCACTGTCGCGTTTCTGACCTTCATTGCATCTCGAGTATCGAAGATGCTTCCTTCGAAGTTCGGGAAAACTCCGCGTTCCTCTGCAAGCTCAACCGACATCCGTCTGGCCTCTTCAGAGACGAAGCTCATCACTTGCTCCGCCGTCTGGATGCCTTCTTCGCTGTCATACGGGATGCCCAACTGAATCAACAGATCGGCAAATCCCATAATGCCCAACCCGATCTTGCGATTGCCGCGAGTCATTTCCGCTATTTCATCTATAGGATAGCGATTGATGTCGATAACATCGTCGAGGAATCGCACTCCGTCTCTTACTGTCTGTCGCAGGCGGTCGTAGTCGATTACTACGTGTCCATCATCTACGGTGGTCATCCTGGCAAGGTTGATGGAACCGAGATTACACGACTCGTATGGAAGCAGTGGTTGTTCACCGCAGGGGTTTGTCGATTCAATCTCGCCTATATATGGTGTAGGGTTGTCGCGATTGATCCGGTCGATGAAGATAATTCCGGGTTCTCCGTTAGACCACGCCATATTGACGATCAGATCGAACACTTTCGACGCCGAAAGACTCTTGACTACCTGGCCGGTTCTCGGATTCAATAGGTCGTAGTCTTTGTCTTGCTCTACAGCCTGCATAAACTTTTCTGTAAGAAGCACGGAGATATTGAAGTTAGTAAGCTTCGTCGTGTCCTTCTTGCAGGTTATGAAATCCAGCACATCAGGATGGTCGATTCGGAGGCAACCCATATTTGCGCCGCGGCGAGTGCCACCCTGCTTTATAGCTTCAGTAGCAGAGTTGAACACATCCATAAACGTTATTGGACCACTCGAGACACCGTTTGTCGATGCAACGACATCATTCGCAGGGCGGAGTCGTGAAAACGCAAATCCTGTGCCGCCGCCGCTTTTATGTATAAGTGCAGTGTGTTTTATTGTCTCGAAGATGCTCTCCATTGAGTCGCCGATGGGCAGCACGAAGCACGCCGAAAGCTGTCCGAGCTCGCGCCCCGCGTTCATCAAAGTCGGGCTGTTCGGCAGGAATTCGAGGTTCGATATCATATCGCAGAATCTGCGCGATATCGACTTTACTTCCTTCTCTGTTTTGCCGTACGCTTTTTCGGCTTCTGCTACCGAGGTAGCTACTCGACTGAACAGATCGTTCGGCTTTTCCACCACCTTGCCATCTTCACTCTTCCGCAAATAGCGCTTCTCAAGTACGGTCAGCGCATTCTGTGTAAGCATTCCTTCCTTCCCTCCCTGGCGAATCGTCCAAATGGTTGTCTTCAGTCAGTGCCCTGATCTGAAGGACTGCGCATCTGGCTCTCCAAAACATCCACGATCTCCATAAACTGCGTTACATCCTCAAACTGGCGGTAAACGGATGCAAATCGAACATAGGCCACCTGGTCGATTTGTCTCAGTGCCTCGATCACCATGTCGCCTATCTCTGCACTGCTCACTTCTCTTCTACCAGAGTCGCTTATGCTCCGTTCTATTTCGTCCGCTACAGATTCGAGTGTCTCGACACTGATTGGCCGCTTTTCGCAGGCTGTGGTCATCCCCCTTAGCACTTTGGATCTTTCAAAAGGCTCCCGACGCAGATCCTTTTTGACAACCATCACCTGCATTTCTTCAATATGCTCGTAAGTAGTGAAGCGACGGTTGCAGAGCAGACATTCCCGGCGTCGTTTAACTGCTTCTCCGTCTCTAACGCTCCTCGAATCGAGCACTCTATCTTCTTGATGATCGCAATAAGGGCACTTCATAAACTACCAACCACATACTACATGTCGTGGACTTCTAACACTATCATACTATATATACCGCGTCAAGAGGGTTTTCTGACAAATCGGGTGGGGAATAATGGGCTAGGAAATATTTGGAATTCTCTTGACATTACTGGTCATTGCACAGAAGCTTAAGCAATTCTGCAGCTTGGGCATATTTGGTTGCTTACGGCGTAAGAATCGGCTCAAATTCGACCATTAGTGTGCTAGAATAGTAAATGTATGGGTTTCCTGGTTTTCGGATGTATAGCCGGGAGCTCTCTGTCCAATATGTAGTACATTCAATGAGGAATGACTGGAGGAAGTGTATTCAATGCTGAATCACTTGGACGCAAAACAACTTCTGCAAGATTACGGCATCGTTTTGGAAGGCGCGCTTTGTGCCTCGCCTAAGACAGCTAAACAACAGATCGTTCACGGCAGAGCTTACTATCTCAAACTCGCCTCATCCAGCGAAGAAGCAACCCACAAAACAGAGTTTGGATATGTGAGTAGAGTAGCAACCCCAGAGGAACTCGACTCGGCCTGGCAGAAAATGGAAGCTACGGCCAGATCCCACGGACACGCTGATGCCAGTTTCGTTCTACAAGAGAGTCGTTCGGGGCACGAAGTGATGATTGGCGCTAAGAGAGATCCAATCTTTGGCTTTCAGATAATCTTCACTCCCGAAGGCGGCAAGTATGCCGAAATATCTGCAAAGGCTGTTGCCCCATCTGTTATGGTAGGCAGAATCACGACTGATGAGGCCAAACAGATGATAGTAGAACACGTCATGTCGGAAAAACTGATGGGCGCTCGGGGAGAGGAGCCTTCAGATATAGACTCGCTTGCAGCTACAGTCTCGGCTGTCTCGCAGCTAATGGATGAACACCCTGAGATTCATTCTGTGGATCTTAATCCGATCTTTGCAACACCTTCAGGCGTGCACGTTGTAGATGCCAGGTTTGAGACTGGTCGGCCCTGGACTATGCCCGAGGTTGAAACAAACAGAAGCCTTGTTGTTTTTGTCTGGCCAAAACGTGCATTTGTAGTTATAGCATCAGCCAGACCAAATTCTGTGGGTATGAAGCTTCTAGCTAATGCAACCAATAGCGTGCGTGATGTGCGGGTAATGCTGACTACCGAAAAAGGCAGAGAAAACCTGAAGCGTTTACGTGTGCCCGTTGTCGACGATGTCCCGACGGACTGCGACCTGCTTGTATACGCCGGAATTCCCGCCGATGCACCGGATATCGTGAAGAGGTTCAGAGAAAACGGTGGCAAGGGCGCCGTTATTGTATCGAGTGATTTTGCAGAGACTGGAAACAAGCGCTTGGAAGAAGACTTGCAAAAAGCTGCGGGTTCTATGCCTTACATCGGTCCAAACTGCGTTGGTGTCTACAGTGAATCACATAACACTTTCTTCATAGATGAAAAGAGAATTGCTTATCCTGCCACTGGCGGCAGCTTTGCTTTTTTCACTCAAAGTGGTTCTCTTGCTGCCGAATCATTCTGTGAGTACAACTTAGTTCACGGCGTTCCAGTGGCTGTGATCTTCTCTCTTGGAAACGGTTCGGGGATCACCTTCACAGAAATAGTGAACCGCGTGGCAGATGAACCGACTGTAGATGCGATAGTTATCCACTTAGAAGGTGGGTTGAAGGAAGGCGAAGGGCCCCATTTCATAAAAGCTCTGAAGAATGCTACCAGTGTAAAACCAGTAATAGTCCTCCCGGCAGGAGTCAGTTCTAAAGGTCGGGAGAGCGCTGCTTCGCATACCGGGAGAATGACAGGTGGAGCAGAGGCACTGAGGGCTGCACTTAAGCAGGGTGGGGCAATTGCTGCTCTAAACGAAGAGGAAATGCGGCTTGCAATCTGGATGCTTCATACTTTGCCAAAGGCCAGCGGAAAAGCAGTTGTTCTCACTGGAGGAGGCGGCAAAGGCGTTCTTGCAGCAGATGCAGCAGAGCGTGTCGGTATCGAACTGCGGCAAGGTCTACCTGTTGAGTTTAGCTCTGCCGTAGCTAGATACCTGCCTGCCTTTGCTGATCCGTCTAAGAACCCGTTCGATTTCACAGGATCGGTGACTTTGGATGGCATCATTGAGACTCTTAAGGCCACAGAAACGCTCGACAGTCCGGGTGTTTTCTACTACGGCTATCATGTTCCAGGGGCTACACTGTCACTTAGCGATGGCAAAGCTGTTGGCACCGATCCCGTTCAAGCAGTGGAGAAGATAGCACACACCATAAAGGAGTGCGAGCTGCCGTTGATCCTGCATATAATCGGTCAGACCGCTTTGGCTCGTGCTGTTGAGCGCAAAGCCGAGGAGGTGGGGATTGTCGTAACAAGAACATCCAGTCCAGACCTTGTTTTGGGAGCTCTCAAACTCACGATGGATGTCTGGAAGCGCTATCCAGAGATTGATTTTCGAACTGCATCAGACGATTACAGGCGCAGCACTGGACAGAACTCCTCAGACTCTCTTGCTGGTGCAGCTATCTAGCCAATTGTATAAAGAAGCGGATCTCTTTTATCTTTGAGATCCGCTTCAGAACCACTTGGATTATATTTTTCTAGGGGCGAGCCATTAATGCTCGCGTTCGACAATCGACTTGCTTCTTAGTCCCCTCTGAACCACGGATGGCTGCCGTCGTTTCTATCTGCCCAGCGCGCCAGGTTGCCGGTTGGCAGTACACCTTTATTGGGAAGGTCGAACAGCGGATTGCCCTCGCTGGTTCCGACTCTGTCACTCTTCCACGAGTTGTGATCCAGAGTTTGAATATGACCATCGCAGAACAGCACATTGCCTCTGCCCAAATGGATGAGGTCGGAATCCGGGTCGATTGATGGGTCGGTAGGCGTCCGACAGAACGGTGGACCCCACCAAGTCCATTCGGAAGGGTTTGGAGGACCTTCCATCAGCAGACAGGTGCTTCTTGGAAAGACAATGGCTGTCGTAAGCGGGGGCGCAACTCCGGACATATTGGACCAATAATCCGTATAGACGTTTCTCCAGTAAGTAACAGGTTTGCTTTTGTCTTTGTTACCGTAAAGGGGACACCGAGTGAGGAGTTTGCTCTTCGAATACTTCTGCACGGCATCGAACCATCGGTAGCCTTCTGCTCTAAAGTCTACCCACATAGGGTAGCGACCACCGTTATCGTCGATATACTGAGTCATTGCCATGCCAATCTGTCTCAGGTTCGACGAGCACTGAGTCTGCCACGCTTTCTGTCTTGCCGAGATAAATACAGGAAAGAGTATTGCGGCGAGGATTGCAATTATTGCAATAACAACCAGCAGCTCAATCAGTGTAAAACCTTGCTTTTTCATTTGAGAGCCTCCAAGGATCCATTTGCTGATATGACCATTTAATCACATTATGCCACCATAATTCTGACTTATCGAGCAATATAGTGCTAAGTTTTGGTAATAATAGCTTAAGCCAAGATGCTACCTGTGCACCTGTTCAGTTCTGTCATCGAAACACAGGCTTCTGGCGTACGTATTAACACGTAATCTTACTGAAAAGGGTCGAAAACAGTGTAATCTGGGTTGACCATCGAAAAAGCCCCCCTATAATGAGTAATGTAAGACCCTGCTAGTGACAATGAATGGAGAGGGGGCTAATGCAGTTGGTTAAGCAGAAACAAGGCTTCACACTGATAGAGCTTTTAGTAGTAATTGCCATTATTGCCATTCTCGCCGCGATCTTGTTCCCTGTGTTTATGTCTGCCAAGCGGAAATCACAGGAGACAAAGTGTCTGAGCAATAGCAGACAGATCGGTCAGGCAATTTTGCTGTATGCAGACGACAACGATGGCGGTGGCCCACACGAGAACTGGTGGGGATCGCTTGATGGTGGCGGTGTTGATCCGTACGCCAGTGGTCAGACGAACATAATGAACGGTCCACTTTGGAAGTACCTCAAAAGCGGTAACGCAGGGTCGAGCATACTGAGATGTACTGCTGCTATGAAAAATAGTGCGGGTCGACTTCCCAAGTATTCACTAGTGTTCAACGCATACCTCACTCGAAGCATTTTTGGACAGTACAACCCTGGACTGGTTCCGAACTTCAAAGGTGGATTGGACTACGGATCTATCAAATTCGGTTTAATCTCAGAGCCGGCAAAAC
The DNA here is from genome assembly GCA_964497515.1 of uncultured bacterium. Taxonomy (GTDB): domain Bacteria; phylum Armatimonadota; class UBA5829; order UBA5829; family DTLH01; genus CAZCCV01. Next base: position 23,848 of record CAZCCV010000009.1, on the reverse strand, counting down.
TGCCAATGGTTATTGATGATAATACTGACCCTACGATATATCCATTGGTCAACGACACAAACTTCTGCTACGTTGACAAGACTACCCACGTTCACGGTGGTTACGCTACCATAACTTATCTGGACGGGCACTCGGGAAGACTTCCTGGTGGGCTTCAGTTCGATAACGCAATGTATAAGAACGGAAAGCGCATTTTCTGCCCGGTTCCACCATAGACTCTATCAGTTTTTGCTAAAATGAACGAGGCGCCTTTCATCAGTGAAGGCGCCTCGTTGTAGATTACCTGTTGGAATGTCCGATTCGGACTATGCTATAATCTGTCACGGGTTTTTGTATCGCTTAGGGCATTGTTGATTAGTGGTATGTTGTGCTAATCAATTGCCCTTTTTCAGTGTCTGTTACGGTCAACTTCTGATTTTTTATTCTGGTTTGGGAGCACCCGAATGCGGCAGGACTCGAATCGAGAGTGGATAAGAGCGCTGGGATCGATATCGAGCATTGGGTTTCTTATCCTAATCTCTGTAGGCGTTGGGCTGGTAATCGGATTGTGGTTGGACAAAAAGTTTGATACGAGTCCTTGGCTGACTTTCGTTTTTACACTCATTGGGCTGGCTGCAGGCCTTTATGAATCGATTAAGCTGCTGCTGAAGGTTTAAATGCATATTGACGAAGGATTTATGCATCGCACTTATCGAACTAGTATTGTGGTGTGGGCGATAGTCGCTATCATGCTGCTCTCGGTGCAGAAGTGGTTCGTTGCGCTGGGGTTCACTGTGGGAGCGGCTATCAGTTTGGGAGTGCTCGCAAGCCTTGACTATATAGTCAGACGGGTCTTTGTTCCTGGAAAGATTTCATCTGGCCGATCTTTGACTGTATTCTCGGCATTCCAGTTGACTGCAGTTGTGAGTGTTGTTATCGGTGTGGTCCTGACACGCCGAGTAGATGTCATTATCGGATTCTGTGTCGGACTGATACTGACTCAAGCGATAATGGTGTTAAAAGTGGTTGGTATTGCGCTAAACAAACGTTTGGGGCAATAGGAGGTTTTTTCTTTTGCACGGAGAGGCTGCAAGCCCGGCAGCAGGGCTGGAACACGGTACTTGGCTGCACTTCCTCTATACGTATCATATTTTGCCTAGTTGGATACCCGAAGCCGTTCCGGTTACGTGGTTCGTTATTGTTATTCTGGGTGTTCTGGCGTTTCTGACTACAAGACGGCTGCAAAAGATACCTCAAGGCGGTCTGCAAACCGCGATGGAATGGGTTTATCAATCCCTCGATGGCTTCACCAGAAATATTATCGGCCAGGACAAGGGCAGCAAGTTCACTCCTGTCATCGGCACTATATTCATCTTTATTCTAACGATGAATATCTTTGGTATTATCCCCGGTTTTATATCGCCGACGGCCAACATCAATACGGCTGCAGGGATGGCTATTGCTGCATTTTTCATAGTGCAATACTACGGCATACGTGGAGTGGGGTTCAAAAACTATATTAAACACTTCCTGGGTGAGCCATTGTGGCTCGCTCCACTTCTGTTCCCGCTTCACATCATCGGTGAGCTGGCCAGACCGCTTTCGCTCACTATCCGTCTTTTTGGCAACATCTTTGGTGAGGATATGGTAATCGCCATTCTCATCCTTATCGTAACCAACGTCATGGGGCATATTCTTGTTCCGCTGCAGTTCCCGATGTTGTTGTTTGCGGTCTTTTCGGGCTTCGTGCAGGCGTTAGTCTTCTCGATGCTCGTTTCGATATATATAGCTGTGGGGCTCGGAGATCACGAAGATCACGCACATCAGCAAGAAGGAGGACAAAGTTAATGTCATTTTTAGTCGCTCTGGTTCTGGCAATCGGTTTTGGAGTGCCGATTGCGGTAATTCCCGGTGCAATCGCTCAAGGCAAGGCCGCCAGCGCTGCCCTTGAGGGCATCGCTCGCCAACCGGAGGCGGCAGGACGAATCCAGACTGCGATGATTATCGGTTTGGCTCTTATTGAGTCGCTGGTAATCTACGCTCTGCTGATCGCACTCATCCTGCTCTTCCTTGGCGTACCTTCAGCAACTGCGCTGATCGAAAAGTTGGTCTAGTAGTCGACTGGTTTGGGGCGGACAACGGCGACCGCCCCAGGGTTCTTCTTATTCGTCAACATAACGGAAGCACGAAGTGAATATACTTGATATAGATCCGAAAGTTTTAATCCTGCAAATTGGCGGATTCATACTGTTGCTCTTCATCTTCAAGCGGTTCCTGTTCGGTCCTATTGGCCAACTGCTGGAAGATAGAAAATCCGAGATAGCAGACACCTATGCTACCGCCAATCGCGAGCGGGACACTATGGAAGGTTTGCGCCGCGACTACGAGAGTCGATTGGCTGGTATTGAACTCGAGGCCAGAGAGCGAATCCAGGCAGCGGTAAAAGAGTCCCAGGCGATTCGAGACGAGATTGTTGCAGAGGCTAGAGCAAAAGCTGAAGCGGTGATTCAGCGTGGCGAAGAGGAACTGGCAAGATCCCGTGAAAAGACTCTGGTGTCACTTCGCCAGGATGTTGCTGATCTGGTTATCGGCACGTCCTCGAAGCTGCTGGAAGAGTCGATGGATGATGCTGCCCACCGCAAGCTTATCGACCAGTTTATCTCATCAATAGAGGAATCGAAGTGATAGATAAGCGCATAGTCAGGCGGTACGCCGCGGCGCTGTTTGCCTCAGCACAATCGCAGGGGATTATCGACGCGGTTGAAAGTGACTTGGGGCTGATTTCTTACACCTGTGAGAGTGTCCCAAAGCTGAAAGAAGCTATTATTTCGCCGCTTATCCCTACAGAGAAAAAGCGCGATGTGGTGAAGGATGTCTTTGCCGACAAGATTCACGAAATAACGCTTTTCTACCTGTATTTGCTTATTGATAATAGGCGAGAAGAGATTATCGTGGAGACGGAGGCCGAGTTTGTCTCTCTGGCAAACGAAGTCCGCGGAATTGTAGTTGCAAAAGTGACATCCGCAGTAGAGTTGACAGAGGACGAGGGTACGCAGCTCCAAATGAGACTCTCAAAGCGCACAGGTCGACAGGTGACGCTTTCTACCGAAGTGGATCCGTCGATAATTGGTGGTCTGATAGTGCGCATCGGTGACACTATCATGGATGGGAGTATTGTCGGCCATCTCAGGAGGATGAAAGACGAGTTTTTGGATAGACAGTAGCGAGTGCGGCAGACAGTTGTTACCGCGCTTTTGACTGAGGAGAACCTATGGCTGCGAAGATAAAGCCTGAAGAAGTAACGAACGTACTGGAGAAACAACTTGCCTCTTACAAAAAAGAGATAAAAGAAGTCGGTGTCGGAACCGTGCTTCAAGTGGGCGATGGAATTGCACGCGTCTACGGCCTTGAGGATGTAATGGCAAGCGAGTTGGTTGAGTTCCCTAACGGTGTTATGGGAATGGTGCTCAACCTCGAAGAAGACAACGTCGGTATCATCATAATGGGGCCTGACGAAGGGATTCAGGAAGGTGATACAGTTAAGCGCACGGGACGCATTATCGACGTTCCTGTAGGCGATGCACTCTTGGGAAGAGTGGTGAACTCACTCGGTGACCCGCTTGACGGCAAAGGCCCCGTTGTCGCTGAGAAGCGTCGGCATATTGAGTCTAAAGCACCCGGCGTGGTCGAACGCCAGACTGTTAACGAGTCCCTCGCAACAGGGCTTAAGGCAGTTGACTCTATGATTCCCATCGGGAGAGGGCAGAGAGAGCTCATAATCGGTGACCGACAGACAGGCAAAACAGCAATAGCCATCGATGCCATCCTTAACCAAAAGGATAAAGGCGTCTACTGCATATATGTAGCAATTGGGCAGAAACTCTCTACTGTTGCGGGAATAGTTGAGGTGTTGAATGCAAATGGTGCTATGGAATACACCACCATTGTTGTAGCCTCGGCGAGTGATCCGGCTCCCCTTCAATATATTGCACCGTATGCGGGTTGTGCTATAGGTGAAGAGTTCCGAGATACAGGCAAGCATGCCCTGGTGGTCTACGACGATCTTTCCAAACACGCACAGGCGTACAGGCAGGTATCGCTGCTTCTCAGGCGTCCTCCGGGTCGCGAAGCATATCCCGGCGACATATTCTATCTGCACGCGCGACTTCTCGAACGTGCGGCGAAACTCTCCGATGATCTCGGCGCAGGAAGCCTTACAGCGCTTCCTATTATCGAGACTCAGGCGGGAGATGTCTCGGCGTATATTCCAACTAATGTTATTTCGATCACCGATGGCCAGATATATCTGGAAAGCGAACTGTTCTATTCGGGGATTCGACCTGCGATTAACGTTGGGTTGTCGGTTTCGCGAGTTGGCTCTAAGGCGCAGACTAAGGCGATGAAGAATGTCGCAAGCAAACTGAAACTTGACTTGGCTCGTTATTGGGAGCTTCAGGCGTTTGCACAGTTTGCTACCGATCTCGACAAGTTTACACAGTCACAGCTTAACAGAGGTTCGAAGATCGTTGAGACACTTAAACAGCCGCAGTATTCACCGATGCCGGTTGCGAACCAGACAATGATCATCTACGCTGCTACTAACGGCTATCTGGATGATATTCCTAACGAGCGTATCAGAGACTTCGAAAAAGGTCTTTATGCATACGTCGATGAGAAATGTGCAGTTGTAGCCCACAACATCGAGAAGACTGGTGATTTCAGTGACGAAACCGCCGAACTTCTGGCGGGCGCGATTGCAGACTACAAAGCGGAGTTTATGGCAGGTCAGTAACAAATGGCCAGTATGCGAGATATTCGACGCCGTATACGCGTCGTAAAAAATATACAGCAGATAACTAATGCAATGAAGATGGTCGCGGCGGCTAGGCTCAGAAGAGCTCAGGAACGCGCGGAATCGGCCAGACCGTATGCAGACAAGATGTTTTTGATGCTTGAGAGTCTGTCGCGTGCAGCTTCTCAGGTGGAGCATCCGCTGCTTGAAGTCAGACCCGAAGAGAACATTGCAGTCATTATAATCGGTGCGGAGCGCGGACTCGCTGGCAGTTACAACGTCAATATGGTGCGAGCTGCGTTGGATCTTCTGGCTGGGCGTCACCCTTCTACTGTCAAGGTGTTGGTGATTGGCCGGGAGACGGTCAATTCTTTCAGACGCAAGCCGTACAAGATGGTGTTGAGCCAGTCTCTTCCAGCCTCCAACATCCAGTTTTCTGACGTTCGGGGTGCGGCAAATATGGTGCGGGATATGTTCGCATCCAAAGAGGTGGACGCGGTATACCTCGTTTACGGCAAGTTCATCAATGCTGCTGTTCAGCGGCCTACTGCGCTGAAGATACTGCCGATTGAAGCTCCGGGTGGAGAGGATCGCGAGGCTCCGAATGATTACATTTTCGAGCCGGATGCTACCCGCCTGTTTGCAAGACTGCTGCCGAGTTTTGTGGATACGCAGGTTTTCAGGGCTGCTGTCGAAGCTGTAGCGAGTGAACACGGCGCGCGTATGACTGCAATGACTGCTGCTACATCGAACGCTGGCGAAGTCATCGACAACCTGACGCTGTCATACAATAAGGCGCGTCAGGAGATGATTACGACGGAACTTTTGGAGATTGTTGGTGGTGCAGAGGCACTGGCATAAGACGATAGCCCTGCTAAGCCACCACAGATTGTTTTAATATTTTGTATCGTTTTGAATAAGATCAGTTGTGCGAAAAGGGCGAATGTGTCAGTCTTGAAAAGCCCCATCATTCGCAGACTGAAAGCCAATGGAAGTTGGCTGTCGGTTGAACCGGAGGTTTTATGGCAACAGGCAAAGTAGTCTCGGTGATTGGCCCGGTTGTGGATGCCCAGTTCCCAGCGGATGCGCTGCCGGAGATACTAAACGCGATAGATATCAAAAGAGATGGATCGCCGCTCACTGTCGAAGTTGCACAGATGCTCGGGAACGACATCGTGCGCTGCGTAGCGATGGATTCTACGGATGGTATCCAGCGCGGTATGGAGGCAGTCGATACCGGCGGCCCGATTCGAGTGCCGGTGGGAAAAGAGACCCTAGGGCGGGTGTTCAACCTGCTTGGCCAGACAATCGACAAGAAGGGTGATGTTACGACCGAAGAGCAATGGCCGATACACCGCTTGGCGCCCCCGTTTGAGGAGCAGGTGCCAGCCAGAGAGATGTTTGATACTGGCATCAAAGTCATCGACCTTGTATGTCCGTATGCAAAAGGTGGCAAGGTAGGTCTGTTCGGTGGTGCAGGAATCGGCAAAACGGTTCTAATCACTGAGCTCATTCGAAATGTTGCTACTGAGTATGGCGGTTTCTCCGTGTTCGGTGGAGTGGGAGAGCGAACCCGCGAAGGAAACGACCTCTGGGTGGAGATGCAGGAGAGTGGCGTCATCGAAAAGACTACTATGGTCTTCGGTCAGATGAACGAACCTCCCGGCGCAAGACTCAGAGTAGCTCTAGCAGCGCTTACAATGGCGGAGTACTTCCGCGATAAGGAAGGACAGGATGTTCTTCTATTTGTAGACAATATATTCCGGTTTGTTCAGGCTGGGAGTGAGGTATCGGCGCTTCTTGGAAGAATGCCTTCGGCTGTAGGTTACCAGCCAACGCTGGCTACCGAAATGGGTGCCCTGCAGGAGAGGATTACTTCTACTAAACGTGGTTCTGTCACGTCAATTCAGGCTGTCTACGTGCCTGCTGATGACCCAACCGACCCGGCACCGGCGACCACCTTTGCACACCTCGACTCAACAACGTATCTTGAGCGCCGTGTATTCGTAAGAGGAATCTATCCGGCTGTTGACCCGCTGGTGTCTACTTCGAGAATCCTCGATCCCAACATCGTTGGTCAGGAACACTATGACGTTGCCCGCGGGGTTCAGCAGATTCTACAGCGTTATAGGGAGCTTCAGGACATCATCGCGATTCTCGGCATAGATGAGCTTTCCGAAGATGATAAGCTGACTGTTGCCAGAGCTAGAAAGATCGAGATGTTCCTATCGCAGCCGTTCTTCGTGGCAGAAGTCTTTACAGGAAGGCCGGGTCGCTACGTCTCGAGAGAGGAGACAGTGCGTGGGTTTGGCGAAATCCTTGAAGGCAAGCACGATAGTCTGCCTGAGCAGGCGTTCTATATGGTTGGAACGATTGATGAGGCCGTCGAGCAGGCCAGAACAATGCAGGCTGAGTAACTATGGCCGAAAAGACATTCACTCTTGAGATTGTAACGCCAGATAAGGTGCTTATTTCGGATGATCAGGTGGTGTCGCTTGTTGCACCCGGCGCCGAGGGGTATCTTGGCATAATGGCGAATCACGCTCCGATGATAACCGAACTGATTATCGGAGAAATGCGTGTAAGGCGCGCTGATGGCTCAGAGACTCGCATTGCTACAACTCAGGGGTTTATGGAAGTCTCGGAGAACCGGGTAACTGCGCTATCGGATGCAGCGGAGAAGGCTGAAGACATCGATATCGACCGTGCCAGAGAGGCCGAACATCGTGCCAAGGAATGGCTTGCGCACGCCGAGGAGGGTGTAGACTTTACCCGCGCCGAAGTAGCTCTAAAGCGAGCTATCAACAGAATCAGGGTGGGCGAAGGACGCTAAACTGCTGGTTTTAACCGTCAATTGGAGGGCTCGAAGGGGAAAATCCTTTTGAGCTCTTTGTTTATCGGTTGGTTTGGCCAACCGTCAGTATACTTGTGGGTTTTGTGGTATATATACTTCAGACCATTTTCTCTGAAGGAGTCCCGATTGAAGAAGATTAGTTTTTCCCCGTTGTTCGCTGCCGTACTCTACCTGGTTTCTCTCCCGCTGCTTTCTCAAGCCGCTGATCCTATTTCAGAACAGTGGCTCGGTGTATATATGGCAGGGCAGAAGATGGGCTATATGCGTATTACGACTGAGGCGACGGTTTTTGAGGACAAACCTGGCTATAAGATTACCAGTTTCATCAGAACCAAGATGGTTCTTCTCGGTTCCACAGTGCAGCAGGACATAAGCACGTCTACATATACAGACCAACAAATGACCCCTGTTTTTCAGTCTTACGATATGGCCTCAGGTGGTGAGCGAACTCGGATTGAGGCCAGATACTTCGATCGTGAGATCAAATGCAAGGTTGTCACTGCAAATGGGGAATCTGAGAAGACTGTAGAGATACCCGAGGGGGTTAGTCTCGTAAGCGATTCGATGTATGCTGTAGGTTCGGGAGAACCTCAGATCGGTCGGAAGACTTCCACACGCTATTTCAACCCAATGACTCTCACAATCGATACTGCTACCTCAGAGGTTCTACACAAGGAGAAGGTGGAAGTCGGTGGAAAAACCTACAATACATACGCTGTCAAAAGCTCTACAGGCAGTATGGGTGGAGTCACTACCTGGCAGACTGCCGATGGAACGATTATCAAATCAGTAGCCAATATGGGGCTGACAATGCTGATCGAATCTGCACAGGATGCAGTAAATGGCATTGACGAGAACTATACTCCTCCAGACGACTTCGTGGTAGCGACAGGTGTGCGTGCAAACATCGATTTACCAAACCCGAGATCTATCAAAAAGCTGAAGGTGAAACTCTCGGGTAAGATCGAACCGCGAATGGCGATTAGCGATCACCGCCAGACGGCAAAATGGCTCGAGCCGAAAGGCGACGAACGTTCTGCAGAATTCGTCATAACTGCCCGTAAGTTCGATGGATCTAAGTCTGCAAAACTCCCTGTTACTGATGATGCGGTTGCTGAGTATCTGAAAGCTACTACATATCTACAGAGTGATGCCTGGGAAATAAGAGGAAAAGCAAAGCAGATAGTGGGGCAAGAGAAATCGGCATTTAAAGCAGCGTCAAAGATCCAGTCGTGGGTTTATGGAAATATGAAGCCGCGGACAGATATTGGCATTGCTCGTCCTGCGGTGGATGTTCTCAAAAACAAGGCCGGCGTCTGCCGTGACTATGCAATACTGTACGCATCTCTTGCACGTGCAGCAGGCATACCCACTCGAATCGTAGCCGGGCTTGTATATATGAACGGCAGCTTCTACTACCACGCTTGGGCTGAGAGCTTCGTCGGCGAATGGGTTGCGTTTGACCCCACACAGAACAAATCGTTTGTGGATGCCACTCATATTAAGCTCACCGAGGGAGATGCCACTAATATGTTCGAGATGGCTCCAGTCTTTGGATCGCTTAGGGCTGACATCGAAAAGTACGAGTGACGTGCCTGGTATAATTACCAGGTGCTATGTTACATATATCTGCTGTGGCTCTCAGCCAATCGGTTGCCTCATCAAATGTGTCTGCTCCTCTCGGGAGTTGCACACGACCCCTGTTATGCCATACAATAGCTAAGGCGCGGCCGGCTTGCTTTTTGGCTTTCCGCGTTGCGCATTATCGACTACACCGAGAGTGAGAGTCTATGGCCACTGATTATCTGTGGGTAGCGATGTTCATCGCGGTTGGCATTGGCTTCGTTGTTGTGACCCTGTTCGTTTCGTGGCTGGTCAGGCCATCTAATCCAGTAGGACAAAAAACTTCCACTTACGAATGTGGTGAGCGCCCCAAGGGAAGCGCTTGGGTGCAGCTCCGCCCGGGATACTACATTTATATGCTGGTCTTTGTCATCTTCGACGTGGAAGTGGTCTTTGTTCTGCCGTGGGCGCTTGCGCTTTCCAGTCTTAAGGGCACGCCGCTGGCAATTTTTGCGATTGTCGATATGTTCATCTTCATCGGCGTCCTCGCAACTGGTCTTATATACGCCTGGAAAAAAGGCGTCCTCAAGTGGGAGTAACACTTCCCAGGTTCCTTTCAGGAGAAATACACAATGGATATCGAGCGAGTTGACCCTATAGAGCGCCATACAGATGTGCTTTTTGAGAGGATTCCGGGTGGCGGTCTGGTTGTTGGGCCAGTTGAAAACGTGCTCGGATGGGCTCGTGAAGGGTCGCTCTGGTATATGCTGTTCGGCCTCGCCTGCTGTGCCATTGAGCTTATGGCAACAGGCGCTGCCCGTTACGATTTCGACAGGTTTGGAATGATGTTTCGTTCCAGCCCCCGTCAGGCCGATTTGATGATAGTTGCCGGAACGGTTACAAAAAAGATGGCGTGGAGGGTGCGCAGGCTTTGGGAGCAGATGGCTGAACCCAGATACGTTATCGCAATGGGCAGTTGCGCGAACGCTGGCGGCCCGTTCCGCGATTCTTACGCCGTTGTAAGGGGTGTCGATCTGATTGTTCCGGTCGACGTTTATATCCCCGGATGCCCTCCGAGACCGGAGGCTCTTCTTCACGGTTGTCTTACGGTTCACGAGAAGATTAAAGCTGAGGCTCGCGAAAAGAAGCTGCGAATGAAGGGCGCCAAAATCCTTGGTAAACCGGAAAAACAAGCTGAGGAGGCCGACAAATGAGTGATACTACAGTGGCCGCAATCGGCGAACAGTTTGCAGATGCTGTTATCAGTACCGATTCGGCAGAGAGTGTTCTTACGCTCAAGATCAAGCCGGAGTCACTGCTCGAAATATGCCTGTTCCTGAAGGATAACCCCGAATACCAGATCGATTACCCCGCAAGCATTACAGGTGTGGATTATCAAGATCGAATCGAGCTCCTCTATCACCTTTCCTCGCTCAAAAACGGACGAGAAGTCGTCTTGAAAACCGATCTGAACAGAGAAACACCTGAGATTTGCTCGCTCTTTTCGGTGTGGAAAGGCGCAGACTGGCAGGAGCGGGAGATTTTCGACCTGCTGGGAGTGCAGTTTACGGATCACCCAGACTTGCGGCGCATTCTCCTTCCTGATGGGTGGGAGGGTCACCCGTTGCGGAAGGATTATGTCATCCCCGAGGATGATATGCATTGGCTTCCGGAGGACTGGTCGGTGCTTGGAGAGAGTGACGAACCTGCTCCACCCGGGCCAGTCTGCTACAGAGCTCCGGATGGCACTCTGATATGTGATGAAGCTGGCAGGCTGCGCACGCAGGAGATACAGATAAGCATGGGGCCACAGCACCCCAGCACTCACGGTGTCCTTCGACTGGAATTGGTGCTCAATGGCGAGACTGTAGTCGACTGCATTCCCGATGTTGGATATCTGCATCGCGGAATGGAAAAGCTCGCTGAAATGCGTACGTGGTTACAGTTCATTCCGCTTACGGATCGCTTCGATTACATATCTTCGATGATGAACAATGCGGTCTATGTGCAGGCTATAGAGAAACTGGCCGGCATTGAAGTCTCCGAGCGCGCTGAGTATATTCGGGTCATCGTTATGGAGCTTCAGCGGATTGCAAGCCACTTGATCTTCTTTGGCTCGATGGGACTCGATCTCGGCGCTACTACGCCGTTCATTTACGCATTCCGCGAACGAGAACTTATTATCGATCTCTTCGAAATGCTCTGCGGTGCTAGGCTCACCTATAACTACTTCCGTCCGGGTGGCGTGAGCCGGGATCTTCCAGACGGTTTCATCGAGAAATGTCGCGAATATATCAAGCAGCAGCGTGATATGCTGCCAGAGTACGACAATCTGCTCAGTTATAACGAGATATTTATCCTGCGGATGCGCGACGTCTCGCCAATCTCTGCCTCGGATGCCGTGAACTACGGAGTCAATGGGCCGACGCTAAGAGGCTCTGGAGTGGACTACGATGTCCGCCGCTCAGATCCATACTCCATTTACGATCGCTTCGATTTCGAAGTTGCTGTGCGTCCGGAATGCGACAATCTGGCGCGCTATCACGTAAGACTTAAGGAAATAAGAGAGAGCCTGAAGATCATAGAGCAAGCAATCGATGGCCTGCCAGAAGGAAAACTCACCTATAAGCTTCCACCAGTGTTTAAGGTTCCTGCCGGGGAGATTTATCACCACATCGAATCCTCAAGAGGTGACTTAGGAGTCTACATTGTAAGCGACGGAGGGTCTAAGCCTTACCGACTGAAGTGGAGGTCGCCTTCGTTTATTACACTACAGGCACTGCCGCAGATGGTTCGTGGTTGGAAGGTCGCTGACGTAGTTGCAACTCTCGGCACGCTCGATATTGTTTTGGGGGAAATCGATCGATAGGTCGACGGCCAATCAGATAGTATATGTGTGACAATGCCTCAGCGAGTGCGAACTCGCTGAGGCATCTGATCATTTAACACCAATTATGAGCTGAGTTTGATCCCTTAAGGGTTCAACGTGTTAAGCTACCTGCATTTTCTTCGCACTGGTTTTAAGCCCCTTTGCCACAATCTCAATCATATCTTCCACCAGATTGACAATTCTCGGCGTGTCCGGGTTGATCGCGACTCTATCGCCCTGGAACCAGTGACGCTTATGTGTGCGCTGAAGCTCGCGCTGCACTTCCTGAATCAACCTGAATCCTGGGGCAAATCGAATGATTATCTGCCGCTTGTCGGTAGATATCGACGAAATACCAACCTCAGCCGCTCTGATTCTCATACGCAGTATCGAAAGCATATTCCATACTTGCTTGGGTGGGTCGCCAAAACGGTCGTCCAGTTCGTCCTGGATCTGACGGACTTCCTTTTCAGTCTTCGCCGCTGCCATCTTCTTGTAAAAGAATATTCTCTGCGCTTCAGCGGTCATATAGTCTTGAGGGATGTAGGCGTCGATTGGCAGATCCACTTGTGGAAGCTGAACCTCCTGAACTTCCTCTCCCTTCAACTCCGAAACCGCCTGCGATAGCAGTTGGCAGTAAAGGTCGAAACCTACTTGAGCTATCTGGCCGTGTTGTTCAGCTCCTAATAGATTCCCCGCACCCCGGATTTCCAAATCTCTAAGCGCGATTCTGAAGCCAGAACCCAGATCGGTGAACTCACGAATCGCTTCGAGTCGTTTCTCCGCGACTTCGGTAAGAGACTTGTCGGCTTTGTACATCAAATAGGCGTATGCCTGCTTATTTGACCGGCCAACTCTCCCTCGGAGCTGATAAAGCTGCGCGAGCCCCATTTTATCTGCGTTGTTCACTACAATTGTATTGACGTTTGGAATGTCCAACCCGCTTTCGACTATCGTCGTGCAGACTAACACATCGTACTTCCGGTCGTAGAAATCGAGCATAACCCGTTCCAGATCGTCTTCATCCATTTGACCGTGGCCTATATCGACGCGCGCATACGGCACCAGCTTTGCGATATGTTCTGCAACGTGTTCGATGTTTTCCACTCTGTTGTGTACAAAGAATACTTGTCCACCACGGTCAATCTCGCGGATTATCGCTTCGCGGACTACTTCGTCGTCATATTCGCGCACAAACGTCTTAATCGGTGTTCTGCCCTCTGGTGGATCGTTAATCACGCTCATATCGCGTATGCCGGCAAGCGACATATGCAGAGTCCTTGGAATCGGCGTTGCTGTAAGGGTGAGTGCATCTACGTTCTTCTTCAACTGCTTCAGACGCTCTTTGTGGCTGACGCCGAAGCGCTGTTCTTCGTCGACTATCAATAGTCCAAGATCCTTGAACTTGACGTCCTTCGAGAAGAGTCTGTGCGTGCCGATAACAATATCAACTGTGCCGAGCTCCAAGCCCTCTACTACCGCTTTTGACTCCTTGCGCGTGCGGAACCGAGAGAGCATCTCTATGCCTATCGGAAACGCGCCCAGGCGCTCTTTGAACGTGTTCCAGTGCTGCTGTGCCAGCACCGTTGTGGGAGCCAAAACAGCGACCTGCTTGCCATCGTTTACTACCTTGAAAGCGGCTCTTACGGCAACTTCGGTCTTACCGTAGCCAACGTCACCACATATCAGTCGATCCATCGGTTTGGGCTCTTCGAGATTGCGCTTCACATCGTTAATGGCCTCAATCTGGTCGGCTGTCTCTTCGTAAGGAAATGCCGATTCCATCTCCTGCTGCCAAGGCGTATCCGGGCTGAACGAGTAACCGCCGAGCGCCTGACGCCAGGCATACAGCTCAATCAGCTCCTTAGCCATCTCTCTTACTGCCTGCTTCACACGCTTTGTGGCTCTAACCCACTCACTGCCTCCGAGCCTGTGAACCAGCGGAGTGTTTCCTTCGCCACCTATGTACTTCTGCACTCTGTCTATCTGTTCGGTTGGCACATAGAGTTTGTCTTCACCCGCGTATTCCAGCAGCAAATACTCCCGCGACACGTTTTCTACTGTAAGCTGCTCGATACCGCGGTATACACCGATTCCGTGCGAGATGTGCACTATGTAATCCCCTTCTTTGAGGTCGAGGATTGTTGATATTGGCACACCTTCTTTGGCGGTCTTTCTTGGACGACGAGTGCGCGTAATGCCAAAGACTTCGGAATCTGAGACTACAACCAGATTTGCTTCTGGCAGTTTGAATCCAGAGCGCATCTGCGATGCAATCAGATATACGCCCGATGGCGCATTGGCTGTCAGCTCCTCGTTAGGCCGTATCGGAATGCCGTGTTCGCCGAGCAATTCCACAGTTCGGTCGTGCTGATTAGTGGCTATAACAGCGCGCAGTTTGTTTGCACTCCATGTTTTCAGTTGGTCTACGAAGAGATCGATTTTGCCAGCGAATGTTTCAACGGGTGATGACTCAACGTGCAGCCTTGTGCCCTTCAATCCGTATGGTAGCGGTCTATCTAGAACCGTAAGAATTAGTCCCGGCCAGGATTTCGAAAGCTTTGCCAGTGCAGAGTCGACTGATACGTGCTGACTCTTTGTAGACGCCAGTAGAAGCCCACGTCCGGCACGATTTATCAGAGCTTCCAACATCTCTTGCTCGTGCTGCTCCCACTGAGATGCAGTCTGATGTGGCTCGTCAAATACTACGATAGCCGATGGCGTAAGATAGTCGAGTATTGAGTATTCTTCAGGATAAATATAAGGCAGGTAGCCTTCGATTCCATCGAAGTATGCAAGGTTGGTCAGTCTGGAGATATCATCTTCTACCTTGGCTTCCAATCGCGCCGCCTCTTCCGACTGATCCGCTTCTTCAAACTTGCGGATCTGCTCCTGCATCTCTGCGTGTATCGACTCGGCTGCCGAATCTGCGTTTGCTGCAGTCAGCACGACCTCTCTTGCAGGCAGAGCAAGGATTCTTTTGCGGCGGTCTGTAGAACGCTGTGATGTTGGATCGAACGCCCGAATGCTCTCTATGTCATCTCCGAAAAGCTCAATTCTGAGTGGTTCAACCTCGTTCGATGGATATAGGTCGATTATTCCGCCGCGCACACTGAACTCGCCGTGGCTCTCGCACACATCAACACGTTCGTAGCCGAGATCGACTAACCGGCTCACGAAGTCTTCTACTACAAGAGTCTCTCCGACGCTCGCTTCTAGGCGGTAATCGTGCAGCATCTGTCGCGGCATAGTTCGCCTGAGAGCGCCATTTATCGGAGCAACTACGATAACTTGGCGTCCACTCGATATAGCGTCCATTGCAGCCAGCCGGTGCCCGATCGCCCCATAATCCGGTGCGCCTTCTTCAAAGATCAACGCATCCGACGAAGGAAGCACATAGAGCTCGGAGTCATCAATGCCAAACTGTGCAAAATCATCAGCAAGCCGCTCTGCCTGCTCGCTGGAGTAGGTGAGAATGAACATCGGGTGCGCGAGTTCTTTAGATAGTGCCCCGAGGACAAATCCTTTTGCGGAATTCGAAAGCCCGTCGAGGTGCACGCTTGCTTTTGACTGCTCAAGAGCGTCGACTATACTCCGAAACTGCGGAAGATCGCTATTTAGTTGCAGCAAGTCTGAAAGTGCCATATATCCGTACAGCGCCAAAAGGGCTTTGGCGCAAAAGAGTGGGGGACGCCAAAACCCTGAATCATCCATAGTATTATCGGCAGCACAGACTGCCGACCAACACATATATTCTACTACCCGCCTGTGACGAGGTCAAGAAAGGTTGCTCGGTGAAATTGTCATCAGATGTGCAGTATGGCTGATTTCCGGCAGCATCATCGATCATCGGTATTGTGATAGTCAAGGTTCTGACTATTCATTGTTTGCAGCTTGTTCCGTTGACACCACAAATTCTCGGCCATATAATGGGCTCAGCCCTAGTCCCAGGGCACTTCATTTTATTAGCGGTTTCGGCGATATGGGGACAGGCCCGAAACTAGGAGGCTGCTTACTTATGGCGCAAGTGGTTCTCAAGAACCTTACCAAAGCATTCAAGAACGTTGTCGCTGTCGACAATATGAACCTGGAGATCAAAGACAAGGAGTTTCTGGTTCTTGTTGGTCCCTCTGGATGTGGAAAGACTACCGCTCTCAGGATGGTCGCCGGTCTCGAAGAAGCTACCGAAGGCGAGATATACATCGGTGATCAACTCGTAAACGACGTCTCATCGAAAGACCGCGACATTGCGATGGTTTTTCAGAACTACGCTCTGTACCCGCATATGAGCGTCTACGACAATATGTCGTTTGCGCTGAAACTCAAAAAACTCCCCAAAGCGGAGATCGAAAAGCGCGTAAAAGATGCCGCGGCGCTGCTGGGACTTGCCGAACTCCTCCATCGCAAGCCCAAGCAACTCTCCGGCGGGCAGCGACAGCGGGTCGCGCTCGGCAGAGCTATCGTGCGCGAACCGGCAGTCTTTCTTATGGACGAACCTCTCTCAAACCTGGATGCAAAACTGCGAGTGCAAACGCGCGCCGAATTGATTAAACTCCACAGGCGACTCGGGATTACAACGATCTATGTCACACACGACCAAGTAGAAGCTATGACGATGGGCGATCGCATAGTCGTAATGAAAGATGGTGTAATCCAACAGGTAGATACTCCTCTTAATCTCTACAACAAGCCAGCGAACCTGTTCGTAGCAGGGTTCATCGGAAGTCCGGCAATGAATTTTGTTCAAGCAACACTAGAAGAGGATGAGAACGGCTATTTGGTGAATACAGGGCACTTCACTGTAAGGTCTACCGCCGAGAAGTCAGAGAACCTATCAAACTACGCAGGCAAACAGATAGTATTCGGCATCAGACCAGAAGACATCTTCGATAGAGACCTAAGCCCAGTTGCGAAGCCAACAGAAGACAATACCATTTCCGCCCGGGTTGATGTTGTCGAGCCAATGGGAGCAACGGTCACAATGTACCTGAACTCCGGCAA
The DNA here is from genome assembly GCA_964497515.1 of uncultured bacterium. Taxonomy (GTDB): domain Bacteria; phylum Armatimonadota; class UBA5829; order UBA5829; family DTLH01; genus CAZCCV01. Next base: position 6,790 of record CAZCCV010000009.1, on the reverse strand, counting down.
TCACGATATGGTCGCTTCAATCGATTCGGAATCACCGATTGCCGGTTGTTCACCGGGTGATGATGTATCGCTTGTCTTGCAGATGGCGAGAACACATATCTTCGACGCAGAAACAGAGAAGGTGCTTCGGTAGCGCGATGCCGTTGCAGTAATGCCACAACTCATTGGTATCGAGTTCATCGTGCTTCCAACTGTTTTCTCGTCACACGGCCTGCATCAATACGGCAAACGAAGACGTGCAGGAAACGGGCTTCGTGCCGACGAATAAGACTGTGAATTTGCAATGAACGCTGCTTAGGAGGGCAACCAAAATGCAGATGCCTTATGGAGACATAAATGGCTCTTTGCTTACAATGCGTTTCTCTTCTGCGGACTTTTCTGTTGCGTCCGTCGTCCGCGCTATCAGAGAGCACCTCGATGTTGTGGAAGAATTAGGCGTTGTTTTTCTCGGAGTAGCAACGGAGATAGTCTCCGGCCCGACGCCTGTGTTTCGGCCGACAAACATCGAAGCCACTTTTGAGTTCACTGGAAAGGGAGACTCTCGACCGTGCCTGGAACGTACCTACCAGATTATCTGGCAGGGAGTAGTCTCAACATTCCCTGGTGAATCCGAGTGGTCTCAGTCAAAAAGCGATTTTGCACAGTATATCTCTGCTCAGGCTGATCTTCTGCGAGCTAGAACAGAGTCCTCGAGGGAATAAAAGCTAATTGTGTCTGTCTTGCGTCGTGTGCTGATTTTGAGCAGCTTGTTGCTGCTCTCCTGTGTTTCAGTTTGGGCGACCTCGGTAGAACTCAAGTGGGTCGAGGTCGACATATCGCCGCACGTCGACGGTAAGGCGACAATTGTCTACAAAGTCCGTTACAAAGTGCTTAGCGGCGATCTTCACGGCTTCTACTTGCAGGGTTTTAGCGGAGCATATCCACATTTCGGCTACGACGAATCGTATGCCGTCGATTCTAGTGGGCGCAAGTATAAGCTCTCCATCACTGATTTGGGCAACCAATTCGATATTGTGCTAGCGAACGGTGCTGCGGTTTCAAGAGGAGAGGTTACGTACGTTATCCTTTACGGCACAGATTTGGCGGCAGCCGGAATGCTTGGCTACACCGATGCGCCAGACGGGAAGCTCGCATATCTCAATTGGGCGCCGTGCCAGTTCGACCAAGCAGCAGGACACTATACCCTCTATCTTCACTATCCCATCAAAACAGCAAGCGAAGTAGTCGATGAAGCCTTACTGAACAAGACAGGCTTTAAGACAGAGAAGTTCGTCAACCGCGAATACCTCATCAGCTACTACGGGCAGCCGAGCCAAAACGCTTACTATATGACTGTTCGGTTCCACAAAGATGCTGTTCCTCCGCAGTATAAGTTCAATCTGCAGTGCTATATTGACGCGAAGTATTTTACTCTGAAAACTGACGCACCTTCAGGGGAGGGTGGGCAGCAACAGACATTGCCGCCGGATGCACCCTATCTTCCAATTGATCCAGTCGCTCCGATGATGCCTGAGACTCCTGCCAAACCGTTGGGCTTGCCGGGTGCAGTGGCTGTTTTCAGTGTAGTCGTAGGCGTGCTTATTCTGTTCTCACGCAAACTGAACACGTATTCAAAGGCTGCAAGTCGACTCGATGAAGTGCGATGGGAGAATGCAGACTGGGTGCCGCCGCTCATAAAAGTCTCCAGCTTCCGTCAGCAAGGGAAGGTTGCCGAACTCGATCCAATTGAGGCGGCTCTTCTGCTGGATATTTCCCTGTCCAAGATCGTAGGTACGATTATCGCGAGTCTGGAGAGGCGAGGTTTGGTAAAGGTTCTTTCACTTGATCCAATACGGGTCGAAAGACTCTATCCTCCTGGAATCTCTGCAGAAAGCTTGTACGAGAATATGCTGCTAAACGCCATCCACAACGAAGGCTTGCTGGATGATAGCACAATCAAGGATATCTTCCGCGAGATGACCGACAGAGTACAGGCTAAGGCTTGGGATTGCGATCTCGAAGCCACAAAGGAATACTACAAGAAACAGATCAAGGAACAATTCGAAGCTGTCGAACGCGGTGGTTCTTTGGATGATACTTATACGTCTTGGGGCAACAGTTATTCCAGGTTCTATGCGTATCATTTGTACCGAGAATTCACTAATGAGGGCAAGGGCAGGGCGAGCGAAATCAGTAAAGCTATTGGAGAGCGCGCTTTTGGCGCTGGCCTAAGTTACTCAGCGTTTATTCATTCGGATGCGTGTCACTCAGCCTGTTACGTTCACACTGCTTGCCACGATGCTTGTCATTCAGCTTGCCACAGTGCGTGTCATTCGGCGTGCCACAGCGCCTGTCATTCAGCTTGCCACAGTGCGTGTGTGAGCGGAGGTGCGCACTAGTGAGTGTGGATGTATCTTGGGCTGATGATTTTGTGAAAAGCATCTCGGAATACGTATACGTCCGGGAGCGGGATAGCTTGCTGATACTGCTTCCTAACCAGGCGTACAAGCTGAATCCCGCTGGCCTTGCAATACTCGGGCGTATGATGGCCGGTTCTTCGCTGATCGATGTATTAGAGCAAAAGTCTGAGGGACTATCCAAAGACGAAAAGGTGCTTACCGACGTTTTTCACTTCTTCTGCGATCTTCGCGCTCTTGTGATGGGCTGCTTGGGCGAAGGAAAAGGGCGTCGAGCAGTGGAAGAGACATCATTTACACGTCCGCACAACTCGCTGCCGGTGCTTTCTGAAATCGCGCTCACATATCGCTGCAACCTTAGCTGTAAGTTCTGCTACGCGGGGTGCACTTGCACCAAAAGCGACAGAAATTTCAGTAGTGAAATGTCTACAGCCGAGGTGAAACAGGTTCTAGATGCCATTCGTTACGATGCAGAAGTGCCGAGTGTCAGTTGGACGGGTGGGGAACCGACGCTGAGAAGCGACCTGGTCGAACTGACCGCGTACGCAACAGAGCTCGGTATGCGAGTCAATCTGATCACTAACGGCAATAACCTGACGCAGGAGCTCGTAGACCAGCTCAAAAACGCTGGACTCAGAAGTGCACAGGTGAGTCTGGAAGGTGCCAATGCCGAGATACACGATTCCCTTACGCAGACTCCCGGCTCGTACGATCGAACCCTGCGCGGAATATCGCTGCTCAAAGACGCCGGCTTGCACGTTCATACCAACACTACTATCAACCGGATTAATGCGCCTCATCTCGCAGAAATTGTCGGACTTGTCAAAGAACTCGGGCTGAAACGCCTGTCGATGAATATGGTTATTCCGTGCGGGACGGCTCCGGACACAGGAGTCACTGTCTTGTACTCTGAGATGCCTGAATTACTCGATAAACTGAAGCGAGCTGCTTGGGAGGCAGATGTCGAGTTCTTATGGTATTCACCTACGCCCTACTGCATTGTGAATCCGGTTGCTATGGGATTAGGAGGGAAGTCGTGCGCTGCCTGCGATGGGCTTCTCTCGATAGCACCAGATGGCGGAGTTCTGCCGTGTTCCAGTCTGTCAAAGAACGTCGGTAATATCCTGAAGGATGGCTTCCAGCGCGTTTGGAATAACAGAAAGTCCCGCTATTGGCGGGGAAAAAGGTATGCTCACCGCATCTGTCGCGACTGTCGGCATTTTGACATCTGCACTGGTGCCTGCCCGATATATTGGGATGCTATCGGTTACAAAGAGATTGAATCGGCTGTTGCGGTTGCAGCACGCAGTTGAAAGAGATGAAACCCAAGTTTCTTATAGCTAACACATTATCTGTCGAAGTGCGTATGGTTCTAATTGCTGCTTCTGCAGTGATTGGGATAACCATTCAGTCAGTCTCTGGCTTCGAATTGGATTGGTCTTTTGCCGTAGGCTGGGTCTTCGTTTTAGTTGCCGCGCTGTTGCTTTGCATCAAAGACGCATCGAACAAACCCAAGCTCAAGAGCAAAGAAGAGTGGCGTGAGGTCACATACGAAGAACTGGAATCTGCGCTCGAAATGAGTAAGCGATCTCAAGGGATTTCTCGAAACTCTTGTCTCGCCAATTTGGGTGGATGTCTCTTTCTGTTTGCTTTGTTAGTAGTAGGGTTGATGATCTTTCGACTGTTGACCGGATTGTTGAATCCGAACTCTGGGTTGACCTCACCCGATGAGTCTCCGCTACTGCAAGTGTTGATCATCGATGGGTTTACGCTGTTTTTACCGTTGATTGTTGCCGGAAGAGTCGTTGCTTGGCAACCTCCTCATTTGGCCATGCGAATCAATCAGCTTATGCATATTCACAGGCTCTCTGATAGTTGGCCGCAGTTGGAGTTTCATTATTCGATGTTGTTAGCTAATACGAAATCTGGCGCTGTGCCTATGGATTGCAGGCTCCTCGTCAAGTTCAGGGACTCCGATGAGGATTTCATAGGTGTGCAGGTGCAGACCACTCTAAATTCCGTTGAATCCAAAAAGTTTCCATATACGTACTGTATTCTGGTAGCAAAGCCACTCTTTTATCTAATCGACAGATGCAAAGAAATAGTCCAGAAGCCACCCTCGGGTGGTTTCAAAACTGGTGTTGCGGCCGACAAGAATGCAAAGAAAGAAGCAAAGCTTGCACGTTTCAAATCACAGCTTGTCGAACTGAAAAAAGAAGCGGATATGGAAATTGCGGTAGTGCGCCAACCGACATCGGGGAGAGGCTATACTACGGATCTAACTCAAACCGAGGAAGTATTTGTCACTGCAATCGAACTTGCCGAAAAAGCGTTGAAAATGTAGCAGGGAGGGCTATATCACCCTCCCCACTGGTTCTTTGCAGTTGCAAAGCTACTCGTCGTCTTTTACGACCTGGCTTTCCAGAAGTCCTATCAATGCGAGCAGTCCACCCCAGAAGTAAACAGGCTCCGAATAACGTGCATCGTCTCCGTCGCCGGTAGTTCCGTTGTAGTTCTCGTGCACGTGTGACTCCTCAACCCACTCACTTAGGAAGGTATTAAGGCACTTTTCTCCCATCAACGCTGCAGCAGCATCGAGCCTGTATGCCTTCAACCCTTCGTAGACGAGCCAGTTCATCGGACCCCAAATCCTACCGCGCCAGTATTCCTGATCTGGGTAAGCCGGGTCATTTCGTGCAATACTAGGCACAACGTGTTCTCCCCAGAACTCAGTATCGTTCAGCAAGTGCTCGCGAACCATCCTGACAGCTCGCTCCGGTTCAGCAACTCTGCCTGTCATAGGGTAGAACAGAGTCGGCGCAAGTCGTTTGTAGAATTCGCCATTCCATCTTCTGTTGAGATAGATCCCATCGGCTTCACTCCAGAGCATTTTGTTGATTCGCACTTTCATCTCTTCGTGCTCTGCTCTTAGAGTCTCTGCGGTCACCATATCGCCTATTGCCATAGCAATCTGTGCAAGCGCCCAGCCGTCCATTGCGTAGGCAGAGTTCAGTCCGACATCGGTAAGCTCCATAGTGCAGGTCTCTTCGTTGAACACCACATCGTCGTACATCGGACTGTTGTCGAGTCCGGATTCGTACCTGGCTGCCTGTAGTGTATACGCCTGCCACTGTGGGTGTGGGGATGGGAAGTTGTCACTGCCCCATTCCAGCAGTCCATCGCCGTTGCCATCGCGCGCCTGCATCCACCAGTTGTGCCAACCGAGGAGCTGAGGAAATACCTCTTTCAGGAACTCTTTGTCCTGGAACTTCTCATACAGCTTCCAAACGATGATGGAACCAACCGGCAGCATAGATCTGTCTCTGCTCTTTCCAAGCTCGCAGAAAATGCTCGGAACGAAACCTCGCTCGGTTATCCCGGAGAGTACTGCGCGGACGTTGTTATATGCAAGTTCTTTGCTGCCTGTACTTGCCTGAAGTGCAGCAAAGAAAGTGTCCCACTCAAAGAGCACAAAATCTCCATAATTGCCATCGACGCACCAGTCTCTGGATACTACAGTCACTGGTCGTTTAATCGAAGGAGCGTAGATGGTATTCCAGATAACGGATCGCCACATTCCTTCGTAAGCAGCTTGAAGCTCCGGTTTGTCATACCGCTTCTCCCACTCAAGGGCTACCGCTTTCCGTGCTTCGATGAACTCCTTGGTCTTCTCTGAGCTTGCGCACTGGTTGCCGGTCGAGACAAACAGCAGGAACTCTTCATCAGAAGTCGACTCGAACGTTGTCGTTTTCGCAGATGCCTCTTGGTTTACAGTAGCTCCACTCGGCGAACAGACTCTGAACGTATTGCCCACAGCCGATACATTCGCCGACTGACCATCCAGACTAATCTGCCCCTCAAAGCCCGCATAGAAGAACACATCTGCAAAGGGTTTGAGCTTGCCTGTGTTTTCGGTCGGTGTCACTCTGACAGCGAGTGCGTTATCCTCTGATGCGAACTCAACCAAAAGCCGGCATTCGGGTGTCTTAAGAGTTACGGCGGCGTAAGAGCAATCTGGCATATGCGCCCCAAGGCGAACCAGTTCAGGCCAGCGAAACTCTCTGTAGCAAATATCACTTGCAAGGGACTTAAGCCCCACTTTGATTTCAAGTCCTGACGGAAAATGGACTACAGCCGCGAGTGATCTCACTTCGAAAGTGTTCCACCCATTTGCGCTAAACTCGTACAATTCAGACATCTCTATCCTTTCATATGGAAGGAACCAGCCACAGAGGTATTCTGTACAGAGTATGTTTTGCCCCTGCGGCCAGGAAGCCGGGAACATTATAGCTTAGTTCTCACGGCAATGATAATACCTGCCATACAATCTCTCGTGCAAAGGTAGCGTATTCTTTTTGTGTGTAAAATCAGTTGTGTATAGTGGTGCAGTAATG
>CAZCCV010000008.1:0-79150 GCA_964497515.1 uncultured bacterium | reverse complement strand
GCAACTGTAAGGATACTCCCTTTTCTAAATCTACACACTCACATAGTACACTAAGAGTGTCAAGGCACAGAGGGTTTCATTTGGCCTTTCCGTGATATAATGTTGAGTAAGATATTCAGACGTTTGCTGCTTCAGGAGGTAGAATCCTTGGCTAGAGATATTTATAGACTACTAATTGTTGTGTTGGCTCTGCTCATTTGCGCGGGGTCGGTAGTAGCAGATGATGTAGAAGAGATTGTATCGGGCAAAATGCTGCTTTCGACGAATGCCGTGCGGGCTGGATCGGAGTTTGAGCTTGCAGTTGTTCTTGAAATTGCGCTTGATTATCATATTGGAGCTTCTGTTGATGAGGCGTTGTGGCCGTCGAGCTTGACTCTCAAACCAATTGATGGCATTACGCTTGACCCGCCTCAGTATCCAAAAGAAGAACGGAAAGCTTTTGGGTTTGCCCCTGAAGAACCCATCCCTGTTTACGATGGCAAAGTGACTATATTCGTAAACGGACGAGTGAACTCTTCGGCAGAACCCGGTTCACGAACGATTTCTGCTGTTTTCAACTACCAAGGTTGCAATGATACGCAGTGCTTCAGGCCGGTCGATTTGCCACTGTCCCTCGACATAGAAATAGTCAAAGAAGGAGCCAGCGTAACTGGGGCGAACTCAGATGTATTCGGTGCGACAGAGGAAGATGACGGCGCGATGGGTTCGCTCTTTGGGGGTAGTGCACTGAAGGGATTCCTCGCTGTATTCCTGCTTGGACTCGGCCTTAGCTTGACTCCCTGTGTGTATCCGATGATACCCATCACTGTGGGATACTTTGGAATGCAGTCCGGAAAGAAGACGAAGCAAGTGCTTCTGTTGGCTGCACTCTATGTATTCGGAATGGCGCTTACGTACTCTACACTTGGTGTGGTTGCTGCGCTTACTGGAAATCTCTTTGGAGCAGCTTTGCAGAGCCAGTGGGTGTCGGTGGGAATTGCGGCGGTGCTGGTTCTATTGGCGCTCAGTATGTTTGGATTGTACGAATTCGCTGTGCCCGCCGGAATAGCTGCAAAATCACAGGGCAAGAGCGGGCCTATAGGTGCATTTTTGATGGGGCTGCTTTTTGGAATCGTTGCCGCCCCGTGTGTGGGACCGATGACTGTCGCCCTCCTCGTGTATGTTGGCAAAATTGGAAGCCCACTCTTCGGGTTTGCATCGTTCTTCTGCCTGGCAATCGGGCTGGGAATGCCGATATTTGTGCTCGCTACTTTTTCCGGATCGATAAGTAGACTTCCTAAAGCCGGAATGTGGATGGCTGCAGTGAAAAAGGTGTTTGGTCTGCTGCTCATCGGGGCCGCAATCTACTATGTAATGCCTATTATCAGCCAGAGCCTTCCCGAGAGAGTGGCCGATCTAATTCTGCCGGTATTCGTGGCCGCTTCTGGCATTTATCTTGGGTTCTTCGAAAAGTCGCTTCGCGCTCAGCGTGGATTGAAGATTGGTAGCAGCATCGTAGGACTTGCTATCTTTGTTCTCGGTGTTGTTCTGGCTTGGCCAGCGCTTGCCCCGTCGGAGGCGGGAGAACCTATGGACTTTGCGCCATACTCCGCCGATGCGGTTGCACAGGCGAAGGCTGATGGAAAACCAGTGATGATTGACTTCAGCGCCGAGTGGTGCGCGGCATGTAAAAAGCTGGATCTCCATACCTTTACCGACAAGACTGTAAAAGAAGAAGCCGATCGATTTGTGGTGCTTAAGGCAGACCAGACACGTGGAGACTCGTCAGAAGCGAAAGCTCGGGAACGAGAATACAACATCAAAGGGCTTCCGACAATAGTGTTCCTCGATAGTAAGGGCAAAGAATCGACTGAGAACAGGGTTGTTGGGTTTGCCAAACCGAAAGAGCTTCTCGAAGTGATGCGTTCTATCGAATAATCGCACGGATTGCATAACAACCAGACAGGTTATCCTATAGTATATGGCTGACTACAGAGTGAATGTGCTGAGCCCTGGCTATGTGCGACCGTTGAGTGACACCACGTTTAGAGCAGACGGAACTGTCACACTCATAGCCGGAGCCAATAACATAGTGGTCGATACTGGAGGGCCACAGGACAAGCAGGCGATACTGGATTCGCTGCATAAGTATAGAATTAGGCCGGAGGATGTCGCCTATGTTGTGTGTACACACGGCCACTCGGATCATACAGGGAACAACAATCTGTTTCCAGAAGCAACCATGGTTTTCGGCAATGATATCAGCAAGGGGGATATGTACCGGACACACGACTTTGCTGCGGCTCCATTTGCAATTGACGAGCAGGTGCAGATTGTCGCCACACCAGGGCACACAACGGAGGATGTAAGTGTGCTGGTTCGTTCGGGTGGCATCGTGACCGCAGTTGTTGGCGATTTGTTTGAAAGTGAATTCGACGAAGGAATCTGGCAGAAGATGAGCCAATTTCCAGAAGAGCAACAGAAGAACAGAGAGATGATTCTGTCGCTCGCGGATGTAATCATCCCCGGCCACGGGAATGCGTTTCGAAATCAGAAATAAGAAAAAGAGAACTCGAAATGGACAAACAACGCGTCGCTGGATTCAGAGTCGTAAAATTTTCTGATGAAAGTAAGCTCTATCTTCAAGAGGTTGCTGATCTTCTTGCGCCACGTGGGGAAGAAATCGTCCGCAAGTGGATTTATCTACAACTCCACGCGTGGCCGCCCCACGGTATCGAAAAACCAAAACTAAAGCTGCTATTTACAAGGCTCTTGGAATGCATCCTGAAGGGGATGAAGACAGGTGAGCTCGAAAACTGTATTGCCGACTTGGAAGATGCCGGAACCGAACTTGCCAAAGAAGAATTCCCCTACGAAGCTCTGATTATCAGTCTGCATTTCCTAGAAGAAAGCTATATGCCAATCCTTCTGGAATCGGGCTCCGCGCGGCTGTTGGAATGGCTTATAACAGTGGATGAGTTCCTGCACCTCGGCATAGCTGCTCTGGCTACATCGTACTTCCAGCACCTGCGCAAACAACTTCTGGCAGAGGAGAAAATCAGCCAGGTTGTGCAAGAAGCTCTGATGCCTACGCCGCCAAAGAAAATTAGCGACATCGAAATAGGCCACGTCTACTCTTCAGCAACCGACCGAGCGAGACTAGGTGGAGATTTTCTTGACGTCTTCCGCCTTGGTGACAAAAGAGCTGCATTTGTGATTGGTGATCTATCAGGTCACGGTCTCGATGCTGCCGCTGAATCGGCCACGATCAGAAGCCAGTTTCGAGGATTCATAAAGGACAACCCAGACCTCGGAAATGCAATGTCCAGGCTGAATGCTGTGCTTGTCGATGAGCTCCAAGATATGCAGTTCGTAACAGCTCTGGCTGGTATATACGAACCAACCGGCAGGTTGAGGCTGATAAATGCTGGAGGCCCCCCTCCGATAGTCTGCACACCGGAATCGCACCGTCTGGAACTGACAGGGCTACCGCTTGGAATCGATGCAGAATACGAATACGCAGAAATAGAATTGGAACTCGGTCCACGCGAAGCATTGGTGTGTTACACCGACGGAGTGAGCGAAGCCCGCGATGGTAGCGATGTGTTTGGTGAAGAGAGAGTAATAGAGACAGTCAACCAGATATGCGAATCGTCGGCCGGAATGATCGCAGAATACCTGAGGGATCACGCAACCAGGCACGCCAAAGGCAGGTTGCTTGATGATATGGCTGTCTTGGCTCTGAAACGCCACTCAAGATAAGTCTCCACCCACCCTTCTGTACTACCCCTGAGATAATTGTAAAAAATCGCCACAATAGTACTTGACAATAATACACTCAAGTTGTATAGTATTGTTGGACTGAGGGTATAATACAGTAGTATACTCTCAACAGTAGTGTTGGTAATGATAACCAGGAGGTGGATATAGTGGCCAAGACCGTAGGAATCGACCTTGGAACTACGAACTCAGCAGTAGCGGTTATGGAGGGCGGAGAGCCGACTGTTATCCCGAATGCGGAAGGCAGCAGGCTTACTCCTTCGGTAGTCGCGTTTACAAAAAATGACGAGCGGCTGGTCGGCGTAGCGGCTAAGCGGCAAGCGATCCTCAACCCGGATCGCACAGTTTCGTCCATCAAACGCGAGATGGGCACAGATGCTAAGACCACGATAGGCAAAAAGCATTATACACCGGAAGAGATCTCTGCAATGGTTTTGCAGAAACTCAAAACCGATGCGGAAGCCTACCTGGGCGAGCCGGTGACTAAGGCGGTCATCACAGTCCCTGCATATTTTAATGACTCCCAGCGAACCGCGACCAAAACAGCGGGTGAGGTTGCAGGGCTTGAGGTGCTGAGAATCATCAATGAGCCGACGGCTGCATCGCTGGCCTATGGGCTGGACAAGAAGGGTTCCGAGACAATTCTGGTGTGGGACCTCGGCGGCGGGACGTTTGATGTCTCTATTCTCGAAGTCGGTGAAGGTGTTTTCGAGGTAAAATCGACTTCTGGTGACACTCAGCTGGGTGGCGACGACTGGGACGAGAGAATCGTTGGACACATCGCCGATGAGTACAAGCGTGAGCAGGGAATCGACCTTCGCAAGGATCGTCAGGCACTGCAAAGGCTGAGAGAAGCGGCAGAGAAGGCGAAGATTGAGCTCTCGAATGTCGTTACAACGAACATCAACCTGCCGTTCATTACAGCAGATGCTGAAGGGCCGAAGCACCTCGATATGACGCTGACGAGAGCGAAGTTCGAGGAGATTACACACGATCTGGTGGATCGATGTGTAAAACCGTACGAACGGGCAATTGCTGATGCGAAGATCGAGCCGAAGGATCTTGACGAGATCATCCTAGTCGGTGGTTCTACAAGAATGCCGATGATTCAGGAACTGGTCAAGAAGCTGAACAACGGCAAGGAACCGAACAAAGGCGTAAACCCTGATGAAGTCGTGGCGGTCGGCGCAGCGATTCAGGCTGGAGTTCTGGGTGGTGAGGTTAAGGATGTTGTTCTGCTCGACGTAACTCCGCTGTCACTCGGCGTTGAGACTCTCGGCGGCGTGATGACTAAGATGATCGAGCGCAATACAACGATCCCGACTCGAAAGAGCCAGACATACACAACTGCAGCAGATGGACAGTCGGATGTAGAAATCCATGTGCTTCAGGGTGAGCGCGATATGGCTAGAGACAACAAGACGCTCGGCAGATTCCATCTGACTGGCATTCCGCCGGCGCCGAGAGGTGTTCCGCAGATTGAGGTGTCATTCGATATCGACGCAAACGGGATTGTCAACGTGTCGGCAAAAGACACTGCAACAGGCCGCAGCCAGTCGATTACAATCACTGGCTCGACGAGATTGAACAAAGACGACATCGACCAAATGGTGCACGATGCCGAAGCGCACGCTGAGGAAGACCGCAAGGCCAGAGAAGAAGCTGAAACACGCAACCAGGCCGAACAGCTTGTGTATCTGACAGACAAGAACCTGACAGACCTAGGGGACAAAGTACCTTCAGAGGAGAAGCTGCGCATAGAGAACGCTATGGAAGCTCTCAGAGAAGCGATAAATGCGAATGATACTGAGAGAATCCGCACTGAGACAGAGCGGCTGCAGCAAGAATCGTACAAGCTCTCTGAACTGCTTTACCAGCAGGCATCGCAGCAAGCCGGTGATGAGGCAGGAGCACCGGTCGGAGATCCGACTGGCCCTGCGGCAGATGGCGAAGACGAAGAGATAATCGACGCCGAGTTCAAGACCGATTAGCTCTGTGCTGGCACGGGACTCGGTCTCCAAGGCCGCACAGGACAGGGTGATATACGAAGCATTCGGGGGTGCTCCTCAATTGTGCTGCACCCCACGGAGAACGGCGAGCAAGATTCATTGCTCATCGCTCGTAACGTGTGAGTCAATGACTTCAGGAGGGATGATACTATGGTAATTGCACGTTGGGACCCATTTAGAGATCTGGAGGACCTGCAGGATCAGGTGAACCGAATTTTCCAGGAGCGCAGGGGCCGAGGCGAGGCAGGAGAGCGCACATGGGCGCCGATTGTCGATGCGTGTGAGGATGAGAACAATATCATACTTAAGGCCGAACTGCCGGGGATGAAGAAAGATGACATCGACATTGAGGTTACCGCAGATTCACTGACAATCAGTGGCGAGCGGAAGTTCGAAACGGAAGAAGGCAGAAGCTATGTGCGCGTGGAGCGACCTTACGGCAAATTCCGCAGAACATTCGCCATCAATGTGCCGATAAATACGGGTGATGTCAAGGCTGCCTACAAAGACGGGCTGCTGGAGATCACTATCCCCAAGTCTGAGGAAACAAAGCCTAAGAAGGTAGAAGTTTCCGTCAAGTAGTTGAATACTGTCGCGGGGTGTGGAGCGATTCACTCTGCACCCTGCACCTCATAAACTAGACTAAAGATATGGCTACAGGCTACAAAGACTACTACAAAATACTCGGAGTCGAGAAGAGCGCCAGCGAAAAAGATATAAAGCAGGCGTATCGTAAGCTCGCGCGCAAGCATCATCCGGACGTGAACCCGGGGGACAAATCCGCCGAGGAGAAGTTCAAGGAGGTCAGCGAGGCTTATGAAGTACTCTCGGACAAAGAGAAGCGTGCCAAATATGACCAGTTTGGGCAGTATTGGCAGGTGGCGGGTCAGCCTGGCGCTGGAGGAGCACCTCCTCCCGGTTGGGGACAAGGAGGCGGGTTCAATTTCGACTTCGGCGATGCGGAAGGATTCCAGGGAGGGTTTGAAAACCTGTTTGATCTCTTGTTCAGCCAGGAAAGGGGTGGCGCGGGAACGCGAACACAATCTGGCCGGGGTCGAGGCTGGTATCCTACCCGCGGTCGCGATGTCGAATATGAGATGCAAGTTACACTGGAAGAAGCATTCTCGGGAGCAAACAAAGCGTTTAATCTGAACGGACGCAGAATTGAGGTTAAGATACCGAAAGGTGTCCGAGATGGCTCACGAATCCGGCTGGTCGGACAGGGTGAACCTGGAAAAGGAACCGAAAGCGGGGATCTGTTCCTCATTGTAAAGATGCGTCCACACGCCAAATACGAACGAAAAGATGATGACTTGTATGTTGATGTTCCCGTACCGTATACGACTGCAGCTTTGGGCGGACAGGTATCGGTAACCACATTATCAGGCAAATTGAATATGAAAGTGCCTGCCGGCACATCGAGCGGGCAGACTTATCGACTGACCGGCCAAGGAATGCCGCATCTGAAAGGCGGCGGCAGTGGCGATCTGTTCGCCAGAGCCAAAATAACAGTGCCGAAGACTCTCTCTCCCAGGGAGAAAGAGCTTCTCACCGAATTGGCCGGTTTACAGGGATCGAAATGAAACTAATCGCGGATTTCGGAGTGTGATGCTATGGAAATCCGGCTGTAGGTGATATAAAATGCCGCCGATTGATAGAGACGAACCAGTCTACATGATAGGGGTGGCCGCCAAGCTCTGTGACGTGCATCCGCAGACGCTCAGGCTATATGAGCGGCTCGGGCTGATTCAGCCTCAGCGTGAAGCCAGCAAGAACCGACTGTACTCTCAGGCGGATATCGAGCGGCTGCAGCAAATACAGCGGCTTACGCAGGACTTGGGCGTCAATCTCGCAGGTGTAGAGATTATCCTTGACCTGTTGGACAAGATGCAGCGATTGCACGAAGAGATGGAACTCGAGATGGAACGAGTGCGCGCTGAAATGGAAGAAGATATGAAGAAGCGCATGCGTGATATTCTCGATCGGCCATAGAAACCGACCCGCCGTGGAACTGTAAGATGCCAATACTTGCATTCTGCGGCGGGTTTTGTATTGATTAGTCGCGAAAATGGAAATATATGTAATACAGTCCTTACGAGGCAGGTGATTACTATGTTGTTACTACAGCGACTGCGAAGAGTCATACACCCCGCTAAACCAAGGCTGCCAAAAGTGCTCAACGCTATGCAGTCTCTTCTGGTGGGACAGCAAGACGTCAGCCTGGATCGGGACAGGGAGCTCGACTGGGAGTACGAACACATCCATCAATCGGTGCAGTACGCGCGGCAGTTCGCTGCGTTAAGAAGACTAGACCCCGACTTGGCAGCGTGTGCGGTTGCTGTTCAGAACATCGGCCGAATCACTACAGGCCAGACTGAAGGTCACGCAGAAGAGGGCTATGACCTTGCAAGGAGACTCTTAGGAGCGTTGGGGTGTTTCAGCAACAAGGAGGTGGAGCAGCTCGCAAGAGCTGTGCGCAACCACAGCCGCAAAGCCCACGTCGATGCACCACTCGACGAACTGGCAAAGGACGTAGACATCTACGTACGGTATACTCAAGGTCACGATTTTACAGCACCTGCAGAGCTTAGAAGGCTTTCGACACTCAGGTCGCAGTTCCAGCAGAGAGCTAGAGTTTAGGCTAGAGACTCAGTCGAAGGTTCTGTATCACCATCACCGTTTCGAGACCCATCTGGTGCTATTTACATCGTAGAACCTCCAGAGCTCGGAGATACCTTGACTGATGCCTATACGCGGCCGATGAATAAGCTCCTCGGCTTCTTTACCCCGAACTACTCTCAACTTGCCGTCTGTAAGATTCTCACCATTATGGGATCCGTCGATACTAAGAGCACGCGTCAGTTTGCCCGGGCCGCTGCAGAGGTTTCGTGTTATATCAGTTGCGCGAGTTTCAATCATCAGGTCAATACCTTGAAGCGGTTCAAGAGCGCGGATTAAGACAGCTTCTGCTGTTCCGTCGGGCTGTGTAACGGCATTAATGCACCAATGAGTGTGGATCATATACACATAAGCGTGACCGGGAGGTCCGAACATCGTCTGGTTTCGTTTGGTCATCCCTCTGGTGGCGTGGTTTGCGGGATCGCCGGTGATATACGCTTCAGTCTCCACTATACGGCCTACAATGATGCCCTTCTCAGTTTCGTGCACTAGCAAGTGCCCTATCAATCGCTTGGCGACAGTGAGTGTATCCTGTAGATAGAAACTGCAGTCGAGGGTTTCACAGACAGTTGTGTTCACAAGTGGACTCCAAGCAGACAAGCTGTTCATTGACCGTAAAAGTCAATACAGGTATAATTGTAGCACATTGCGGGGTCGTCCAATGGCAGGACGCGAGACTTTGGATCTCGTTATCTAGGTTCGAATCCTGGCCCCGCAGCCATTATCCTCAAGAAGCCTCAGTATCAGTCCCTTTGTCTAGCACACGGCTGGAGCCAGAAATGGGTTTTGCATCGGCACTTCCCAACCCCACGACATCCCACACAAATGACTGCATAGAGCTTGCAAGCTGTCGCAAAACCACAGCCCATTCGCGCAAGTGTTCTCTGCCGCTTTCGCTGATGCTATATATGTGCCGCGCTGGCCCTGCACCGGTGGTATCCCAGTCGGAAGTTACGTGGCCTGCGTCTTCAAGGCGCTGAAGTGTGCGATAGAGAGCTCCACGGTCGATTTGAGCATCAGTCAATGCGTGATCCTGAAGTTTGCTGCAGAGGTCGTAGCCGTGAGTGGAACCGCTATGCTCCAGAAGATACAGCACCACCGGCTCCACAAACCTGTACAAATTACCCATCGCGCAGGTGCACGGGCGTTTGCCACCATGGCGCTTGCAGTGTCCTCTTGACATTCGAGCGATACTCCCTTCACAGTACAATTCAGCATTTGGACCGAACGAACCGGCACTCATTTATGTGCATTCGCCGGTTGAAGCATTGACTTTTCCACTTGATTATACTACATTTGTTCCATAGATGCTAGTTACATCTAGTATAAGCCGCGGAAATGATGCAAAAGATGTTGAAATAGGTGGTTGACAGAGAGTGTTTCTATGGTATACTTAGATGTAAGTTACACCTATGGTGCCAGCCTTCTCTGCGTGAAGTGTGGTCACATATGTGATTGAGATGCTGAAGGGCTGGAGTAAGACTAGGTAAAATGGACATCTGGTCTTACATTGAAGTAACATGAGGAGGAAAGACAATGAAAGCAGCAGTCTGTTCAATGGGCGATTCACTTGACGCTTTGGTCGACCCGAGATTTGGCAGATGTGCGAACTTCGTAATAGTCGATACGGACACTATGGAGTTCACTGTTGAGAAAAACCCGGGAGTTATGATGGCTCAGGGTGCTGGAATACAGGCGGCACAGCTTCTTGCGCAGCAGGGAGTTCAGGCGGTTATTGCAGGCAACTATGGCCCCAATGCCTATCAGGTGTTGGCAACTGCAGGGATTCGAATGTATCAAGGGGTCGGCGGCACTGTTCGTCAGGCTGTAGAGCAGATGCAAGCCGGCTCGCTCGGTGAAGTTGGCAGCGCCACGGTAGCAGCCCATCAGGGAATGGCGCCTGGAGGCGTACCTGGTCGAGGTATGGGCATGGGAATGGGTCGCGGCGGACGACGCGGCCGCGGTGGATGGTAAAGAACGGAGGAAACATAATGCCAGGAATGGATGGAACAGGTCCTCTTGGACAGGGATCGATGACAGGAAGAGGCTTAGGGCCTTGTGGAACTGCTGGAATCAGGACGCCAGCGCAGTATCAAATGCAGACTCCATGGTTTAACCGAATGAGGGGATTCTTTGGTGGAGCAAGCCGCTTCGGCGGAGCAGGCTGTGGTATGGGACGACGAGGAATGGGACGTGGCCGGAGGCGATTCTTCCGATGAGAATAGCTATCTCTGCGACGGAACCGTCTCTTGAGAGCCAGATAGATCAGAGATTCGGACGAGCAAAGTGCTTTGTCGTAATCGATACAGAGACTGACGAGGTTCAGTTCCACGATAACGAACTGAACCTCAATGCGGTACAGGGTGCGGGAATCCAGTCCGCTCAGAACGTGTCCCAGCTCAATGTTAAAGCTATTATAACCGGACACGTTGGGCCTAACGCCTTCCGCACCCTTTCTGCTGCTGAGATTGCGGTGTATACGGGGATTTCCGGAAGTGTTCAGGAAGCGCTGGACTCATTCAAAAGCGGAAAGATGACTCCGGTGAACGCTGCTGATGTGGAGGGACATTGGATAATCTAGGCGCGGGAGCAGTCATTGCTGTCGCTAGCGGAAAAGGCGGAACAGGAAAGACTACGGTTGCGACAAATCTGGCCTGGTGTATCGCAAATAGCGGTGGCAAAGTGAAATACATTGACTGCGATGTCGAGGAGCCGAACGGTCACATATTCCTGAAACCACAGATCTCCAAGACCACGGTTGTTACAACACCGGTGCCGGTTGTAGATGACAGCAAGTGTATTGCCTGCGGAAAGTGCAGCGATATCTGCGAATTCAGCGCGATAATCCTGCTGAAAGACAGCGTGCTAACTTTTACAAACCTCTGTCACGGCTGCGGCGGATGCAAGCTCGTCTGCCCCACTGAAGCGATAACGGAGACTGGCCGCGAGGTCGGCGTGCTTGAAGAAGGTGTATCTGGCAAGATCGAGTTCGTCCACGGAAAGCTCAGAATCGGCGAGGCTATGTCGCCTCCACTTATCCGAAAGGTAAAAGAGACGATTTCAAAGAACACCATCTCGATTGTGGATGCGCCTCCCGGCACTTCATGCCCGGTTATCCAGTCGGTGAAAGGGTCTGACTTTGTTATACTCGTGACTGAGCCAACACCTTTCGGCCTGAACGATCTGAAACTGGCGGTCGAGATGCTTCGGGTGATGCAACTCCCGTTTGGAGTGGTAGTCAACCGTTCTGGAATAGGAGATAACGCTGTCTTTGAGTACTGCAAAGATGAATCGATTGATGTGCTGACAGAAATTCCGGATGACAGGCGTATAGCAGAAGCCTATTCACGAGGAATCCTTGCAGCGGTAGCGCTGCCGGAGTACGAATCCGTTCTGAAGGATTTGGCATCGAAGGTTCAGCGCGCTGTCCGCACTAACGCTGCTCACACGGTGAAGACAGGATAATTGGGTATGAGAATTCCGGAAACGGAAACAGACAGACTTTTGAGAGAAGCTGGATACGATCAGATTTCAGAGTATAGAGAGGCTGTGTCGCTGGCAGGGTTTGATCAGAAGTCGCAGGTGCTTGACGTTGGCACAGGTTCGGGTCGTTTGGCTGCAGCACTGTCTGAAGCTGGTTATCAGGTGGTCTCGGGGGACATTGACCCTGAAACACTAAAGAGAGCACGGGGCAATCTGAATGACGCGGGAGCCGAAAATGTTATTCTGTTCAGCTTAGATGCTGGGAATATATCGTTTGCCGACAATTCATTTTCATCCGTAGCGTGTGCCAACGCTATTCATCATATGACTGATCCATCTAAAGTCATAAGCGAAATGAGCAGAGTATCTGAGCCTGGTGGCAAACTGATGATAATTGAGTTTAACGAGACCGGTTACGAGATGATAAATAGGATACACACCATCCGTGGTCTCGGGGCGCATACAGAGGGAGCGCTTTCATCTGATGAGATTGAATCTCAGCTTAAAGAGAGATTTCGCAGTGTGATTCGTCATACAATGCGACTGAATAATGTGTGGATAGCGTCCGAGAAGAACTCTCAGGTGAAAACTGATTAGTGGAGGAAGCAGTGAACAACGAACAGGAAGTCGTGCAGCCGTCGTTGGCAGAAAAGTCGAATGAAATTTCCCACGTAGTTGGAATTATGAGTGGCAAAGGAGGCGTGGGAAAGTCGCTTGTTACCGGCCTTCTGGCTGACGCGTTTAGAAGATCCGGAAAGAGCGTTGGGATTCTGGACGCGGATATCACAGGGCCAAGTATCCCGAAGATGTTTGGGCTTAGCAGCAAACCGGAGATGTGTGAGTTCGGCATTTTCCCGCTTGAAACTGTAAGCGGGATTAAAGCGATGTCGATCAATCTGCTACTTGATAACCCGAATGACTCGGTCATTTGGCGCGGCCCTATGATCTCTGGCGCGGTGAAGCAGTTCTGGACGGATGTGTTCTGGGGCAAACTCGATTACTTGCTCGTAGATCTGCCGCCCGGCACTGCCGACGTACCGCTTACTGTTATGCAATCTCTGCCGCTGGAGGCCGTGGTCGTCGTGACTTCGCCTCAGGACCTTGCTGCAATGGTTGTACATAAGGCTGTAGATATGTGCCACAAGATGAACGTGCCTATCCTTGGGATGGTTCAGAATATGTCGTATCTGAAGTGTCCATCGTGTAGCGACATAATTTACCCATTCGGCAAATCAAACGGACAAGAGTTAGCACGGGATATGGGTGTTGCTCACATTCTGGATCTTCCCATCGACCCGGTTATCTCGACGCTAGCGGACTCGGGAAACATTGAACAGTATGCGAGCAATCTGTTTATCGATAAGGTGGATGAAATCTCTGCTGCGCTGCAATCGTTGACGGCAGCCTGATAAGAGTTTGGTGCCAATGCGGGTTACGATTGTTGTCGACAACCTGACCGATGGACAAATGCTTTCGGAACACGGACTCAGCTTCCTCATCGAAACTGATTCGGGCGCGGTGCTCTTTGATACCGGGCAGTCAGATGCGTGGATTCACAACATGCGGACTGCCGGGATTGACACTCGAGTTATTAAATCTATCGCGATAAGCCACGGTCATTATGACCACGCAGGGGGTCTGCTTGCGGCAACGAAAGCCTTGCCGGATGTGAAGCTGCACGCCCACCCGAAGTGTTTTGAACCGAAGTATGCTGTATCTGGAGACGTTGCCAGATATAACGGCATTCCAAAAAGCGCGTTGGAGCTTAAACAGAGATTCGAGTTCAATACCACTCCGGTTGAGATTCTGGATGGCGTTACTCTGAGTGGGGTAATTGATGCACCTACTGAGGAGCAGATAGACAGCAGATTTCGAATCGGCGAGGCTACGCAAGAACAGGACACTTTTGAAGATGAACAGTGCCTGGTGCTGCAGCACGAGGGAAGGACAGGCGTGCTTATCGGCTGCGCTCATCGGAGTGTAGAAAATAGCATAAGAAAAGCTATGGAAGTTGCACAGACAGACACGCTGGACTTCGTTGCAGGCGGTATGCATCTCCAAAATGTAGGTCAGGAACGGTTGAGCTTACTAGCGAGCTTCTTGGGAAAAGTGGCTGTAAATAGTATATTCTGTTGTCATTGTACGGGGCTCGATGCCTGCGACTTTTTGAAGACTCGCCTCAGCTCCAAAGTGAGCCTGGCCAGAGCCGGGTTTACGTGGACAGTATAAAGATTGGGAGAACTAAGTGATTAAGGAACTGGTAGTCATCAGCGGGAAAGGCGGGACTGGAAAGACCAGCATAGTGGCATCTTTTTCAGCACTTGCTAAAAATGCTGTGCTCGCTGATTGCGATGTGGATGCAGCGGATCTGCACTTGGTACTTTCGCCACAGATCCTGCATAGCGAAGAGTTTAGCGGAGGCAAAACAGCGTCGGTCATCGCAGAGAAATGCATAGGTTGCGGAAAGTGTGTCCCGGTCTGCCGTTTTGATGCAATCTCACTTGATGGGCCGGCAAACGATCTTATCCAGAAGACATATATAATTGATCCTATATCGTGTGAGGGCTGTGGGGTCTGCGCTTATGTGTGCCCCGTCGACGCAATAGATATGTCTCCCGCTATAAACGGCGAATGGTTCATATCGGATACTCGAAACGGCCCTATGGTTCACGCAAGGCTCGGAATAGCTGAAGAGAACTCTGGTAAACTCGTAACACTGATTCGTAGAGAGGCTAGAAAGCTTGCGGCTGAACACGGCCGCGATACGATAGTCGTCGATGGTTCGCCGGGCATCGGCTGCCCGGTAATTGCGTCGATTTCGGGAGCCGATCTCACACTGGTTGTCACCGAGCCCACTATGTCTGGGTTGCACGACCTGGATAGAGTAGCTGGATTAACCAGACATTTTGGAATACCGATAGCCGTGTGTATCAACAAGTGCGATATCAACCCCGAGATGACCAAAAAGATTCGCAAGCATTGTATAGAACTCGAAATTGAAGTGTTGGGCGAGATGCGCTACGATAACGCAGTCACACAGGCACAGATGGCTGGGCGAAGTGTGGTTGAAATGAGTGATGGCGAGGCATCGAACGACATAAAACTACTATGGGAGGCCGTCAGCAACCGTCTGGCAGCTCCAGCAGACGATTCGAAAGAAAGGATTCAATAAGTAGAATGAAAATAGCAATACCAACATCTGGCGGACAGCTTTGTCCTCACTTTGGGCACTGTGATGAGTTTACTATTGTCGATGTAAACCCTGAAAGCAAAGAGGTTCTCGGCACAAGTGTGGTTCCAGCTCCTGAGCACGAACCTGGACTTCTCCCGAGATGGTTGCACGAAATGGGGGCAACTGTCATAATCGCAGGAGGAATGGGTGCGCGTGCGCAGGGTCTGTTTACACAGAATGGAGTTGCAGTGTGCGTTGGGGCACCAGTAGCGGCCCCTGCTGACATTGTTGCAGCGTATCTAGAGGGCACACTGGAAACCGGATCAAACCTTTGCGATCACTAAATTCTGATCAAAACCAGGATTGTGGGCCGCAGGAGAAGCAGCAAAGCAGCGTGGGTCTTCATCGAGACTGCTTTGCCTGCGGCCTCGTCAAAGGAAACCTGGGCTTGGGGTTCCGCCAAACCTCTGTAGACTCTGTGACTGCCCAGTGGTTCTGTGACAAGCGCTATCAGAGCTTCCCTGGAATTGTACACGGCGGAGTTATAGCGACTTTGCTCGACGCTGCGATGACAAACTGTCTGTTGATGAAGGGCATTCCTGCCGTAACTGCGGATATGCACGTGAGATACAGAAAGTCGCTGGAAATCGGCATGGACGTCATGGTGCACGGAGTGTTAATCAGGTCGCGACCGCCACTCTACATACTTGAAGCAAAAATTGTGCAAAATGGACTCGTCTGTGCGAATGCTCACGCTAGGTTTATGAGATCGGACGCTTACTCGAACAACAACTATGTATAACGAGACAATTATCGACCATTTTACGAACCCTCGGCACCTTGGAAACGTGTCTGAGGCTAACGGGGTTGGGACAATTGGAGACCCCGACTGCGGCGACTTTATGCGAATAAGCGTCCGCGTAGACAACGATATTATTGAGGATGTCTCTTTCCTGTGTCAGGGCTGCCCGGCAGCAATTGCGTGCGGTAGCGCAACCTGTGAAATGGCAATCGGCAAGAGTATTCGTGAGGCTGTAGCTATTACTGAAGAGACCATCACCGAATACCTTGGTGGACTTCCAGGAGAAAAGGTGCACTGTTCAAACCTTGGCGTCGGTGCACTGCGATACGCCGTAGCCGATTACCTTGGCATTCGAGTGGATGGCGGCAACACAAGTGTTCCTGCAATCGAACGACTGCGAAATGCAGCAGTAACCGTTGCAACACAATCGGGTATGCTCGATGCCTCAGTGGTTGTAGAAACGAAGAAGTCTCCTGATGAACCTGCTGCTGAGAACGCTGAACTTCCGATACTGAAACGTAAAGAACGCACAATCGAGGCTCGAATCGAAAACGGAATTGGGCAAGCATACTCCCCAGTTCCGACGGAATACAGTGGCACTGTAAACGACGTTTTGTCGCTGGATTTGTCGGGCTGTGACGAGGCTGCAGTCAAGAACCGCGGTGTGTTCACTGCAACGGTAAACGCTATGTGTGCTCATCTGGGAATAGCGGCACAGACCATCCACTGCGGAGGAGATGGCCCCAAGGAGTGTGCTGGTGGGTTGCTGTGTGCCATAAGCGCTGGATGCCCAGACGATTGTCGGATAACGATTGTGGGCTATCAGCCCGAGATGATTGAGTCGATTGCTCCATCGTATTCTCTTCGAGTCGTTGACCTCGACCCGGATAACATCGGCAAACAGATCAGCGGTATAACAGTTGAAAGCGAAGAACAGACCGAAGATGCGCTACAGTGGTGCAATATTGCGCTTGTAACTGGGAGCACTCTCGTAAACGGCACGATAGACCAATTCACCGGTCTGAAATGTCATACAGTGTTCTATGGAGTTACGATAGCTGGGGCAGCGGCTCTTCTGCGGCTGCATAAGTTCTGCATCAAAGGGCTTTGATGAGTGAAGGCTCTGCATTGTACAAGACAGACCCTTCAGCAGTAGGTGTGCTCAATCAAGCTAGGGAGATTTTCTCCCATCGCTTAACCGCACAATTACCCCGTTTTCATCGTTTGGATACCAGCATTGCTTTCTGACTGGGAGCATATTCTGGTGAAATGTGAAGAGATCGCAACCACCACTCGGGCCAACACTCCATACAGCCCACTTGATGGGTGAGTCTTTCTGACTACGATATGGAATGGGATCCTTTTCACTCTGCGGATAGTCGGCTGGGATATACATCGTGATCTTCGATATGCTGTTGTTCACATATCCCAGACCGGGAGCAAGATATTTGTAAGCTCTGCAGGGATTGAATGGATCGTACAGCTTCTTCGTCTTAAGATATTTGGATAGAGTCGGCGGAAGCTCGTAGTAATCGTTTATTGTTACCTGCTGGCACGATTCGCTGGCATAAGGCGGAGAGCCGTTCCAGTCATCGCAGTACATTTGAATCGCATCACCGATCTCGCGTAACTCAACGTGAACCCGCGCGACTTTTGCACGGGTTCTGGCGCGAGCCATCACAGGAAACAGAATACCTGCGACAATTGCTATTACCGCTATTACTACGAGCAGTTCTATTAGACTGAAGCCCGTGTTATCTTTGCGACTTTTCGACACTGCAGAGCGCCTTCCCTCTGTTTACTGTCAATTGACCGGTTCGATATCAGCCGTACTTCCGAGCAACAGCACTGGGGACGATGGGTTGCCTGAGGCAACTGCTGTAACCTTCACCATTGTGCCTAACGCCGGAACCTCATAACCATTGGAATTCAGCAGGACAGCGCTTCCGGTGTCGTCGATGAACTGGTAAAACCCGTTGCCAATGTCGTGCGAAATACTACCTACACAACGAACCAAGAGACCAAAAACGTCTAATCCTGACTCTCCCCCTAGTGTTTTCCCATTTACGCCCAATGGCGCAGCAGCCAATCTGCTCTTTGCTACGTATTTTGCTATCAGGCAGGCTTCACCGTTTTCATTCATAATACTTCCCATAACGCTAACTGCATCTCCTGCCGTTACAAGACTGTTGCTCAGCACTTTGATACCACCGCTTCTGTCGGCATCCTGAATGTAGAAGCAACCATCAAATGCGCGTGAGACCACTTTGTTAGCCAAGGCCACTTGCTCTCCAACAGTCCGATCCCTGACTTCACGACAAGAGTTGAGAGAAGCAGCAATATCGGATGAATTCTTTAGAATCATCCGATAGCTGCCGTGAAAAATCAGATTAGGCGGGTTTCCGGTGCCATAGTCTTCCTGATCGAAGATGCCAACGATTGTAATCTTACTTGTCGGCGCAGGAGTTGCGGAAAAATCCCCCATTGGCGCAAGGAATAACCCGACATTACCTGTGGTATCTGCAATAGTCAGCCTGCCACCGTTTTCCCACGGGCCAGACACGACTTCAACGTTGTGCAGCATACTCCACCGAGTCTGATACCGTTCGCCCCCGTCTATTCTGCTCTGGTCGAAATAGTTGCAGTTGGCAATTGAGGGTATTAGCTCTGGCTCGGGCATTCCGGAATGTCCGATCACTTCAACAGTGAAGCAAACATCAAGGTCGTTAGTGTGTCGGTCGTTGATGAACACCTTGCCGCGGTTGTCACCGAGAAAACCTGTTACCCTCACGCGGTCGCCTGCCGAAAACGGCACATACTGAGCTGGTCGCCACACCACTGGAGGATGATACCAACCGTAATTACCTGCCCAAACCTGAATCCCGCCGCGGTCGCGTATTTCGTCCTGAATAAAAATCGAATAGAGCGACATAGGGCCATCAGCTTTCCATATTTCGCTCATACTGTTCAGTGCTACACCTTCTATGGTGACTCTGTTTCCAACTATTAGGTTTTCAAAAGCGTCGTATGCAGGAGCATTCACCAAAGGATGGCTTCCGTTCCCGTCTGCCTTGACTGCTTGATAATCCCAGATACTATCTGCCGAGCACACAGCAGCAATGGCCAATGTGCAGAGTGCCATACAGATTATCCGGATGCTTCTTGGTTTCATCTGTAGTCTCCTTTCACAAAAAGCGATACTCCGTATCGATCGCTTCGAAGCATAGCAATTGCTCACTTCGCATCATCCGCCAATACAGAGTGTTGCTACGTGACGAATAGTAACATCACGGGCGCCTGCTGTCTATCGAAGATGACCTTAATGGTGTTTGAGACCATCAAACTTACCAAGTGAACGGCGGGTCGATCTCATACGCGGCTTTTCTGCTGACAATTCTTTTCAACCACGCGGTGTCGAACTTTGGAGTTCTGTCGTAGTAGAACAGCCCATTGTGCTCCTGTTCGACATCAGTCAGTTGAGTGTAGCAAAAGCCGAACATATATCTGTTGTCCAGCAGAGCGTTCACTAATCCTTCGAAACGGTTGTAGAAATCTTCCAGGTCTTTTGGTGCCGCGCCATATCCCCAGCCGACTTTGTCATCCCTCTCCCATCCAGCTCCACCGAACTCGCTTACAAAGAACGGTATGAGCGGAGCTTTGTTACTCGAAGCGGGTGAATCGAGTGATGCATAGCGGTCGAACCATCTGGATCGAAAGCTCTCAGGGTTCTGATCGTAGTCGTGAGCATCAAGCACTTCCGGATCGGAAATGCCACGGCTCCAACCACTGGTGTCGAGGATTGGGCGCGAAGGATCCAACTGCCGCGTTATGTTGACGATCGTATTCTGCAGCTCTACAACGTGAGCGCCGGATGATTCGTTAAACGGACACCAGCCGATGATGGAAGGATGATTTCGATCGCGTTTCACCAGCTCAGCCCACTCATTGACGATAGGCAGCACACAATCGGCCTTATTGTAATCAGGCCCCCAACTTGGGAACTCTCCCCAACAGAGATAACCCAGCTTGTCCGCCCAATAAAGATAACGCGGTTCGAAAACCTTCTGGTGCAACCTTGCACCGTTGAAGCCGGCAGCAATAGAAAGCTCGATATCCTTCTTGAGTGCTGCGTCGGAAGGTGCCGTCCAAATGCCATCTGGATAGAACCCCTGATCGAGAATTGCCCTCTGAAATACCGGTTCGCCGTTTATCAGAATAGCAGCACCCTTGATCGATACAGTTCGAAGGCCAAAGTAGGAGTTTACGTCGTCGATTATTTCATCATCTTTTAGAATGCTCAATTTGAGATCATAAAGAAATGGGTCGGTGGGCGACCAAAGATGCATTTCACTAAGTGGAATGACACACCTGTTGTTCCGCCAATCCGCCTGGCAAGTGGCCGAGCCGACAACTTTGCCATTCGATGAAACCTCGGCTCTCAAAGTTGCACCATCCATTGCACCGTCAATACCAGCTTGTACAAACACTGTGCAATTACTGGAATCTTGCTGAATATGGAAATCCTTGATGTAAGCAGAGCCAACGCCTTCGAGCCAGACGGTCTGCCAGATACCTGTGGTTCGGGTATAGACACATCCACTGCTTTCAAGTGCAATACTCTGCTTCCCGAGTGCCTGCAGGCGGCTTCTGGTGTCATCGAATACGTTAATGATGACTGTATTTGTACCGTGAACCACGCTGTCTGTTATATCGAGAGCAATCGGCGCACTGCCGCCTTTGTGTTCTCCTGCGAGTCTGCCGTTAATCCACACTCTCGTGTACCAATCGGAAGCGCCAATATGCAGCCGTGTTCTGCTGCTTATCCAATTAGAAGGTCGCTCAAATGTGCGGCGATACCACACGTTCTTCACGAACCCTTTGCGCCCCAGCCCTGAAAGGCTACTCTCCCGGCAGAATGGAACCGTGATTTTGTATGGATACGCCTCATCACTAAGATACTGAGCATCTTCGGATTCATCGGTCTCTGCGAACTCCCACTCGCCATTGAGATTCAGCCACTCGGCGCGCTGCATCTGCGGCATTGGGTGCTCAGGACGCGGAATCGATTCTGCAGCAAACCCCACCATTGCAGACATAATCAGGGTAGCTATAACCGCTGAACCACCAATACGAAATCTCATAATCTGCTCTCCAATCTCTCTGTTATCGCTTGTGTGGATTGTCTACGCAGTACTTCCACTTGTCATCTACTGCATCCTGCGTGCAGATGTGAGCTAACTCTGCTGTTGCAACAATGGCTCATCCCGTGTAACCTATTCGTATACTTCTGAATTCGTTTATTGAGGTGTTTTGATGAGTTTAGACACAAGACGCTGGCTGGTGCTCCTGGCGGGAATACTGGCCAATCTCTGTCAGGGCGCGGCTTATGCATCTAGTGTATTCGCTAAGCCAATGATGGGTCACTTGGGATATTCGGATATGACCAAGTGGGCCATTGCTTTTTCTCTCAACCTGGGATGCTTGCCTGTTGGCATGTTGCTCTCAGCTAGGTTAACCGATCAGCAGCGCGGAAGACTGGTGCTCGCTTTAGGTGGGCTGATGTTCGGCGCAGGAATGTTTCTTGCGGGATTTGCCAATAGTCTGCCGCAGTTCTATTTGACCTTTGGCGTCTTGATGGGAATCGGCAGCGGAGCTGCCTACGGTGCAGTGGTTTCAACCTCAGTAAGATGGTTCCCCGACAGGCGCGGAATGGCATCTGGGCTTGCTGTCGGAGCTCTCGGCTTCGGAACAGTTCTGATAGCACCTATCGCGGTTCGGTTGATGGCTGGATTTGCCGACTCCAATGTTGGCGTGCTGTATGCCTTCAAAGTGCTGGGCATTGCTTTTCTGGTGATCATTGCACTGGCATCACTTATCCTCAAAAACCCACCGGCCGATTACGCTCCAGCCGGATTTGTTCCGAAAGCTGCTGGCAATACTGTCTCTCGTGTTGATTTGCATTGGACAGCTATGCTGAAGAGAGGCAGATTCTGGTTACTCTATTTCATGTACGCTTTCGGTGCATTTTCGGGGCTTATGATTATCAGCCAGGCATCGCCAATTGCGCAGACAATGACGCGCGAGATAAAGTCGCTTGACTCACCAGTCACTATGGCAGCGGCAGCATCTATCATTGTGCTTATTATCGCGGTAGCCAATGCTGCTGGAAGAGTAGTGTGGGGATATATCTCTGACAAAATCGGCAGACTGAATTCCCTGGCTCTTATGTTTGTCCTGACTGCTGTCTCTATGTTCCTGTTGCCGATGTTTGTAGTCTCCAAGACTACTTTCATAATTGATGCAATAGTCTTTGGCGCGTGCTTTGGTGGGTATCTAGGCACATTCCCATCGATCACAGCGGATGCTTTCGGTGCGAAGTACCTGACAGTAAACTACGGATTACTCTTTTCTGCTTTCAGTGTAGCGGCGATTTCCGGGCCGTATGTTGCAGCCGCAGTGCTGAAACAGACTGGAGACTACAGCACCGCATTTGTTATTGCTGGATTCTTGGCTGTTCTCGGGCTGATACTGACCCAGATAGTCATATTGACCGACAAGAAAAAGAAGCCGGAAGCAGCGTAGATCTGATAATGAGGCACAGCGGGCATCGCGAAATAGCCTGCTGTGCCTGCGCAAAGATACTCCTATTCGCGCTGGACAGACTAG
Organism: uncultured bacterium; assembly: GCA_964497515.1. Classification (GTDB taxonomy): domain Bacteria; phylum Armatimonadota; class UBA5829; order UBA5829; family DTLH01; genus CAZCCV01. The sequence goes on along the minus strand of CAZCCV010000008.1, from coordinate 56,580 downwards.
CCTAGCATCCACCCTAACCGGTTGATACTCTGTCACCCATTATGGATGCCAACCGCTCAGATTCGGTCGATCTCACTAGTGATTCAGCATCGACGGCATAGACTGCACCACCTACTGTGCGGGTCTCAAGTTTGCTCGAAGAATAGGGGTTCCCTTTTAGCTGAGGTGCGTCCAGAAGACCCAGTTTTATCGCACGGGCAAGTGTCTCGGGATTCGTTCTACTATTTGCGCTACCATCTATGGAGTCAATGGCTCCAAGTAATAGTTCTGCCTCGTCAACCAACTGATCTTTCCGTGCTTGTATGGCGGGATCCGCTGAGACATCCGGCATTCCGTGCATACAGCTTTGAACAACTCCACGAACGATTTCGCAGCTTTCTGTAACGTCGTCTGCAGAGGCAGCGTGGTCCCCTTCACAGAACCCGACAACGTGTACGATGTTTGGTGTAAGAGACATTGCTACTGCCATAGACGCTGCAAGCTGCCCTTTAGCGACGGACATGCGTGGCGAGAGACAGAGCAGCCCTGTTCGCACCTGACGGTACGAACAGAACGAATCATCGTGCAACCCTTCGATCAGCTCGACCTGCGCCAGTATCTTAGCCAGATCCATCGCTGGGGTCATTGTAGGCGGCGAGTTGAACATATACTGCGCAACGTAGTGTCTGACACCCTGCTCCTTGGCGTTTAGTGCAGCGAGATATGCGGCAACAACAGATACAGTGTCGTGCGCACCTCGCAGAGCCCAGTGATGAGCTTCGTTCACCTCAACCGGAATGCCTCTTTCTGCATACCAGTGCATACCAGATTGGTTCTCGCGAATCGCATCTGCAAGCGGCCTTTTGGAACGTCCATCAAGCACACTGTACCAACATAGGGGAATCGCTGCCCATGCGTTATTTATCGTTTCGGTGGCTAGCTCCGCCCATTTGATAACATCCCGAGTGCCACTGTAAATCCGCAGAAGCGGATGATTACCGTGGCAACTTGCTTTGTAGAGCGACTTCAAATCTTCCGCAGTTCGAACTGGTACTCCCCCTGCCCCATCAAGCGCAGGATCCATTTCGTTTTGGCGAAAGAAAGACTCCTGTGCGTTCTGGTCGGGCGCGATGGATACAACATCCAGTACGCGAGACTCAGCAATTTGCGCTATGCCATCTATCGTAGCGGCCAAATCCGGCAGGCCAAAATGGTGCCGAAGCAGAGGGTACGGGTGCTGTTGCTCCATCCGTTCCACTAATGTATCTGCAAAGCCTGACCCATCGGTTGTCAGATCGACTCCTTTCAAATACGACCAGACTTCGCCGGGGTTCTCGAGCCCGTCGAATGTCCGCTCGAACCACTGGAGCTTCTCGGCTGCCTCACAGACTGGCGGAGTTCCTCCAAAAGCAAAACGCCGATTAAGAAGACCCGCAGATTCGAGCTTATCTTTCAGCTCTTTAAGCACACGTTCACCTACCTCAGCGGTCAGTCGATAACTGATACCGACAATCTCCGGGTCGAAGCGCCGAATTGCCTCGACAAACTCATCTACCGGCACCGCGGCACCTAAAAACACTGTCTCGTAGCCAAGTTCACCCGCGATTCTAAGAAAACCGCTTACGCCTGCCACGTGGACACAGTTACCGATAGCGCCACCTATGACTGTTCGTGACATAATGCTTTCTCCTTTCGTATCGGCTCGCCTTCGAGGATGAACTGTCGAATCTCTTTCAGACTCTTTCCTGCAAGCCCAAGGCTTTCCACGGTGCGACCTTGTGCTCTATAGTCGACTCCGTGGAGGATTGAACCAAGGAGGATTATTGAGTCAATAGTCGGAGTAGGCACTCCTACCATCTGACCTAGTGACGAAATCGGCACTAGGCTAGCCGGTATATCTTCGCTGATATACCTGGTAGAAATCGTCTTCGGTGCTCGTATGCCATCATAACCACGGTTAGCGCGCATTGACTCATAGAGCGACCGCCCTGCTGCATCATATGCTATATACAACCATTCTCTCGCGGTCATTGACCTGAAACCGAGCGCTTCAGCAACACTGACACGCTCTTTATCCAGCGTCTCCAGAATCAACGATACGGAGTGAGTGATGCCCTCAGTGTAATAGTCGAAGTCTCCTTGGGTGCTTTCGATGCGGGCTGCATTAAGGACGGTAACCGCAGGATGGAAAATCGCTCCGATGTTGTCCAGACTGGTCTTCATCACGTTGTCGCCCGGGACAAACTGCGGAAATGCCTGCCGCAGTGTGGCAACGACTTCCGGCGTCTTGTGCGCTGGAAGTGCAGCAACCGGAATACTGTTCTTAACACGAAAGATCCTAGTCTGCGCCGGATTGATCGATCGACTCGCATATATGAAAGTCTGGGTTTCGGCCACTACTACATCGACAGAGCATCGAATCTCCCGAATGATTCTGTGGGCCTCCAGTGCGCCTCCGGTGCGGCCCGGATTCAGCACAACCAGTTGACCATCGACCAAATGCGGCGCAATTTGTTCGGTGATGAACCTGTGCGCAGTGGCTGGCACAACCACCATCAGAACATCCCTGCCATCTATTGCTTCGGCAGGATCGCAAGTGACTATATCGATACTGGCAAAACCGTGCAGAATATGGTCACTGTTGTCAGAGATGATCTCCACTCCACCCGCCAACTGAATCGACTTGAGTCGTTCTGGCCCACGGCTGTAGAGTGATACATCAAACCCCATCAAAGACAGGTGGCCGGCCATGGCTGTACCACCGTGACCTGCTCCCAACACGGCAAATCGTGGTGTGTTTGCTCTATCCATAAGCATTCCTCTCCTTACGCTCCAAACAACACTTAAGAGGAATCGGACGGCAAATGACAAGACAGGAGATAACACAATACGATGTGGAAATGCGCTCGATTACTATCGATACGCACGAACAGCGGGTCAGGGTCGTATACCCTGCCGCTCCTTGGCCTCCTGCCCCACCTGCGAGGTTAGTTGACGGGCTGGGATAGGAAGAAATCCCTCTCCACACAGAGATTAGCCCCATTTCGGCGGTTCCCCCGCTCCCGATTGCTATCGGGATTCGGCGTCCAATTGTCTCTTTTATTGTATAAAGCCGACTGTCAATCCGAAAACCGGACAGATGGCCTCTGTCGTAGTATAACAGACTACACTTTATGCGTCAAATCTGTGGCGTGCGACATCGATCTATTCAACCGGTGTAGCAGCCGTGACAAACTCTTCTGGAGGCGTTATCATCTCGCCTGCAGGGCCGTGCTTCACAACGGGCCGCTTCCAGTAGCCGGAAAAGAAAAACGCAAGGCTGATTAGCATTGAAATCGCCAGACTGGTAGCCATTGCCCACCATACAGCTTCAACTCTATTCCACTTGTGCACAAGATACAAAGCAAGCGGAACGCGAGTAGCCCACAGTGAAACCAGCGATATTACAGTGGTAATCATTGTGTGCCCAGAGCCGTTCAAGACACCATTTCCTACGAACATCACGGCAAAGAACACATAACACGAGCCTACAATCTGCAGGTAACGAACACCTATCTCAATCGGTTTTGGCTCCTGCAAGAACATGCTCAACAATAAATGTGGTTGACTGACTGCCAGAGCTGATACGGCAAGCGTAATTCCTCCACACAGCAGTATACTCCACCAGAAAGCTTCTTTGACACGGTTAAGCTGTCGAGCGCCGACATTCTGCCCGACCAGTGTGGCGACAGCAGACGAAAAGGTCATCGCCGGCATAAACGCAATCTGGTCGATACGCCCTGCAGCGCCGAATGCTGCAGTTGCATCCTTGCCAAACTTATTGATTATTCCAGTAACGAACACAGCGCCAAGTGCAACCAGCGACTGCTGAACAACTGCGGGAAGGCCGATCTTCAGCGTCAACCAGAAAGTAGTGGGATCTATACTCAACTTCAGCCAGTCTGGAACCACGATGCTCTTCCTTTGCCGCAGGTAAATGCTCATCGCAACCAAAGCCAAACCCTGCATTACCAAGCTGGCGATTGCTGTTCCATTCAGACCAAAATGAGGGAAGAACCACCAACCCAACATCAGAATGGGGTCGAATATTGCAGTCAGAACCAGCGCAGCCATCTGGAAATAGAGCGGCGTCACAGAATCGCCAATACCCCTTAGCATCGATCCAAGAAGGAACAGTCCGAAACTGAACGGTTCAGAAAGCAAGAAGACACGCAGATAGCTGACTGCCATATCGTATATATCGTCTGGCGTGTTCATCATCTTAAGAATTACAGGCGCGGTCACCATTCCAATAATGACCAGGATTATGCTAACGCCAATTACAACCAGCGTTGAAGTTTGAACAGTCTTTCGGAGCCTGTGCCATTCTTTTCCACCTGCAAACTGAGCCACCAGGATGCTTGTAGCCATAGTAAGCCCCATTGCAAGACCGGTGAGGACAAATATAACGGGGAAACTGACCGTTACTGCCGCGAGCGCATTCTCACCCAAACGTTTGCCCACCCAGAAGGCGTTTACAAGACTGTAACCCGTCTGAATGAGGTTACCCACAAGCATAGGTAGTGAGAATACGACCAAGTGGCGTGGGATACTGCCGACAGTCAGGTCGCGACCTCTGCCTCGGTCTGTTTGAGGGTGGTTCATCTAATCTCCATCGTCCGCCCGATCAATCATCGAGCCAATCAGACTTCATTATACAGCAAAGTTGGTGGCGATTTGGAGGCTATATTTGTCCAATACCATTAAATCTGCGTGCAGAGGCAATGACTGGTGTAGTCACACATTTGGCAACCGGCAGAAAGAGAGTTCAAGAAGCACTTGTTCGGGATTGATACTGTCGTACACCACTCCTGCTAGAATCGGGCAGCAGTAAAATCCAACCTCAGCCTATTCTTTGATTTGGACCAGACAACCAGAACATCGTGATCACGGATCTTTTTGCCTAATCCTAATTCGGTATCCGAGTAGCGGTACTTGTGCTCATTGCCGAGCAGAATCAGGCTGGATGACTGAATAGTCTCCAACAGATTGATTGTCCATCCACGTTTGAACTGATATGAGACATCAATAAAAGTGCTTGACATTGGGCGATCGAGTGTATAGGTGCTGAGAAGTCTCCCCTGCCACTTCTTGGAGTCTGACCACATTGCACTTGCACTCAATCGATGACGACCAAGCTGGCTGCGGTACAATGGATCACGACTGTATGTGTATACTAACCCTGCCACACCAAAGCGACCCATACGATAGTTGAATGAAGCGTTTCCGGTAAGTGAGAATCCTGCTCTGGCTCCTCCCCAATCCTGACCAAATGACAAGGAAGTGTTGAGCCTGGCTTGCTTGCTGAAAGATACGGGCTTACCGCGAAGCTGAATTTGCAGCCCGGTGCCCAGCCTTGTATCCATCAATCCTCCGCCGCCTGTTGTTTTAGATGCTCTGCCAAGGAGACTGTAGTTGATTGCGCCTCCTGCCAGAGGTTTCGGCGAAGTCTGAAGATAAACGTCCGATGTCAGACTGCCTTCTTGATCCTGCAGCTTATTGCCGTAAAGGTTTACTCCCACGTTCAGCCGATTAATCGGCTTGGAGATATTTAGCGTCCCATAAAAATCGCGGTGGGCAGGGAACTCGAGCAGACCATAAAGACTCCCTCCGGTGCTCAAGTCCTGTTTGTGATTCCAACTAGCTCCCCAATCGCTTGAGGTAACTCGATTCAATGAGAAGCTGCCTTCGGCACCGGATTCAGTATCATAGTCCTGAACGACATCAAGAGCCCAGCCTCTGTCGCCAGAATAGTATCCCCAGCCTGCCTGCTGACCTTTGCGCAAATGCAGCGAGCCGGTAGACGTTGGAGAGAGTGTGTAGTACACGGGAACGTCAATTCTGAGGCCAGTAGGCCCCCACCCTATTACGCGAGAGGAGTCTATCTGTGAAGGATCGAGAGGAATCACATGAAGCGGCAAGGAAACAACTCGCCTGCCGTCAACATACACTTTTGCGCGGTGAAACTGAATCTCTTCCATCGGCTTCACCGTGATGCTGGAAGCCCTAATGAGCATGGAGCTCTCCGAAATGTCTGTGAAATCGAACAGACTGGGAGAGATCTCTTCGTCATCCTTTTCCAAAGTGAGATCGGCCGCTCTCAGGTTCTTCCGTTCCACCAAGCCGGATTCACCTTCTGTAAGGAGCTTTCCCTTCATATCATCCGTGCGGTAGTACAGCAGCAGGCCTGATAGTGATTTATCGCCTCTACGGATGACGAGTGGATCACTGTCTGTGGCACGACACTTGAGCACTCCCATTTGAAGGTCAAATTGTGCCTCGTGACACTCTACAGTCATTCCCTTGTGAACGATCTTCACACCGCCAGATGCGTAGGCAGTCATACGTTCCGGACTCATGACAAGATAGTCTCTTGAAGTAATAGTAATGAATGTCTGGCGTGAAATCTCTGTTCCCGGGGCAAGACACTCTACCCGGATCTGGCCAGCAGCCCCACCCTGCGTGACCCATGCTGAGACCGACGCTGCACCGGTTACAGTGCCGCTCGTCAGCCTTGCGCGTGCGACTCCGGCCTTCGTTGATACCATCGACTCCACTGCGCCCAAACTGGTAGAGAAGCTCACCAGAGTGCCGTCGTCAACCGGGTTTCCACTGGAGTCTCGCACCTCGACGGTAATAGTAGTAACGCTCTTGCCATCGGCGATTATGCTTGAGGGGTTGGCACGCAGATATACACTGGCAGCCGGGCCAGCAGACCTGCAGACCACTGGCAGCAGCAAGATAAATGAGATCAATAGAGGGATAACTCGGCTCATCAAAACCAGTCTAAAGCTCCATCAGGCACGAGTTGGACAGCGCAGCATACTGCACAAAAGCAGCGTGCCCATTCACGGACACGCTGCTCGTAACTGATCGATAGAAGCTCACTAGAGTGGATGCCACGGTGGATCGTCGAGATCGTCGTCAACCTCGTCATCGCTGTCACTTGAAACAGCTAATGCTACTACCGCAATCACTATAGGAATAATAAATTTGCTGATTCCAGACTTCTTCTTGCTGGAGCGTGCTACAACTGGCCCTGTAGCCAACGCAGGCTCAGACGAGGCGACCTGGATCCCTAATGGTGAGATCTCGTTTACGATCTTAGTCACCGCATCACCAGCAGCGAAAGCGATGAGTTCACTCTCAGTCTCGCCAGTAGCACCTTCCGGAACGGTTCCAGTTACCGCGATGGTTTTTACCGGAGCTCCGGTGTTAGCGTCGGCAAGAATGGCTGTCATAGTGGCTGATGCTGTCTTACTCTCAGTGTCAGCGGCGACTTCATCTATGGTGCCGACAAGCAGCATATCGACAGCAGTCTGATTGGCAATTTTGATCGCACTTGCCATCTGCGCCTTCTCGATACCAAATGGTCCTTTTAGGTCGGCATCTGTAAGAGCCGTCTCCAGCCTTGCTCGCTTGATGGATGGAAGCTGCGTCGAGAAGGCGATTGCACGGAAGGCTCCGTCTGCACCTATGGTCGCCTGGATACTCTGTGCCAGATCATTCGACAGTGACTCCGGTGCACCTTCTGATGAGTCCTCGAATGGAAAGACTATGATCGTCTTCGCGGGCTGTGTTACCGGCTTGCTAGATACCTTTTTGGCCGCTAGCGCTGCCGGAGCAATATACATCGCGATAAGAAGGACCACAGCTAGGTATGTGACCAAGCGCATCTGTCTGATCCTAATCATATTCTCAAATACTCCTCTGAAATGAACGGTTGATTTTAACCTGGGGTGGATTTGACTCCACCCCAAGCGTGATCACTTAGTGGTCTGCTCCGATCGGAGCCGCCGGCGGCTCATCGAGTGGCGTAAGAGCAGTTGTGCTTCTTGTGTTGCCATCGATTTCCGCACTGAGTGCAGAGACACTGGCTGCGGATCGGCCAGGAGCTGCAAGCACCAGCGTGCAGTCTGCAAAGGCTCTAATCCAGTAGCCTCTCCACGGATCGAACGTGCTCTTGTATCTGTCGGGTCTTGTTGCACTAATCAGTTGGTACTTCTGCGCAACAGGATCCCACATCCAAGCGTAGTTCCTGACCCAGCCGCTTGCTGCAGCTTCGTCGATCGATACGGTTCTACCCTGGAACGATATTCTAGCATTACCGATCTCGGTGGGTGCCAAGAAGGCGGAACCAATCTGGTTCCATCCCTGCTTAAGCTGTATCTCACGGTCGGCAGTCTGATTCGCAAGTCTACCGAACGGCTTCAACAGTCTATACTGCTTCGATGCGCTCACAGCCTGTGCCGGATCGTTAGGATCTACTGGCGACGGCCAGAAGCTCAACGGAAGACTCGAGTTGATGCTCTCTGGAACCAGACTTGTGCCTGGCAAGATCCACACTGCATTTCCGGCCGCTAAGGTCGGGAAGTAGGTGCTTCCATACCAGAGATAAGTTCTCTGAGTCGGATCCCATCTGACTATCTGGGAGAGCCTGGCAAAATCGAAGCCGTAGAGTGTCCCCACATCACCGTTCGGTGATACCAGTGGCGAGGTGACCATATCAACAACAGGCGTGCTGGTCGCTGGTTGAGTTATATCCTGGGTAGCGACCACTCTGGTTGGGCCGTGAACTGTTACTCTCAGATCGGAACTGACTGAAGTAGTGTAATCCGAGTTTCCAGCCCAAGTAGCTGTGATCGTCCAATCCCTGTTAATCGTCGGTGCCTCAAGATCAAAGGTGAACTGGTTCAGCTTGACGGCGCCTGATTCTGCCGCTGCACCTGTCACAGTGGACGTAGTGTATGTTCCATCGGGTCTCGTAACCCTGATGTTGAACCTCTGTCCTCCTGCGATAGGTTTCGCGCTGGAAGCAGTCAGAACACCTGTAATCCTGACAGTCTCACCAAGGTAAGGATCTCGGTCTACCAGGTCAGATCCCACCACAACAGCTCTCACCATCTGAATGGTCGCTGACAGGATAACCGGTCCTGGCGTAGTCGGCGTTCTCACTGTGTGAGCGTCCACTGAAACGCCGTCCTTGGCTTCGAAGTAGTAGTTATGTTCACCAGCGGTCATTGAGCTGGCTATCTTTGTGCAATAGTAAGTAACCGGCTTAGTGTAGTCCGGCTGACCATTCGTAAGCAGGGCAGAAGGTGACCTCTGCGTCACTACTGTATCGAATACGCCGTCCACGTAGAGCCTGATACCCTCGATTGTTGCGCCGTTGTGGACAACAATCGGCACGTCTCCGTCCGGATCGCTGTACTCAACTTCGTAACGGAAGACTGCTGATGTCCCACCAGAAGCGTCAGCATTAATCAGCGACGGCTTGCCGGTATTGAATACCTTCTGGTTTGCCAGCGCCGGTGCATTCTGGTTGGCAGTTACGGTGAAGGTCGGACCAGCAACAGTAGTTATCTCACCTAGAGCATCCTTAGCCCTGAAGACAGTAGTATATGATCCAGGTGTAAGACCACCCTTATTCGTTCTGAAGACCACACCGGTCACATAGTTGGTGCCCGATGCCGCATCACGCGTCAGGTAGATCCTATTGGCTGTATTGCCATTCAGTTCGACCCATACCTCGTCTCGCTGTACGCCACCCACAGTAGTCTTGAACGGCGGTTGGCCATTCTGATGTGAGTACTTAACGCTAATCGCAAACGTGGTATTGCTGTCACCGGCAGGCGGATTAACCTGCATCTCAGTCAGCCTGGCTCTGGAGTTGACAGAGACCACGAAGTCGTTGACTCCGGGATCACCACCCTGTGCGGCAAGCGGCAATCTCACCTTAGTCCAACCATCGGAAGCCTCGAAGTGGAACTTATGTACACCTTCCGGCAGACCGTCGGTTGTTACGGTGAAGCGCTTGAACTCCTTATACCAGTCTGAGTTCCATTCATCCTCGGGAACCTCCGGTGTCAGGTCGGCAGCGTAAGCGCCGTCATTGAACACTACTCGAATGTATCCAAGGACACCGTCGTGATAGTGCGGCGGGTTGCCGTCTGCGTCCATATACGACACGGCAAACTCGAAGCTGTCAGACGGCTTACCACTGGCGGGCGATACCGGACTGTCACCCATCAGCGACAGTATCGGAGCGTGGTTCGAACTCGGCGGCTGAGGCACGACGGACGGACCAGTTACCTCACCGGAGAGTGGTGCCACCACCCACGCAGACTGGGTCATCGTATCATACGGCGCACCAACCCACGGTGGAGGGCTCATAGTCGACGCAGCCTTGAAGTGGAACGCATGAACGCCTTCCGCAAGCTGCGGCACTGTGAGGTCGTAAGCAACACCAGCGGCATAGTTAGGCTTCTCATTCGTGCGAATGTACATCCTGAGCACGCCGATAGTGAATATAGCTCCAGGCTCCAGACCATCTTCCATCAGATCGTCGATCATCAGCTTGAGGTCGGTCTCTGTATTGTTCGCGATTAAGTATACGCGACCGTTCAGAGGTCCGCTCTGGAACTGCAACAGCTTTCCAGCGAACTGGTCGGCCGTCATACTAGCCATAGCACCCTTGGAATCAAGGACGCGGATTGAGCGATATTTGCCTGGCTGCGCAGCATCGACAACCAGCGAATCGACAATGCCGACGTTCATAGCTTCCAGTTTGTTATCAACATAAAGAAGCGGTGTCGGGAGCGCCATTGCTCTAATAGCTGGCGCGGCAGTGGCGTCGTTAATGAACGGCATATACGTTATTGGGCCGTCGTTGTCCGGGTCACTAAAGACCACAGAGTACGTCACTGGTTGAATAGTCGATATAGAACCCGGCGATGGGTTCGGCGCTGCCATCGGACTGCTTAACGCAGGCGGGTTATTAATCCACGGGCCAAGATATGGTGTGACATTACCAGTCAACGGATCGGCCTCTGGCAGAGTAACCTGATCCGCACCATCACTGGCTGTGAAGTAATAGTTGTGCGCGCCACTACTCAGCTTAGTAGTGTATGTAAAGGTCACGCGCTCTCGATACGACGGAGTGCCCGTCACTACCGGAGTCATATTGTGTTCGACGCCATCGATGACGACTCTCACATATGACGGTGCCTGGCCATTTGGACCATCAATGTCGCGATAGTCAACTCGATAGTTGAAATCGGTAGACGATGTTCCAACCTTTGGCGTCAGCTTCGGATTAGAGAGCATCGGCGGAGTATTCCAGCCGATTCCCGTCGACATTCGGGTCGCGAAGAAGTAGTCTGCTCTGAACAGATCCCTCGGATCCTGAACCTTGTCAAATGTGAACTGACCAGTCCATTTGTTCAGTGTGTAGACTGGCAGCCGATAGACGATTGTAAGGTCTTCGTCACCGGCAACAACTGGCTGCTGCAACTGGATGATACCCGTAGCAGGATCGTAGGACCCAGGGGTTCCATCAGGAGCATTGAAGTAGTCAGTTGCAGCACCAAACACCTGAACAACCTCGTGGATTTCCGGAGCATTATTCGGATCTATCGGAGTTGTTCGATAGGCCACGAATCTGTCCTTGGGATCAACTAGAGTGCCATCTACGGCATATCTATGTTCTCTCGTATGCTTGTACTCGATCCATACCCAGGTTGTTCCGTGTGGAAGTGGCCTGGCAAGAGTGATTGCTCCACCAGCATAGACTCCGGATGTTCCGTCGTCGAGATGGTAGTAGTCTTCTCCTGAAAGATCCGGATTAATATAGACACCTTCAATCTCTGTCATCGGCGGAGCGAAGGCAGCATCTACCGCGTCAAGTCGTGTGCAGGAGGTTGGACTGCCTAAACTGTATCCCTTGACGACATAAGTGTCTTCGCGGCAGAGTGTGACCGGTCGGCTCATATCGCCTCTCAAGTAGAGATGCGCCACTGGATCGGTCAGTATACCGGCATTGGTCGGCTGATTCTGAAGCGTTCCAACAAGAGCAACCTTTGTCGACTGATAGACTGTGTAATCATCTGTAGTCAGCGGATCCTTCAACAAGCATCCGGCAGACTCTGAGCGAGCGTTGACATCCGGGTAATCCTCCGGCACCCAAGTTGCCAGGTTGACTCCGTCGGAAGCCTCGAACGCATAGTAGTATGTTAGCGCTAGGTCACCAACATTGTCGGCTCCAGGCAATCGAGTCTCGAAGAAGAACTCTGCTCCGTCGTAGTAAGTCTTATCTCCAGGATTGGACTGTGTCATATGGTGACCACTATCCCAAGTTATGGACTGGCCATCCTCGTTTAGACTACCAATGTAGAGAGTAACGAACTTCGGCGGATCGTTGTTGATATCCTTATACTCAACGGTGAAGCGCCACATTGTAGCACTGTTCGCAGTACCGTCGAGCGAATCTGCTTTGCCAAACCGCAGGGTAGGCTTTGTTTGAGTTCCAATGACGGGACCATCAATCCAACCACCTGAGGACGGATAGTAAGTAGTCTCGCCCCTGACGACGTCGTTCAGATCAGTGACCCGTCCCCAATCGTCCGTGAACTCGAATCGATACTTTCGCACACCCTTGGCCAGCGAGAAGTCCTCAAGCGAGGCAGTGTTAAGCACATACCATACACCGTCGGTGTAGTCGTTGTCGAAAGGATCTTCCTTGTGCATATCAAAGGCAAGAATGCCTTTCTCGGTGCCAGTGTCGATATAGATTTTTGCCTTATACGGACGCTGACCCTTCGGCAGGCTCGGATCGGGCTCGAACAGAGACTCATCAATGGAGTCCTTATCTGTATAGAGCACACGGAATACATACTGCTGACCCTCTATGCCAGTAGCAGGGTTTACACTGGAATCAGAGAGTATGCAGGGTGTATTGATATACGGACCCGGGCAGTAGTTGTTGTCGTATCCCTCCGGACAATCTCCTACACTATCAGGAATCCAGATATCGCCATATGTCATACCACCATACTGCCAGTTTTCAGGTCTGGCAGGCCAAATGGCAGTTGCAATACCGTCGTATGCCATGAAGTAATACGTATGTGGTCCGGACGGAAGCTGCATTTTGACTTCGTAATCCACACCTAAGCGGTAGTTGTACGGAGCCTTCTGGCTCTGTCCGGGAGTACTCTGAACAGCGCTCGGCTGCATTGTGTAACCAACAAAACCGCCATTCTCCGGCTTCATTGCCTGCTGCGGATCAATAACCTTCAGCGCAGATCCGCCAACAAAGGTCTTGATCCAAAGTGGTGCGCGGCTGTCTCGCTGATAGAACTTCACGTTGAAGGTAAGCATCGTTGAGTTGGTTGCACCCGTAGTTTCAGTTCGGGTTCCCATCAGACCGAAGCCATCTTCGTCCCAAGCGGTTTCAATGGCCGGATTAGCCATTCGATAGAACGGGCTTATTGTCCCATAGAATCTGCCATAGCCTTCGACCGGCGATACTCCGTATCCTGAGAGCGCTAGAGAGACCTGTGGATGTTCCGTTGACTTCCACGGGTACTGGAGTTCGTTAAGAATCTCAAAGTGACCCGGAACACGGTCGTACCGGTCTACATAAAGCTGCCAGTCACGAGGCTCGTCTACCTCGTCACCGAAGGAGCTGTAGCGCCGACCGAGATTTCTCGGCATAAACGGCCGCCCCTCTTCGTCTATTACGTTTCGCGGCAGGTGTGGGTCGAGCCCGGTGCTGGATCGATACGGTGCCCTGTACAACGGTGTCACGTTGCCCCATTCAGTCCACGGGTCATCAGTGTCGCCGAAGTACTGGAAGTACAGCGCGTAGTCTGTATCGTTTTCAAATGTCAACGAGTCGTCTGAGCACGCGAAGAAGTAATGATAGTTGCCTATCATCAGAGAAATATAGTCGTTGCCGTTCCATCCAGAAGGAATCTGGAGGTTCATGCCATTTATCCACGGTGAGGCAGCGGGCTGCAATCTGTACAAATATGTCACACCGCCAGCGTAGTCCTCGTCCGCAGGGTTTTCCTTCCTCATGAAGTGAGGTCGATAACTTTCGTGTCTATGCTCCTGCCCCAGGTCGAAGACGTCCGCCAAGTCAAGATAGAGGACAACGCCGGTCTCTCTTACCTGCGGTCTGCCTGCGGACGGGTCGAACTCGTCGCACCAGGCAGGCATCCACGGTTTCGGCGGCAGGTTGTCAAGGTTCCAGTATCTTACTCTAAAGTCAAACGTAGTGCTCGATGAGCCATCGTCCGGCGTCATAGCGAGTGGGACGATCGGAGACGGGCTGACAGCAATCAGCGGGTCGGGGCCGGTAAACTGGATAGGCCATCCCTCTCCTGGATAGTTGGTAAGATAGTCGCGTCCCATCATCTGGCCAGCCCAGCTTACTCCACCACTAGGTTCACTGTCGTGAACCGTAGCGGTAACAGGACCGGCTGTGGATATTATTGGCTCTTGGCCAACCGGTTCTGGGTGAGTGGCCGCAACATAACTCCACGATCTCTCTGCTGCAGAACCGTCCATTTCGGCAACCAATAGTGGCGCCACATCCATCGGGTTACCACGTGGATCGCGCAACAGACAGATGTCGCTGGCATCGAATAGATCGTATCGCGGCTGCTGCTTGCGATTGAACATGTTGAGACCGGCACTAACAGCCAATCGGTAAAGGCCTGGTTCTGCCAGATACATAGGCTGAACATTTCGGTGGTCGTCTGTCACATCACCGAAACGTCGGAGCCCCTCCGCCCACGTAGCGTGCGTATAGAGACCCATAATACACGGCATAGCGTGATATTTGATTTCCTTCAGCATACGTGTTCCGTGCTGGAACAACTCGTTAGGATCCTCAGCTTCAAGTGCCAGATTGAATACCGGAGGATCGTTCTGAAGAAGATCATTCAGTTCACGATCTATAGGTGCGCCGTTATCATCAAATTCAGTAATAGTCAGTACTGGACAAGCCATAACCGGCCCGCGAGCAGGTGTAATACTTGACTGGCTCAGAGCTCGGTGGGTCATTCTAACCTGAGCACCATCTGTGGAGAGTGGTTCACGCAGGTGTACCTTGACCAAATGCAAGTACTCAGGATCCTCGTCACCCCTCATCGGATACGACACGACAACATCCGGCTCATAGAAAGCCGTTTCGTGGCCATCATTGCCCTCAGCCCACATTGCGCCATCCGGAAGATCATCTGTGAATCGCCCCGGATAGAGGTTGTTCTCAGTTGGATCATTGAGCTCAACAACTGAGTCCACCGCATACGTTGATACCTTGATGTAGAGGGTGTTTACGGTAGTATGTGGGACTGTGTTCAGCTTCAGAACCGCGGCACCACTGGCGTCTCCCTCTACCATACCGGGACCAGGAGTCCAGTAGTTCCAACCCTGCAACTGCAGGTTGTCGAAAATCCCCAGGATGTTGTAACCTTCAGTGATATCCTGCGAGAGTGCTTTGGCTCTCCATCCTGCCGTATCCTCATCCATATCGAGCAGTCGTGGATTAATTCTGAGCAGGTTGGATCGAGCCTGTGCATAGCCATTTAGATTGATTGCATGAACCGTGGCCGGCATTGGCGCAGGCCCATAGCCAAATACGTAATATTTGCCAGCAGTGTAATAGCTGACTGACAATATTCGAGCGCCTTCCGGCAATGCATTGTCAGGATCGACAATGATCACATATTGACCACTGTTGAGTTCCATAGCAACGTCACACGAACCACCCCAGTTGGTGACCTCACCTTCTTCGTCAGCCACCCATACTTCGGCTATTAGCACTGGCTCACGGCTGGTCACAATAATATCGTAAGGCTGCGCTGGAATCTCGTTATCTTCGTCAGCTTCGTGCTGCGGAATCCAGCCCTGTGATACAAGGCGCCCGGATATTAGATTGGCGAGCGCGGTCTTGGACGGTTCTATTCTCGGAATACTGGATTCCGTTAACTTTTCACCCACACCGTGGTACAGCCCAGGGTGCGAGGATGTTGCAGACATAGTAGATGTTGGATCGGGCTGCAACGTGCAGTAACGCTGATTCAGATCGTCACTCTCACGCACTATTGGATGTGCGTGATCGCCCTCACGCCAGCTCCATGTCTTTTCGGGAGTGACGTCTTCCATATCCACAGCATCATATTCTACGTAAACGCTTCTCGTATTCCACGGAAGGGCTCTTCCAAGCGTGATTCGGCCGGTAGCAGCATCGAACTGCGGTTGCCCCAGGTAGTTGGTGTCGTTCTCTTTCGAGGTGTATACGCCCGAAACATCAACGATCGGCACAAGTGCCATAGTGATCTTGGTTCTACCAAGAGGACGGTACGTTACGAGAACATCCTGACCATCGGCTGCAGCCGACGTCTTTAGAACGACCTCCCCCGTGTCCGGATCGTAATCCGCCGGGAGGTCGGGACCTGTTCCGTCGAGCATATCAACGTAGTCAATTGCATACGTCGAAACGGCAACATATACGTATCTGGTGGTGCTTGGAACAGACCTGCTGAGATAACAGAGACCAGTCACACGGTCAACTCTATCGAGTATACTCATCCCCTTGAGCGCTTCGTTATCCCAAATACCCAAGAGGTTATTCCAGGGGTCACCGTTGTTGCGCAAATTGCCAGTGTCCGGATCCAACTTGATGATCTCCGGGTTGATTGCAATCGTGCCAAAGCCCGGCTCTGCTGGATAACGGTATACAGTAATCTCACTCGGAAGCGGATGCCTGTCGAGCAGTACCATAGACCTTCCGGGCACATAGTATGAGACGAATACTACCTGATCCGGGCGGACACGTGACGGGTCACTAAATGTAATAGTATCGCCCGGAGTGAAAGTATCGTCGTGCCAAAGGTTCTTTCTCTGCCAACGATCGGCCCAAACACCCTTAATCCCCACAGCAGGTCGCGAGAGAACGATACTTCCATCGGCTTTGACCACGCAGTATTCGTTCTCTATTACATCAACTGTCTGATGCGGTTCATTGTATATCGTTCCGTCTGGATCCGGCTGCAAGAAGTAATAGTTGGGATTCTTCTTCCAAGGCGAGTCGGTATACAAACGGTTTATGCCCAGCTCCTCAGTCGGCCACGGTTCTGTATCGGGAGGGTTATCGCCTCCCCAGGTTACACTCAGGTTATGGACCGAGTTTGCCGTGGGGTGCAGCGGGCTCGTTTCACCGTCACCCAATTGTGCATAGGCAGGAGCCAAAGCCACAATTACGAGTAACAATGCAAGAGATAGTCGCCTGCAAACTCCTATCATATGAGAATCTTCCTTCCAGCGTATCGTATCTAATAGTCTAAAGCTCTTCAAAACTATCGACCTGGTTACCTGGCGACGAGGAACGGTCTGATCGACTTAGCAACCTCACCGTCCGGAGTCGTCGCTACTACCTCTATCAGGTAGCTTCCTGCGGGAACGGGATCACCGACCTCGTCGCGGTAGTTCCACGACAGGCTGTTGATTCCCCTGGTTGTAACTTTGCCTTTTGCCAAGCTCCGGACAACCTTGCCGGAAGCGCCCTTAATGACTACATCGGCAGTCGATTCGGCAGAAAGGCTATAGGAAATCGATGCTCCTCCGATAGCACGAGAGGTGTTGACCATAATGCCCGTGATCAGCAGCTTTCCTGCTGTTCGAGGCTCTGCCACCAGTCTGAACCGATGGTTGCCACCCTCCCCACTGTTGAAGCGGTAGGAACTCGTAGTGCGCATATACTTGGTAACGCCACTTTCGACATCCACCAGCTTAAGATCCAGAGCCTTCGGAACGTCGGTGACGTTAGGCCACGTCAAGACCACATCGGCATTAGTTATATCTGTTGAGACATCAAAGTCCCAGGACTGTGGTCCGGTTGCTGAGCTGCGAATATCGGATACGTAACGTCCGCTATTTACACCCCAGTCGCTATGTGTAAAGGCAATCGCAACGGAATTGCCCGGTGATGGCGGTCTTTCGATGTCTATCTCATCGTAACCATCGGCTGCTCTACTATCGACACCGAGAACACTCTTTGAGTCCACAGCCGTTCCAGCTCTGGCAACGAGATTCAATCTCCAGCCATCGCCAGCGTTCTTCAAAGAATCACTATCAGCCGTAGCAACGGATCTCTTTCTGGTGGCCTCGCCCAGTATCTTACCGCCGACCTGTTCTACGGGCGGGATTATCATTCTGCAGGGTCTGAGAGCCTTGATCCAGTAGCCTCTCCAGGGTTCAAGATCGATCATCGGATCGCTCGACCACTCGTATTCACCCAGACCTTTATCCCACCAGAAAATGGTGCGGCGGATCCAGTTGCGGCGTACTGCTTCATCAATACTGACTGGGCCGACTCCAGCATCTCCGAGAATCTTGACCTTGCCCCAAGAGGTGGCAAACACAAACGGGTTACCAAACTGGTTCCAGCCTGTGTAGAGTTCAATGGAGTATGTCTCATCGCCAGCCAGCGGCATACCATCGGTCGCAATAATACCGAGTCCTTTGTCCACAGAAGACTCCAACCACAAGCCACTTCCGGGCTTGGTAGCCAGGACGTCCTCGTAGTCTATGGACTGCGGATCCCACGTGAGCGCGCGGAATGTGTCCGGAGTAAGATCCAGCGACTCACCAATGCGAGTGTCGCTGAATTTGAATGGGACAGAAATCATCTGCCAGCCGCGCTCTATGTTAGTGGTACCAGTAGCTGGAACAATTATGGATCGCTTGATTGTCTTCTGCGGCCCAGGAGTTCCACTTACCGATACCCAGTATTCAAGTTCACCTGAGCGAGTGCCATCGGCTCTGACATCCCACTCCATAGGTGGACACTCTTTTTCTGGCCCGATACTAGCCACTTCACGCACAGCGCTTGATGAGACTAGCTCCAGCCCCGGCGAAAGCGTGAGGTGAGCAGAGATGTTCCTCAGGCTAGTGTCGTTGTACAGGTTATAAACATATGCCTTGATTTTGAATGGGTTAGTTATAAGCCTGTTGTTGTATGGCTGACTCGCGCTGTAGTTGAGTGTAAGAGCACGCGGCCCTTGCACCGCTACACAGTACGGATCCGGCTCTTTCACCGATGTCGAGCCTTCGCGATTCGATGTCCACGAACTGGTCGCAGCAGCCATACCAAAGTATGTGACAATGGTCTTGGATTCGCCGGGATTCAACAGAACTGGGTTCCACCACAGCGCCCAAGCGTGATCCGGAACCGGAGCGTCGGGAATTGGGGTGTAATCCCAATCGTTTGCCTGCAATCTCAAGAACCAACCAATTGCGATTCTGTCGGGAGGAGTGGCGTCCTCCAAAGCAAGGGTATTGCGAAGAGCAATCAACGGCTCTTTAGGATCATTGTACATCTCGAAATACGGTGGTATTTCGTTTCCAGTCAGGCTGATCTCGTGCTGAACGATTCCGTAGCCCGGAATGTAAGGGTACGACGGACCATCGACAATGGACCAAGTGGTCGCATCAGCGCAGTGCCGCAGTCCAACATTGTGCGACTGAGAATCGTCATTTCTCAAAAACACTTCGAACCGAACCTGGTCTCTGATGATCACCATTCGGAATTGAACGAATACTCTGCTCTCAGAAAACATCCATTCGCTGTTAAGATAGTAACCGCTGTGGAATGTTCCTGGCGGGTTTCCCACGTAGTTGCCAATTTCCGGAGAGCTGTAATACGGTGGAAGTATCCATCCTCCTCGGGATGTGTCTCCAAACACTTCGCTCTTGCCGTCAATCCGCACTGTGGTGTAGCCCCAGTGCCACCCGGGACCTCCGTCAGCAGGTGAGCAGTCTATGATCGGAATATTGTCGTCTTCAGCGATTTCAGGGTCACCCTTCTTAGTCCATACACCCCAGCGCCCCGTCCTATCTCTCATAGCTGGTGGCGAAGGCTCATCAACCCAAGCATCCCCAGAGATTCCCATATCAATCTGCAGGTAATCGTTGAAGGTCCACGTCATCGGGCCACTCGGCTGATCCTGGCACAGAGCGCTCGTCGACGGCACGAAGAGAGCAATGCCGAAGAGCAACAGACTAAGTCTTACTACTAAACGTTTCATAGTGGATCTATCCCCCATCATCGCACCAGAATCGGTCTGACGGACTTCACTACCTCACCGTCCGGACCCGTGGCCACGATCTGCGCCAGATACAATCCTCCGGGAACCTTCTCGCCATTTCCGGCGGTGCAGTCCCAAAGGACAGTGTTTAGCCCAGCCGCCCTCGTAGTGTTTCCATCCAGCCGCTTAACTACCTTGCTGCGGCTGTCGAGAACACTGACCTCGATACGGGCATCTCTGGATATCGTGTAGTTAATCCCCACAGTTCCTCCTCTGGTAGGAGAGACCGTGATGCTGCTGATCATCAAAGGCGCATTCGATGCAGGCTCTACGTATAGACTAAACCGTCTCGATCCAGCATTTGCACCTGAGTTGAATGTATACGAACTGCGTGTGCGCATATATGTGCGCGAACCGCTATCTGCATCTTCAATGACAAAGTCATACTTCTTCGGAGCTACCGCGATATCCGGCCAAGAGAGCGTAATGTCCTTGTTGGGCATATCGGTGCTGACTTCGAAGTTCCAGGTTTTGCCTGTGCCGATGCTGTTTCTTACATCGCTAGCATATCGACCTGAGGCGACTCCCCAGTCCTGATGCACAAAAGCAAGCTCCACATCATTTGTCAACATAGGCGGCTTCTCGACATCCAACTTGTCGAATCCGTCGGCGGCACGGCTATCTACTCCGACCACGCTTGTGGCATCGATTGCGCCACCAGACACTGCCTGCAGTCGCAATCTCCACGAGTCATCGGAGGCGGCAGCTCGGCTCCTGGGAGTCTCTATTATCTCACCGGATTCTATCGGTGGTACAATCAACACCATAGAGTCGTTCGCCCTCTCAGGATTGTTCGGCAGAATCCTAACCCATTGACCTTCCCACGGAATGAGAACAGCCTCAGGTGGAGTCTGGAACGTGTATCCGTTCTTGGTATAACGATACAAGGACGGGCGGATCCATCCCTCATCTATGGCATCCTTAAGCGCGAGAGTTCTGCCTCTATACATAACCTTAACGCTTTCCCACGGAACAGGGAACGGGAACGGATTGCCGATCATATTCCAGCCGCTTGAACCGCGGGTCACTGTTATATGATACGCTCGACTTCTATCTTCAACGCCGTCGATGGCAATTGGCATATCAATGAATGTCTCTACCCAGAAACCGAGTCCTGCAGGCGGGGTGTTGATGTTCTCACCCTCCGGATGCACACCTTCGCCATTCCAAGCCAGCATATCGTTGGCCTCGCCAGGATAGTTGATCTTGGCATAAGATGAACGCTCCGGGATGAACCTTGCCAATGTGAAGTTGCTGGTTCTAAACAGATCGTAAGGCGTTGTGCCTGCCGGCAATGCGTAAGGTACTGAGAACAGATGCCGTCCTCCAGTAAGCACGTGTGGCTGAATGAAGAATACCATCCAGTCTTTAACAGGCACGGCATCGGCCTGACCGGACGGAAGAGCCATAGCACACAGCGTATGCGTTCCTGGAGCAAGAGGCGACATACCAAGCGGAGGCCAGATGAGCGTAAGAGTGGATGTAGCGCCGTCCCATCGAGCGTTGGGGTCTGCAGCTAAATTTCTACCGTCGAAGACGAGATTCTGAGTCAGGTCGTCGGGAATACCATCTCTGTTTGCATCCGCATAGTCCAGATAAATCCGAATGTCGGTTACATCCAATAGGAATGTGTTGATCTTAAACACAGGCGTGTTGGTATCGAGAATCTCGCCATCTCCTGGAGAGATAATTTCAATGGCCGGGTCTGTATTCAATGAAGCGGCAACATCAAGCACTCCGTGACCGTACTTGATAGGATCTAACACACCGGATTTCGGTGGCCTTGCACCACGGTAGAGTTGATCAACTACGCGATCCCTTGGCACCCCAGCAGAAAGAATTAGGCCGATAGCACCAGTAACGTGTGGGGCAGCCATAGAAGTACCAACATTACCTGAATAACCATTGCCTTCAGAGCTCCACACTGTACTCCAAATAGTGTCCGGAGAGTCTTGAAAACCATCACCACCTGGAGCAGCAATATCAATCTCTGGACCGTAGTTGCTGTAAGATGCAATAGCCTCAGTCGGACCGAGCGCAGAGACTGCTATACACTCCTCAAATGCTGCGGGATACATCACTGGGCTACCATAGTCGTTTCCAGCAGCGGCCACACAGATAAGTCCTGCAGAAGTGACCTGTCTGATCTTGCTATGCTCGAACTCGCTAGCCCAATAGGTGCCGTAACTCATATTCACTACTTGGGCGCCCTGATCCAGCGCGTACTGCAGCCCGGCAACTGCCGCGTCCGTAGCCATCCCGGGCAAACCTGTCCGAGCAAGTTTCACAGGCAGAATCTTTACGTTGTCCCAGCAGACACCAACGACTCCAATTCCATTTCCGCCCTGAGCGCCAACGATGCCGGCCACATGTGTGCCGTGACTGCCTTCGGCTTCAACTACAGGGTCCGGACTCACATCATTGTCGTTATCTCCAAAGTCATAGCCCTGAAGCAGCCTGCCCTCCAAATCGGGGTGAGTCTTACTAAATCCAGAGTCATTGACCGCAACAATCACGCTCGAACTACCTCTGGTAGTCTCCCAGGCTTTGGGGCAGTTGATCATTCTGAGTCCCCAGAGCCTGTCCCACATCGGGTCGTTTGGAACGACATCCAGGGGATATCTGAGGTAGTTTGGCTCCGCCAGGAGTATCCGGTCGGTCTGCCGTGCTCTGGTGACAGCCGTATCGATAGTCACACCGCGACCGGGAGACAGCTGAACTACATAAGAGTCAGCCAGTGACATCGGTCTGGCTATGACGCCACCAAGAGAGGAAGCAATAGTATCGCGTTCTGTCTCCGTAGTATTCGGAGCAAAGCGCACAAGCATTTCATTTGGAACATATGCCGGGCGATTAGGAAGCAACGCAGGAGCAGCGGAAGCCATTGCGGCGAGTACAAACACCACAAGGGCAACACATGCCCATCTCCATCGCGCCGGATTTGCAAAGTCTAGGTTCAATTTCTCCCGTACCTCCTGTCGTCGCGACCCGCTTCAACGGGGCAGGCCGCCCGCCCAGTTAACCAAATAATGGCACATCGGGGAGGGCGGTGCGGCCTCGATAAAAAGCCCTGAAACTAACCCGGCGGTACCGGGGGCATCTCGACCGGATAGAAGTGATTAATTTCACTGTAAATGTACCGCATATTCTCTCTGCCGTTGGCAGGTATCGGACCCGGACTATCTGTAGATGCCCTGGCTCCGACTCGCCACCAGATAGGCTGCTCGCTCGGCAGCATCTGGAACAAGTTGTATAGCGATGTAGTGACTTCAAGTCTGACCAGCTGACCCTCAACTGAACTGAAACTAATGGGTCGGCTCACAAACTCAGGATTTCGGAACGTGGGATCGGTAGATGCCTCAACTATATAGGTATCTGCACCACGCTTCGACAACCACTCAAATGTGACCTTATGCAGATTCTGCTGGCTGCCGGTAAGTGGACCCCGCATACCCGAAATCGGGATCTGCGCAATAGGCGTCACTTGCCCAGTAGGCTGTCGCACTGTCTCGTAATAGAGTATGCTTTCTTTTCCAACAACCGAATAAACAGCAGAAACGTAATACTTCAGCGGTTTTCCTGTGCTTATCGCTGGTACGCTGACTGATTCTGAGTTTAGTCCATCGGGTTGCCCGTCATTGACCTCGGGCGTCCGTATACTTATGTCTCTCTCCAGTCCATCGTCGAAGACTTCGCCATCGGTCGGCAGTCCTACCAGAACCGGCTTTGAAAAATCGTTGCGCCAGATGTGGTACTCGACCACATTGAGGCCCTTGCCCAATTTGTTTGGGTTCCACCGGATTCTGACTCCTGGCCCACCACTCTCTGTGGGAAGGTCATAGCCTGAGAGACCGGCCTCGGCCGTTACGGCACCAACCTTCTCTGCAGTGCCGGAGTGATACATACCACCCACGAACGCAGCTACGAGCACAGGAACGACGACCTTGCTGAGGCTCTTAATGAATGAGCCTCCGGCCTTGCGAACGGAGCTCTTCTGCCCTGTCTTTGATCCGGGATCATCTGCCACCGAACCAAGTCCAGGCATATCAAATACCGCTCTCGCCTTGTCTTCCGGCGATATGCCGCGAGTCTGCGATACCACTGCAGCAATCGAGTTGTTCGGATCAACGTGCTGAACGCTGACCTTGCCGATGATCTCACGATCTCGGGTGACTATCATCTTCATGCCAGTGCGGATACCATCTCTGGCACCCTTATTCAGCATGACTTCGTTGGTTCTGATAGTATTCTGAACAGTGGCTTCGGGGATGATATAGTCGATCATCGTCTTCACTGCCTGGTAAGCAGCGTTGTTGATGGCTTCGGAGATCAACTTATCGTCATCGACTTCTCCACCAACTCTTACAATACTCTGTCCGGTCTGGATGGCACCGTTGATCACTTCACCAGACGCCTGGTCGATCATTCTCACAACCAGCGTCACAGTGGCTTTTCTGGCTGAACCAGAGCCACGGATCTCAACGTCTTTGATGTTGCCATCAATCATAGCCTCGACAGCGAGTGCCTCGCCCAAACGAGATCGCTCGGTTGCATTCAGCGGCGGGGCGATGTTCAGATCTTTCATACGCGCATCGATCTGCGCCCTAGTTACCACATCGAACCTGTCCGACTTGCTCAGTTCGATAACTACAGCGTCGGTCGCTAGCCGTGCAAGCATTGTGCCCTGCACATTAGAATCGTTCAGGAACTCGACCACGCCAACCGGCATCGGCGCCGCAACTTGTGCTTCGGCACGCTTTGGTGTTCCAAGACCTGCCAAAAGCGGCAGAATGAAACCAAAAAGCGTGGCACAAGACACAAGCTTATATAGCCTCTCGTGCTTTCTCAGACTCAACGAAAACGTCCTCCCCAGAATCTAATCTATGGTTCTCGACAGCTACCTGGCCACCCTCAGGAACACTGTCGATAGAAAACCTGACCGTCGCCGGTGGCGAGCACCTCATTAATTCGATATATCTCCGGTTAAGGCAATGCCGCACCGGACACATCGACATTAAACATACTAATCAGTTGGACTTCTCACAGCCAACCGCTTGCCAGTAACTCAAGCTCCATCACAACTGAGGCAGACAACCAACTCGCTAATATAGAACACAGCTCATATATTCGCGTTGGCTGAGCGTACACGGTATTGATCTGCCGCAGGCACAATACCTGGGCCAGTTGTATGGGTCAACCCGCTAATCTTCTACGGGCTGTAAGATGAACACATTGTGAGAAGCTCAGTTGGCTCCAATATAACACAACTGCTGAGAATCAAGCAAGCAAAAATAACAGGCAATCGCCCAACAACCTCTACATTAAAGATACAACCGCTAATGCATTGATTGTGGTGGCAAAACGTGGGCAAGTCTCGTTACGATCAACTCCTGCACTTTGGAGCAATCTCAGCAATCCTCTTTATGACGTCTCTCTAATGGCTAAGTAGTGAAACACTCGACTCTGACTGCATATGGCAACAGAGCCGAATCACCCCTTTCGATGGAGATTTCTCAACTGCTCCCACACGCACTTCACTTGTTGTCTGGTGTCGTCGAGAGTCGTATCCGTTCGTATGACCTGGTCTGCACGAGCTTCTTTCTGAGCGATAGGTATTTGCGCAGCGATGCGGCTATTGGCCTCATCTACTGTCAAACCTCTTGTTGTCAGACGATTGATTTGCGCCTCTTGTTCCGCTACCGTGACCACGACTTCGTCGACCATTGACTCGAGCCCACACTCGAAGAGCAATGGAATCTCTGCAGCCAGAATATCCCCCGAGCCGGACGTTTTTCGAAACACTTGAATACGGTCTTCTACTGCAGCGATAATCTTTGGATGAGTAATGGAATTGAGAGTCTCGAGGTCGGCAGAGTTTTGAAACACCAGAGCAGCCAGTTTAGAACGATTGATGCTTCCATCATCATTAAGTATCCCGCGTCCGAAGTGCTTTGTCACTTCGTCTGCTCCCGGTGTGTCGGGGGCGAGCACTTCGCGAGCAATATCATCGGCAGAAACAGTCTCTGCCCCAAGCTCAGCGAACATCGCCGTAACAGTTGATTTGCCGGTGGCTACACCACCAGTTATTCCCAGCACAATACCCATAGTCGCTTGGTTTAGGATACCGGAAAACTCAGCCGTGGACAAGAGCCTGTCACGTTGTTGCCGGACTCGGACCTGTGCAGCAAAGGCAGGATCATCAGAACACAGGTTGTGCAAAAGCCGTGCAGGTGAACCTGCCACCTGCACGGCTATCAAATGAACGACGGATGTCGCTAATTACTCTTCAGCCTTCTCCTCGGCAGGAGCCTCAGCTTCCGCTTCAGCCTCCGGAGCTGCATCTTCCTGCACCTCAGGTTCAGCCTCCACTGGAGCAGCTTCCTGCTCTATAACCGGCTCTTCGACAGGCTCTGCCGTAGGCTCAACTACTTCAGCAACAGGCTCTTCGACTGCCGGCGCATCATCCTCAACGTCAGGAGTTGCCTCAGCCTCCGCTGGAGCAGCTTCCTGCTCTGCAACCGGCTCTTCGACAGGCTCTGCCGTAGGTTCAACCACTTCAGCAGCAGGCTCTTCGACTACCGGTGCAACATCCTCAACCTCAGCAGTTGCCTCAGCCTCCGCAGGAGCAGCCTCTACGGCGGCTGCAGGCTCGTTGAACATCGGAACCTCTACATCCTCGTGAGTCTCCTCGTACTCCTCGACTGCCTGACGCTCTTTGCGCTTGCGCTCACGTCGTCCGACTCTGGCTTCGCGAATCATATCGCCCACGAGATCGCCGATAGTCGTCCGCTGCTCTTCGCGGCCGTAGCTCTGATAGTTGCCTTCACGCGGCTCTCTTGGCTCTCTAGCAGCACGCTCGGGCTGCGGTAGAAGCTGGCGGAGCGAGAGCGTCATTCTGCGTTCTTCCGGCCTCATATCGATGACCTTGACCTCAATTTCCTGGCCGACAGATACTACATCCTCCGGCTTGTTGACTCTTCGAATCGCCAACTCGGAATTCGGGATAATGCCCTCGATACCACCCTCGACCTGAACAAACGCGCCGAACGGAACCAATCGCGAGATGGATCCCTTGATGATCTCTCCGACGTGATACTTGTGCTGGACCTCTGCCCACGGGTCGGGAAGAATCTGACGAAGACCAAGAGAGACTTTTCCCTGCTCCAGATTCAGCTTAAGAATCATAACCTGGATCTTGTCGCCCTGCTTGACTGCATCAGAGGGATGCTTGATCCTGGTCCAGGACATCTCAGAAATGTGCAGCAGACCATCGATACCACCAAGGTCTACAAAGGCACCGTAATCGGTGATTCTGCGCACTATACCATCGCGAATCTGTCCTTCGGCGATACTAGAAAGAGTCTCTGCCCTCTGCTTCTCACGCTCGTCTTCCACAGCCAGCCTGTTTGAGAGAACAACCTTGCGGCGCTCTCGATCGACTTCGATGACCTTGAGAGGAATCGATTGACCGACATACTTATCCAGGTTCTTTATCTTCCCGCTACCAACGTGGGAAGCAGGGACAAACCCACGGATACCCAGATCTACGACAAGTCCACCCTTGACCCGGTCTGTGACCATAGCCGACAGGAACTTGCCGTTCTGGTGCATCTCTTCCACTTTCTCCCAAGCGCGCTCGAAATCTGCACGCTTCTTCGAAAGCACGAGTCCGCCTTCCTGGTTCTCCGACTGCATAACATAAACGTCGATCTTGTCGCCGACCTGCACGATATCCTCAGGATTCACGCCGGACTGCCTTGAAAGCTCGTTCGGGCGCACAATTCCTTCGGATTTTGTGCCAACGTCGACCAGAACACCTTCTCTGTCGATGTGAACGACGACTCCGTTGACCACGTCGCCTTCAGAAAGCTCTAGGAAGGTCCTCGAATAGTCGATCTGCTGACTCGCTCCCTGGTTGGATTGCTGAGGCGTGGGTTCTGCTGCAGGCTCCGATGTCTCCTGCACCTGCTCCTCGCCGGCTGCCTCTGTCGGCTTCTCTTCAGGTTCATTCCGACCCTGGAACGGCGTCCCCGACCACTCACTGGCGGTGGTTTCTGTTTGTCCGTTGTTAATCTCGTCCAACATCTGTCAAGATACTCCTCTCGTGGGTTCACACCCGGCAGGCTGCTCTATCCACCGGCCCCAACATACTTGTCGTTCGAAAGCCGCGGCAACGCCTTCGTTAATACAATCTATCTTCGACAGCTCGCTGTTGCTGCCAAAGGTCCCAGGGATGTCACAAGTTGATTACCGCTCAACCCGGCATCTCGGCGTTGCCTGAATCGATCCCTTCGGCTCCTCAACAACGCCAGGAGCGTGCGTGTCGCACAGAGATTGCTAAAACACTTAAGTTATGATAACCCTATACTGAATCTACGTCAAGGGATTGGCTCCATTTCGGCCCAGTTCTGTCCTTTCTTAACTTCAGCCACGACAGGAACCGACAGAGGCACTACTGTTTCCATCAATTGCTTAACAAGAGGAACGAGTTCCGACAACTCGTCGGGAGGTGTTTCAAAAACCAGTTCGTCGTGCACCTGCAGCACCATTCGGGTCTTCATTGCACGCTCTTCAATCGCTTGATGAACCGCAATCATGGCCAGTTTCATCATATCTGCAGCGGCTCCCTGAATCGGCATGTTTACGGCAGCACGCTCTGCGAACATTCGGAAATTCCTGTTGCCACTGTGTATCTCCGGAACATAACGCCGACGGCCAAGAGGAGTAACAACATAACCATTCTGACGTGCGTATTCGAGTGTTTCGTCGGTGTAGCGTCGCACTCCAGGAAACCTTGCAAAGTAACGCTCGATGAACTCGTGCGCTTCACGATTTGTGATCCCAAGCTCTTTAGCCAAGCCGAAATCACTCATACCATAAATGACCGCAAAATTGACCGTCTTAGCGGCTCTGCGCATATCTGGGGTGACTTCACTTTCCGAGACATCGTATAATGTAGAAGCGGTGCGTGTATGGATATCTTCGCTGCTTTCGAACGCTCGCACGAGTTCGGTATCGTTGGTGACGTGTGCAAGTACCCTCAGTTCGATCTGCGAATAGTCTGCTGAGACCAACACATTGCCCTTAGAAGCAATGAATGCCTTGCGGATCTCTCGCCCTATCTCCGTTCTTATCGGAATATTCTGCAGATTTGGCTCGCTGGACGACAGCCTGCCAGTGGTTGTTACAGCCTGATTAAGTGAAGTGTGTATCCGGCCTGTTCGTGAGTCTATCAGTCTCGGCAGCGCATCGGCATAGGTGGATTTTAGTTTGGAGAACTCGCGCCAGTTTAACACCTGAGCCACAATTGGATATCCGAGTGAAAGGGCTTCGAGCGTGTCGGCATCTGTGGAAAACCCTCGCTTGGTCTTCCTGCCAGCCGGCAGCTGCATCTGCTCAAATAACACTGTCTGAAGCTGTTTGGGAGAACCTATATTAAACTCGTGCCCTGCTTCATTATATATGACGCGCTCAATTTCGCGTATTCGGTCGTTCAGTTGCACGGAGAGCGCGTGCAGATAGTTAGTGTCAACAGCAACACCCTGCATCTCAATTTCTGCCAATACCGAAACGAGTGGCATTTCAACCCGGTTCAACAGTTCCAGCAAACCGTCGACAGCGAGCTTTTCCCTCAAGACTGAAGCAAGCCTCCAAGCAGCCTCTGTCTCAGCACAGAGAATGTCATCCTGTGGATTCTGGCACTCGTTACCCTGATTTTTGCTCTTCTTTTCGACTACAGGAATCTCCAAACTGAGCTGCTCGAAGGCTACATCGGCGACTGAATATCCGCTTCTGTCCGAGTTCAGAATATATGCAGCCAGCATGCTGTCGAAACTGATTCCGCCTAGTTTCACTCCTCGCAGCTTGAGCGTCTCATAATCTCTTTTGAGATCATGCCCGCACTTTTTGATGGTTGGCGACTCAAGTAGATCTTTCAGTTGAACCAGATCAGCGGTGAAACACCCTTCATCACAGTCAAAGAGCCCGCCTATAGCACCAGAGCTCGCAATGCGAACATACGCTGTAGAGTCGATTCCCGTGGAAAATGCTACCCCGAGGAGGTCGCTTTCTGTCGGTTTTCCCTGTGTGGTGTGCGTTCTAACTGCGAATTCATCGACGGAGTTGAGGTGGGAGATCAGACCTTCCAGATCGGCGGCAGACTCTATGATGCGGCTGCTGCCGAGTTCGGCTCTCGGCCGTTCTTCTGCAACAGGCTCATCGACTTGCTCAGTCTCTGGCAAGCGTTTTAGCAGAGTGCGGAACTCGAGCTCTTGAAACACACTTCGAATACGGTCGTAATCAGGTTCTTTTGCCTTGAGATCATCGATAGAGTATGGCAGCGGGACATCGGTTACGATAGTCGCCAGCATCCTTGAAAGCGCTGCTTGTTCGGCGCCAGACTCGATCTTCGCTCGCAGTTTAGCATCAGCAATCTCATCTGTATGCTGAATCATATTCTCTATGCTGCCGAACTGTCGCACTAGCTTTGCCGCTGTCTTTTCACCTACTCCTGCAACGCCCGGAATATTGTCGGAAGCATCACCCTTCAACGCCTTAAAATCGACCATCTCGCTGGCTTTGATTCCGTATCTGTCTTCGACTGCCTGTTGATCGTATATGATAGTGTCAGTTACTCCTTTAACCGTAGCCATTACTCTCACACAATCACTAACAAGCTGCAGTGCATCGAGATCGCCAGTGACGATCATTGTATGATATCCATGTTCGCTCGCCTGCTTTGCGATTGTGCCCACTATGTCATCGGCCTCGAACCCGGGAACCTCAATCATAGGAATGCTGAAAGCTTCCACCATCTGCCTCGCGATGGGAGCCTGACTTATGAGCTCATCTGGAGTGGGTTTGCGGTGTGCTTTGTACTCACCGTACTCTTCGTGCCGGAACGTCTTTGCAGGAGCATCGAAGGCCACAGCGATAGCATCCGGCCGCTCTTCCTGCAGTATGCGAAGAAGCATCATTGTGAACCCAAAAACAGCATTTGTGGGTTGGCCATCTGAAGTAGACAAGTGCCTCATTGCGTAGAACGCGCGATACAGAAGGCTGTTTCCGTCTATTACTACCAGCTTGTTTTTGGGATTACTGCATTTGCTTTCCATGTGGTATCCTTGCTTGACTCAGACCGGCAAAAACCGGTATACTGACTGCAATTGCCGAAGTGGCGGAATGGTAGACGCGGTGGTCTCAAAAACCATTGAGGGCGACCTCGTGTGGGTTCGAGTCCCACCTTCGGCACCACGACTCTCCTGTCAGAAGAACACCAGATTATACCATTGGCCTGAACGCCGGGCAATTAATCGAAAAACCGACCATCTTCATGCGGGAATATTTCAACTACGTATGATACTCAGCGTTTATCTTCACGTAATCGTAGCTGAAGTCGCAGGTGAAGACACGGGCAGATTCGTCACCCGCATTTAGATCGAGAGTCACAACGAGCTCCTGTTCGAGCATCGGCGCACGAGCGACAGCTTCGGAGATTCTGAGCGGTTCGCCTTTTTCGACGATCTTGGTATCACCCAAAAATAGATCGACCTTATTCGGTTCGATTGTTGCACCAGAACGACCTGCAGCGGCAAGCACCCTGCCCCAATTGGGATCTTGGCCGAAAATGGCTGTCTTTACAAGAGGCGAATTAGCCACTGTCTGTGCGATTAGCTTTGCATCGCTGTAGCTTGGGGCGTTTTGAACTACGATTTCCACCAGTTTTGTGGCGCCTTCACCATCTCTTGCTATCGCTTTTGCTAAATCGATGGCAACTGTGTCGAGAGCCTCCTGAAAAGCCTCTAGATCATCCCCTTCGGAGTCGATCCTAGCGTTACCTGCCATTCCGTTCGCCAGTAAGACAACGGAATCGTTGGTACTAGTGTCCCCGTCAACTGTCAGGCTGTTGAATGAAATCTCAGCAGACAACTGAAGACATTCGCGCAGCAGAGCTGGTTCTATAGAGACGTCAGTAGTGAGAAAACAGAACATCGTGGCGAGGTTCGGGCAGATCATCCCTGAACCCTTGGCTATTCCACCTATGCGAACCGGCACCCCTCCAATTTCAAACTCGTAAGCGGCGACTTTGGCGCACTTATCGGTGGTCATAATCGCCTGGGCTGCATCGGTTCCGCCTTCTCTGGACAAAACCTCTGAAGCCTGCTTGATGCCAGTCTCGATTTTTCCCATCGGAAGGAAGTGTCCGATAACACCAGTGGAACACACAATAACTTGCTCGGACTCCACATTTAGGGCTTCGGCGGCAATGGCAGCCATTCGTTCGGCGTCGCGCGCTCCTTGTTCCCCGGTACACGCGTTGGCACTTCCGCTGTTTGCCACGATTGCGCGAACAGGATTGCCCGAGGCAGCGTGCTTCATAGAAAGCAACACAGGTGCAGCCTTAAACGCATTTGTTGTAAACATCGCAGCACAGACTGCAGGTGTTTGGGAGACTACTAACGCGAGGTCTTTCCCCTGCTCCTTTATGGCACAGCGCACACCGGCTGCCAAAAAACCCTTTGGGGCAGTAACGCCCCCTTCGACTCTCACCATCGAACTCAATATATATCTCCCCAACTTGCGACTACGGATACACTGCCGGATGCATTAAACCAGTGGTCTCAGGCAAACCCATCATCAGGTTCATATTCTGAACTGCTTGCCCAGCAGCACCTTTGCCCATATTATCTATGGCACTCATTGCTATCATTCGGCCTGTTCGAGAGTCGACCTTCAGCCCGATATGGCAGAAATTCGTGCCAGATACGTTCTTTGTAGCAGGATATTCGCCCTCATCCAACACAATCACAAATGGAGAATTCGCGTAGAACTCTCTATATAGATCGATAGCTGCCCCTGTGGAAAGATCGCTGAGTATCGGAGCATAGGTCGTGGTCATTATCCCTCGAACCATCGGAACAAGATGCGGTGTGAAACTGAGAACCACATCCTGTCCGGCCATCTCAGAGATTTCTTGTTCGATCTCGGGTGTGTGTCTGTGATTTGCGACACCGTATGGCTTCATACTCTCGTCCAGCTCGGCAAAGAGGTACGCCACTTCGGTTTTGGTTCGCCCAGAACCAGATACCCCGGACTTCGAATCGATAATTATTCCACTGGGATCAACCCTTCTATTTGCGATTACAGGAGCAAGAGCAAGTATCGCGCCTGTCGGATAGCAGCCGGGATTTCCAAGAACCAGGGCAGCCGCAATCTGATCCTTCTTTATCTCTGGCAGGCCGTATGCAGCGGACACGGTGATATCCTTGCTCGTATGCTCAGTCTTATACCACTGTTCGTATACTGCAGGGTTTCGGAAGCGAAAATCGGCTGACATATCGATCAGTTTCTTGCCAGCTTGGACAACCTTCGGTGCGATGCTCGCCGCCCAGCCGTAATGCTGCGCTACGAAAAAGATGTCGGCTCGGTCTATCGCCGTATCGTCGAAGGCTTCGCACATAGGAAGGTTCTGTCCCATAAGGCTCGTGAAAGCATTACCTATGTGCTTACCTTTATATGTGCCCGATGCAAGATATGTTATCTCTGCTTCCGGATGGCCGAGGAGATACCTTATTATCTCTGCACCCGCGTAACCCGAAGCGCCTATGATTCCGACTCTAACCATTTTTCTCACTTTCAGAACTGTCGCAAAAACTCGATAGCTATTATTGTATCTCTAACAGGGTCTTCTCCCTGTTCGCGTTCGATTGTAAATGCCCCGTTATAACCACCGGCCTTAAGTCGAGCTATATAACTCGGCCAGTCGACATCACCCTCACCGAGAGGTGCCTCCCGCCATTTACCCGGGTCGACAAAACCATCCTTGGCATGTGTGTGCACTATGAGCGGCATCAGAGCATCACATGCCTCCTGCAGATCGTATCCGGCCATTGTTAGGTTTGCTGGGTCAAAGTTGACCTTAATTGCAGAGGTGTCGAGGGTGTCTAAAAACGCCCTCATAACTGGCCCGCTTTCAGGACCAGTCTCTGTTGCCAGCACCACGCCGCGCCTCTCAGCGTATTTGCCGATTCGGTTTAACGCGTCCTGCAGAATCTCCCACGTTTCGTCCGGCTGAGCAGGAATCTCACCAATGTGCGTGGTTATAATACTCGTTCCCAAATCTACTGCCAGATCCACCTGCGCGATAGTCTTCGGAACAAGTTCGGCATTCTTTTCACGGTCTACGAACCCGTGGCCAAAGTCTGCACAGGTTGCGGAGAGCTCCAGTCCCAAACTCTCATAAAACATACGAAACTCTGTTCGATCCTCGCTGGTCATGTTTTCCGGCAGCACTTCACCGTGTGTCGTGAACATCTGGAACGAAGCGGCGCCAATCTCGGCAGCCTTTCTTATTCCATCACGAAGGGGCAGTTTCATGCAGTCGGCAAAGACACCGATATGCAGTGTTCCTTTCATCTAACAAAGGCCTCCATTACATCTAGCACACACGGAAATGGCCGCTATTGTAGCGGCCACTGCGTAGGGCTGTATAGAGTCTAACAATCAATCGGGCTAGTCGGCAACCCCCGCGGGTCGTTCAGTCATCACAGATGCCAGGAATTCTTCGCCGACGCACCTAATATCACCAGCACCGAGCGTCATTACCATATCTCCGGGGCGAACCACCGAAAGCAAAAAGCCGGGTACGTCTGACTTTTCAGGAATGTAGTGTGCTTTTGTGCCTTTCATTTTATCGAGGATGATTTTGGATGTAACCCCCTCGATTGGCTCCTCACGTGCTGCATAGATGTCTGTCAGCACGACCATATCTGCCAGTGAGAGCGCACAAGCAAAATCATTTGCAAAGAACTCCGTACGGGAGAACAAATGAGGTTGGAAAACGGCGATAATTCGCCTGTTCCAGCCGGTACGAGCGGCTTCCAGCGTAGCCCTAACCTCCACCGGGTGATGTGCGTAATCGTCGATGATCATTATGTCTCCGATCACCCCAAGATGCTCGAAACGCCTGCCCGTACCTTTGAACCTGGCAAGACCATCTTTTACTGCGGTAAAATCTGCACCGAGCTCAAAACCTACAGCAGCCGCTGCGAGAGAATCGTATACGCTGTGCAGTCCCGGCATCCCAAGATTGATTCTGCCGAGCTTTTCACCTTTTCGCACCAATTCATAGCTCGCTTGCGGCGAATGAACGTGTATGTCAACTGCACGCATTTCACTTTTTGCGTGTATTGAATAACCTACAACCCGCCGATCCACACCAACAATGGCATTTCGGACGTTTTCATCATCCAGGCAGGCGATCACACAGCCGTTTTCGTCGATCTGCGAAACAAACCGCTTGAAGCTGGACTTAATATTCTGCAGATTCTTGTGATAGTCCAGATGATCTGCATCTATGTTGGTGATAACTGCCATACTGGGGCTCAGATGCAAGAAGCTGTTGAATGCCTCGCACGCTTCTGTTACGATAATCGACTTTCCACCAATTCGTGCGTTGCCACCTAGAACATCAATATCTCCACCGATCAGCATAGTCGGATCCAGCCGTGCTTCAGATAGCACCATACTTATCATCGAGGTGGTAGTGGTCTTTCCGTGGGTTCCGGTAACGGCGACTCGGTGTTGATACGGCTGCATTAGTCGTCCGAGCATCTCCGCCCTGCAAATGATTGGAATACCCAATTGCCGAGCCGCCACCAATTCTGGATTATCTTCCGGCACTGCTGCTGAGTATACTACAAGGGAAGCTCCCGCCACGTGAACTGGGTCGTGCCCAATAACCACGCTTATACCAGCGGCGGCAAGACGGTCGGTGACAATGCTTTTCGTCTGGTCGGAGCCAGATACCTCAGTCCCACTGTGGTGCATTACGCGCGCTATGGCGCTCATTCCTGCTCCGCCAATGCCTACAAAATGTGTTCGATCAGCCATATCGTGAATGGTGGGCATAAAACCTAGCGAAGCGACAAACCATCACTCGCCTTCAAGATTTCTTCCCCACCCCTCCTGTCTCCTGAACTATCCGGACAATTTCCTCTGTTGCATTCGGTTTGCCGAGCCTTCTGCTTGCTTCGGCCATAATATGCCGGCTGACCTCGTCTCTCGCAAGATCAGATACTATCTTCACCAGCATTTCAGCCGAAAGACTCGCTTCATCCAACAGAATCGCAGCGCCAGCGCGAGCTAATACCTCTGCGTTTTTGGTCTGGTGGTCCGCCTGGGCATATGGATAAGGAATCAATATGGACGGCAACCCCCGCACAGTCATTTCGGCTATACTAGAAGCGCCGCTACGTGCGACCACCATATCAGCCGCAGAATATGCTGCAGACATATCATCTATATAAGGTAAGAGCGCATATCCCGGCCGATTATTTGCTCGCGAAACAAGCTCATCATAATTCTTCGGCCCAGACTGATGAATTACCTGCACAGAAGCCTGAAGAAGATCGGACAAAGCCTCAACAACAATATCGTTTATGCGCCTTGCACCCTGACTCCCGCCGAAAACAAGCAAAGCGAACACATTCGGGTCGAGGCCGAACGATTCTCTCGCCTTGGCCTTCTCTACACCCGTTACAATCTCAGGTCTTACTGGTAGACCGGTGAACTCCGTTTTTTCCTGCGGAAAGAACCGGATCGACTCTTCAAAAGTGACGCATATCTTGGCTGCATATTTGGAGAGAATCCGATTTGTGCGTCCCGGCACTGAGTTTTGTTCGTGGATAACCAGTTTCCCTCGCCTGAGTCCCCAAGCCAGCGCAACACTGAAACTGGTGTAACCACCGGTGCCCACTACCACATCTGGAGCATAGCTTCTCAGAATCGCACCTGCGCGAAAGAACCCTGCACCGAGCTTCACAGCAGAAGCCGCCGTGCGAGTCGAAAAGCCGGCAATGGGTCCGCTGGGAATCCCAATGAACTGAAAACCGGCCTTCCTGGCGGCATCTCCCTCCGGACCGTGTTGACTACCGACGTACAGGAGTTCGACTCCGACTTGTCTTAGTCCGTGGGCGATACTCAACGCAGGATATAGATGCCCGCCTGTCCCTCCGCCTGTTACAATGATTCTCATATCTTCTCAACTCCGGCTCATCCATCTGCTCATTCTGGTGCTGTGAGATTGAGAGCACAATTCCCGCCGCAAAGAGCATTACTATAAGATAAGAGCCTCCATAGCTGATAAATGGCAGCGGGACACCTGTAGCAGGTATCGAAGCTGTGGCAACACCTATGTTCATCAACGCTTGCAAACCGATAAGTGACGTGATACCTATTGCAAGCAGCTTCATATACGAGCTCTTCGCGCGGTGCGCAATACTGAGTCCCTTTCCAGTAAAAAATACAAAGAGACCCAAGAGAGCCATCATTCCGACGAATCCACCCTCTTCTGCAAGTGTCGCTACAACCATATCGGTTTCGGGTGCCGGGATGAAACGTTTCTCTCTGCCTTCACAGAAACCCTGCCCTGTTAACCCGCCGGTGCCGTGAGCGATTAGCGAATGGGTTATCTGGTAACCGCTGCCGTAGTAATCGCGACTCGGGTTGAGAAAGACCATCACTCGCTCTGTGCGATATGGCGAAGTGAAGATTAAGGCTGAAACCAACCCGAGTCCGACCAGCACCATAGCCGCGAGGTGGCGTTTGCGCACACCGGCAGCAAAAAGCATGGCGATTGTAGTCAGGAGTATTGCGGCGGTAGTGCCCATATCTGGCCCAGCCATTACCAGCCCCGCCAACAGTCCTACCAGTAGAAGGCGAGTAGCCAACAGCCAGAAGTTGCGCATACGGAGCCCCTTCGACGCCAAAATATGTGCCAGGTACATCACTACTGCGAGTTTGGCAAACTCAGAAGGCTGCAGATGAAAAGGCCCGAGCGGAATCCACCTCCATCCGCCACCGATACACTTTCCAATTCCTGGAATCCTTACAGCTACAAGCAATACTGCAGCAAGGAAGGCCGCTATGTACGTAAGCGATCGGAGCCTCTTAGGATGGATTCGCATCGCGACAAACATGGCCAAGATGCCAATAATAGCGAAGACTATCTGTTTCTTCACAAAGAACCACGAGTCGCCTTCTCCAATATCGGCAGCACGCGCATAGCTGGCATCGAAGACTAGAATCACGCCCACAATGACCAGCAAAATCGTGGCTGCGAAGAACCAATAATCCGGTGGCTCTTTCCGTACGGCTACACTCACGCGCTCCCTCCTATCTCTGACGCTCTTTTACCGCGTCCTTGAAGAATCTGCCTCGCTCCTCAAAACTACTGAACATATCGAAACTGGCACAAGCAGGTGCAAGTATTACAGTATCGCCCGCAACAGCAAGTATCGCAGCGTTTTCTACCGCAGCGTCCATAGAATCTGCGTGCGTTATATTTGTGAATCCAGCATTGCGCACTGCAGTATCTATCTCTTCTGCACTCACACCTATCAGTATCAGATGCTTTGCATACTTCTTGACGGCTTCGGCTACAGGAACCAAAGATCCACCCTTATGCTTGCCTCCTGCAATGACAATGGCGGGAGTTCCGACTGCAGAAACCGATGCAACAAACGCCTCCGCATTGGTGCACATAGAGTTGTCAATATAGGCGACGCCGCCAATAGTTGCGACTCTCTCCATCCGGTGCTCAACACCGCTAAATCCGCGAACTGCCTTACGAATAACCTCAGGCGCAACGTCCATAGCAATAGCCGTGCAAACTGATGCCAGCACGTTCTCATGGCTGTGAGTTCCAGGCAGATTGCCGGATAGCGCGATGTCGTCCAAAGTGCATACATCGAACTCGCGATCGCCTATTCGCGCCTTGAGAATACCATTACTAATGAAAGCACCTTCGTCCACCGGAGTACATTTGCTGAAAGAAAGCCTCCGGCCGTTCGATTTGGCAGATCCTGCCACCGAACCCGGATTATCCAGATTGACTACCGAAAAGTCATCCGGTGTCTGAAACTCGTAAACCCGTGCTTTGAGAGCTGCGTATTCCTCCGGTGCATGGCGGTCTTGATGATCAGTGCCGATGTTTAGCAGCATTGCCACTTTGGGACGAAAACTGGTTATCCACTCCAGTTGAAAAGTGCTGATCTCTGCAGCTATTACCGCATTCGGGGACGCTTGATACGCAGCTTTCACAAGGGGCAGCTTGATCTTTCCCGCGGCCACGTTGCCACCGATATACGTCTCTCTTCCGGCTGCCTCAAATATGCGCCCCGTAAGAATAGTCGTTGTAGTCTTGCCGTTTGTACCGGTGATTGCAACAATCGGCGCCCGGGAGAGCCTATAGGCAAGCTCGATCTCGGAAACAATCTCTACGCTCTGCGCCTTAGCACGTTCGAAGAGCGAGGATGTTGCCGGCACTCCAGGGCTGGGAATCAAGATATCGACTCCTTCAAAATCTACTGCCGCGCTGCCAGTACGAGCCTCTACGCCGAGTCTTCTGGCTGCTGCAATTTCCCTTTCGAGCTCCCTTACAGGTTTTTGGTCGTACAGAACCACCCGTGCGCCAAGGTCAGCGAGCACCTCAGCAGTCGCCATGCCCGTTCTGCCCATTCCAACTACAGCTACCGATTTGCCAAAAAACCGTTCGTTATGCATTGAATACTACCAATTGAATACTACCAAAACCGTGAATGCGAGAAAGGCGCAGAGTACTCCAACAATCCAGAATCGCACAACAACCTGCTGCTCTGGCACTCCACAGAGTTCGAAGTGATGATGAACTGGACTCATCCTGAAGACACGTTTGCCCTCGCCCGTAGTAATCCTCGTGTACTTGAACACCGCCCATTGAAGTGCGGAAGATAGCCCGTCGAGGATGAAGACAAGTCCTGCAATAATGACTAGCAGTTCAACCTTGCATACGATCGCAACGGATGGAATGAGAGCACCCACTGCGAGTGAGCCAGTATCACCCATGAAGATCCTGGCTGGGTTACAGTTGAACCAGAGAAACCCCACACAAGCGCCGAAGAGAGCTAGAGCAACTCCAGAAAACAGAAGACTTTCTTGAAATAGCGCAAACAACACCAGCGCCATCGCAAGAATCGCCGCAAGACCAGCAGCCAACCCGTCAAGGCCGTCAGTAATGTTCACGAAATTTGCCATGCCTGTAATGAATACCACTGCAAAGATGTAGTAGAACCAACCGAGATCAATAGACAGTCCTTTTGTGTCAGCTGTCGGAATGCTCAGTGAGGCGTTCAGATTACCGGAAATACTCAACCACGCGACGAAACCCACCGCCAATACAAGCTGAAGCAGAAATTTCGGTTTACTGCCGATTCCGCGTATGCCGTTTCGAGGCCGTATAGTGAGCCAGTCATCTATCGCCCCGAGCAGGCCATAACTGATTACCAGCAGTAACACGGCAGTTATAATGGGTAGACTCTCTCGCAGCAAATTGAACTCGTGGCTATTCTGAGTGAAGATCATCCATCCAATGCCAACCAATAGTCCGACAATTATGCCTAATCCACCCATTGTGGGTGTCCCAGACTTTGACTGATGCTGTGGGCCTTCGTTCTGGATGACTTGTCCGACTTTGGCTTCCTTAAGCCCTGAAATAAGTCGAGGCATGATAATCACTGTTACAGCAAACGAGACTAATGGTGTGCCAAGCAAAGATATCACTTTAGCGCCTCCACAATGAACTCCATCTGCATGGATCGTGAACCTTTGACCAAGACTAAGTCCCCGGAACGAACCTCTGCAGCTACTGCATCTGCAGCCTCTTCACTGGTGCCAAGCTGCAAAGCCTCGCCTCTGAAACCTGCCTCGCGAGCACCAGCAGCTATCTCAGTAGCTTCATCTCCTACTGTGATTAACAACGATACCGAAGACCGAGCGAGGGCTCTACCCACATCCCGGTGTCCCTGCACTGAAAAGTTGCCAAGCTCTTTCATATCTCCTAACACTGCTACTCTGCGTTTGCATTCTATAGCGTCGATGCTATTGATCGCACTTATCATCGAAGCAGGGCTCGCATTATAGGTGTCATCGTATATAGCAAAGTCTCGCACCTTGGTTATCTGAGCGCGCTTTTCTTCGGACTGCACATGGCTCAAGGCATCTGCTATTTCTTCTATAGTGATTCCGAAATAGAGTCCAACTGTGGCTGCGGCAAGAGCATTTGGCACATTGTGCATACCAACCAGAGGAATGTGCACTGTTGCAGCACCACTATCTGAGACAATCCTGAAACTTACACGACCTTCAGCATCGGTCCGGATGTTTTCGGCACGCACATTGCCCGAACTTATTCCGTAAGACAAAACCTTTGCACTCGATTGTCTCGAAAGGAAATCAAAATAGTGGTCGTCTGCATTCAGAACTGCTGCACCATCAACCGGAAGATTCTTCAGAAGCTCACTCTTTGCAGCGGCAATGGCGTCCTGGCTTCCGAGGCGTCCAATGTGCGAGAGCCCTATGTTAGTTATCACTCCAACTTGCGGCTTAACAATTTCTGCCAGCCGCGATATTTCTCCGGGCAAGCGCATAGCCAACTCTTGGATTAAGACATCGTAATCTGGCTTCAGCTGAAACACTGTATATGGCACGCCGATTTCGTTGTTGAAATTGCCCTGGTTCTTCAGAATGCTGAATCTGTGCGACAGAACTGTCGCAACCATCTCTTTCGTGCTGGTCTTTCCGACACTTCCGGTAATGCCCACGGCTCTTATATCGAATCGATTTCTGTACCACGCTGCGAGATCGCCCAAAGCGACCTGTGTATCCGGCACCTTAACCAATACTCCTTGCAAGTTGCGCAGCTCTCTAGAGACTACAGCCGCTACGGCTCCGGAAGCCAGAGCATCCGCGGCAAAAAGATGCCCGTCGTGATTATCGCCAATGAGCGCAAAGAACAGGTCTCCTTTGCGAATCGAGCGCGTATCGGTCGAAACGCCTGTTATTAGCTCATCGAGAGACCCTTGTACCAGTTCGCCGCCTGTTGCAGCTATAACATCCTTCAGATTAGCTGTTTCCATTCGTGCGCTACTGCTCCCCACAGGCTTCGGACTGTTTCCTCGCCTGCAGCGCTTCCCTTGCGACTTCACGATCATCAAAATGGATAGTGCAGTCGGCAAATATCTGATAGTCCTCGTGACCTTTGCCGGCGATCACTACGACGTCATCGGGTTCGGCTATCCTGATGGCGTATTCAATGGCTTCGCGCCGGTCGACTATTGCTTCGGGTTTCGCATTGAGAGGAACACCTGCCAGAATATCCCTGATGATACTCTCAGGATCTTCCTTTCTTGGGTTGTCGGAAGTGATAATTGTGACATCGGCTATTCTGGAAGCGATTTCACCCATAATTGGCCGCTTGCCTTTGTCTCGATTCCCTCCGCAACCAAAGACTGCGATAAGTCTGCGCTTTGAAAGCTCTCTAGCTGTTGATAGCACGTTTTCCAGGCCATCCGGAGTGTGGGCATAGTCGACGATGACCCCAAAACTCTGCCCACAGTCGACCGACTCAAATCTGCCTGCTACTTTTGAAGTATTCTCAAGACCGCTTGCGATAGTCGTTAGATCGATTCCAAGCCCCAAACACGCCGCTGCCGCTGCAAGACTGTTGTACGCGTTGAAGTATCCCCCCATTGGAACGTTTACGCGCACGGATTCACCTTCCGAAGAAATAACGAGCGACACACTCGAAGGGGTTACCTCTATGTCTGAACCGCGCACGTCGGCACTTTTGTTGATACCGTATGTAACCACTCGCCCTGCAGTTGCCTGGGCAACTTTTTCACCTGCAGGATCGTCGATATTCACTGCCGCGACAAACGGTTTGCTCGACGCTTTGGGATACTCCGAAAAGAACTTTAACTTAGCTTTCAGATACTCGTCGAGTGTAATGTGGAAATCCAGATGGTCTTGTGTGAGGTTGGTGAACACTCCACAGTCGAACTCAGAAAGATCACTCCTGCCCTGCACTAGCGCGTGCGATGACACCTCCATCGCAAGTGCCTGAACTCCTTCGGAGAGCATATCGGCAAGGACGCTTTGAAGATCGGAAGACTCTGGAGTAGTGTGACCAGTCTCTATGATGCGATCATCAACACTGGCGCCCAGGGTACCCAAAAACGCTGATTTCTTCCCGGCAGCGCGAAATATGCTCTGAATGAACTGTGTGGTTGTAGTCTTACCGTTGGTGCCTGTGACTCCGATGAGCGTCATTCCGCGTGAGGGATAGTTGTAGAACCTTGCAGACAGCACCGGCAGTGCGCTTCGGCCATTTGGAACTACTATGACTGGGACATTGGCACTGATTTCTCTTTCTGCCATAACAGCCGCAGCGCCTTGTTCTACAGCGGCTGAGATATAGTCGTGTCCGTCGAACGTGCCACCCTGAAACGCGACAAACAAAAAGCCCTGCCTTACAGCTCTGGAATCGTAAGTGATTCCTGTGATATCTACATCACTGGGTGTGGTATCTATACCAGGCAGCAGCTTGATCAACTCAGATAATTGCATAGTATATTGCTCTAATCCATTATATCAAAAGAAAAAGGGCCACGCGGCAAATGTAAGACTCGCCCAAAATTCCTACACCTGGTAATCGCGCGGCCCTGAGCTTGCCTGAGCCTGCCAGACTACTGAAGTCCAACAGCTGCAGATCGCTAACCGGAAACCTGCTTTATGACAACAGTGCCCGAATCATTCTCGACCGCCGACGGGCTGCAAAACCTAAAGAGAAATGGATGCTGAACGGACGAAGATAAATCCACATCCGCTCAGCATCCTGGGGCTGTAGGCTGGGAACGAACTCGCCCAAGTTTTCGTTCCTAGCCCGTACGGCCAGCCCCAAGTCTGACTTGCGCGCCCTCAGCACTCAATCCCGGCTGAT
Source organism: uncultured bacterium (assembly GCA_964497515.1). GTDB lineage: Bacteria > Armatimonadota > UBA5829 > UBA5829 > DTLH01 > CAZCCV01. The sequence goes on along the minus strand of CAZCCV010000008.1, from coordinate 12,813 downwards.
TTGGAGACACGTCAAACTCATCCGGCTTGTCTGGCGGAACACGCAAATACCACATAGCTTTCTTTCCAATTTCCTGAAAAACGGGGGCGGCTACCGTCGCACCCCAATGCGACCCACGAGGCTCATCGACTACAACACAAATAACAAGCCGCGGGTTGTTGGCAGGGAGATACCCCATAAACGAAGCGACATACTTGCCCTGTGCATAACCCCGACTGGTTGTGCTGGCCTTTTGTGCACTGCCGGTTTTGCCTGCGACTGTGTAACCTTCTACTTTAGAAGTCTTGCCAGTGCCCTCGTCAACGCAATCGACCAGCATTTTGGTGACCTCGTTCGCGGTCTTTTTGGAGATCACCTGTCGCACTATCTTCGGGCTGAATGGCCGCACAACTGTGCCATCGCTCTTTCGCACTTCTCTTATAATCTGAGGCTGCATCAGTTTGCCGCCGTTTGCGAGAACAGCATACGCATCGGCCATCTGAAGCACGCTTACCGCTATCCCCTGACCAAAACCGATATTTGCCAGCCTGATAGCTGCCCAGTCTTCCGGGGACCCGAGCCCCATAGAGACTTCACCGGCCAGCCCTGAACCTGGTTTGTCGATCAGGCCGAATGATTCCATATAAGAATGCAGCTTGTCTGGCCCCAACTGGAGTGCGACCGAAGCAGCGCCAATGTTGCAGGAGTTTCGGATTATGTCGTACGAATCAACTGCACCGTGCCCTGCCATATAAGGAGCGTGCAACGAACACCGTATTCGCCTCTTGCCGATAGCCATACCTTGGTGTGAGCAGGTTGCAACAGTCTCTGTTGGCCTGATGCCTTCTTCCAGCCCGGCTGCCACTGTAATGGCCTTTAACGTTGAACCTGGCTCATACAAATCGGTTAACGCTCTGTTGCGCCTCTGCTCTGGACTGGCGTTGCGTCTTTCGTTCGGATTGAACGTCGGCAGATTTGCTAATGCCAGAATTTCTCCCGTGTGTGGGTCGAGCACCACAGCGGTAGCAGCTTTAGCAGAGTACATTTCGACAGACTTAAGCAGCGCCTCTTCCGTGACGTGCTGCAAATAGGCATCGATCGTAAGAGTGACATCATTGCCGTCTTCCGGAGCTACGCTGCCGCGGCGGCTCTCTGGTATGACTCTGCCGTAAGAGTCGACTTCTGCTATAAGATAACCATTGCGACCGGCGAGTTGCTTGTTTGCGGAGCGCTCGATACCTTCTATGCCTGTGCCATCAACATTGGTGAGCCCCAGAATGTGAGCTGCAAGGCTTCCCGAAGGATAACTGCGCTTCTGCTCCTCAAGCACTCCTACATTCGAGATCTTGGCACTTCTGACGGCGTTACCTACGTCAGTAGAAAGCTGCCTTCCGATGTAGACAAACTTCCCCGTGCCGCTCAAATGTCCAGCAAGCGAGCATTCATCTGTGTTCATCAATACTGCAAGCTGCTTGGCAACAGAATCTTTGTCGGTGATCTTGCAAGGGTGTGCGTAGACAGAACACGCCGGGACATCCACAGCCAACTCACGGCCTACACGGTCATACACAGTGCCACGAGACGATTTAAGCACCAACTGACGTACCCTTAGCCGATCAGCCATCCGTTGGTAAGGCTCGTTATTTAGCACCTGTATGTAGAACAGTCGACCACAGATGGCCAAATATAGCAGCCCAAATACAATGAGCAGCCATACCATTCGCTTGTCTACAAATTTCCGGTGTCTTTCAGCCACTGGTCGCCCTCTATTCGGCCAAGGCCACTCTTACTCCACCTGGAACGGCAATATACAGCATACTGGAGCCCGGTTCCATCCCGGCAGCGTCTGCTGCTGCCGAGAGCCTGTCTGGACTTGACAGAATCTGGATATCTGCCTTCAGTGCCTCATTCTCCATTGTAACCTGTCGGGTTTGTTTGGCGAGGTCGGACCTCATATAACCAAGCCGGGTTATCTGAGCATAGAGTCCGATGTATCCGAGGAGCGATACAATGCCAACAATGCAAGCAACTCCACGAATGAAAATTGCCTTTCTCCGTTTGCGGTGCTTGCGTACGGAGCGGGGTACCACATCCTGTTGGCGCACCTCTGCTCTCGTTACCGCTGCTGTTTCAGCTCTGGCTGCCACTGCCATCCTACTCACCCTTCCAGTCCCATCACGTCGACCTTTTTGGCCGCTCTCAGTTTGGCGCTCCTCGCTCGGGGATTCGCCCCAATTTCATCTTCTGTCGGCGTAATCGGTTTTCGGGTCAGCACCTCAAGGTACTGCCTTGCTCCACATACGCACTGCGGCAATTCTGGCGGGCACTGACATCGCCCGCTTCCAGCCGCAAAAAACTCTTTGACAACTCTGTCTTCGAGCGAATGATAACTTATGGCCACCAGCCTTCCATGGATAGCCAGCATCCTGCCAGCTGCTTCTAATCCACCCTTCAACTGGTCAATTTCCGAATTAACTGCAATTCTGAGCGCCTGAAACGTCCTGGTAGCCGGGTGTATCCTTGTCGGTTGCGATTTCCTCGGAACAACCGACACCACCAGTTCAGCCAACTCCGTTGTTGTGCTAATAGGCTGCTCTTTTCTCCGCCTAACAATGGCACTAGCTATCCGTCTCGACCACCGTTCGTCAGAGTTCGTATATATCAAATCTGCTAGTTCCCGCTCCGGGAGCGAGTTCACCAGATCAGCCGCAGTTACCGACTGCGAGACATCCATCCGCATATCGAGCGGCGCTGGTGAAGCGAAACTAAAACCACGATCTGGCACATCCAGTTGATGAGAGGACACTCCCAGGTCGAACAGCACGCCATCGACTGTTTCAACTTTCTGTTCCCGAAGCACACTTTCGAGCTCCGAGAACGCGCCTCTTACCAGGATTAAGTTTTCGCCGTGTTCTGCCAGATGCTGTCTGGCGTTTTCGATTGCATCCTGATCACGGTCGAGGCCGATAAGTCGCCCTCCCGGCAGAATGCCATTCAATATAGCTTCTGCGTGCCCGCCACCTCCGAAGGTGCAATCAACATACACACCACCCGGATGTGGAGAGAGCAGTCGGATTACTTCATCAAGCAGAACTGGTCGGTGATACACCGGCATCACCGCCCTCCCTGCGAGTCTTTGTCTCCACTACTGCATCTGCGATGAGTTTGGGAGTCAGGTTTTCAGCGCGATACTCTTCCCAAGCGTCACCAGCCCAAATCTCAATCCATTCGCCAACGCCTATGACCACGACATCCTTGTCGATCCCTGCATAGGCTCTGAGTTCGTTCGTAAGCGGCACTCGCCCTTGAGCGTCGCATTTGGTCTCGAGCATATCGGAATAGAGCTGGTGGTGGAGCCTGCGTGCCTGCGGGTCAAACATAACCGAGAGTGGGTCGCCCAGCATCTTCGCCTGGCGGGAGATTTCGTGGAAGCGGTCCTGAGTCATCACCAGCAGGCAACCAGCCCCGCGAGTGATGATAAATGGCTCTCCAATAGACGCGCGGAACTTGCGCGGCATAATGAATCGACCAACCTCATCCAGCTTGTGAGTAAACGAACCGCCGAACATGGCGCTCCCAACCCCCCAATTTGGCTCCAGTATACTCCAAAAGAGATCCAGTTTCTTACCAAATCTCTACCATACTGCACCAGTGAATGGATAATAGCAGTGCTTAAGAGGGGGTGTCAATAGGCTCGACAATATTTCTCTCAACCAGTGTGGGGAATTATTCCCTCCGTTATTCGACAAACGCACATACAGTGATTATTTGTTGGCAAGACATCGGCACTGCATCCATAACGTGCTCACTTTTATACGAACCGATGAATATCGTCATGAAAAATGGATTTTGACCACCGCTGTCGAGACTGATTACGGCGCAATCTGGTTCTAACTCTCCAAGGCTCAACGATACTGCCTCTTGCCTTGACATCGGCGCCCTTGTAGACGAAAATGGACTTTGCTCAGCTTAAAAGGAGAGTGCTTCTGCTCGTGAACTTCTGCTCCAGTATCCGTGGCACTGTGCCACTGTGGACAATAAACGGCCCTATAACGCTAAGCCAGATGGCCGCTGAACTAGATGAGATTCATTCTAAAGGCATAGAAGAGATCATCGTCAAACCGTGCTTCCCCGATGAAGTCGGTTTCACTCCGGACGATTGGATGGAAGTGTTTGGATGGTGCGTGGAACTTGCCAAAGAACGCGGAATGCGCATTTGGATCTCGGAGAATTTCAACAGACCGAATGGACTCCGCACAGAGAACATAGACCCCGCCACTATGAGCAAGCATCTGGCTGTTCGTGCGATTCCGCGACAAGATATCGATATGGCATTCTTCGAGCCTGGGCAGTTTCTTCTGGCCGGCAGACTTGAAGGCGGGGCGATTACAAGAACAAGAACTCTTTCGGATGTGCAGGCTCTCATAGCACTCGACGGCAACTGGGTAGTCTTTAACTGCCACCTGAAGCGCGCTGAGAACTCACTCGACACTCTCAGTGAATCTGCTGTCTCCTGGTTCATCGAAAGAACCTGCGAGCCTTACAGAACCTTCTTTTCAGAGGATTTCGGAACGACTATCGGCGCGTTTTTTGTCGACGAACCGAGCATCTATCGAATGCCGATCGGATGCGATGACTGGACGATCCCCTACACTGATCGGCTGTTTCAGTCTTTTGAAGAGAAGTACCGCTACTCCGCCTTGCTTTATCTGCCATATCTGTTCTATCCCGGGCAAGATGCGTACAGGTTCAGAGCCGATTTCTGGTGTCACATCGCTTCGATCTTCGACAGCAGCTTCCGAGAGACTATACACAATTGGCTCAAGGAGAATAATCTTGCGTTCACAGGTCAGGGAGAGCACGACAACACATTGAGATGCCAGGTTAGATTCCAAGGCGATGTGTTCGCTGGAATGAGCAAGATGAGCATTCCCGGAATCAACTATATGGGAAAAGAAGCTCCTGGAAGCCACGGAGTGTCGATACTTCAACAGAAGATAGCATCATCCTTAGCACATACGCAGGGATTGGAACGAGCGCTTTCTCAGTCGTTCGCAGATTCCGGCTGGGACATAACGTATTTGGATCTCAAGAAGATAGTGGATCAGCAATTTGCCCACGGAATTAACCTGCTGGTTCCGCACGCGCTGTTTCATACCATCGGAGGCAGCGCAAAGCACGAGGATACGCCGTCCCTATTCGTACAGTCGCCGTTTTGGGAGGACTTTGACGCCTTCACCGCCTATGTAAACAGATTGTCTGAAATGCTGACGGGTGGAGAGCACATCTGCAATATCGCCCTGCTGTACCCGGTGACTGGACTCTTTGCAGCGTACCAACCAGACCGGAACACGCAGGAGTTCGAGGCCATTGATAGCGTCCTTGGCCAACTCTGCTCCGAACTGACACGGCGGCAACTGGACTTTGATCTGATTGACTTTTCTACCCTTTCTTCCGCCGCAATCGAAAACGGCAGTATCGTTGTAGCAAATGAGCGCTACGATATTCTGGTAGTCCCGTATACACCGTATATGCAACCTGCTGAGTATAACACTATTGGCAGAATAGCTCAGGAGGTAAAGACGCATTTCTTCTACAGGAGTGCCGATCCGATCGCTGCAAATATCCCTTCCAGCAACTCTCCGGTACATTTTGTCTTAACTGAGGATCTTCCGGGTTTCGTAATGCGGCTTAGACATTCGATGGATGACGGAATACATCTGACAGGCACCGGACGAGAAGATATTCTGCTGCTTCAGCGAAAGAAGGAAGATACGCGGATTGCGTTTCTTGTAAATCGAAGTGGGCGCACTCGCAGAGTCGCTGCAAGATTCACGGACAGGGTAGCAGTAGAGAGGCTCGAGCCAGAGACAGGGAAAAAGTGGCAACTGCAAAGGAGAATGGTTCGCAACAAGACCGAAACGATGCTGCATTTCGACCCGTATCAGTCGTTCTTTCTGATAATCGACGAAACAAATGAAGGTCATTTGGATATCACAGAGCCGGAGATGCAGGTTTCCGAGATACAACTCGATGATCTTACGGTAAGCACTAGTGAGAACATCGCACCACTATTTCATTTCAGACACGCATTGAGCGGTGAAGAGATTGATCTGCGCGAAAGTGCAGAGCTCACTTTGACGGAGCGCGCCGGGAAATACGATGCAGAGATCAGTATCGCAGGCAATCACGATAGCATTAGACTTGTCCTTGATAGAGACTATTCCAACTACGGACTAATGATCAACGGCACTACAGTGCATCCGGTTCCTACGTTTAACTGGCTCACCGACCCATCCGACATAGCAGCAGACGTGACCGAATTGCTGCGCGAAGGTAGAAATGTAATCACAGTGATTCCATCGAACGAGCTGAAGGAACCCGTCAGGCTGGCCGGACACTTTGACGTCGATGCAGGGTCGAAAGGCACGAAGATATTACCGCGGACTGCACCGAATCCTTTTCATCTGGAGAAGAGTATGCCGTTCTATTGCGGAACAGTCGCGTACAAATCAAGCATAGATATCCCGGCCGGATTCAATCGGGCATCGATTGATCTTGGCCGAGTTTACGACACTGCAGCTCTTTACATAAATGGAAACGAGGTCGGAAAACGGCTTTGGCCACCCTACACATTCGACATCACAAACCACATCAAGCCGGGAGCTAATGAAATACGAATTGAAGTGCGTGCCAACCTGGCTCCGCTAATACTGGGACGCACAAGGCCGCTCGGCTTAAGGACAGCACCGATTCTCAGAATCGAGACTAGCGACTGATACTGTTCTAACTCTTCTGAATGCCTGTCACCAGGTCAAAGAGTGCACGCGCAGCTTCTTCAGGCCCTACTGTCTCGAACCCCTCGATTCCGAGGCGTGTTCGCATCTGCCCCATCATGACACCGTTTTTGTGAGCGGTTTCCAAAGTCTTCTGCGCTATCTCTTCGTGCAGATCCCGATACTGCACCGGTCCGAAGGTATTCGCAAAATAGGTGTGCACCAACCCCGTGGATGTTGTTGTGCCCTTGGCCATAACAGCAGCTTCCCTGAATGTGCTGAGAGCGTGGTCGGCAGACTGGAAACGCTCGATTATAGGGTGACTTTCGTCTACTTCCTCGTAGTTGTTCGCATAAAGGATGACATCGACAGAGTAGCCCCGAAGGATCTCGTTTAGAGTTGTGACTGGGAGTACTACACGCGCGTTGACTTTGTGAGGGCTCATAATAATGGCTCTATCAACCTGCCCGAAAGCGTAACCGTCCTGCAAGTCATCCAGCCGAACAAACGCACCTATTTCGGTGCCGTAACCAAGAATTGCACCATCAGCGGTGACTTCCAACGATCCCATATCGTCGGCAATGATTCTGAGGTCTCTTATGTGATCTTTTCCGACTACTCGAAGCGCTTCGAGCGACTCAGACTTTCCGGCAGCCGTATCGCCAATCAGCAAGACATTTGCAGCAGCTCCGTTTCGCAGTTCGATTCTGGTCATCGCGCCGTGAAATGGCATCCGGCCGCGCTTCATCATAGCAATGTTGTGAAGCGTCAATACCATCTTCTTCACATAGCCAAAGTACCCAAACCGATCCTCACCGGGAATAGCTGCTGCGAGTAAGTTCTCGTCGGCATCGTCATAGAAAACAGTCGGCAGCTCGCCGTACTTGGCCATATGCTCCGTGGGAACGCCATACAAAAACACAGCATCGGGGCCGTTAGATACTTGTTCATCTGTGGCCAACTCGAAGAGGTTCGCAAGTGAACAGCCGAGTCCTATAAACCGCTGGTGGAAGTAAGCATATATGACAAGTGACCCAACCTGCGCCGGATAGCACATCCATTCCGATTTATCGAGTTCAAGCCCATCCAATGGGTTTTCGGCAACCCTCTCAAACTGTCCGGTACGCGTGTTCATCGGTGGGTTCAGTATGAGCGGCGGGTTTATGAGCACCTGTCTGATGATCGGTATACCATCCAGCAGACTCTGATACGATTTAGGACCTTTCCACTTTCGCGCGACTGCTATCAGCCCCACTTCGCAACCTGCAGCTACCTGGCGATAGACCCTAGGATGCTCTCCGGTGATGTTCTCGCAGATGTCGCGATACGTCGCCCTCACCAAATCCGTCAACTGCTCTACTGTGGAGTTGAACATTCGATATGGCCGCTCTGCATAGCTGCCAGGTTCGCCTTCTGAGTGACAGATCATATATCTGTCGAACGATCGCCAGAAGTCGTACAGCCCTTCTACCAGCCAATGCAATCCATCGGCGTTGTTCAGGTACATTTCGGAGCTATCGACGATTTTCACAGCCTGCGCCAAGGGAAGGATAGTGAGAGCCCTTAGAAGCGATACAAGAGTGTCAACGCAGGATTCGGTTGTCAGGTCGGCATCAATGTCGTCGAGGAGCGGAGATTCGCGCTTCACCAGCCTGCATATGTAGTCCTGGACTATATGTTTGAATGCAGATCCTGATACAAGCTCACCCACCGTCGAGCAGATGAACCCGTCGGTGTGCATTATGATCTGGTTTCCTTCCTGATCTATAATCCTGAGCGACAAAGAATGACCTCCAAACAATCAGAAAGCCGCCTGATGAAAGCCATCATCGGCGGCACAAGCAACGTTATGAGGGCGAAATGCACCCTCAGTCTTTCTTACGCTATTCTGATTGTCATGATACAGCTAAAGCAGCCACCGGTCAACAGTAACCGAACGCGTCGGAACTTACTGTCTGCGGGGCGTTCATTCTGCGGTGTTCGGCGATTTGGCCGAACACCGCATTTGACGATTATTCACCTATTGTAATTCTGTGCTTCAAACTCTTGCAGCAACCGAAAGTGAGTTGAACAGAATGTGCGGAAGCTTGACGCCTCCAATAGGGTGCGCCTTGTTTTCTATACTACCAAGGTGTTTCATCGCCGCAAAAGTATTCCCGGCGACCATTACATCCTTTACGCGCCCTATAATCTCACCCTTTTCGATCTTCAACCCAAAGTGAACGTTGCCAGAGACGTCGCCACCTCGCACGTTACCAGTCCACGCACCGAGTGTCTGATCAACCAGCAAGCCATACTCGATCCCTTTTATCATATCTTCGAGAGATGCATCCCCTGGCTCAATCACGAACGAGCTGTAACTAGGACTTGGCAGGCTCGACAGCCCTCTGTGTCCGTTTCCGGTACTCGGCTTGCCGGCACGTGCACCGGTCTGCAAGTCGTAGATGAATCCCGTAACAACACCCTTCTCAACGAGCGGCGTCCGACTGGTAGGAATGCCTTCGTCATCGACGGGCTGCGATCCGGCGAAGTAGTCAAGCGTGCCATCATCGTAGACTGAAAGCCTCGGGTCGAACTCTTGCACACCCAGTTTATTCGACATTGACGACGCACCCTGCAGCACCTCTTTGCCATTGAAAGCAATCTGCACCGGAAGATCAAATGTCATTCCGAAGCCTTTGGGAGTGAAGATGACTGGCATAGACCTGGTGTCGATAGGAACAACGTCTTTCCCGACCTTTGCCATATAGATTATGCGTTCGGTAAGCTCCAGTACGTTAAACGACTTACGTGAATCACGATAGTCCCACACCTGAAGCATATCGGTTCCTCGAACCATCTCGAGACCACCGCCTGCTCCGAAATGAGTGCTCTCAAATCCGACATCGAGCCCTCTTGAGTTCGTCAACCGTTGGCGAGATCGCACTCTCTCAACACTAAGCCCCACCTGAGCATCCGGTTCAGCAGCTAAGATGGCATCCAGCGCAGACTTGCCAGTATCAACCAACTGCTCGACAGTCATTTTGGAGACTGTATCGTCAAAGGTCTTAACATCCGGAATCGCCGTGGGCTTTTCAGCAAACTGGTAGACAGCTTTCTGACCAAACTCGGCGGTCTCGATGGCATTGCGCACAAGCTGCTCTGCCCCATCCGGACGGGTAGTCGACGAGAAGCCGATTTTTCCATCTTTGATGATTCGGAGTGCATAACCCTTTGTTGAGCGGGTCATTGTGCTCTTCAGCTTGTTGTTTTCGAAGAGAACCGGAGTCTCTTCCGATTCCACTTCAAACACCTCGGCCTCCTGCGCGACCTTCAGAGCCATATCCAGAATTTTCTCAATCATTCTACTGCCCTCCCACCACGCAGTTTCGGATTCTGATGTGTGGGCCGGCAAACCCTACCGGCAGCGGCGCCTGAGCACCCTTGCCACAACCACCACCTCTTCGAGGCCACGTCAGATCATTGCCGATAGCATCGATGTTCTCAAGCGTCGTAAAGACGTTACCCGTCAGGTTGACGCCTCGCACACGTTCGGCCAACTTACCATTTCGAATCATAAACGCTTCTCGGGCAGAGAATGTGAACATCTCTCCGGAGGTTTGACCACCACGACTGTCGATTACATAGAGCCCTTCTTCAACATCGCTTAACATATCCTCAAACCGAGCTTCGCCGTTATCGATGTAGGTGTTCGTCATTCGGACGATAGGAGGGAAGGAGTAGTCTATGGCGCGGGCGTTACCAGTCGGCTTTTCGCCCATTTTTGCTGCGCTCTCTCTGGAATGCAGCCTTCCGACAAGCTCTCCTTCGCGTATGAGATAAGTGGGGATCTTTCGCACCCCTTCACTGTCATACTTAATCGATCCACCGCTGCCTGACACATCGGCGCCATCTAGAATGTTGAGATGCTTTCCGCCAAACTTTCTGCCGAGTGTCATCAGCTCTCGCAACTGAGGGTTCTCAGCATAATCGTCGGCCTCAGAGAGATGTCCGAAGGCTTCGTGAGCGAATATTCCTGCAAGAGAAGGGTCAGCAATTACCGTGTATGTTCCGCTGGCAACCTGTGGAGCAGATAATGCGTCTATGGCAGCCTGTGTCATAGCGCGGATTTCGTCGTGTCGATTTTCTGCTACACCATAGTCCAGCGTCGAGGAGAATGAAAACGAGTTCGGCTGGATGATGTCTCCTCTTCGAGCCACAGCCTCTGCCGCGCCTCTTATATAGACACTCTCTGAATCGATGTAGCTGCCCTCGCTATTAACATAGTAAACCCGGCTGGTGGTGTCGGCGTAGGCTATTGAACAAGTCTGAATGGCGTCGCCGAGCGATAGAATGAGATCGCGATACTCTTCTGCCAACCGCTTCTTTTCCGCAAGCGATACGGAGCGAGGGTCTTTAGCAATAGACGAGCGCACTTCATCGATTACAGAATCGACCGGCGCGAGTTGTGTTTTATCTGGACCGATAAGCCCCGCCTGCCGCACAGCAAGCGCAATCTTATCTGCTAAACCATCGAGTGTGTTGAAAGAGACAAATCCCCAGCCACCATTGACTGCCGCTCGGACGTTGCCTCCAAAGCTCGATGTCCGACTGAGCGTGTCCAAGTTTTCACCGCGATAGCTGATGGCTGTTCCATCAGACTCTTGGACACGGATCTCCACGTAGTCAGCGCCGTGATTCTTCAACGCCTCTGACAGCATATCTCGCATATAACTACCCCCTTCACTTCAGGACAGCCGTGCGTGTTGAGCTTGTTACGATGCCCTCACCCAGCAGACACAGCTCTTAACCGACTATTTGATGACGATTATCTCTTTGGTTGCCGTCATTAGGTTGTCGCACCCTGTTTCGGTAACAACAATGTCGTCCTCGATACGTACTCCACCCCAACCTTCAATGTAGATGCCCGGTTCGACTGTAATAACCATACCCGGAGCCAAGACGGTCTCACTTGTCGTAGTGAACCCGGGGCCATCCGTCTTTGGAATGTTGTGTCCCAAATTGTGAGTGAAATACTCTCCATACCCCTTAGAGGCTATGTAGTCTCTCGCAACAGCATCGATCTCTTTTCCGAGTTTACCAGGTTTGATAGCTTCAATCGCTTTTAACTGAGCATCGAGAACGGTGTTGTAGACTTCTCGCTGTTTGTCGTCTGGCTCGCCCAAGAAGACGACTCTGGTAATGTCTGAACCCAAGTGGCCTACCGTAGCTCCATAGTCGATTTTTACCATTTGCCCAGGCTTTATTACGTCATTGCCAGTCTTGTGATGCGGAAATGCAGCATTCGGACCAGCAGCTACAATGCTATCGAACGCGAGTCGCGGCGACCCCTGTTTGAAAAGAAACGAACTGATCTCGTGAGCTACTTCGCTCTCAGTCATCCCTGGCTTTATCCAACTCACAAGATGAGCAAAACAGTCGTCGACCATTTTGCACGCTCTCTTCACCAGTTCTATCTCACCGACATCTTTGGTAATCTTCAGTTCTTCGACTGTACGCGCGACCGATTTCAGCTCTATGCCCTTCTCGACAGTATCTCGAAGCAGTGTATAACTGCTAAAGCTGATGTAGTCTCCCTCAAAACCTGCAGTTTTGGGCTTGATTGCGTTAAGCACTTCACCAGCAGCCTGAAGAGGATCTATCGCCTGCGAATACTCACTCAGCTCAAACCCTTTGGCTTCTTCCCCTGCCTGAAGAATGTACCGGCCATCTACCAGGAGAATATCTCTATCAGGGGTAATGATTGCGGCTCCGGCACTGCCTGTAAACCCGCTCAAATAGTTCACGTTTGCAAGGTTCGAGATGAGAAATGCGTCGATACCTCGCTTCGCCATCTGTTGACGGACACCGGTAAGCCTCTGTGATTTCACTTTGTTCGCTCCTAACGGAAGCCAAGAGCTTCCCAGATATAACTACAGGTGACGACCTGTTGTCGCCACCTGCCAGCTTGCTACAAAAAAGAGTACATCATATCGAAGAAGATGGCAAGGTCGTCACACACTCTGGGTTACCCCTTCTAAAGTGTGTAAAATTGGTTTTGCATATCTCTTGGCAAGAA
>CAZCCV010000007.1:0-79797 GCA_964497515.1 uncultured bacterium | reverse complement strand
GCAATCCAACCGACAACCTTTGTTGGTCCACAACTGGAAATCTGCTCATCAGAAAATCCTTTCATTTGCCGCATCAGTGAGTACCATTACGCTCGAATCCTCTGCAATTCAAACGCCTCGTTGACGAGGCGCAGGGGCGGTGTTACAATCTGACCGTGAAAATCAGAGAGATAGAAATACAAGAGAAATCCCGGTTCAACAGCTTTGTCGCTCAGTTTCCCACCGGCGATGCTATACAATCCTGGGAATGGGGAGAAGTAAAGAGAGAGAGTGGCGGATGGATTCCGGTACGGCTTGTTGGAGAGAAGGACTCTGGAGAGATTGTTGTCTCTGCGCTAATGCTCTTTCGAAAAATTCCAAAGACCGGGAAATCAATCGCGTATGTGCCTCGAGGGCCAGTTCTCGATACCAAGAATAACGAACTCGTGAAACACTTCACCGAAGGAATGGTTTGCGCTGCCTCCAAAAGGGGAGCAATTCTCATCAAAATAGACCCACCTGTATCTATAGAAGAAGACACAGAGGCCGCGAATGTTGAGGCAGCCGGTTTTCGCCCTATACTTGATCCAACTGGTTTTGGTGGTACACAACCTAAGTGTATTATGCAGCTGGATTTAGATGGCGACATCGACGAAATATTCGCTAGATTCAAACCGAAGTGGCGTTACAACATCCGGCTTGCAGAGCGAAAGGGAGTGACGGTTCGAACAGAGTGTTCTAAAGAAGACCTCAAGCTGTTCTATGATGTGCTAAAAGTAACTGCCGAGCGAGACCGATTCCTTGTACGCAGCTACAGTTATTTCGATACTATCTGGGAAGAAATGGTGCCGAATGGCTTGGCAAAGCTATTTCTTACGAGTTTCGAAGGACGCGTTCTGAGTGGAGCACTTGCCTTTGCAATCGGCAATAGAGCTTGGTACGTGTACGGTGCCTCAAGCAACGAACATCGCAACCTTATGCCAAACCATCTTATGCAGTGGGAAATGATCAAATGGGCTAAATCGATTGGTTGCAAGTGGTACGATTTCAGAGGAGTATCCCCAAGGCGCGACGCAACAGTAGAAGACGACCGTCTTCAGGGGCTGAACCGCTTCAAAGAAGGGTTCTCGGCTCGATACGTTGAGTACATTGGCGAGTATGATCTCGTGCTTTCACCGGTTTGGTATTGGTTGTGGGTGAGAGTGAAACCAGCAGCAGTAAGAGCTTTGAAACGTCGAGCGAGATCGCGGGCTGAGGACAATTCAGACGCCTAGGAAGCTATGCTGTCTGTTTAATCACATCGCTCAAGATGAAGGCTGCGAGGGGTTCATCTATGCTTCATAGTATCTCCCTTCTTCTTCCGCTTGACGCTTCAGACTATCATGTCTGTTGCTAATGAAGTTTTGCGCCCATTCTCTTACTGATGTGTCTGGGTTATCTGCAGGAAGGCCGAGTGCGTCAAGAACATCTGCGTCATTGGCACTGCGTGCAACAAGCTCTGCGAACTCTGTGCCTGTAGTATTCAGTTCAGAGAGTAGTTCATTATCTGTCGGGCAGGGAAATATGTAGTCGCCCAGTGTTCCCTGGTTGTAAGCTTGAGCCTTATCAATCATTCTTGCAAGCCACGGGTAGCCACCGAGAATCAGGTCTCCAGCTCGTGGATATGTTTTGGTAAGATCCATTCTTCCTCCGCTAGCATGCTACGCGTGGTATGTGCTATTATTAATAGGTTTGATGTCGTCCGAGACACGCGTGCTTTTCGAGTTTACCCACCAGCCAATTGAGCTACACAGTGTGGGAAACCTGTTCATTCATTCGTTCGTCTGCCCTGCCAAAGGGCCACGCGAGCCTCAACGATGACGCGGCGGAAAGAGAGGCATACTAACAGTGAAAGCCATTGTCAAATCAAATCCGGGGCCGGGTTTGGATGTAATGCAAGTTAAAGAGCCCGTAATTGGCCCAAGGGATGTGCTGGTTAAGGTGCGGATTGCAGGGATCTGCGGTACCGATGTTCACATCTATTCCTGGGACGAGTGGTCTGCAAATAGAGTTAAACCCCCTGTCATTTTGGGCCACGAATTCTGTGGAGATGTGGTTGAGGTTGGCTCTGAAGTCACGAGCGTCTCCGTCGGCGATTTCGTGAGTGCAGAATGTCACATTTCCTGCGAACAATGCTATCAGTGCAGAACCAACCAGCGGCACATTTGTGCAAACCTGGAAGTCTGTGGAATCGATAGAGATGGTGCCTATGCACAGTACGTATCTATTCCAGAACGCCACATTTGGAAATTGGATCCTGGAATCCCACCCGAAATCGCTGCAATTCTTGACCCCATTGGAAACGCATTTCTTACAGTCCTATCCGGTGATGTTGCTGGATTAACTGTGGCTGTTGTAGGCTGCGGACCTATTGGTATGGCGTCATTGGCTGTTGCTAGAGCCTGCGGTTCGACCACAGTTGTCGGGTACGATGTTGCCCCTTACAGATTGGAAATGGCTGCCAGGATGGGAGCAGATCACATAATAGACAGTTCCAAGACAGACCCGGTCAAGGCGGGCTATGATATAACCAAAGGCGTCGGTTTCGATGTAGTGCTCGAAATGTCTGGACACCCGCAAGGCATAGACAACGCCCTTAAGATGGTTCGCGCCGGTGGTCGCGTCTCTCTCCTTGGTTTGCCCAAGTCTGCAGTTAGCCTGGATCTCGCGAACGATATCGTTATGAAGAGCGTGGATGTGAAAGGTATCCACGGCCGCTTGCTGTTCGAGACTTGGTATCAGATGACAAGAATGATTCTGGCAAAACACGTTGACCTGACGCCGCTTATTACTCACCAGATGAAGTTCGAGGATGTTGACAAGGCTATGGAGACGATGGCTTCCGGCCTCTGCGGCAAAGTTCTGCTGTATCCGGAGTAGGGGGATAGAGAATGACTGAAAGAGCTATGGATTTCGTAGACGATATCCTTAATGCCCTTAAAGAAAAAGGCCTGTACCGCGATTTTCGTGTACTCGAAGGTCGGCAGGGTGCTGTGGCGAATTACGACGGACACGAGGTAATTAACCTCTCGTCGAACAACTACCTTGGATTGAATACCCATCCGAGGATCATTGATGCCGCAGTCAAAGCAGCGCAGGAGCTTGGTGTTGGTTCTGGTGCTGTAAGAACGATCGCTGGAACGATGACGATCCACGAGGAGTTGGAGAGCAAGCTTGCTGAATTCAAGCACGTTGAGGCAACACTTGTGGTTCAGTCCGGCTTTGCAGCAAATCAGGCTGTTCTTGGCTCCATTCTCGAAGAAGGGGATCTGGTAATCAGTGACGAGTTGAACCACGCGAGCATCATTGACGGAATCAGACTCACAAAAGCCAGCCGTAAAATATATCCCCACTCAGACACCGAGAGCCTGCGAAAGGTCTTGGAAGACTCTAGAGAGTTCAAAAAGAAGCTGATCGTGACGGATGGCGTCTTCAGCATGGATGGCGACATTGCCCCTCTTCCAAAGATCGTTGAGCTGGCAGAAGAGTTCGATGCCATCGTTATGGTTGATGATGCCCACTCAAGTGGTGTTCTAGGAAAGAATGGTCGTGGGAGTATCAATCATTTTGGGCTTGATGGCCGCGTAGATATTCAAGTGGGAACGCTGTCGAAGGCAATGGGTTCGATGGGTGGTTATATTGCGGGTAGTGCAAGACTCAGAAAGCTTCTGGAGCATCGCGCGAGACCGCTGCTTTTCAGCACCTCTCATCCGCCTTCAGTTGCCGCATCGTGCATTGCTGCCGTCGATGTGCTTTTGGACGAACCAGAACTGGTTCAGAGACTTTGGGATAATGCAAAGTATTTCAAAGACGGATTGAACAGCATGGGCTTCGATACGGGGCACAGCGAGACTCCCATTACGCCCGTTATTGTCGGGACGGGGTCTCTCGCAATGCAGCTTTCGGACAGGTTATTCCAAGAAGGTGTCTTTGCAATGGGAATCGCCTATCCGACAGTTCCGGAATCAAAATCCCGCGTTCGCACTATCGTAACTGCAACGCATACGAAAGCCGAACTCGACAGAGCTCTCGAGACTTTCAACAGAGTCGGAAAAGAACTCGGGATCATCTAAATTCTCTTTTGGCAAAGTGTCTGTCAGCCGGTGCTTGTGGAGCTACTACAAGCACCGGCTTTTACTTTTCAGAAGTAGCTGCCTGAATCGTGGCTGACAGAGTCTTCACCAGACGACAGCTTAAAAGTTTCTTTTCATATTCACCGAGTGAGACTCTAATCTGATTCTGCTCGTGATTCTTTGATTCACTCTTTAGCCCGGTAGCGCTGCATTCGCACAGAATGCCTATAGCGGATTCGGTATGAATGATCGCTTCGGTAGGTACACCATCGGTTTCGCAGAGTGTGAGCAAGATGCCCTGTCCGTCTTCTGATTTCTTTATTGAAGACACGACTAAGTTTGCAGGTTCAACCGATAGGTACGACTTGTCAGGTGGCAGCTTGCCTTCGTTTAGTCTGCAGACTAGCGGTATCAATGGACTATCGATTTCGTAGGCTTGCCGTGGAGTTGAGGCGAGCTTCCAACTGCCACTATGGGGGAGGATCGAATAGCTCACTTCATACATCGAGTCACCTAGGGTTGCATCCGGTTCGGTTAAGCCCCGTATGAGTGAGAGCGCAAGGATGCCTTCACTGAAACTGTAACCCAGAGCAGTGCCGGTCAATAGGGATATCCCGTATTCCGAGTTCGAAACATCGACCCATCGTTCTTGCTCCGTTGCAGTCTTTGCGTTCTCTCCATTTATAGTATCGGCAGACAGTTTTGCGCCTGAAAAACTTGCGGGAAACTGCACTGCGAGCGATGGTGCGGTCTCACAGCCTTCAGCATTCTGTGGGTGCCAAAATGCTGTGAACTTCGCATCTATTCTAGGCATCCCCTGATGTAAGATAACATCCTGAACGAAAGAAGACTCATCGAACGCCAGCTCCGACCGAATTAATGCGCGAACTGGTCCAGCTTCAAGGAGTTCGCATTGGTCGGCTGTGTCAATGACCATAGTGCCGGTTGTTGATGTAGCTGTCGATAATTCTAACCGGCCAGCTTGTTGTCCGAAGTCGAGCATCTCTCGCTTTGCTCGCTTGTCGTATATGCTGGATATAGCTCCGGTGTCGTGATCGATGGTGAGCTTGAAGAACTCGTTCTGTACTGCATAATCGTCGACCTGCATACTAATATCATGATCGTCTTCAACTGCCTGCAACCAGAAGACCTTGTATCCCATTGCAGGCACATTCTTGGCTACAAAAAGCACTCTGTCTCCCGCTATCTGGGCTGGGTATGTCGTTTTGCCGTCTGTGACTGTGACAGCGACAGTTTCTTCAATATCGAATGGAGACTCCACTTCAACAGCATCGGTTCTATTCCACGCAAGCCGGTTGAAGACAACGACAGGAACACCTTCGCCTGCAGTATTTATCTCCTCCACGAGCTGAACTAGCCCTTTCTGAATGCTGGTTGTCGATTCACTCTCGGAGATCAATCTGCTAAATATCGGCGGAAACGCATCGTCTGCCGGTGGCACAGGCTCATCAGCGAAGCTGGCGATAGATGTCAATAGCATCAAGACTAAGACCAGACAATTTCTCACGTAAGTCCTCCAGAAGACTACCAAATGCAGTGTCAGCAATTCAGACATAGCATCGGTATACCCACTACTATAGGTTATGCCGCTTTGTTGTGGCTCATTGTGTAACAGATTCTGTATGCCACAAATGGCCAGTTTAGTAGACGCAGGACTGGTCATACCTGTTCCTTACTGGTACAATACCAACTATTGAGGAGCGGTGTTATGAGTCACACAAGCTATGTAGCTGCAATTGACGGCGGAGGCACCAAAACCGAGTGCGTTATAGTCGACCACACCGGACGTTGCGTCGCAAAAGGCCTCGGCGGACCTTCAAACATACGCTATACGGAAAAGTCAGTAGTTATTGAATCATTCACTACGGCGATCGACTCTGCGCTGGCATGCAGTGACGAACCGGTTCAGGTGAACGTGGTGGGTTGCACTCACCGAGTCGCCGAGCTGCCAGAAATAGCCGATTTGGTGTATGGACGGCTGCGGGGCGAGATTCGTCGCTACAGTGAAGGAGAAGCAGCTCTTGGCTCAGCAGGAGTCTTTGAGCGCTACGGTGTAGCACAGATAGCGGGAACCGGCAGCAGTACATACGGCTTTCCACGTGATGGCTCGCCGATGTTAGTAGGCGGGTGGGGCGCTGTTCTCGGCGACGAAGGCAGCGCATATGATATTGCATTAAACGGGCTCCGTGCTGCAGTACGGTCTATTGATGGTAGAGCACCTGACACAAAGCTTCTTCATCTCGCGTTAAACCACTTTGATCTTGGCTCTGAGCGAGAAGAATACCTCCGAGTAGCAGAGACTTCTGATCGCAGTACGATTGCAAGTTTTGCAGAGATGGTCACACACGCGGCGGAGGCAGGAGACGATCTGGCAGCGGCAATTGTCGCTCACGCCGCGGAAGAGCTGTCGCACGCGATAAAAACGGTGGCTTCAGTTCTCTTCGATACCGAAGAGGCCTTTCCTGTAGTCTTTCACGGCGGTGTGTTTCAGTCACCAGATATCGTTCGGCAAGTGTCCTCATCAGTAGAAACGAGTTATCCAAATGCGACTATTTGGCTTCCTGTGCATTCTCCGGGGATGGGATTGGCGCTCTTTTTACAGCACGAACTGACGAAGGAGAACGTTCCGTGAGTGTCTTGCCGCTTCTAAACGACAAACCATATGTGGTTGAGGATGTTGACGGCTACAACAGGATAACGGGCGAATTCTGGACTGCAATGCAGCGGCAGATGCATTCCATACACTATGCCGTATCCTATAGAGCGTCGTTTAAGCCGGAGTTGCCGGACTATTTCATCAACCGTTACTGCAGCAACAAATCGCAAGATGCAGTGCTCGATCCATTCGGCGGCAGAGGAACGACGATACTGCAGGCGAATATGCTTGGCTATCGCGGAATCTCAAATGACGTGAACCCACTCTCTGAACGAATCGCATACCCCAAGTGCAACCCGGTCGACATCACCGAGGTGGCAGAGGCACTTAACAGAATAGATTTACGTGCAGAAACCGACAATTCAGGCTATAAGGACTTCGCTCCTTTCTATCATGTAGACACGTATCGCGAGATTCTGGCGCTCAAGGAATACCTCAAGACAAACACTGGAGGCGCAGACAGGTTCATTGAGATGATCGCCCTTTCTCGTCTGCATGGGCACTCACCAGGGTTTTTTTCTGTCTATTCGTTTCCTCAAATCTCCGTACCATCGGCAAGACAGGAGAAGATCAACAAAGAGCGGAATCGGACGCCAGAGTACCGACCAATTGTCCCTCGCATCTTGAAGAAAGCTCGTCGTGTGCTGCGGGATTTCACACCAGATGACCTGTCAGCGTTAACCTCTGTTGCAGAGGGCAATCTGTTTACCTGTCACGATGCAAGAAACTTGACGAGTGTAGCAGACGGCTCTGTATCACTCATCGTGACATCTCCACCGTTTCTCGATAAGGCCGACTATATACAGGACAACTGGCTGGAATTCTGGTTTTTGGGTATAGACCCGGAACCAGTTCGGAAAGCTATCGTGCAGACCTACGACCTTGACGAGTGGTCGCTCTTCATGGGTGATGCCATTCGTGAAATGTTAAGAGTCCTGCGCTCGGATGGCACAGCCGTAATTGAGGTCGGTGAAGTGGTGAATAGGGGACAAAGGATCAACCTGGAAGAGATTGTTGTAGAGTTGGGACGTGCGGCAGGTTTTCGGGTGGTTGAAGTGTTGATTAACTCCCAACGTTTCACAAAGCTCGCTAACTGCTTCAAAGTCGACAATATGGAGAAAGGCACAAATACAAATCGCCTCACAGTGCTCCGCAAACCGGCTTAATGTGCTGCCTGAAGTGGTATAATAGTATGACTGCACGCATCAGAAGGAGGTATACATATGTCACTACCGTTCTATGGTGGAATGCGTCATATCAACATTGTGCCCGGCGCTGTTGATCAAGTCTGTGGACAGATTCGAGAACTAAGAGAGGCTGACCTCAACAAAGTGGCTGAGTTCGTAGGCCAGCTAAAAGATCAGCCGACGGACAATAACGGTCGCCGAGGATCAGCCAAAGCACTGCTCGAACACGCAGGGAAATTCAGCTTCAACGAAGGCGAGAGAGAAATACTGCTTTCGATGGTGCTCGACGCCAGAAAGGCTGGTGTGCAATGAGAGACTACATCCTGGATGTTGACCACGTAGCGGCACTTATGGAAGGGAATGAGATTCTGCTAGGTCGCCTCCACAGAATGAAGGCTGACGAAGCTAGATTCGGCATAACCTCAACAATTCTAAGTGAACTGTACTTTATGCTCCGCTCCAGTGCCCAAATGGAGACCAATATGGCTGTGCTGACTGGTTTGGTCGCCGACCTACTCGTGTGGGAGTTTGACCGCGGTGCAGCCGAAATTGCCGGAGAGGTATTGGCGCAGCAGCGCGCACTCGCTCGCCCTGTCAACGAATCAGAAGCGCAGATTGCTGCAGTTGTTCGAAAACGACAAGCTGTGCTACTAACTTCACGTGACAACTTCGCTGACATCCGCGACGTCACCGTCGACAACTGGCTATTGTCTTGCTGAATAGGTTTCAAGAACACTGCAACAGACAATACTGCTGAAAACTGAAGTGAAAAATTCACAGTTAAGTGAGTGGTGAAGCAGTTCACCTTGTCTCTCGTATGTGCAATCTTTGCGCAAAAGACCCATTGGGCTGGGTTACAATTCTATGTTCCGCGTCACTATCCATCCTATTCCCCAACCTAGAATCGCCATCGAGAAAGTGTTCACAATCATATAGTCGATTGCGAAGGAAAAAGGAACGGATTCAAATAGCGCACGCATTATCGCACTGACTGCGCCGATTACTGCACCAGTCTTCAGCCTATCGATTTCCTCCCCGCTTGTGAAGTTGTGGGGTATACCCTTCTGGTTCTGGTAGACTGGTCTCTTCTCCTAACAAGGTTGTGTGAGTTGAAACCGCGTCCCCTGTGGCATTAGCACTAGATACGTTTGTAGCTTCAACTAGCTCTTTGCATCAGTGGGCAGCTTCTGCAGCGTTCTTATGCTGAGGATCGAGAGCTAGCGCCTGATGATATTGTACTAAGGCATCGTTGTAGCGATCACATTTCTCGTAGGCCACTCCCAGGTTGAAATGAGCTTTTGCATTTGTCCCTAACGCCAGTGACCGTTTGAATGCAGATATATAGACATACCCTTCTCACCTGCTTTGGCGTATGCAGCACCGAGAATCGAGTAAGCAAGTGCATTGTCAGTGTCTCCTGACACTACGTCCTCGGCACACTCAATACACTCGCGCATCTTTCCTTCAAGTATTTATGATTAATCCTCCGAATTTATCGCGAATCATCGGGTTGGGTTCGATTCTGTGAAAGCCCAGATGGAGTATAGGCAAAAAGACCACAGACACTTTGCATTGGCGCATTGTATGAGCCTGACATATGGGCAGATAGAAGTGTATAATTGAATGGTATGCAGTCCCAAGGTGCACGCAATGGAGAAATGATGCTTGTCAAAGAGCCTATCCCGGAATCACTGTTATCTGATCTTAATCGTCACTTGCCAGATGGTCAAGAGTTGCGAATAGCTGCTCTATCAGACTTGAACGGTGATGGAATGCTCGGAGAATCCTGGGTGCTTGTTACGGATGACAGGTTGATAGTGCTTGCCAGCAACAGCAGCGGGCTTGAGACCCTTCACGATTACCCCTTGTCCTCACTTAAAGAGGTCGCTTGCGACGGGCAAGTCGGCAGCGGGTTTCTGCGCGCCATTGCCGATGGAAAGCACGTGGTGCTCGCTCGGTTCTCTAACGCACACACACGCAAGTTTGCGGCAGTCGCAAAGCAAGTAGATGCTTTGACTAAGAAGGAGATTCCTAAGCCTGATCCCGATGCTCTTCCGAGACGCTGTCCAAAGTGCAACTTTCCGCTGGAGCAGGATTCTACGGTTTGTGCGAACTGTGTCAAACGGCACAGAGTCATCGTGCGCCTGCTTCAGTATGCAAAACCCCATTGGAAGACAGGTTTGCTGGTTGTCTTTCTGCTGCTCTTTGATGCCCTGCTCAGAATGGTGCCGGGTAGGCTCGTCGGTCTGCTTATTGATGAAGTGCTCGAACCAAGGAATCAGGCGCTTCTTACTCCCATTGTTCTCGGCCTCGTTGGGGCTGGCTTGTTGTCTGCGATAGCTCAGCGGATAAACGGAACTGTGGGAGCCTGGATGGGGGCGAGGATAAGCCATACGATTCGCTCATCTGTCTGCCACCGACTGGAAAAGCTGTCTGTCTCTTACTTCGACAAACGTCAGACTGGTGCAGTTATGAGCCGTGTGAGCCAGGACACAGCGGAGCTTCAGCGGTTCCTTACCGATGATATCTGGTTTTTTATCAGCCAATCGGCCACACTTGTAGCCATTCTCATTATGATGCTCACAATCAACTGGAAACTTGGGTTGATTGCTCTTATTCCGGCACCACTCTCTGCGTTGATATCGCTTCGAACAATGCGCGGTTTAAGGAGGGTGTATCGTCGCTACTGGCACAGGCGAAGTCGTTTCGGCGCAATACTGAACGACTCCTTATCTGGAGTGCGCACCGTAAAAGCATTTGCCCAGGAAGCACGCGAAGCAGACCGACTCACCAAAGGTAGTAAGGATCTAATGGAAGCGGGCGCTGAAGCTGAAGCTGTCTGGCAGGCATTGGTTCCGATGTTCATTTTTGTAATGAACTTCAGCACATACCTTGTGTGGTGGTTTGGTGGGCGTCAGCTGCTCGGTGGCGTGCCGGGAGTTACCACCGGTATGCTGCTTTCGATGATCTACTACGTGGGAATGTTGGGGCAGCCGCTTACGATAGTCATCAGGCTCACTGACTGGTTAGGCAGGGTATTCGCTGCTGCAGAACGAGTGTTTGAGGTTATGGATACACCTGTAGAACAGCCAGACCAGGAACAATCGATATCTATGCCTGATATTCGTGGGCACGTAGAGTTCAGGGATGTCACTTTTGGTTATCAGGTACATACGCCAGTCATTCACAACGTGAATCTGGATGTTCAGCCGGGCGAGATGATAGGCCTAGTTGGCCACTCGGGTGCAGGGAAATCGACAACAATCAATCTCATTTGTCGATTCTATACGGCGCAGGATGGTCAACTGCTCATTGATGGTGTGGACATAAGAGGCATCAACCTTACTGATCTTAGAAGTCAGATCGGAGTTGTGCCGCAGGAACCGTACCTGTTTGCAGGGACGATAGCCGAGAATATTGCCTATTCTAAGCCGGATGCTGACATTGAAGAGATTATACGTACGGCGAAGGCTGCCAATGCACACGATTTTATTGTTAATTTTGCCGACGGCTACGAAACACAGGTGGGCGAAAGAGGGCAGGGACTCTCTGGTGGTGAAAAGCAGCGGATTGCCATTGCACGTGCTATCCTTCACGACCCAAAGATTCTGATTCTGGATGAAGCTACTAGCGCTATAGATACCGAGACAGAGAAGCAGATACAGGAAGCACTGTCCCGGCTCGTCAAAAACCGGACGACGTTTGCTATTGCACACAGACTCTCAACACTACGTAATGCGGACAGGCTGCTTGTGCTTGAGCACGGTAAAGTGGCGGAGATTGGCACTCACGATGAATTGCTGAAGAAGAAAGGTACCTACCATAAGCTGGTGAAGATGCAGCAGGAACTCTCACGGATTAAGGCGGTAGACGGATGAAAAATATGGGCATAAGACAAGATTCTGCAGCACTGGCGGCGGCGCGGCGGAAAGCCGCCGATGAGGCTGCCAATGTGCGCTATTTTAACCCAGAAGACATTCACGTGTTTGAACAGAACGGTGCATTTCGTCTTACTCTGCCCGGTGATCGAACGTACGTCTCTCTTATGGCGTATCGAACGTTTCCCTTGTCGCGCCCGGAAGAGTATATTTCGCTTCGTTCTGAACGAGAAGAAATCGGAATGATCCGCAGCCTCAAAGGATTCGAGAAAGAGACCTGCCGGATCATTCGTGAACTGCTTAACCGTCGATATTTCGTTCCCCGTGTCCGACGAATCGTTAGCGCCAAAGAGAGGTATGGTGGGATGATTTGGACTCTGGATACCGATCGTGGGATCAAAACAATAATTACCAAGGGGATCCACGAGGCGCTTTCAGAAAACTCTTCAGGCTTCTATTTCATTACGGACGTGGAAGGAAATCGTTTTGAAGTGCCATTGGATAATTCAGCCGCTAGCGCTGTAGAGTGGATCAGAAATCATATATAGCAATCAGCATAGCGCCTAGCTCTTCATTATCAGCACTGCAATAATCACTGCTGCAATAAATGCAAACCATATCCATCCCCAGCGCAAATGGGCGATATCTGTAACCTTTCTCGACCAGGCGCGGTATGCGAATACGGCTCCTAGTGCTATCGGAATTGCGAACAACTGGGGGATAATTCCCGCGTAGCACATATAGAACGATAACAAAAATCCAAATGCTACAAGCACTTTGCTTGCGGGCGTGGCACCATCAGTTACGGTGCCATATCCTAGGCTCTGATCCCGCTTGTGTCTTAGCGTTCTGGTTCGGAGTGATGAACCGAGATGCAGACTTATCAGTGCAGCGAGTGCAACAGGGGATACAAGTGCGGTCCCCCAAATCACCCCACACCAAAGCCTAAGGACGGGATTGACTGCGCCACTTAGAAGAGGTGCGGCCCACCAACAGCGCTTTAGTCGAAGAGGCGGCGCACAGTAGGCTATCTGCCCGACAGCCATGGCGAAGAGTAGTGCAAAGAGCTTATAAGATACAACTGCGCCCCAAGCGCAGGTTACTGCTACCAATATGTAGAGCGCTACTGTAATTCGCCTGTCGACTATCTTGTTCGATTCATATCGAATGTCGTAAGCTTCGTTCAGAACATAGAGAAACATCCATAGGCACGATGTGAGAAGCATCGTAGTCCCGACTGTCTCAATCACGAATGAGCCCCTCGCCAGGTACAGACCGATTGCAACAAGAAGCGGCGTTTTGACGACCGTAGCCATTCTATAAGGCAATAGGAGCTCAGCAATCGTCGCTCGCTCGGGTGGGTTGACTCCCGCCTCGTTGGAATTACTCACTTTCACTGCGGGTCTCTCTGTGGAGCCCATTTCGTCGCACGACTCGGCACCTATCGGCGGTGTGGTTACTGATGTTCTACGGTTCATATAGTCCATTTCCCGATCATTATACGACAAGCCAGAGTCAATGCTCAACAGATTGCATCCTAAAACAGTGTGTTCAGTAACCGTCTGGTAGTGATAGAGTAGCCCATTTGCGTTATTGACTATAGCACCTGCACGTGTTATAAAGCTCATAGTGCGCGAAGTCGATAGTGATCTGCGGGGCTCACAATCAAACACGCTTCACGTTATTGGTTAGCCGTTTAAGGAGGCTAGATATGACGAGACGAGGTTTTACACTGATTGAGCTGCTCGTAGTGATCGCGATAATTGCGATTCTGGCAGCTATCCTTTTTCCCGTGTTCATTAACGCGAAAGAACAGGCCAGAGTCAGCCAGTGCATTTCGAACTTGAAGCAGCTTCACCTTGCGTTCCAGCGTTACTGCGACGACAATAATGGTGGTACGCCATTTGCCGGCTGGGACTACTGGACTCCAGCGACAAGCAACTGGTGCGGGTGTGACGGCCCAGGGGTGACTCGGGCAGACATCCGCCGCGCTCAGCTATATCCCTACGCAAAGACTTCTGGGATATTTATGTGCCCAACTGACAAGAATGTCAAAGGAAGGTATGTAACAAACCCGGCACTCTTCCCGATCTCATATTCCATTAATCAGGACGTCTGCAGTGGATATCGGGGAGACGGTTCACGTAGAGTTGTGAAAGTGGAGTCGATGCAGTATAAGAAGCTATCGAAGGTTATGATCTTCATCCAAGAGACTCGCGGTGATCCAGGCGGCGCCGGCATACAGGGCATCAATGACGGGATTTTTGTGCCCAGACAGTACGATTCGGGTCAGGATTTCGGCGGTAAGGTTCACTACAACGGCAGTACCTTGGTGTATTTGGATGGACACGCGAAATGGGCTCCGTGGTCGGCTCTCCAAGAAGAGCGCTGCAAATACAAGTATTGGGATGTCGACCCATAGATGAGTATTAGATCTGAAAGTTCGGCTCGAGGCTTTCGTCTCGAGCCGTTTCTGTATGTATCACTACTGAAGACCGATTTCCTGCGCTACACTGGCCTACAGCTCTTGGCTTAGCGTATGATACAATGTCGTGATTATGATGACCTACGACGGATTAGTACTTGCTGCAGTCATATCTGAGCTTAAGCGTACGATAGCTGGTGGGCCAATTCAAGGGATCCGCCAGCACAACGATACTGATTTTACCTTCGAAGTTCGAAGTAGAGGGCGCACGAATCTGCTCTTTGCTTCAGTTCACGCCAGGTTTGCACGACTTCATACTACAGCATCCAATTTGCCTGTGCCACAGACGCCACACGGCTTCTGTATGCTTCTTAGGAAGTATTTGAAGGGTAGTAGAATCACTAGCATTGAGCAGGTTGGGTTCGATCGAGTTGCCATCATCAAGACCGAGGCTCCCGATGGTAACAGAAACGCACTGATTCTGGAGTTGATGGGTAAGCACAGCAATCTGATCCTAACGAGTGATTCTGGGCGTATTCTAGGTGCTGCTAAGAACATTACAGCTGCTGTGAGTCGTTACCGACAGATTCTTCCCGGTCGCGACTATCTTTCTCCCCCCGGAGGTGCGAAGGCGAATCCTTTGGAAAGTAGTCAGCAGATCATTGCCAGCCTTTGGCGGGAAGGGCTATCGGAGGATGCATCGGTCGAGGATGTCACCCGCTGGCTTGTAGCTGCTTTTAACGGCATCGGCCCATTCTTAGCTCAGGAATTGGTGCAAAGAGCAGGATCTTCCAGCCTTTCTGCGGTGGAGTCTGCGTTAGGTGTGCTACGTGCGATTGTTGCAGAGCAGGATTACGCGCCAGTGCTAATCGTAGATGATCGAGGTAAGTCGGCATATGCCTATCCGATACCCGTCGGTCAGTATCCAATTGCAAATCAGCACGAGCGCCAATCGATGAATGAAGTGCTCGATACCCTGTTTCGTGACCTCATTCGCTGCAGCGATTTTGATACAGAGTACACTGCACTTGAGAATGGTATCAAACGCGCTATCGCGTGGCGGAAGCAGATACTGCGAGATACTGAAAAAGCTATTGCCGAACGCGATAAGTCGGAAAGATACAAACAGTATGGCGAACTCTTGATGGCAGCTGGAAACAGTGTCTCCAAAGGCCAGAGTGTTGCGAGGTTAGTTGACTATTACGATCCGAATATGGGTGAAATCGAGATCCCATTGGATGAAAAGCAATCCGCAAAAGAGAACGCTGAACGTTACTTCAAGCGCTATCGGAAGGCACTCGATGGCGCAGCCGCAGCGGAAGAGCGGCAAAGAGAGACCGAAAAGGAGATTGTTCTTCTCCAAAACGCTCAAAATGATCTGTCCAGAGCGGTAGCTTCAGAAGACTTCAAAGCTCTGCGAATGACTCTAACCGAACGTGGGTTGCTGAGAGCAGAAAGAAAGCCGGCAGAACAGAGGCGGAAAGAGGAACCTGAGTTTGCAGGAGCCAGAATTCGCCGCGTGATTTCAGAAGATGGGTACGAGATTCTGTACGGTGAAAACAGTACATCCAATGATTATCTTACTACCAAGGTAGCGCGTTCGAATGATATGTGGTTTCACGCTCGCTCAGTGACAGGGGCACACGTGGTAGTCAGAACGGCCAACAAACCGGATGCTGTACCTCTCGCTACCGTGAGACAAGCGGCCGAAATCGCTGCCAAAAATAGTGATGCAAAGCATTCCAGGCTGGTTGCAGTGGATTACACGCTCAAGAAGCACGTGCGGAAGCCGCGCGCATCCGCTCCAGGGTTTGTGGTATACAGTCGTGAAAAGACTGTGGATATAACCCCAGGAATCAAATGAGCGGCTACCAACGCTTCGCTTTGTTTGTCGATTTGACCCAGTCGCGGAGTCCCGGGCCACCTAAATCGAGCTCAGAAATAACGTCCCGGATTCCCGGCTTCTGTCGCAGTATTCTCAGGATGATATCGTGCTCTTCCTGCAAATCTGCATCGTGTCCACGAAGCTGCTTGATATAGCCCCGGAGATAGCATATGCCGTGCATCACTTTGATATCTACAAAGGTAGAATCAACGTATCGGCGGCTGATCTCTCTTCGCACCAATCGGGTCATTCCAGCATCTTCAGCAGGCATCTGAGTCGCCCCCCTCGAACGCACAACCTTTCCGTACTCGGATTATACCATGGAATGTAGATAATGAAAGCTTCGCGTGCCACATGCGTTCTGAGAAGCTTGTGGTATCATAAGGACACGATGAGAAACCAGTCAATTGTGCTAATTATGATACTTGCCGCAATATCTGTCTTCGCCTCTTCAGCGGTAGCCGATCTGACACTCCTTGAACAGAGTCGAAAGAACGGTATAAAAGCAAACCTCATATGGTTCGATGCTACCGCCAATCTCGAAAGGCTGTCAAGCAGAGAGAAAGTCGCCAAAATACTCGACAAGTGTGTCGATTCCGGGATCAACGGGGTAGCTGTAGGAGTCAAGTCTTCGTGCGGCTTCGCGCTTTATAACAGCGATATTGCACCGCGGATGGGGAACTTCGTGGATAGGTTCGACTACCCGAAAGAATACGATTTGCTCCAGACCACCATTGAGGAGGGGCACAAACGTGGGCTTCGAGTCTATGCGATGCTGATGGTGTTTGCTGAGGGTCGTCTTTCGGATAAGTCTGGGCCCGCCTACACTAAGTTCCCTGAATGGCAAACTGTGATCTACGATATAGCCTCTGACGGCAAACCGGCACTCATTCGTTCTGAAGAGTCCCGCTCGGGTGTTTTCGTCTTTGTAAATCCTGTAATTTCGTCTGTCCAGCAATATGAGCTTTCGATAATCGAAGAGGTCGCACGCAAATACCAGGTAGATGGCATTGTGATAGACCGCTGCCGGTACGATGGCATCCGTTCGGACTTCAGCGAAGAGTCTCGCAAGGCTTTTGAAGAGTATATAGGAGACAGAGTCGGCAGATGGCCAGAGGATGTCTATGTGCTCAAAGGGGGGAAGGGGACTCTTTCTGCAGATCCCAATCTTCCTGCGCCGGCGGGTTGGAGTATAGTCCCAGGGCCGTATATTACGAAATGGGTGGAATGGCGGGCTCAGGTTATCGGCGATTTCGTCCGCAATGCAAGCGATACAGTCACAAAAACCAGGCCAGTAGCAGCTTTCGGTGCTGTAGTAGGTGCTTGGTATCCCGAATACGTGCCGGAGGGAGCGAACTGGGCAAGCCGCAGCTACACTATGAATAAGGCACGTTGGTGGTATACGCAGAAGTATCGACAGGCAGGGTTCGCGGAATCACTCGATTTTTTGGTGCCTAATTGCTACGGCAGTATTGTGATGGCCAAAAGTGGAGTTACTCCCTGGTGGACGGTGGAGGGCGGTGCTGCTACTGCACTTTCGGCTGTAAACGATGCCTGTCACGTTTACGCTGGCATCTATGTGAAGGAGTATCAGAACAAACCTGAGAATTTCAAGAAGGCGCTGGAGATGGCTGTCAGCCGCACCGGTGGGGTCAAGATATTCGATCTGTCGCAGGTGGAGGAGTATAACTGGTGGATAATTATAAAACAGGTGCTGAAACGTTCCGCGGAAATGCCTCACGAGTCCATCAAATCCAAAAGACACAAAAGTGAAACCTAAGGTGTAATGCTCAGATTTCTCCATCGCTTCGCTTGCTAGCAACTGGTCTGAGTAGTAGAATAGACTCAACACCGCTTGGCGCACTCCGCGCAATGAAAAGAGGATGTTGCTTTGAAGGGAGACACACTTGAACAAATCAATGAGACTGACAATTTCGTTTCTGGTCTTGGCATTCTTTGTGTCAGCAGTGGTAGCAATGGCTGACAACGATTATACTGAGACTCCCGAATTGTGGTCGGCTGGAGCGATGGATTATATCTATCTCGCAACCATGGAATCTGTTACACAGGACTGTGCTGTTGGAAAATACTCCTTGGCTCTAAACCATTCGACCTACAGTGGTCACTATCTCACATTTCCCAACTTCAGAAATGCAGATTGGGATCTTTCTGATACAGAATATCTGGAATTTCAAATCAAGCCCCAAGCCGGTTATAAACCGGGTTGGACTAGTCCTACACTTTACCTTTGGAATCGTGATGGAAGCTGCATAAGGATACGCCCTGCGCGAGGTGGTGCACAGGTCATTACTGAAGTTCCCGGCAAATGGCAGACTGTGCGCATTCCGATCAAAGAGGCTGCCGGTTGGGATTATGTCTATTTTCTCAATCCTTCAATTGAGCATATAGACTACTTCGAAATTCATCTGGATGGCGGCAACTTGCCCGAGGGCGCTGCGCATTCAGTTCTGTTTGATGACGTCAAGTTTGGGCCGAACCCCATCCCATATACACCACCAAACGAAAACGCTGGCGATCTGGATGTGCTGAATATCGAAAGAAACCCGAAATACGAGCGGTATGATGTTGGCGAGCGCACTCCGCCTGCCGGCTGGACTCGTGGTGTGCCGTACTCATTTTGCAGAAATGCCGAGAGCAAGCATCAGCCTGACGATGGCGAGGAAGTAACCTTCACGGCCTACGTGCAGAACAAAGGGAAACGTAGCTTGGGTGGCAAATACGTGTGGATAATGGACGGCAAGGAGGTCTCTGGTGGGGATCTGCAGACGCTTAGGCCCAGGGAAAAGGCTTCCTTCGATTGGAAGTGGAATTGGGATCCCGCCGATCACGATCTCACATTCAAGATCATCCCCAATGGCGAGGATTACTGCGACTACAACAACGATCTCACTATCAGAACCAATGCGCTGATGTACAGGTTTATGGTGGAACGTGGTGCGCTCACTCGAATGGAGACAAAGCGCAATATGTACGGTTCATACTCGTGCGAAGACTGGTTGCAGGGTCAGCTTTATTATATGAATCGACTATTCGAGTTCTCCAAATACGGCTTTGCGCCCAACGGAATCACCCAACGCGTAATGGCAGGTAAGATCGAGTATGTGGAAGACGGTGATGTAGTTGCGCTTGGCGCAGGACCTTTTAGGGTTGGTGAGACTGATCTAAGCCTGGACGGTGGCCGAGGTCTTACGGCATACGATAATCCGTGGGGGCGCGGCAGTGGCGGTATCCACGAGTATCTAAATTACATCGGAAGTCCGAATGATGCGTGGCTGCACGAACTGTCACACCAGATTGGCGTGATAGATGACTATCAGACCATTGTTGAACCAGAAAACAATGCAGTTAACGGTGTTGCGCACAACTATCGAAACGCCGGAATTATGGGTGGTGGTGACTGTTCGCCGCTCCCAAATCTTCAGAGATTGTTTAACCCGTATTCTCCCAGCAATGTTCAGGGATTGAACGCCACCAAGGGGAAAAGGCGTGGTTACTACGGCGAGTATCTGTTCCAGATTCCAAAAGAGTGCTCGCTATCAATTATCGATGAGCGTGGTAACCCTATCAGCAATGCTGAGATCAAGGTCTATCAGACGAAAGATCGCAAGATCAGCAATACAGTCGTTCACGAAGGCAAAACAAACGCCAGCGGAATCTTCGCGCTCCAGAACAGGAAGACTCCAACTCTTGTCACCGAAAGCGGCTGCGTGATCAGCGATAATCCGTTTGGTCCTATACACGTGGTGGGCTTTAACGGCGTGTTCCTGGTCACTGTGAAGAAGGACGGCAAAGACCTTTACGGCTTTACAGATGTCACTGCATTTAACGTGGCGTATGCTGCGGGGAATACTGAGACTGCAGTCATTCCAGTTACAGTGAAGATTAAAGGCGACGAGACCGTGTACTACGGAACACCTTTGGGTCTGTAGTGCTGGATAGTCACATACGGTTCTACTATGGCGGGTCGGCGTGGTACGACCCGCTTTCTTTTGCTTGTTCTACAAATGGAGTGCAAAAAGGTGGAGAATCAGAAGCACTATTCGTACCTGATATGAAAAAAGACAGTAAAAGACTTGGAATACAGTTGATTCAATTAGAGGTCGAGGGTTTCCGGCGCAAATACTTGCTGTATGTTCCGGAGTCCTATCGAGAGAATAGCCCTGTACCACTGTTGATTGTTCTTCACGGTGCTGGCGGGACGGCTGTTGTGGCGGCAAAAGATACTGGCTGGAACCAGAAATCAGAGGATGAAGGGTTCTTGGTAGCATATCCAGAGGCCACCAGGCCAGATCAATCACAACAACCATCGTTTCTCAAAAATCCACAGGTATGGATTGACGGTTCAAATCGCGGCTATGCAGATAGGTCTGGTATAGACGACATCTCCTTCATCAGGCAAGTGATAGCCAGTATTCAGTCGAAGTATGTTATAGATAACGATAGAATCTTTATTACAGAGTTTTCAAATGGGGCTTCAATGACGTATAGAACCGGCGTCGAATTGGCCGACATTGTGGCTGCAGTTGCTCCGGTTTCAGGGCATCTCTGGGTTCGTACTGCAAGACTCGAACCTCCCGTATCATTGCTCGCTATTTCTGGGAAATCCGACCCATTGAACCCGTTTAACGGTGGCACAGTCACTATCCCGTGGGGACAGACAGTCGTTCAGCCCGCGATTCAAGATTCTGTTTCTACTTGGTCTCAGATGCTCGGCTGTGAAGCACCTCCTGCACTAATCTTGGAAGTTGACGGCGTTGAAGTGCACAGTTTCTGCAAACGTGCGGATGGAACAGAAGCTCTGCTCTACGCTATAGAAGGCCACGGGCACGTATGGCCCGGTGGGCACAACAGTCTCTCGGAGCGCATTGTCGGGAAAGCAACTGACAAACTCGTCGCTGTCAACTCGATTTGGGAGTTCTTTGTTAAGCATTCTCGCTTGCCGAACAACTGCGAAAAGCGTAAACTAAGCGATGAGGTTTCCCTGTGAGAATAGCGAACTATCAGACAATTGAAACTGGCAAGTGTGGGATTGGGATAGTCAAGGAAGAATGTCTTCTGGATTTCACGCGCACATTGCAGGTTCATCAGGCAGTGTCTGGTGAAGAGGTTCAATCTCCTTGTTCTATTCAGCAGATGATCGAATCAGGCGAGTTTGAAGCCGGTATTTTCGAGTATATTGAAGAGTTCGCTGATAGCACCGGATTATATGAAGAGCTCTTTGTGGCTGAGAACTACAGGTTGTTGGCTCCAATTCCTAGACCTCCTGCGATATATGCACTTGGTCGGAATTTTCCAGCCCACGCTATTGAGCACGCTGGTGAGCTTCCAAGTGAGCCGATTTTCTTCTCAAAAGCATCAACTTCGGTTGTTGGTCCAGAAGATCCCGTGATATACAAGAAGTCACTTTCTCGTGTAGACCCGGAGGTGGAGTTGGCTGTAATTATCGCCAGGCAAGGGTCGAACATCTCCGAGGGAGATGCAAATGACTACATCGCAGGTTACACCATCATAAACGATGTCACCGCCAGAGAATTGCAGCAACGGGATATCGCGGTATCGCTGCCGTGGTTTCGGTCGAAAGGAATTGACACATTCTGTCCTATGGGGCCTTACGTGCTGCTCGCAAACGGGATTGATGAACCTCTGGAATTGGATCTTGCAATGAGAGTAAACGGTGAAATCCGACAGAAAGACAATACCAGGAGCCTGACATTCAAAGTTCCTTATGTTATCTCCTGGATATCTCAGTACGTGACGTTGAACCCCGGAGATGTTATAGCTATGGGTACTCCAGAAGGTATGAAGCCAGTTGTTCCCGGGGATGTTATGGAAGCTTACGTAGAAAAGATTGGCGTTCTCAGGAATCCTGTAGTTGCCGAGTAATCCAATACAACGAGGCAATCCAATTATTGTCATATGGATATTCTCTAGATGCACAGACCAACTCGAATGATAGTAGACCTCGACGCAATTGCACGTAATATCCGGGCAATCAAGGCACACGTCGGGCCCAAAGTAAGAATAATGCCTGCAGTGAAGGCCGATGGCTACGGTCACGGTTCTGTTCGGATCAGTAGGGCAGCGCTATCCGCCGGCGCCGATATGCTTGGGGTTGCGAGCGTTGATGAGGCCGTTGAACTAAGAGACAATGGCATTAGGGCTCCCGTATTAGTCTTTGGGTGCGCTTCTTCGAGTTCCGCTGACGACATTATCAGTAGCGACATCTCAGCTACCGTCTGCGAACTCTCCGCAGCTTCGGATCTTTCTGTTGCTGCTTCAAAGCTGCAGAAGCCAGTGCGCGTCCACATAAAAGTGGATACAGGGATGGGGCGAGTAGGCGTGCCAGCCGAAGAAGCTGTAGAACTGGTTGCAGCTGTATCGGAATTGCCGTTCGTCGTCGTGGAGGGCATCTTTACTCATTTTGCTTCTTCGGATGAACCCGATAGATCCTTTACAAAGAGTCAAATGACTATCTTTAGTGAGGTATTGAGCCAACTGCGGGAGCGCCGAATCCTACCACCAATCGCCCACACCGCAAACAGTGGGGCGATAATGGATTATCCTTTGTCGCACTATGATATGGTTCGGCCGGGAATTGCTGCTTACGGATGGTATCCATCACCAGATGTAAATAGAACAGTCAATCTGACACCTGCTCTTACTCTGGTTACGAACATTGCGTATGTGAAGGAACTGCCGCCAGGAAAAACGATTAGCTACGGACGGACTTTTACAACAACGCGCCGGACGAAAGTCGCCACTCTTCCCATCGGTTATGCAGATGGCTATAGCCGCAAGCTATCGAATTGTGGAGATGTCGCCGTCAAGGGTTATCGTGCTCCGGTTGTTGGGCGGGTGTGTATGGATCAGATACTCGTCGATGTTACAGAGGTACCGGAAGTTGCCGTGGGAGATGAGGTGGTGCTCCTAGGTGGAGGTTACGACTATCTCTCGGTTGAGGGCGCTGCACGGACACTAGAGACAGTACCTCACGATGTGCTAACATCTATCGGCAAACGTGTCCCGAGGGTTTACATAAAACTGCATTCAGACGTGTTAGAATAATCAACCGAAAGTAATGAAGACTGTTACAGTGTTGTAGGTCGAGACAGGGTAGAAATCGGATGTACTATTGGAATAAAGAAGTTGAGTGTATGCACGAAGACGAACTGCGAAAACTGCAGGGAGAGCGCTTGAGGGAGACAGTAACTCGTGCGTATAATAATGTACCACTTTATCGCAAAAAGTTTGACAGTATAGGGCTATCACCAAACGATATCCAGACCATAGACGATATTTCGAAGATCCCCTTTACCACGAAAGAAGACTTCAGAGAGAACTATCCGTTCGGAATGTTTGCTGTTCCGCTGGATCAGGTTGTCCGAATCCACGCGAGTTCCGGAACCACAGGAAAACAGACTGTCGTAGGTTACACCAGAAACGATATAGAAGTCTGGGCTGAAGTTATGGCTCGCACTCTTGGTGCGGGGGGCACCGTTAGAGGCGATGTCGTACAGAACGCCTATGGCTACGGGCTCTTTACTGGTGGCCTCGGCGCACACTACGGCGCAGAACGTATCGGTGCCTCGGTGGTGCCGATTTCGGGCGGCAATACGGTGCGTCAGTTGCAGTTAATGCAGGATTTTGGCAGCACGGTTCTGTGTTGTACTCCGTCGTATGCGGTTCTTTTGGCAGAAGCTGCCGCGGAGCAGGGGATTAATGCTGCAGCTCTGCCACTTAAGGCGGGGTTTTTCGGTGCTGAACCGTGGTCTGACGTTATGCGGCAGGAGATCGAAAACAAGCTGGGCATCGACGCGCTGGACATCTACGGGCTTTCTGAGGTCATAGGGCCTGGTGTGTCGTATGAGTGTATGGAAAAGTCCGGGCTGCACGTTGCCGAAGATCATTTCTTCCCCGAGATTATAGACCCTGCAACTGGCGAGTCTCTTCCTGCTGGGGCGAAAGGCGAGCTCGTTTTTACTTCACTTACCAAAGAGGCATTGCCGCTGCTCAGGTATCGAACCCGCGACGTTACCTTTATCAATGATTCATTGTGCGAATGTGGTAGAGTGTTCTGCAGGATGAGCAGGGTGCTTGGAAGAACTGACGATATGCTCATTATCCGCGGAGTGAACGTATTTCCATCCCAAATCGAGGCGGTGCTGGTCGGTGTCGAGGGAACGGAACCTCATTATGCAATTGTTGTCGACCGCGAGCTAGGCCGAATGGACCAATTGGAGATATGGGTCGAAGTATCGCCAGATATGGTGTCTGACGAAGTCCGGCGGATGGAGTCTATTGAGCGCAAGATCGTTGCGGAACTCGAAAGTATGCTCAGTATTTCACTTCGAGTCAGATTAGTCGAACCGAAGACTATTGCCAGAAGTGAAGGCAAGTCCAAGAGAGTCATCGATCGGAGGGACTTACAAAAATGAGAGTCAACCAGCTTACGGTTTTCTTAGAAAACAAGTCAGGCAGATTGTCCGACGTTACTCGTGCGCTTGCGGATAACAACGTCAATATCCGAGCGCTATCAATTGCGGATACTTTGGACTATGGGTTGTTGAGATTGATTGTCGACGACCCAAAACACGCATCAGAAGTGCTTGCCGAAGGTGGGTTCACGGTCAAGCAGACTGAGGTTCTTGCTGTGGAGGTTCCTGACGAACCGGGAGGGCTAGCCGGCATCATCGATATGCTTTCTGCAAAGAATCTGAACATAGAGTATATGTATGCATTCGTTGGGACTTCTGGCAAGAACGCCATTGTGGTGTTCAGAATCGATCCGGTCGCTGAAGCTATTTCTGCTCTGCAGGAAGGTGGTGCGAGAATCCTGCCCGGTGACGCTTTGCACGCTATTTGATGCTAATGCAATGAACAGATTATTGTTGCGTCTACCGATAATAGTTTCACATATGATCGCATAGACGCTGATTAGGAGGAAAGGTATTGGTTTCAAGAAAGACTCTTGTAGTGGCTGCAATTGTCGTATTGCTCGGCATATGCGCCGCCGTAGTGGCCGAGGAAGCTGCACCCCGCATCCAGGTTACTGGCTATATGCAGAACCGGGTGTACATTCCTGAGGGATCAACACTACAATTCAGGGCTGAGAGGTTGGCACTCTGTGCCAAGGCCAATCTGCCGAACGACAGCATAGCTTATGCTGAGTTGCAGTATCATCCATCGCTGTCCAACAACGCCGTTCTGGTAGACAGCACTTACTATGAGACTCCTGTCGGTATGGGACGGCTTCGTGTAGGAAAAGGCCGAAATTTCACTTTCGGGCTGACTCCGACATTGGGAAACAGAAAAACCAGCAATTATAGTCCAGGTGCCGAGTCGTTTACGCAGGACAGGATTCAGGGTGCGCAGTACCTAGTGCAAAAAGAGTCGCTCGATTTCGGTGTATCTATTCACCAGTCGCTGAGACTAGGGTCAAGACCTATCGGTGATGTGCAGGCAGAATCTGCGCGAGCTGCCGACCATACGGTAAAGCACCTTGCACTTAGAGATACACAGAACGATATGAGCCAGAGGTTGGCCGTAAGTGCCAGAATCGTTGGCAAGTGGAACGATGGACGCATCAAAGGTGGTGTCTCCGGGCTGTTCGGTAGCATCGATGACCGAGATCTGGTGAACCTCACTACCTCATCGGCTACTAATCCGCTGACACCTGGCGGTACACCGTCATTGCTCCCAGCTTCGACGACATCTAAGACACGTCGTCTGCTCGGAGCGGATCTTCAGCTCAAGTGTCCTTCAGGATTGCTTGCTCAGGGCGAGTACTATGATGCTAAGATCAGTGAACTCGGTTCCGACGCTTGGAACGTTCTGCTTGGCTACGAGTCTGCCGACAGTTGGAAGTTCTACGCACGATACTCGCGACAGACGTTCGACGTCGCAAAGACTGCTAACCAGTTGTCTTGGGATCTCAAGCAGATTACACTGTCTGCCGTGCAACCAATCCGAAAAGGTATGTGGGTGCAGTATGAGTATGAGATCAACAAAGAAGATAGTGATACAGGCATTGGGGTCAAGAACAACATCGGATTCGTTGAGTTGTTTGTAAGCTTCTAATTGCTGAAGAACTCTTAGATAGTTGTTGGTGGATCAGGGGTCGGAAACAGATGCTTTCGACCCCTGATTGTCATTACTGTAACCTGTATTGATTCGTCATCCAATCCGCACATTTCACACTATTTCTGCTCCTATTGTTTGACTGAACAAGTGATCGCGATTACCATAGAGGTGCGGTCGAGAGAATGCTAAATGAAACCAGGATCAGATTCAATTAGAATATGCGCTACCTTGTGCCGATAATACTACTGGTCACAGCGCTTGCGCTGGGAACATGGCTTGGGTTTAAGGAGCCTACAGTCTCTCTAGGACCTGCGGTTTGTATTGAGTTTATGAACGTAGGACAGGGAGACTGTGTGCTAATTCGCACCCCAGAGGGTGCGACTGCACTGGTCGACGCAGGTGGTCCATCGTGTGGTGAAGGCATAGTTGACTACCTTCGCAGGCTGGGTATCAAACGACTCGATTTGGTCGTAATGACCCATCCGGAGAGAGACCATTTGGGCGGTATGCCAGATGTGCTCAAGGCGTTCCCAGTTTACGGAGTGCTGGACAGTGGATATTTAGGCGATTCCGATCTGCACCGGAAAGTTCTGAAGACGATAGAAGATCAGAATATACCTTATCACCGTGCTGTGAGAGGTATGGAGTTCAGGTTGGATTCACAGGCGAGGTTGGAGGTGTTGGCTCCTAGCGAGCAACAGCTCCACGGTACTGTATCGGATTCGGCTAACAATTCTGTAGTTGTTCGATTAGTATATGGGAGGGTAAGAGTTCTCCTGCCTGGAGATATCAGGCGTGAGGGAGAAGCGAGTCTGATCGCAAGTCATGTGGACATTGAGTCTGAGGTGCTGAAAGTTGCCTATCATGGCAAAGCAGACAGCACATCTCTTGAGTTTCTCAGGCTCGTTCGGCCACAGTATTGCATTATTTCTGCAAAAGCCGGTGAGCCCGACAAAAGCACTCTTAGCAGGCTTGCAACAGAACACACCGGAGCATCGCTATTTAGGACTGATAGGAATGGCACGATAACAGTCCGGACTGACGGCCAGAAAATTGTTGTAGAGGCCGAGCGATGAGTATTCTGATTCCGTGCCTGAAATCACATATAGTGGCTGGCTGAGCGGAGGCGCAACTCCTCCGCCGCCTGAAACAAGCGGAGTGAGTTATGCAGCAGTTAACGCAAGAGTCTCGGGAGAATACTAACGGCCGAGTATATTCTCCACGAGCAGTAGTTGTAATCGGCGCAACCACCGGGGGCCCGACGGCCCTGGCACAGATCATCCCCCAGTTTCCAGCGGGTTTCCAAGCTTCAGTAATAGTTGTTCAGCAGATGAGGCCCGGTTTTACCAGACTTCTTGCGCGACAACTGAATGGTCTGTCGGAACTTGAGGTTGAGGAAGCAGAAGACAGTCAGACCATCAGATCCGGGTCAGCCCTCATTGCCCCCGGAGAGACTTATCTTACCGTTCAAACAACAGAGACACCTTCGATAATCACGCACTCTGTTAAAGTAGAGGACGTGGGCGCATCTATCGAAAAGATGCGGAAGCGGGTCTCTGAAACGATGGCTTCGGCCGCAGCAGCGTTTGGGCCAAGAACTATCGGTGTTCTTCTCACTGGCATCGGCGATGATGGCAAAGACGGTCTTCGCGCAATTCGCGAGAAGGGTGGAAAAACGCTGGCGCAGGATGAATCATCATCTATCGTTTACGACATGCCTCGTCTCGCGGTAGACGCTGGGGTAGTGGATGAATCGGTTCCGTTGTGGAGTATACCCGATCGAATAATTGATATCGTGGGGGATATGTAATGCAAGCGTTCTATAAAAAGAGGCTCGGAGATATTCTGGTTTCCGCTGGATTGCTGGATGAAGAGCAATTGGAATGGGCTCTTCAGGAACAGCGCACTACATATAAGAGACTTGGCGAAGTTCTAACAGATGCCGGACTATTGAACGAGGATGACATTGCTGAGGCTCGAGCACTGCAGCTCGATATAGCGCATATTCAGCTTGGTGATTATAGCATCGACCCACAAGTTGTCCGCTTGGTTCCAGAGCCGATCGCAAGAACATATCGCCTCGTGCCGGTTTGTGCGAGCGATGGCAGACTGGCTGTTGCAATGACCAACCCTTTAGATGTCGAAGCGATTGACGCAGTGCAAAGGGAGACTAGAAAGCGAATCGAACCGTTGCTTTCGAGCGAGTCTCGAATTGCATCTACGCTGGATAAGGTCTATGGTTCGTTGGGCGGCGCTGATATTGCTGATACCATGCGAGAGGCTGTCAGTGATGCTGATATTTCGGTGCAGGAAGAGGAGACTTTGCAGGAGGTCGACGAAGTCAAACGGCAGAGTGGCCAAGCGCCGATTATCCGCACGGTCAACCTGATGCTGCAAGAGGCCGTCAAAAGACGGGCGAGTGATATCCATCTCGAGCCACGGCAGAACCATATGGAGGTTCG
This sequence comes from uncultured bacterium, assembly GCA_964497515.1. Taxonomy (GTDB): domain Bacteria; phylum Armatimonadota; class UBA5829; order UBA5829; family DTLH01; genus CAZCCV01. Next base: position 51,091 of record CAZCCV010000007.1, on the reverse strand, counting down.
CTACCGTATAGACGGCGCTCTGCATCATATTAGAAACATCCCAAAATCTCTTCAGCCCGCGGTGGCTTCCAGAGTTAAGGTTATGGCCGATCTCGATATAGCAGAACGCCGTATGCCTCAGGATGGACGCATTGCCGTTCGTATAAACAACCGTGTAATTGACCTTCGTGTATCTACTCTTCCAGTACAGTATGGAGAACGAGTAGTTCTTAGAGTTCTGGACAAATCTGCCCAAAAATTTGAATTCGAGCAGATCGGATTTACAGAACACGATTTGGAGGGCTATGAGTCTCTGATCAAAAAGCCTTATGGTATAATACTGGTAACCGGACCTACAGGAAGTGGAAAGACTACGACGCTCTACGCCAGCCTTATGAAGCTGAGATCGCCTGACGTCAACATTATGACCTGTGAAGATCCTATCGAGTATGAACTGGAGGGAATTAATCAGTCAGCAATTAACGTTAGAGCAGGTCTGACATTCGCTGCACAACTCCGCTCAATACTCCGCCAAGACCCGGATATTATCCTAGTCGGAGAGATTCGAGACATGGAGACTGCAGAGATTGCGTTCCGAGCAGCGATGACTGGACACCTTGTACTCTCAACGCTTCACTGCAATGACGCTGCCAGCGCTGTAACACGGTTGACCGATATGGGCGTTGAACCGTTCCTTATCGGATCGTCTGTTATCGGTGTAGTAGCACAGCGGTTGGTCAGAGTGGTTTGTCCGCGGTGCAAGGCACCGTACACGCCGACACCGGAAGAGCTCGCTCCATTCGGTTTAAGCGATCAGGCGAGTGAGATCGAAATGTATCGAGGACAGGGGTGCAGTCACTGTGATGGAAGTGGTTATCAGGGGCGAATTGCCGTTGCCGAGTTAATGACACTCGATGACGAAATCCGTCGGCTCATTCTCACAAGGCCATCGTCTGACCAGGTCAAGCAGTTGGCAGTGCAGGCAGGAATGATAACGATGCGGGAGAACACCATCGAGAAACTCCTGTCAGGTGTAACCACAACCGATGAGGTCTGCAAACGCGTATTTGTAGGAGAAGAATTCTCCTAACGCTGTCTGATTGCAGCTTTTATGCAGATATTGGGCTTAACAACCGCCGAGCTACAACGTTTTTGCGTTGAGCTCGGCGAGCCTGCGTACAGAGGGCAGCAGCTTGCAGAGTGGATCTATCGGAAAGGTACATCCGACTTTTCATCGATGACCAACCTGCCATCCACATTTAGGAGCAAGCTTAACGAGAGTTCCAGCATATACAGAAGCTCCGTTGCTGCTACAGAAGCTTCTCGTGACGGTACAACCAAGTTTGTTCTTGGAATGGCTGATGGCGAGCGAGTAGAAAGTGTGCTCCTGCCGTATGAGGATCGTCTGACAGTGTGCATCTCCACGCAAGTAGGCTGTGTTGCCGGATGTGAGTTCTGTGCAACGGCAACAGGCGGCTTTGTTCGAAATCTCACAGCCGGTGAGATGACCGACCAAGTTCTTACTCTACAAAACCAGGCCGACAGGCGTGTATCCAATGTTGTGTTTATGGGGATGGGTGAACCACTTCTCAATTATGATGAGACACTGAAATCGGTGCACCTGTTGAATGCGGAAGTCGGGATTGCAATGAGAAAGATCACGCTCTCGACTGTTGGAATAACGCCCCGAATCAGAACGCTCAGCAAGGAGAAGCTTCAGATCAAACTGGCTGTCTCACTTCACGCACCGAATGATGAACTTCGCAGGCAATTGATCCCGTTTGCTGCAAGATATCCGCTGGCTCCTCTTCTCGCGACGTGCAGGGAGTATGCCGAGACTACCGGTCGACGTGTGACTTACGAGTACTTGCTTCTTTCCGGTGTCAACGATAGCCCCAAATACGCGGTGGCACTAGCAAAGCTGCTGAAAGGGTCGCTCGCTAGCGTCAATCTGATTCCGTACAACCGTGTACCTGGAAAGAGTTTCAAACGGTCTGCGACAGCCGATATCGTAGCTTTCCGCGAAGCTCTAGAGGATAATGGAATCGATGTGTCACAACGTTACGAAAAGGGTGGGGCAGTGGCAGGGGCGTGTGGTCAGCTAAAGGCGCACACCAGCAAGAAGAAAGATGATACAATTAACCTATGAGCTTGATTATCAAGAAACTTGCTGGATACTCCATCGTTAGGTTTGGCGCTGTCGGATTCATTAGCACACTGATGGATCTAATCGTATACAATGTGTTGCTCAGAATGTCGGTTATTATCTATGTCGCGGCTGCTTGTGGCTTTGTTGTAGGATCTGCCAATGGCTACATGATGAATAGCCGTCTAACGTTCAAAACTGCACGCAGTTATTGGGGTTATATCAAGTATCTGATAGTCGTCGGATTTGGGCTCCTATGGACGGAGTTAATTATCCACTATCTGCACGTGGTTACGAAATACACAGGTCCGAACCAGGCCAAACTCGTTGCTGTAGTGCTGGTGTTCTTCTGGAACTTCTTCCTAAGTAGAAAATGGGCGTTCAATAACGCATAGCTTGGACATCTGGTGAGCGATTAGTCAATGAATCGGTATTTTATCAATGCCCAGATTGCTTCGAAACCATCTTTCCACGTGACCTTTTTTCCGTCAGCTACCGAGCGGCCAGAGTACCGTATTGGAATCTCATGAATCTTGAATCCTCGTTTACGCACCTTGGCTGTTACCTCTGGACAGAACTCGAAGCGTTGACACTTCAATGGAAGTGACCTTATGATGTCAGTGCGGAAGGCTTTATAGCACGTTGCTTCATCAGTAATCTTCGCACGGTAGAGCACGTTCGCTGCAAAAGCAAGGATCCAGTTGGCAAGCCTGTTAGGAAATCTCATCCCTTCGATTGAACCCCTGAAGCGCGATCCGTAGACAACGTCTGCTTCGCCATCGATGATTGGTTGTACAAGCTTTGGAATCTGTTGTGGGTCGTATTCGAGGTCTGCGTCTTGAATTACAACGATATCGCCTGTAGCATATTTGAGCCCAACGCGAATAGCTGTTCCTTTGCCGAAGTTCAGCACGGAAGAATGCACGCGGATTGTTTCATCATCTCGATAACTTTCAAGTATCTCTGAAGTGCCATCGGTTGACCCATCGTCCACAACGATGATCTCCTTTGGCATATCCACAGTCCGGACGGCATCGATGACGGCGGCAATGTTCGCTTTCTCGTTATATACAGGAATGATAATTGAGAGCTTCACAGGGTCATCATAATCACCGACGCAGTTAAGGTCAAGTATACTTACATCGACAAGCCTCTCGACCGGCTAATCAATTGACGTACCGTACCAGCCATCCTGCCGTGCAGAGCCCGGAAGATCTGTATACTTGCCGTCTGGGCGGTAGACGAGGGTCCCACCTGGAACCAAGGGGACGCATATCACGTAGGGAGATTTCTCCAGGTATTTTCTCGTTCCAGGGAACCAATTTCCTTTATCATCTAGCTCATTATGTGCAGTAACGTAGAAGAATCTGCGGCCCTTTACCAGACCCGTCTGCGGGACGCCTTGAAGCTGTGCAAGGTTGCTAGGATACTCGCGATGCTCTTTGTGGTACGACTCAATAAGGGCAATCAGACGGTTTCCTCGTTCAATCACACGCGTGATATCCTGCTCTCTCGGCGCAAATGACACGCTGAGGAGAGACGATACAGATATCACAAGAATGATGGCCCACACTGTGCGCCTGACTGGATACCTGATCATTTCATAGATTGCATAGATTGCTACCAGAAAGCTGACAATCTTTGTGATGAAGGCAATAACAGCAGTTGTATAGCCGCCACCGTAATTGTTCCAGAACAGTATGTCGTACTTTACAAGGAGTGTCCCGGCAGTGATTCTGGGAAAGATGATCGCAACAGCCAGAAGAATTACGGCCATAGTCCAACTGTAGTTTCTTTTCAAGATGACCTCCGTTAATCCGGTTTTGTCTACGATGCCATTGTAAATATACCTCAATACCACAATTGCAGGCAAGTCATCCCTAGTGTCTGTAGTCGGACGCCATCCTGTTTGGTTGGCAACGTGAATGATCGTGCGAAGAATGGAGGAGATTTTCAAAATGACAAACGGAGTCTCCAGGCAGCTCTCCACTAGAACCAAGAGCAGCTGGCGTTTAAGATGAGTGTGTCAAAAACACTGCTGAATCACCGATCTCAGTGAGAGCTCGGTAGGCATTTCAGTTGCTCCATATACTGACCAGATATAATGTGAAATGTCGCGCGCTCAATGTCTACTTTTCGAGAATGCCGTTGAGAGTAGAAATGAGCGTGCCTTTCGGTTGCACGCCGACTAATCGCTCAACAGCCGTGCCGTCTTTGAACGCGATTAGCGTTGGAATGCCCTGAATCTGATATTGCGCTGCGAGCTTAGGGTTGGCGTCAACGTCCACTTTTACAACCTTGACTTTTCCATCCATTTCTTGGGCAACCTGATCCAGTACCGGAGCGAGCATCCGACAAGGCATACACCAGCTTGCCCAGAAATCTACAAGCACGGAAATATCCGACTTTGTCACTTCAGCATCAAAGCTGGATTCATTTACTGCTACTGCACTGCTCATAACCAACTATTCCTTTTCCAAAATGGTATTCCGGGGGTATTACTGCTGTAATTCGATACAATGAAACAAGTGTTCACACAGAAACTGATTGCACCAACTGGCACAAGTTAGCTCCTTCAAGAGAACGGCCCAGAGGGCCGGCCAGATCCACAGGACGAAGCTGAATTAAACTGCGAGATTACTCTCTCTGTATCTTTGCTGTTGCATATAGGACACGGAGTCTCGTTGTCTCTCGACTCCACGGACTGCTGAACATCGAAAGTTGCCCCACAAGTCTTGCATTTGTACTCATAAATCGGCATCTTATCACCTCTTTTCACGTGACGATTAACAGATCAACTGCGCTCACGTAAGTCATAATCCCTACTCTCGTTCCTGCTTCCAGAGGAACATGGTTCCTACGCTTCGTATACCCCCGGGGGTATAGTATGAATGTTATATTCCATAATACGTGCCTCGTCAAACATCACTTTTGGAAAGAGTGTTGCTGAGTGTGGATTCGAGAGAGTTTAGGTGTTTACGGGGGGCTTTTGGTTAAAAATGTCGAGGCGTGGGGTTCGGTAAGATGGCAAACCGAAAACCATCGCATACGGAGAGCTTCAGTTGCCTATATGATTGTGTAGACCACTTCTAGCGTCCGACAAGTGTTAAAAATGTCAGTGCCAAGAGTGCTGCGAGGGCAAAACTGATTATTGAGCATCCCATAGCAGCTCCCAGCTTCCTTTGCCTGCCAGATCGGGTTAGAGGAATCCCGATCTTTCTGGAAATCCTGGATTTCAGTGCAGTGATTCCAAGTAGTCTGTTCCAAGAAAAACCGCCTCTGTTCATCGTATGTTGCCTGCCTGCTTTCCTCTGGTTTCTCTCAGTTTACCCTATAACAGCTAATCAGTAAAGGCTCTGCACCCCACGGTGAAACATCAGGCAAAATGCAAATTATTTCTCTTCGTTGCCATTGACAGGAGTGTGCGGCAGTAGTACTATGCAAACGGTTGCACAAATGTTGTAGGCGTGGATCAGAGCTTTGCAACCGGTCAACTGAATCGCCAGGCTCAGAAGGAAAGAATGATGCAACGGATTATTCTCGTGCTAACACTGCTCTTACTAAGTGCAATCTGCATAGGGCAGACGACCTCCCAAATCCCGGTTGTAAAGGTATCGTATGAACCCATGCATTCCGGTCAGATCAGCCCCATGATTTACGGAGGATTCATTGAGCTTCTCGAAGACCTCGTGCCAGGTATGTGGGCGGAGCAACTGAATGACAGGAGCTTCGAAGGTGCTGGCGAGCCCGCCAACTGGTGTTATCACGCTGGAGAACTCAACTTCTGTGATCGCAAGTGGGACGATAACAAATCGTGGACAGTCGATAACAAGATCCATTATCGCGGTGGTGCATCCGCAAGGCTGATGCCTAGGAGCAACAAACCTGCGGGACTCACCCAATCTGGCTGCGGCGCCCGTAAAGGTATGACATACAGGTTCACGGGATGGTTCAAGACTGATTTTCCTGCAATTGAAGTTGAAGTTGCACTTAAATCAAAGCTTCCAAATGGCGATTGGCTGACCCTCGGTTCTGCAAGACTGCCATCCATTGATGCAGATTGGAAAAAGGTTTCAGTTGTATTTGCTGCTAACGGATACGATGAGAATGCAGTCTTCGAGCTGAAGGCAATCGGAAGTGGCAACGTGTGGGCAGACAAACTCTCACTGATGCCAACTGATAACATCAATGGGTGGCGAAAAGACGTCGTACATGTCGTTCGCGATTCCCACCCGGGTCTTATTCGATGGGGTGGGTCGCTTATTGACCCGGGAGGTTACAAATGGAAAGAAGGTATCGGCGACAGAGACGATCGCATTCCATTTCGAAACTGGGTATGGGGCAGGAACGACCCCAATGACGTTGGAATCGACGAGTTCCTGCAATTCTGTGAAGCTGCCCGCGTTGAGCCGCTCATCTGCGTGTGCCTTTCCGATGGTCCACAGAGTGCAAAAGACCTCGTAGAGTACTGCAATGGGCCTGCTGACAAGGGCTGGGGGAAGAAACGCGCTGAGAATGGTCATCCTAAACCATACAATGTCAAATACTGGCAGCTTGGCAATGAACTTGGCGGCGATGAGTATTCGGAGACGTGCGTAGAGTTTTGCGCTCTAATCAAAGAGACCGATCCGAGCGTTCAGATTATGTCATCGTATCCCTCAAAAAGATTGCTCGAGAGGGTCGGCAAGTACCTGAGCCACATCTGTCCGCATCACTACACCCCGGATCTCGTGGGTTGCCAGAAGGATATTGACAACAACTCCAAACTTCTTAGAGAATTCTCTCTCGATAGCCAAATCAAACTGGGCATTACGGAATGGAACTGGACTGCAAGCTCTTGGGGAATCCAGAGGGCTAAACTCGATACTCTTGAAGTTGCGCTCCATAACGCCAGATATTTGAATCTGCTGCAGCGCAACTCTGACAGAGTTGAGATAGCTTGTCGATCGAATATGACCAATAGCCATTGCAGTGGGATGATCGAAACCAACTCAATCGGAGTGCTGAAGCGCGCCCCGTACCACGTTATGAAGCTCTATAGCGAACATACTAAACCGATTCCTTTGCGAGTTGACGGTGCTCCTGAGACAGTCGATGTATCCGCTTGCAGGACTGCGGACGGCTCTACGATGTGCGTGTTTCTAGTCAACACCGACAAGGAGCCAATGACTATCAGGTTTGATTTGTCTTTGTATCCACGTGGCTTTGCCCCTGTCGGTGGCCAGGTTGTCTGCGATACACTCGATAGAAGACAGCCTGACATTATGAACCACTGGACTGCGCCTGATAGGATTCGGACAATAGATGCGAACCCAGCCGGAGATACCATCACACTGCCGGCATTCTCTGTTACAGCACTCGAGTGCTCCAGATAGGCTGCTTTAATATGACAACGCGATATGTGACTCTTGTTTCTGTGCTGCTGCTGGTGTCGGGCTTCGCCGGCGCATTGGCGGCCGATTATGTGCCGACGATTTCGATTGGCACAGAACCTATTCACTCTGGCCGTATCACCAACAAACTCTATGGTGGGTTCATAGAGATGCTCGACGATCTAATTCCTGGGATGTGGGCTGAAATGCTGAACGATCGGGGATTTGAAGGAGTGAAGCCGACTAACTGGTTCTACTACACCGGAGAACCGAACTTCTGCGACCGTGAATGGGATGCTAACGACACGTGGGCTTCTGATGCAACTGACTCTTTCAACGGCAAGCAATCGGCACGTATAGTCTCCACTGACCGCAAGCCAGGAGTTCTCTCACAACGGGGTCTCTATGTGAAAAAAGGTCACACCTACGCGTTTTCTGGCTGGTTCAAGTCGACTGACGCAGAAGCTAACGCGAGGGTTTCCATAAAAACGCTGCTTCCAGATGGTTCCTGGATGATTCTTGCCGAGAAACAGCTTGCTCCACTATCAAACGAGTGGGGAAAGGTGTCGTGCAAGCTGAAATCGAAAGGTACTACAGAGAAAGCCGTAATAGAACTCAGTGTATCTACTGAGAATAGTGCCACAGTGTGGGCGGATAAGCTTTCACTTGTACCAACAGATGCAATAGAAGGATGGCGCCCGGATGTCATCAGCACTATCAAAGCTGCAAAGCCTGGAATTATCCGCTTCGGAGGGTCTTTGCAGGAATATGGCTACAAATGGCAGAACGGTATTGGTGATAAGGATCTTCGTCAGCCGTTTTGGAATCAGTATTGGGGCAGATACGATTGCAATGACGTCGGAATTGATGAGTTCGTAGCTTTCTGCCGTGCTGTAGGAGCCGAACCACTGATATGCGTGGGGTTGGCTGAAGGCAAGGAAAGTGCACGCAATCTGCTTGAATACTGCAATGGTAGCAGTAATACGGTCTGGGGCAAGAAACGTGCTCAGAATGGCCACCCTAAGCCGTATGGCGTGAAGTACTGGCAGATTGGCAATGAATCGTGGGGAGAAGCGTACGATCTATCCTGTGTCGATTGGTGTAAAGCACTGCTGGAGATCGATCCTTCTATCACGGTACTGGCCGCTGACGACACACCTTTGGTTCTTGAGTCTGCCGGCAAACATCTGGATTATGTCGCCCACCACTACTATTGGATAAAGGATACTCGTGGTACAGAGGCGAGTTTGATAGAGCAGCAGAAGATTGTGGAGGCTGCAAACCTTGACCACGATGTCCATATGGCGATTACCGAATGGAACACCACAGCAGCCGACTGGGGGCTCAACCGAGGGCGTATGCTCACACTGGATTGTGGACTCAGTTCAGCCAGGTTTTTGAATGTGCTACACAAACATTCGGATTTTGTCGGAATCGCTTGTCGGTCGAATATGACAAACAGCTTGTGCAGCGGTTATATCGTCACCAGGCCGAGTGGAGTGCTTAAGACTCCCACATACCAAGTTATGAAACTCTATGCAGACCACTACAAGCCAGTTCCGCTCCAGGTGAAAGGGCAGGTGCGCGGCGTTGATTTTTCGGCGTGTAGGACTGATAGTTCCAAGCAGGTTACTCTGTTTGCTGTAAACACCACCAAAGAGCCTGTGAGGATCAAACTCGACGTAAGCGCATACAAAAACCTTACTACAAATGGCGGTGAGGTTGTATGTGACACGCTCGACCGAAGACAGCCTGACATAATGAACCATTGGACGTCACCGAATAGAGTTCAAGCGGTTCCAGTTCAGTTCGATGGTGATACGATTGTTCTGCCTGCATACTCTGTTAGTGCATTAGAGTTCAGGAGCAAACGCTAAGAGGTGTTCGGGTAGTCCGTTCCAAATGATCCTAACCACAAGGCAATCAGGCACAGCCTGTAAAACTAGACTGAGTGTGATAGAACATACGGGAGGTACTGGGAATGAAGAGATTTGTGTTTGTGCTGGTTTCGCTCTGCCTTATCATTTCATTGATTGGCTGTTCGAAACAGTCAGAAGATGAGATTAGCCTGGCGATTCTGGCGCCAAGTGCGTCGGAGTTCTGGAAGATTGTTGAAGCAGGCGCATCTAAGGCGGCGGAAGAAATCAATGTGACCTGCAAAGTCATTGCGCCATCGCAAGCAGGTGCGACAGAACAGAAGACCAAGCTCGAGGACATTATTGCTCGCGGTGTAGATGGTATTGCCCTGGCACCTATAGACCCTGCTAACCAGACAGCGGACATCAACAAAGCAGCGTCGCAGACAATCCTTATCACTACCGATACAGATGCTCCAGATAGTGATAGACTCTGCTATGTCGGTACAGACAACTACGAGGCAGGGAAGCTGGCGGGAGAAGAGATCAAGAAAGCCCTGCCAGATGGTGGGAAAATCTTCGTATGCGTCGGAATGCTCGACGCTCAAAACGCTCGCGACAGATACCAGGGCATAGTGGACTCTATCAAGGGCAGCAAAGTAGAAATTGTCAAGGTGCTGACAGACAATGTAGATCGTACTAAGGCGAAATCCAATGTTGAAGACCAGTTGGTGAAGACTCCTGACGTAGCTGCGTTTGTGGGGCTCTGGAGCTACAACGGCCCAACAATTCTTGCGGCACTTAAGGCAGCCAAGAAGAATGGGCAGGTAAAGATCGTTTGCTTCGACGAAGACGAGGCTACACTGCAGGGTGTTCGAGATGGCGATATATTCTCGACGGTAGTTCAGAATCCATACCAGTTCGGATACCAGTCTGTTAAGCTTCTTGCGGCACTTGCTCGCAAAGAGAAGGTGGACATTCCTGCAAACAAGATAATCGATACCGGAGCTAATGTCATCAACAAAGACAATGTTGATGAGTTCGAGGCCGAGTTCAAAGAGATGATTGGGAACTAACTCGAGTGACTGATTTAGCAGGAGGGGACGACATCCGTCCCCTCCTTGAAATGACGGGAATAACGAAGCGATTTCCTGGCGTGCTCGCGCTTTCTGACGTCGATTTGACACTGTATCCAGGAGAGATACTGGGGTTGATAGGTGAGAATGGTGCAGGCAAGAGCACGTTAATGAACATCCTGAGTGGCATCTACGTTCCTGATGCCGGAAACGTTATGATAGATGGCGTGCCGGTAAAACTGGGGAGCGTTCAGGATGCTTTGGCTCACGGCGTGGCGACTATTCATCAGGAGCTCAATCTTGCCGGTAACCTCGACATCGCTTCGAATATTATGCTGGGACGGGAGCCTACAGGAAGAATGGCTCTGGTTAACCGCCGGAGGCTGTTTCAGCAGGCAGCAGATGCAGCCAAAATGGTTGGCATTTCAGTGCCGCTCAGCTCGATTGTCGAGGATCTTCCCACCGCGCAACAACAGCTTGTTGAAATCGCGAAAGCGCTTTCTCAGTCTGCCCGGATTCTTGTCTTGGACGAGCCTACCAGTTCGCTATCAGAAAGAGAAGCGCAGGCACTGTTTAGTGTGATGCGCACACTCAAGGCCAGTGGTGTGTCGATGATCTACATCTCTCACAGAATGGATGAGATAGTTGAGATGTGCGACAGAGCAGTGGTCTTGCGTGACGGAAGACGGGTGGGCGAACTGCAGAAGTCCGAGATTACACGAGACGCGATGGTCAGAATGATGGTCGGCCGCGATATATCTCGATTCTTTCCAGAGACAGGAAAAGCAGAGAGCGGGAAGGCTGTTCTCTCACTTGTAAATGTGCGTTGCAGAGAATGCAACGGAGAGTTTTCCTTCGATGCTTATGCAGGCGAAGTGCTAGGTCTGTCCGGGCTGGTGGGGGCAGGAAGAACCGAGCTTGCAAGGGCGATTTTTGGTGTCGATCCTATTACATCGGGTGCGATTCTAATTGATGGTAAGCAAGTGTCAATCGCTTCTCCGATAGATGCAATACGTAACGGTATCGCACTTGTACCTGAGGATCGCAAGGAACTCGGTTTGCTGCTTGAAATGTCGCTTAAAGAGAATATTCCGCTTCCGATGCTGCCTCTATCGCCGAATGTGCTTCTTGACAAAAAGAAAGATGAGGTTGTAACTCGCCAGCAGGTGGACGTGCTTTCGATCAAGACACCAGGGCTGGATCAGACTGCCGAGTGTCTATCGGGTGGCAACCAACAGAAGGTCGTGCTTGCGAAGTGGTTGGCTCTCGCTCCCCGGGTGCTTATTCTCGACGAACCGACGAGAGGGATTGATGTGGGTTCTAAGAGCGAAATCTATCGACTGATACGCCGCCTTGCAGACAACGGAGTTGCTGTAATTATGATTAGTTCCGAGATGGAGGAGATTGTCGGGCTGGCCGACAGAGTTATTGTAATGCACGAAGGCGCAATGTGCGGGGAGTTGACCAAGGTGGAGCTTAGTGAAGAGCGAATAATGCATCTTGCTACAGGAGGTCCCGTCTGATGAAGAAGATGTTCGGTATGGCCGCACTTCTTTTGTTGTTGTGCGTGGGAACCTGGCTGTTCAACAATAATTTTGCCACGCCAACAAATGTGCAGAACCTGACAAGACACATTGCATTGCTTGCCATCTTTGCCATTGGCGAGGGAATTGTCATACTCTCTGGCGGCATCGATCTTTCTGTTGGCTCCTTGATCTGTTTTGGTGGGCTTTTCGTGATGACGGGGACTGTAGACTGGGGATACAACCCATGGATGGTAAGTGGCGTGGTGTTGGTGCTCTGTGCGCTTGTAGGCGTGTGGCACGGCTTCATGGTGTCGAAACTGGGGCTGCAGCCATTCATTGTTACCCTGTGCACCATGCTTTTCTTCAGAGGCGTCTCGCGAGGTCTTGTTGATGACCGTGCTGTTGGGTTGGGTATGACTTATCCGAAGTTTCAGGCGCTCGGCAGTGGAGAAGTCTACGGTGTGCCGACCCCTGTTGTGGTGTTGTTTGGGGTTGTGGTAGTCACATCTTTCTTCCTGCACTTTACCAAGTATGGTAGGTATCTCTACGCCATTGGCCGAAACGAGAAGGCTGTCGCTTACTCTGGTGTGAATGTCCCGCAAATGAAGACAATTGCGTACGTTACTTCGGCCGTATTGGCGGGTATCGCTGGCATTCTCTACGCGGGCTACACAAACTCCGTGCAGCCTGCTACAACCGGGCAAGCTTATGAACTATATGCCATCGCAGCAGCTGTTCTCGGTGGCTGCTCTATGCGTGCTGGTGAAGGTTCGATTATTGGAATAGTAATCGGAGCAAGCATTCTTAAGGTACTCACTAATGCGATCAATCTTACGGGTATTTCTACGCTTTGGGAGTTCGCTGTCATAGGTGCAGTAATCCTTGCAGGTGTGGTAGCTGACGCAATGTACAAGCGGAGTCTTGCACAGTCGCAGACGCGCAGAATGGTTCTTGTGCAGGGCGAGGCTGGAGAGGAAGTCGTGGTTAAGACCCCTGAATAGGACAAATGATCAACAGCTTACTGAAGCCGTTTGAAGGTCGATCCAAAACGTGCGATTAACCCGTCTATCCATATGTCGATCGCCACATAGGCGACATAAAGGAATCCCGCAAATACAACTACCACAGACAGTAGCTTGGGGCGGCTGAAGATAGCAGCTATTGAGGCGAGTATTTCGTGCGGGCGGCTGATTAAATCCCAGCTGTTGTAACGCAGCACTAGTCCAAGATACACACCGATTGATAACATTGGGAAAAGAACCAGCGCGTATACAGTAAGATTTTTCCTGTATCGTTTCGCGAGGTGCACAATAGGTCTTAGGGCAAGTGTGAAGGTGATTAGTCCGGTGGCGCTGTATCCGAAAAAGAACGCAGTATGGGTCATAAGCTGAATGAACAAATCGCGCTCCACGTACGATCGAACATAAAGATCGTTAACATCCAGAATATGCAGAAAGTGTCGCCACTCAGTGACCAAGTAACACGTGTTTGGCAGAAATGCGAGCCAAACCAACCCGAGTATCCAGATGACTGCCTTCTCTGAGACGCTTCGTGCCTGCGGAACGCGTCGCGCGATGAATACTGCCAATACAACAGGCAGTACTGCGAGAGACACATTCCAGAGTACCCAACCTAATACTTCCATCAGTGTCATAGTTACTTCCGTCAGTGTCATAGCTCTATATACCGCCTGCGTACCAAAATAGTTCCCTTTCACAACCTTTCTGTTTTGAGGTGAAAGTGCACTTTCTGCGAATTGTATCATGTCGGTTGACGGAAGTCGAACAAGACCAGATGATAAGATACGCTTTGTACGAACGGTCTGGTTCAGGTTTTCTCTTTCTTATAAGTTGCTTGACTGAAGAGCCAGTAGGCCGTAATATGGTTTCACCGGACGGTTTAACGACAGTGGGTCAGTGCCTGCCGTAACCAGAGGAGTGATTTGCGTGATGCTAAAAACCATCATCGCCATTTGGATTCCCTGCTCCATATTGGCAGTTTTTGTTTCGGGTTGCGCTAAGCAGCCAGATGTAGTGCTGATAGGTGAATGCAGCCCTCTCCACGGAAAGAGCGCCGGCGACGGCAGTTCGATGCACGAAGGTATTATCCTTGCAGTCGAGGAGATAAACAACCGAGGTGGGATTCTCAACAAGAAAGTCGAACTCCGTCAGGAAGACGATGGTAGTGATGGCAACGAGGCTCGATCTGCAGTAGAGAAGCTGATCAAGCATGACGGTGTTTCCGCAATCTTGGGCGAAGTCACTAGTAGCAATACAATTATCGCTGCACCAGTTGCGCAGATGAGTAAAATACCTCTTATTTCTCCGGCTGCAACTAGTCCCGAAGTCACCAAAATTGGGGACTACGTCTTTAGAGTCTGCTTTACAGACGATTTCCAAGGCGCTGCCTGTGCAGCGTTTGCGTCAAATACCCTAGAAGCTAAAAAGGCTGGAGTGCTTATGGACAGCAACAGCGAGTACAGCAAAGGGCTGGCCAAATCTTTCAGTAAGGCGTTCCAGTCCGGAGGCGGTAAAGTGGTTGTTAGCCAGTCTTACAGCGCTGGTGACACAGATTTTGAGCCTCAGCTTGCGAGTATTAAGGAAGCCAAGCCCGACATTCTGTTCTTGCCAGGCTGCCCAAAGGAAGTGTCGATTATAGCAGTGCAGGCTCGACGTGTTGGTATTAGGGCACCACTTCTGGGCGGTGATGGTTGGGATTCACCGTTGCTGGTCTCAGAGGCTGGACGTTCCCTCGAAGGCTGCTACTTTAGCAACCATTTCTCGAGCCTTGGCGATGAACCTGCAGTAAGGCAGTTTGTGGCCGCGTTTCGCGATAAATACAACAAGGATCCCAATGCTATTGCAGCTCTTGGTTACGATGCAACTTGGATACTGGCCGAGGCTATTAAGCGAGCGGGATCTACCGATGGAGACGCTATTCGAAGAGCAATGCGCGAAACGAGAGACTATCCTGGCGTTACGGGTCAGATTACCATCGACGGTCGTAGAAACGCCCGAAAGCCAGCAGTAATCCTGCAGGTCAAGGGCGGGCAGTTCGTGCCGATAGCTACAATCACCCCCGACAATCTTCGTTAGCTCCATTGATGACATTAGTGTTGCTCAAACTTTAGACCAAACATATCGATTCGTGCTACAATATGTGGGCCGGTGTTGCAAAGATGCCCCGGCATTTGTCGTGTCTTAGACACGACGCCAAAAAGTCGTGAAAGGAACCCGTTCGCGGGCTAGTGGTGGCCAATGAAGACCCCTGTTCTGATTAAGACCCACGAGAAAGCCGGCGCAAAAATCGGCGAGTTTGCTGGTTGGATGCTGCCGATAGATTATGGTAGTGCTATCAAGGAAGTGAATGCCGTTCGTAACGCCGGCGGAATGTTCGATGTCAGCCATATGGGACGCCTGATGGTCTCCGGCACCGATGCTATGTCTGCACTCCAGAAGTTGTTCACCAACGATATTACCAAGCTGCAAGACGCCGGCGGGCACTACACTCTCATGTGTAACCCACAAGGCGGAATTATCGACGACCTCATCGTTTTTCGAGAATCAGTCGATAGCTACTATGTTGTAGTGAACGCATCTAACCTCGACAAGGATAAGGCTTGGATTGAGAAGAATCTGCCGTCCGGGGTAACAATGGTCGATCAATCGCCAGAGACTGCGCTTATTGCGATTCAGGGTCCTGCCGCACTCGATACCGTTGTCAGATCCGGATTGACTGCGGCTGCGGATACGAAACGGTTTCATATGGTGCGCGGCAAGGTGGCCGGCTGCGATGTTTTGGCTACTAGGACTGGCTACACCGGAGAAGATGGCTTTGAGATCGCGTGTGCAAATGGTGATGCAGAGACTGTCTGGAACGCACTTCTCGAAACAGGCAAAGATGCAGGCATAGTGCCGTGCGGCTTGGCTTCTAGAGATGTTCTGCGTACAGAATCGGGTTTGTCCCTCTACGGTCACGAGATGGATGAAAAGACCACTGCAGTTGAGGCGGGGCTGATGCGCTGGGTCAAGCTTGATGCCGGAGATTTCATTGGCCGCGAAGCAATTGCAGACGCTGCTGAAAAAGGCGCTGAGACAAAATTGATTGGTATTGAGATGGAAGGTCGGTTCGTGCCACGTACTGACGATTCCGTCGAAACCCCTGCGGGAATCGGAAGGGTGACCAGTGGAACATTCTCCCCTACACTTGGTTGTGGGATTGCTATTGCCTCTGTTCCGACGGCTGTTGAGGACGGAGCACAGGTCAACGTGCTGATTCACGGCAAGCCGCGACCTGGTGTGTTGCGCAAACTTCCACTCTATTCGAAGAAAAAGAAGTAAAATCGTAGGATAGCCGAGGTTGGCTGTCGAATATCAAGTGAGGCGGATCTTTGTATCTTCATAGGTTGTTTGAATGGTGCAAAGGCTGCTGCAAGAATTCTGAATTTAGGAGGACCTAATGTACCCTGACGACGTCAAATTCAGCAAGAGCCACGAGTGGGTTCGTGCAGCCGGTGATATGGCAACCATCGGTATTTCTGACTTCGCCCAAGAGGAACTGGGAGACATCGTTAACGTGGATCTGCCGAAGCCCGGAACAACAGTCCGTGCCGGAGAGCCATTTGGTAGTGTGGATTCGGTAAAAGCAGTTTCAGACCTGTTGTCGCCGGTGACAGGAGAGGTCGTTGAAGTCAATGAGGACGTTGAAGCCAGCCCAGAACTGATAAATGAAGAGCCGTACGGAACTGGGTGGCTGATCATAATCAAAATGGACGATGCCTCGGAGATAGATGCTTTGATGGGCAGCAAAGACTATGAACAGTTTATCGAAGCGCAGTAAGCTCTCTTATATCCCTATAACAGAGGATGACAGGACGGAGATGCTCAGCACCATTGGTGCCCCGAGCATCGACGCTCTTTTCGAACAGATTCCAGAAGCGGCAAGACTTAAAGGTGAGCTGAACCTTCCCTCTGGTATGCCGGAGCAGGCTGTCCTCTCGCTTGCGCAGGGTATGGCTGCCAGGAACAAGGATCTTTCAGAACTCACCTGCTTTTTGGGCGCAGGCGCCTATGACCACTATATACCGGCTGTGGTCGAGGCTGTAGTCTCTATGCCCGAATTTGCTACCGCGTATACGCCTTATCAGCCAGAAGCAAGCCAAGGCACACTTCAGAGCATTTTCGAGTACCAGAGCATGGTAGCCGCTTTGACTGGGATGGATGTTGCCAACGCCAGCCTCTACGATGCTGCTACTGGTGTGGGTGAAGCTGCCATTATGGCTGCAGGTATCAACAAACGAAACAGAGCGCTTGTTCTTAAATCTGTTCATCCGCATTACCGGCAGGTTCTAACGACCTATACGTCCGGTATGAGTGTTGAGGTGATCGAATCTGAATACCAAGCCGGCACCGCCGACATCACTGTACTTCGCGAAAAGCTCGATGACACCATCTCGTGTGTGATTGTACAGTATCCCAACTTCTTTGGTGTCATCGAACCGCTTAAGGATTTGGCCGAAGCAGCACACAGTGTGGGGGCTCTTCTGGTCGTTGCTGTGGATCCTATTGCGCTCGGAATGCTAACTCCTCCTGGAGAATTCGGAGCAGATATAGTGGTAGGCGAAGGTCAGCCGCTGGGCACTCCTTTGGGGTTTGGTGGTCCCTATCTGGGACTCTTCGCGTGCAAACAAGAGTATATGTGGAAAGTGCCTGGACGGATTGTCGGTGAGACTACTGATACCGATGGCAAAAAGGCTTACACTCTTACACTGCAGACTCGGGAACAGCATATCCGACGCGAAAAAGCTACATCCAACATCTGTTCCAATCAGGCTTTGGTTGCATTGGCCGCCAACGTCTATATGGCTGCTCTTGGAAAGAATGGCTTGAGACAGGTGAGTGAGCTCTCGTTCAACAAAGCTCACTACGCAATGGAACAGATATGTGCGAAACCCGGCTATTCTGCTCCTTGGAAAGCACCTTTCTTCAAGGAGTTTGTTGTAAAGAGTGATAGACCCGTGGCTGAAGTAAACAAAACGCTGCTAGAGAACGGTATTCTAGGTGGCTACGACCTCGGGAAGGATTATCCCGAGCTGACTAACCATATTCTGCTTTGTGTTACAGAAAAGCGCACCAAGGCGGAGATTGATCGACTAGTGGAGTTGATGTGACTATGAGACAAGAGCCGTTAATCTACAATTTGTCGAAACCAGGGCGGGTGGGATGCACTCTGCCGGAAGTAGACGTTCCAGAGACACCGGCAAAGAACGCACTGCCGGATGGTTATCTTCGTCAGTCACTGCCACTTCCAGAGGTCTCTGAACTCGATGTGGTGAGACACTTCACCCATCTGTCGCATCAGCAGTTCTCGGTAGATGGAAACTTCTATCCGCTTGGCTCTTGTACTATGAAGTACAATCCCAAGGTAAACGAGCGAATTGCGGGCTTATCGGGATTCACGGCGATTCACCCTCTTCAGGATGAATCTACGGTGCAAGGTGCCCTTGCCTTGATGTATGAGCTTCAGCAGTCTCTGGCGGAGATTGCAGGAATGGATGCAGTCACGCTTCAGCCGGTCGCTGGTGCGCACGGTGAGTACACAGGCGTCGCGATAATCAAAGCATACCACGAGTCAAGAGGGGATAGTGCGCGGCGGGTGATTCTGGTTCCTGATTCTGCTCACGGCACTAATCCTGCAACTGCTGCCCGTGTTGGCTACGAAATACGCAAAGTTTCTTCGAACGATAAAGGTTTAGTCGACCTCGAGGCGCTGAAGAACGCTCTTGGGCCGGATGTCGCAGGGCTGATGCTCACTAACCCGAATACCTTGGGGCTTTTCGAAGAAGACACCGTCGCTATATGTAGCCTCTGTCACGACGCAGGAGCACTGCTGTACTGCGATGGCGCGAATATGAATGCCATTATGGGGAAGGCTCGACCAGGAGATATGTGTTTTGATGTGATGCACTTCAACTTGCACAAGACATTCTCCACGCCGCACGGTGGAGGTGGCCCTGGTGCTGGGCCGGTGGCCGTCAAAGAGTTCTTGAGACCGTTCTTACCGGTGCCAGTGATTGAAAAAGTGGGCGATCAGTTCGTTCTGAACTGTGACAAGCCACAATCCATAGGTAGAGTGCACTCGTTCTATGGGAATTTTCTTGTGCTCGTAAAAGCATTCGCATACATTCGGTCGTTAGGCAAAGAGGGTATAAGAGAAGCCGCAGAGATCGCAGTTCTGAATGCCAACTACCTCAAAGCGAAGCTGCAGGACACTTATCCGGTGCCTTTTGGTCGTTTCTGTATGCACGAGTTTGTTGCTACAGCCCGCGAACACAAGAAGCTGGGAGTCAAAGCGCTCGATATCGCGAAGAGGCTGCTGGATCTGGGGTTTCACGCGCCGACAGTCTACTTCCCGCTGATAGTTGAAGAAGCGATGATGATCGAGCCGACAGAAACAGAGAGCAAAGAGACTTTGGATGCGTTTGTCGATGCTATGCTGCAAATTGATCGAGAGAGCAAGGAAAACTCAGAACTGATTCAACACGCACCATACGGTCTACCCGTAAAACGGCTAGACGAGGTCGCTGCTGCTAGAAAGCCGAAGCTGACATGCTGTGGCGAGTGATTCCTTGCAGAGACGAAGAAGCAGTATGGAACATGGCGGTTGATGAAGCCATTCTGGAGGCTTTCATTGCCGGCGCTGTTCCTCCGACAATTCGATTCTACGGTTGGCTTGAGCCATCAGTCACTGTTGGCAGGCTCCAGCCGATAAACAGTGTGCCGGGAGGGTGGGGAGCTAACACAGTTCGCCGCCCTACTGGCGGTAGATCTGTATTTCACGGTAGCGATCTCACATTCAGTATTACAGTTGATGTTGCCACAATCGGATCTCGCGTTCGTGAATCGTACAGAAGGGTGGGGGAGTCCGTGGCGAGAGCACTCGTTTCAGTCGGCATTTCAGCCGAACTGTGTCGCGCCACAACACCTCCGGCAACTGTTCGTGGGATAGGCAATTGTTTCGATTTAACACTCGACTATGAACTAGCGATCGAAGGCAAGAAGACACTTGGGAGCGCACAAGTGCGACGAGGAGAGGCTGTGCTTCAGCAGAACTCGCTTGCTGATCCATCCGGAAATCAATGGCCAGACAGAGACCTGCTCGCAAACGCTATCGCCAGAGAAATAGGTGCTGAGTTCGGAGTGGATACCGAGATTGGCGAAATCACCGAAGAGGAACTTCAGATTGCACACAGTCTCGCCGATAACAAGTATGCTAATGATGCATGGAATCTTCTGGGAGAAGCACCACGGTCTGTAACATCCACTTCCGATTGACACTGAGTTCCGCACCGTGGTAAACTAAATGGGGGCGTGTATCCTGAGGAAACGACCCATAAGATGAATTACGCAAGCTTCGCGCACTCCGCTGAGGGCGGTAGCTTAATAAGGAGGCAACCTTGCATGGCTAGGAAGATTCTGGCCGTTGATGACGAGAAGAACATAGTCCGATTGGTACAGGTCAACCTTGAGAGACAGGGCTATGAGGTGGTTACCGCCAATGATGGTAAAGAAGCACTCGAGAAAGTAGAATCGGAGCGCCCGGACCTGGTGGTTCTTGATGTAATGATGCCTTATATGGATGGATTTGAAGTCCTGCAGAATTTGCGACGCAATTCAGCCACTCGCGATATCCCTGTGATAATGCTGACTGCCAAGGCGCAGGATGCTGACGTTTTCAAGGGCTGGCAGTCTGGTGTAGACTGCTATCTCACGAAGCCCTTCAATCCCATAGAGCTGGTATCATTCGTGAAGAGAATCTTCAGTTCTTTGGATGGAACTGACGGCGGAGAGAAACGATTCGAGATTAAGTAACTGGGGGCTGTCCCAGTTGTCGAGGAGATTAACGTGTCTGACAACAAAAATTCCTGGGCTGTGTTGTTGGGTGCCGCTGCCGGCGTCACTGCTGTATCAATTGGAGTTGCGTGGTATCTGAAATCGCGCTCTGAAGGTACAACTCAGCCTATCAGAGACGTGCAAGACGCGATTGGTCGAGCTTACGACAAGATTAAGGAGATTGAGCAGATAGCACTGTTGCGATACTCGCAGTAGTTGTGGTTTGTCAATTTGGATTATTAGTAGAGCAGCCTGGTGCATTTCATATGTGCCAGGCTGTTTCTGTAAGACTAAGGTTCAGTGAGAGCCAATCGCTAAGTCCGTCGAAAGATCGTGTGTCGGATAATAATACTTATGTTAACTTCCGGCGCATGAGTTAAGAACCGCCGCCGTCTTCTCATCCCCCACTACTCCACACTCTACTTCCCAGTTATCGACGCAAAAAGGGTGCGGCTCGCCATCCGGCCACAACGAATGCCCGGTTTGGCCGGGCGATTGAGAAGATGGTCACTTGAGTCCGCACCCATATGCATTATGGCTATTGTTGGCAAAAAACTGCAGGGCAATACTCTTTTTCCGTCCGTCCTTGGTGTGTCAAAAGCGCTATTGGCCTGTGCAAAAGGCTATTCTCTGTTAGTTTCCATCTATGCACAGAGGGTAAAATGTTTGTGTAGCCGTGAACGTCTGGGGCAAAGAACCATTCGAACACTGGAATCATGCGATGTAGTATATGTGTGTTAGCGAATAACGGGAAATCTTATACAGACGAATTCCTTTGAGGGGGTGACCTTATGGCTGATGACAGACCGGGTCCGCAGCCTGGCTCCCCGGGAGCCAGAAGGATAGCTGAGGCCCACAGTGGATCGCGCGAACACGACAAAGAGAGCGGCTTCGCGGCCAATCCTGATCTTGCGAAAGAGGCTGGGCGAAAAGGCGGCGAAGCAGTAAAACGGAAGTATGGAGCTGCTTTCTACAAGCGTATCGGCAAGAAGGGAGGAGATACGGTGAAGCAGGAACGTGGATCGGAGTTTTATGCTGAAATTGGCCGGAGAGGGGGCGAAATGCGGAGTGCTCGCATGAAAGAGCAGCGTGGTAAGGATAAGGAGTGAAAAGTAGCAGGTTGTCTGGTCTCCTCTCGCCTCCAAGGGTGTGGGAGTCACTGGGTGCCTCCTACACCCTACGATTTTGCAAGTCTCTTCTCATTCCTACAATCTGCATTACTGCGCCGGCCAGCATAATTGCAGCGGCCAGAAAGAATATCCACCGGAGGTCCAGGCTCTCACGTTGGAATAATCCCGCCAAGAATCCTCCCAAAAACGGTGCTATGGAACCTCGAATACCAAGAAGCCAGGAGAATATTGCTTGATAATGAGATACCCTCCCCTCCCCTGAGAATTCTAGAACAGTATTGAAATAGGCAAGCTCTATTCCCGCATTTATTACACCAGAGATCACGGCCTGCGGGATCAGTATCCATACCGACGGGATGAATGAAGCTATAATGAAGTTGATTGGCACTGTCACCGCCAGGAGAATACTGACTACAGTGGCTCTGATTGGGCTCTTTACATCGACATAGCGTCCCCAGAACCAGTATGAGACCATCCAGACCAACTGCGTCATGATCGACAGAACCCCGGCCTGAAGCGTCGTAATGTTCAGCCGATCAACCATAAACACTGGATAAATTGGAGCGACGATGAGGCTTCCTATTCCGTATGTGAAGACGGAGAATGCAAACCATCTGAACCCTTTGTCATCGCGAAGTATAGCAAATGATGATAGCAGGAATTTCCACGTACTACTCTTGCGTACCCTCTCACTCTTTGGAGGTTTCGTTGTTCGTATTCTGCCAAAGATCAGTGCAGAAGCAATTCCTGCGGCACCGCCCAAAGGAAAGATCCACCTGTAACTGATGAAGTCGAGCAACCATCCTGCCACAAAGGTGGTGGCAATCATTGAGGCCGCCATTAGTACTCTGACGTAGCCCATGATACGGCCACGTTGGTCGTCCGGATAGACATCTTTCATTATCGCTGCATAAGCAGGCGATGCAATTGTCATCAGAAACTGGCTGAGACAGATGATGATGGCAAACCTGATCGGTGTTACTGCTATCACCATGAATAGAAGCATCGTTCTTGCAGCGACCCAGGAACCCACCGCAAACGGCATTTTGGGGCGACCTTCCATCGAGTTTGCCCAAAACAGAGCGAGGAGGTTCCCCATAAATGGTGCGGCAACCATAAAACTGATAGTCAGATCGCTGGCGTGGAGCTGTCGGGCTACAATGAGGTAGAACGGACCTGCATACACAAATCCTTGGTATATTCCGGAAAACACGCTGGCCCAGGCGTCGCGTTTGTAAGCGTGTCGAGCCATTGGTCGAACCGATCGTTCGAAAAGCAAATTTCTCTCCTAGGACGCAGGGCTCCACTGGTGCAAACCATGTGGAGCCCTAGAATAACGTTGCCAGACGACTACTGCCAGATAAGTGGATTAATTCAGAAGATGACCTGTCGGACGCTCTCCAGTCCTTCCACTTGCTCTATTTCTCGCATAACTCCTGCGGGGACGCTTTCATCTACAACCAGAGCCATCACAGCCCGGCTTCCCGCATCTTCCCGCCCAACATACATACCGCCAATGTTGATCCCATTGTTCCCAAGTATTGTCCCAACTTTACCTACCCTGCCGGGTCTATCGATGTGAGGTGCTATAAGCATTGTGCCTTCCGGCTTCAGCCCCACCCTGAAATCATCAATGTCGATGATTCGCAGTTCCAACTTGTCAAATACAGTGCCACTTACGCGCCTTACTTCCTTGTCTGTCACAGCTTCAACGGCCACAAGCGATGCGAAGTCTGCCATACCGGTGCCTTTGCTCTCACTTACACGGATTCCACGGGACTCTGCAACGACAAGTGCATTTACGAAGTTCACTCTGTGCGTCAGCATATGCGAGAGCATCCCACTAAGTACTGCTCGAGTTACAGGACCGGTTTCTTCGGAGGCTATTTCTCCAAATACAGAGACTGTGATTTTCTCGATCCGTCCGTCGGCGATTTGAGCTACAAGAGAACCGATGTGCTCTGCGAGAGTCAGAAACGGCGCGATTCGAGACAAAACTTCTGCTGAGACTGCTGGCATATTGACTGCTGCCCTGGGTGGAATCCCGTTAAAATAGTCTACCATCTGTTCAGCCACATCCACTGCCACCTTGCTTTGCGCTTCTTCGGTAGATGCGCCAAGATGAGGTGTCGTAATAGTGTTCGGTGCAGTGCGCAGAGGGTTATCTTTAGCGAAAGGCTCATTAGAGTACACATCTACTGCAGCTCCGGCGATCTTTCCCGACTCCAGCGCAGCCGCGAGCGCTGCTTCGTCAATAATGCCCCCGCGTGCGACATTGATTACGCGCACGTCTTTCTTCATCTTCTCGATTTCTGCTGCACCGATCATCCCTACCGTCTCTTTGTTACGAGGAATATGGAGTGTTATGTAGTCGCTCTCTTTGAGCAGTTCATCCAGTTCTACCATACGGATGCCGAGTGATGAAGCAGTATCAACGGGAAGGAATGGATCCTGTGCGATAATGCGCATTCCAAAAGACTTTGCGCGGATCGCAACCTCGCGTCCGATCTTGCCTAGTCCAAGTATGCCTAAAGTTTTGTTGTAAACTTCAATACCGACAAAGCGACTCCGCTCCCATTCCCCTCGTTTCACTGACGCGTCGGCTTCTGGGATGCGCCTCGAGAGTGCCAGAAGATGAGCGATCGTGAGCTCAGCAGCAGCTAGAGTATTGCCCTGCGGTGAGTTGACGACAATTATCCCCCGTTCTGTGGCAGCAGGGACATCAATGTTATCCACCCCTACCCCTGCTCTACCAACAATCTTCAGGTTCGGTGCAGCGGCAATCACGGCTGTGTTCACCTGTGTGCTGCTTCTAACAATGATACCGTCGTAGTCGGCGACACAATCCAGCAACTCTTGCTCGGACATATCGACTTTCACATCAACGTCTGCAACTCTCCTCAGTATTTCAATACCTTCAGCAGAAATCTTATCTGCTACTAGCACTCTAGGCATGACTGGCAGGAACTCCTTTCAATCTGTCCAGGTTTCGGATACAAAGATGTGTTACACATGCGGTGTAATCATACCTTCTGTAATCGTACTACTCTGGTAGTTTTATCGGGCATATAGCGTGGGAAGATAGAGCCAGGAGCCTCTCAAACTGCCATGAGATGTAAATGTTACTGTATTGTTACATCAATGTAGTATGAACGTTGCACGATCTTGCTATTGTTTTCTTGTAGGTAACTACGCGCCGACTATCTGGTGCGTGCTGTAGCCAGAGACTTCTGCTACGGATTTCAGTACCTCGAGGCAAGTGCCCGCGCCGCCATATATAGGTGGCACACCGCACGGAAGCGACAGTGCGCGCGAGACGCGCTGAGCTAATACAAGGACTGCTTTCGCATATTCTGGGTTCAAGACTGCAATGAGAGTGTGGAAGGCAACCGCACCGAGCATTTGATCCCTTCCACTCCAATACAGGTAGTGGAATTGGAGGACCGACCTAGATGTCGGCTTACCAATTCCCAAAAGAGAAGCACACGCGGGGTAGAAAAGGCTGTGCCATCCGGCGGAAAGGAGGCTGGAATTAATGGACAGCGAAACCCTGGAAGTAACAGATCTCAATACTGATCGGGAAAAAGCTGAGGAGAGGTCTGCGGTCGCCGATTCTATGGACATCTATTTGAATGGAATCGGTAGATGGCCATTGCTGTCGCACGTAGATGAACTGGAGCTTGCCAGGAGATCCGGGCTGGGTGATGGAGAAGCTAAACAAAGACTGATAGAGTGCAACCTTAAGCTTGTTGTCAGCATCGCGAAGATCTATTCTAGGTATGGACTTCCGCTGCCCGATCTGATTCAGGAGGGCAATATCGGTTTGATGAAAGCCGTGGAAGCATTTGACTACAAACGAGGCTTCCGCTTTAGCACCTATGCCGTATCCTGGATTAGACAGTCGATCACAAGAGCGATTGAAAGACAAGGTCGCACTATTCGAGTGCCCAGCTATGTGATACAGTCGATCCGCAAACTTCATCGCTTGGAATGCGACATGATGAATGAGTTTGGTAGAGAGCCTACCATTGACGAACTGGCTCAGCGTGCTGATCTAAAGCGAGATCAGGTAGTGCGCTTGCTGGAAGCGTCTGAAGGACTCGTGTCGCTGGATGATTGTGCAAGAGATCAAGGTGCAACGGCTTTGCTAGAGAGACTCGTCGACTGTACTGCAGAGGATCCAGAGTTAAGCACAATCTATCGAGAGAATTTGGAGATAGTCGAGATGCTGATTGCCGGGCTCACACCGCAGGAGAGACTTATCATTCAAAGGCGGTTTGGGCTGGCAGATGGTATGACTTCGACTCTTCAAGAGATTGGTCAGCAGCTTCATATTACAAGGGAGAGAGTGAGACAGCTGGAGGCAAGAGCCTTGAAAAAGCTGCGAATAGCTGCGACTAGGCACCGCCTGGATACGTACTTCGTTACGTGATCCAGATCACTAAAGGAGAGAGGTTGTGGGAAGAGATGGTGACTGCTGTTGAGCAAATCTCGTCCAGGGAGACCGACCAGGACGTCCTGTTACGCTTGACAGAAAGGGAACGGGAGATACTGCGACTCATTTTCGATGGTAAGTGCTCAAATGAAGTTGCGGGATTACTCTGTGTTAGCAAGCGAACAGTGGACTTTCACCTTGCTCGTGCCTATGTGAAACTGGGAGTCTCTAATCGATCGCAGGCGTTCAAACGAGCGCTGCAGCTTGGCATTATAGGTTAATACTGAAGCATTTGTGGGGCGGTTCTAGGAGGGATCGCTCCACACCCTCTTTCGATGAACGCCATCCTCAGAATGTCGCAGTTGCAGACTGCATAGTATCTTGGGATCGGCGCTGTTCGTGTGTGTTTTCCGCGGTTTTCTGAAAACCCTACCCTACCCCATGTTCTCCCGGATCTGATCGGATAATATCCTTGGCCTGTGGAATGTCCGCCGACTGAACCATTACACTCTCTGCTCCGGCTGCGACGAACTGAGTCACTTGTTCGAGATTCAACACCTCAATGGCTGTCGCTCCTTCGACTATGGTCACCTGTCCTGGCGCTCCATACTTGGCTGCCAGATCCAAGATTTCGGATTCCGAGGAGTCGAGATACAATGTGATAGGTTTGCCTCCAGCGAGGGCTAGAACCGTTTGAAAACACTCTGTGTGCGAAAGCTGTCGGAGGCCGGCAACAGGCTCAGCAGTTGATGTAAGGTGGAGCGCGATTCTATCGGCACCTAACGACAAAGCTTGTTCAGCATCTTCTACCGAGGATACTAGTGCAGAGACAGTAACCAGCCTGCCATCCTGCGTGCGCGCCGATGCGTGAGGCCACTCGATGAATACGCGATCATTTCGATAAGGATTGCACACTTTCTGATAACGAGCTACAGTGGCTGCATCTGGGTTCGCTATGACAACGCCTTCGTTTCCGTCTACTATCACTATACTGCCCGCGCCAATAGTCTTTGCAGCATTTTCCACTTCGCTCACACACGGAACTGTTATCGGCAAACCTGGTTGATCATTCTTCTCAGAGACAATACCGATTATTTTGATGCCCGGAAACCGCATAGCAGAACCTATACCAAGCGAGTTGCATGCGACTACAACCTCTGCAAAGTCGGATTCCAATCGTCCCGCCTTCACAGCTTTCATCCCAAGTGTGAGCATATCATCGGGGATGTTAGGAAATCCATTGGCATCGATGACTATCGCTACCGCCATAGCAATGCCGGGGTTGCGGGGAGTTCCTGTCAGTTCTTGCATGGCAACTACTCTTTGTTGTCAGTCGGCTGCGTTGGCTTAGTGTTAGATGAGTTAGTGGAATCTTCTGTGAACTCTTCTAAGTCCACTTCAATCGTTGCACTGCCGCTTTCAGCTTCAATCCACTCGGAGCCCTCTTTGAGAGATGCTTTGCCAGTGCCTGTCGTGGAAAACACTTGCCCTTTTTCGTCAGTAGCAGTGAATCCACCCGACAGTGTGAGGAGCTTTTCGCTCACCTCATATACTGCCTTTTTGCCGACGAGGGTTTGCCCTTTCTGTACAACCTTCAGATTGCCCTCGGCAATGGCAACCTTTTTGCGATACTGATACTCCAGTTTGTCGCAAGTGATAGTCGCCGGCTCACGCAGTTTTGCTTCAAATGAGTCGGGGCTGACACTCTCTTTTGGCCTCGGTCGGGCGACCATCTTAACTGGGCCATCGATTACAACTCGTCGCTCGTTCAGCAAGGCTGTACCTGAAGGACCAGTAATCTCGTTATCAGTGTCAACTATTTTCAAATTGCCCTCTGCGACTACCGTCTCTGTTACTTTGGAATAGACACCCTTGTCGGCAGTGATGGTAGTGTCTTGATACTTCACTATCACATTTCCAGTGATTGTATAAACTCGAGCCTTTTCATCACCGGTAACCTTCCAGTGATCGCCATCAATGGTAACCTTCTCACTCTTCGATGACTCTGCATCAGTGTTTTTAGTCACGTTTTGGGCTGGAACAACATCAGTAATCAAGACAAGTGCGACAAGCAGCATCATCGCCATAAGTGTTCCGATTGTCTTAGTAGCGTTCATTGCGGTTGTTCCTTTTCTTTGGACCCTGTGGGGTGATCTAGAAGATCGTTTGGTTCGCCTATGTCTACAGTCATAGAAGCGTTTTCGATAGTGATTTCTCTATTGCGCATATCAGCAACAAGCGAACTGCCAACCAGCTCACTTTCGTCAGTAGTAATCTTCACTTCACCCGGGCATCGCAGCATTTTGCTTGTGCCCGACCAAAGAGCCTGATCTGTCTCGGCTACGTAGCCTTCACGCGATGTGATCTTGACGCCGTTCACTATGATCAGATCGTTGGTAGTCGAATCAAAAATCGCTTTGCCAGCCTCCAAGTCCGCTGCTGGAGTGCCGTCGTCAAATATCACGCCGTTATAGATTTGCTCGAGTTCGGTGCGGGTGTTTCCCCAAGAGACATCAGCTCTCTTCGCTTCAAAGCTCCACACCTTTCGTCCTTCAGATCGCCCAACAGCCTCTACACCGTTTAGGCTCAATACCACTTGGGGCATTGTCTCAGTCACTCCTGGAACGTGATACGGCGAATAATGTCGGAAACGAACGAGTGTGAGCACCAGCAACACAATGACTGCTAACGCTATTATTGGCCCTACTTGTCTCGGTTTTACAGTCGGTTTACGCATCCTTGAAAACGACACTCCCCCTGAAGCAATGCTATCAGGGGGAGACACTTGTTTACCGTTGCCTACTATGGGCAAGACGGTGGGAATGGAGGCGGATAGTCCTCACTCATCAAGTAGATGGTTCCTACAGATGTTGTCCCCTTAGGGATTATCGGCAGTTCTATGCACTTTGCATTCTGTATTTTCCCATCAGCTCTACACCAGAAATCAAAATATCCCGGTGCAGGCGTAGCATTACGACCATTAACAGAAAAAGTCCTCATTATAGGTGTGCTGGTCATATCGATTCTGAAGGTGCCGTTGCTCTGTGTCGCCGTCTGATACGAACCGATTTCGACTATCGCTCCTACAATCGGCGTGCTGGTGCCTTCTACCATTACAGTGCCGGTTACACTAAATAGATCGGGAGTAACCGCAGAGAGTGTGATGTTGACTATCGTTGTGATCGATGGGTTGTTAACTGTTACCGTCCGTTCTTCCGAACTGTAGCCGGTCTTTGCAGCACGCACTTCGTATGTACCTATCGGCGCCTCAAAACGATACTTTCCGTCAGCAAGCGTTGTCATTTGTGCAATCCTGACTCCGCCCGAGTACAGATCGACAGTCACACCAGATGGGGTTGCTCCACCTAACGATATAGTGCCTTGTATGCTGTATGTGGTTGTGTTGTTGCCACCACCGCCGCCGCCACCGCCACCACCGCAACCCGTTAAAGTAGCGATAGCGGCCACAAGGATTGCTATTAGAATCAAACGTTGCATCATTTGCTCTATCTCCTTCACAGGATGAGATGTGAGAGCTACTCCCCGTCTAACATCCCACGATTATTTACTGCTAAATCAATTATACGAAAGCTTCCCACTGACGACAAGCTACTAAGGACTAAGTAGCAGATCAACGGCTATAACCTGCGTTAAATCACTTACGGTCACGGACTGTTCCTGTGGGCTGAACCCTGATTTCCACGCGCGCACACTATATGTTCCGATCGGTGCCCAGAATTGGAATTTGCCATCAGCGCTTGTAGTCATCTCGTCGTACTTTGTAGTGCCCTGATACAGTCCAACTGTGACCCCTGCAGGAGTCGCACCGCTGCTTAAGGTAATAGTGCCCTGCACTGTCCGTGGAGTCTCATCCGGTGGTTGCCCTGATGATTGAACCATTTGTACAGCCGACGAAAGCTGATTGGCTCCGGACACTAATGTCACCGTTACTGAAGCAATCTCATAGTCCGCACGCTGTGCCGTCAGAACGCCTGAGCCGACCATAAGGCCTGTCAGGTTGAATCTGCCATCAGCACCAGTCAATGTGCTGGCTGAGCCAAGTGCCACTCGGACTCCTGAGAGTGGGAGCAACGAAGCTCCATCTATTATTGTCCCGCTCAAGCTTGCTTTCGATGATGATCCACCACCACCGCCACATCCCGTCAGGACCATAGCAATAGCCGAAGCTATCAGAGCTATTGTAACAATATACTTCATCAGAGCAATCCCCTGCATTTATCTGGCAAGCATTAGCGATCGAACGGTTTTCACCATCTCACCGCTTTCAGTGACGGCTGCTATTTGAACCGTATAGACGCCGGCGGGAACTACCTCACCCCTGTCATCGCGTTTATCCCAGGTGAAGTTGTTGATTCCTGAACGAGTGACTCTGCCGGCAGTCAACTTCCGAATCAATCGCCCATTTGCGCCGACTATATCGGTTGATACTTGAGCATCGCAGGTGAGGTTATAAGTGATGCTAGCACTAGAACCTCGGCTGGGCGCAACTGTCACATTCGTTATCATCAGTGGTATCGTAGGAGACGAATCAGCAACCACAGTGAACAGTCTAGAACTCCCGTCACCTGTATTGAATCTGTAGTTCGTTGTCGTGCGCATAAACCGCGTGTCACCTGTCGCTTTATCCACAAGAGTCAAACGGTATCCTTTTGGCACGTTAGCCAGATTGCGCCATCTGATGACGATATCCTGATTAGCCTCCGCGGGTGTTACAACCATGTCCCAAGTGATCTTGGGTGAGCCCGCTGCTCGAGTGTCAACTCCGAGAGGATCACACGCGCTCAGATTGGCTCTGGTAGCTATGGTGGTGCCACTTCCAAAAGCAGGAGGAAGTTCAGAGTCATAGGCTGGATCAAAGCCATCAGAGGCTCCAGGAGCTACTCCGAGTGTGATGCTGTTACTGTTTCCGTTAGGAGCCACTGCCTGCATCTCAATCGACCACGTATTGGCCTCTGCATTCGACGTTCTCAAGGCGGTGTCCGCAGCTTCTTCGGTTTTAACAACTCGCGAACGGGGTGTGCTTTCAGGGCCAGGAACGATCAACACGGCTCCATTTGGTGAGTTGCATTTGATCCAATACCCTTCCCAAGGGTCGATAGTAGTTGCTTCAGTGTATCCAGCAGTCGAATCGTATTTCCAGACTGTCTTGCCCACTATCCCAGTCGACCACGCCTCTGCAAACTTCACCGGTTCAAAATTCTCCTTTTCAACCATAATGCTCGAGACGGCAACTGGCGATTCGTAAGGGCATCCAATCTGGTTCCATCCTTGAACCAGTCCTATTCGATAGCTTCCTGATGGATCAGGTACCTCGCCTGTTACTGTGGCGACAATTGTCGAAGGCAGTTTGATCCAATAGCCTCGTCCGGGAGCAAACGGGGGTGTCTTTGGATACATTTCATACTTGTAAGAATCGGCCAACGAAGGTTCCCACCTTGCAAGCAGAAGCCGGTCTGGTAGAATTGCAGGGTTTCCACTGCCATCCATAATTGCATCGGACTGATCTTGTGCAAAGGTCGTCATCGGAAAAGAGATCATCTGCGTACCCGGTGTGAATGTATGTACGAGCTGCTTAGCAATGGATGTAGTAGATGCATTCATTACTGCTGTATACAGTCCGGGGCCAACATTTGCTGTACGAGTAGACGGTGCACCGGACACTGGTGTATAAGTCAGCGTCAATCGATGGAAGTCCAGCAATGACACCATTGGCGCTCCAAATGCCCCATTAGTGAGCGACACAGTGCTTCCCGTTGCTTCGTTATCCATTCTGGCAGTGATTGATCCGCTATTGGTTCCCACCACTACACCAACCAGATTGTTAGGAGCTGTTTCAGTTCCGGCCACACCAACAGGGAAGTACACCCGACGGCTTTCGGTACCGATGGTAAACTCCATTGCCACTCGCTGAGCACCACCTATGTTTCCAGCGTAGAATGTTGGCATAACATAACCTTCGCCGTTCTGTATCGGCACTTGCTCATACTGGCTCGATGTGAAGAGGTCGTTAGTATACTTGTAGTTCCAGTAAACAGGGTAAACCATACCAGAAAGCGGTCTTTCGATTCCCCCTGTATTGTCTGTCGAATAGTATATGACGAACACTGGCATTGAGTAGTCATCATCGCCGTCACTCGGCAAAGTTGGTGGGAACGTGTAGCAGTAGAGCTTCCTGCCGATTGATACGCTGGTATCGAAGATGAACTGTCTGCCGAACCAGTTGTCAAAATACACCCCCTCAACAGTTGGTGTGATACTGGCAGCAATAGACTTCAGCGCTGGCACATTCCCTGCAAGACCGGAATTCGACGATAACTGCTGATAGTACGTTTCATTAAACAGCTTGAAAAACGATTGTCCATCGGTAAGCAGTCTTTCGATGTAAACTTTCATCCACGCAGTCGATGACATTCCCAGACGGGGAATTATCATCCCGCCAAACATCCCTTCTGTCTCGAGCATATCCATCATGGATGTATAAAACGTGTTGTTCGACAGCGGTGGCTGGTTCATCAGTTCGTAGTTCGACATTACGTAGTAGAACGCGTCCCCGGAACCAGTCTTTCCGGTGAAGTCCATTTGCGAGAGTCCAAGTGCAGGGTTCTGTACAATTACTCTATCAATCTTCTCCCCCGCAGCTACTGCCGCCGCCCGTGCAAACCCTTCCTCCCAGGCATCGTAGTCGAACATAGCTGTATCGTGAAATGCCCTTATCATAGTGTGGAGGAAACTGCGCTCTAGACTGATGTTGCTTCGATATCGGTACAGCCTGATTTGAGGCTGCCCGATCGCACCAGTGATATATACGCCACCCAGCAAGGAGTCGGTTACTGATTGTGCAACATCATTGACTACTTCAACAGTAAGCGTCTTTGCCGGGCTGCCGTATATCTGCTCAATAATTGGATATGCCGTTTGAGCAAACGTCTGAAGCAGGGTCTTATCTGCATCAGACCAGCCCGTATAGGTGAAAGTGATAGTCCCTCCACCGTATGTAGTTCCTGCACGCCCTTTGAGTGGCTCAAAAGACCCGCCAGAGCGAATCAGTATCGTCGGATAGACTGCAGCATCTACATCGGGTCGGATCAATCCGGCTTTCCGAAGAGCTGCGATCTGCCTAGAGAGATGCCCTCCAGATGCGCGTGTTGCCTTGGGCAGTACGTTTCTAAGAGCAGTCTGAATCTGTGTCTTATCCAACGGATCCGCAACGTCCACCACGATGGCATTCTGCGGGCCGTTAGACACAGTCGCAAACGGTGCATTCGAAACATTTATATAATCGGTTCCAGAAGCATACTGACTCGACAAAATGAGCGTCAGCAGGCAAACAAGAACCACGAATCTTGCTAAGTTCATGTGCACTCCAGCCTAATAATACGGATTAGTCGTCAGGACTGTTCCACAGTTGTTTTACAATGCAGTGAAAGATCTCAATTCGGATATCGCATATGCGTATCCGTAATCGAAATCAGTGTCATCT
The DNA here is from genome assembly GCA_964497515.1 of uncultured bacterium. Classification (GTDB taxonomy): domain Bacteria; phylum Armatimonadota; class UBA5829; order UBA5829; family DTLH01; genus CAZCCV01. The sequence continues at coordinate 17,179 of CAZCCV010000007.1, read as the reverse complement.
GCTGCGACAACGACCCACCAATATGTGCGCCCGCTAACCAGTGGGAATGTTGGATCAGAGAAAGTGATAGATGTGCCCAACGAATCGTGTGATTGTCCCCACGCAGGCAGGTGATCTGGTCTTTGTGGGTCACCTTGCGGCGTAAAAAGTGCGTCAAGTATAGGGTAACTCTCATATACGAATACCCTGTAGCTCTTTGCGCCAGCAACCGGGTTCCAACTGAAAACAGGATTGTTTCTGCTGATAGTACCACCATCCGCAGGCAGCGCTGCATTCAGTTTTCCGAGAGGTGTCACAGAGGAGATGCCAGACATTGCGCTCTCGGCTAACGGGTTGAAACGATTACTGGCATCAAGATAGCTGGTACTGACAGATGTGACTCCGTACCAGTATTCTACACCCGGAGTCAACTCATTGCTGGTGTCGGCGTATGTCACAATCGATGGGTTACGGAAGAAGTCTACCAAGTATTGATCAGTTCGAGTAATATACGGCGTGGTACCTCTATAAATACTGAATCCAGCCAGATTTGTAGGGACATCAATCCCGTAGTACTCGTTCCATATGCTGTACCACACGACGCTATTCTCTATTGTAGTGCCGAGTGCCGGTGCACGCGATGGATGTTTTCTCTTAAACGCAACAGCCTTTCTGCTACGTTCGGAGATACACGACTTCACAGCATCGTATGCACTCTCTGTGGCACGTGTCGTTATTCGGTTAGGCACCGTGTAAGAGACAACATATATGGCATGAGAAGTTGTCCACCCTGGAGGTGCCGGAGGTGTAATAATGGTCGATGGCTGAAGGGTGAAGTTCACTACTGTTACCATATTGGGATCGCTCGATATCGTTGCAGTTTTGGTCACGTTTTTGTAACCGCCAGGCTGGCCAGATGCGCCAGCATAAGAAGCGATCACATCGTATATGATGTCTTGCTTCACACCATTTACAGTGATAGTTGCAGGTAGGTCGGTGATGGAGTACTCGCCTCTCCAGTTTGTTACTTCGGTCTTGCTAATGACAGAGGCTTCATCGGCTGGCCTATTCTGCGGATACCTTGCAACCGCCAAGACACGGACACCCTCCAGACCATCATTCGACAAGTTGGTTATCGTGCCCTGTATTTCGCCTAGATTGTCCCAGGCGCCCACTACTACATGTTGGTTCATTGTAGGTCCGTTGCGATAGACGTCAACTACCGTTGTACCTACCCACTCTCTACCATTCACCCTAGCGGAAGCTTCCAAATTGTACAAACCAGGAGCTATGCCGGTCGCCTTATAGGTGCCATTCATAAGTGATGTGGCGACCTGTCTGCCGTCAAGTGTCACCACAGCTCCGGGAATCATATTGCCAGCTACATCAGTTATTGTCCCGGAGAGTGTTCCTTTGCCACTTCCTCCGCTGCCACCGCAGCCGGAAAGCAATGCAATTGCAAGAAAGACTACCACAATTGCCAGAGCCATGTGCTTCATATCACTCTACTCCTTTTGCAACAATTGGTGTTACTTAATAATGACGGTATTTCTACCTGAACCTTGCCCCGATACGGGCGTTCAGCATATTGGCGCGATAGCTGTTAGAAGAGCTGCTATCGTCCCGATAGTCAATGATTCGCCAGTCGACCTTGAGTCCAAGTATCTCGTTTAATGGATACTCAATGCCGAATGCGAGCGATGTCTTTTTGTTCTTGGAGTAACTGTCTACGCTGGTGCTTGCAAACTCAGAAAACAGAAACCTTCCGCCGGAGATTTCGCGTCGTAGTACACCACTTATACTCCTCATATTGGTGATACTGTTTTGCTGGGGAAACAGTGGAAAATCACTCGAGAACAGTGTTTCCGAGAGCATCTTCTGATACCCAAGATCCAGAGTGAATCTGTTGATTGGGCCCACGGTTGCCGACAAAAACCCGATTCTGCTCGACATATTGCCGTCGCTACCCACGAAACTGCCGTCTTGATCGCTCGAATAGGCGCGTATCGTAATATGTTCTTGAGGTGTGTACGAGAACCCAATATCTGTTCCCTTAATTGTGGTATTAGTAGAGTTGTCACCCTCAGCAGAACTGAGACTCAGGCTAGAGTTGAATGCAAATCTCGTCGATGGGTTCCAATTCAGGCTGGCCATACGCGTTACTGATCTGAGTCCATAAGAGGGAACATATCCTCCGACTGGATAACCAGAGCCTGGTCCTAACCCGCCGCCAAATGAATCGCCATATGGCGTAGTGTAATTGCTTCCGGAGTCAGAGAGTCTGTATGTGAATCCCAGGTTTAATTCTCGCGTCGGAATATAGTTTGCAATTAGCTGATAGTTACGCGCATCAGTTTTTGATTCGCCAGAGTTCTCTATGCTGCTGTTTGCGATATCTGCCATAAGCGAGTATTTTTGTCTAGGTGTATATCGAACACTTAAGCGGGATGTATCGGCGGAGTTTAGTGTGTGTTTCACAGTGCCATCGACCTTGGATGTATAAGTGTTCTCCCTGTTCGATCTGCTGAGCTCTCCAGTTACAGCAAGCTTCGATGAGTTCCAATTGATAGATAATGCATCGGTATCAAGCAGGTTGGAATCAGTCCCGCTGGTCGTGTTGGACTGTGATCTCGTGAGCCTCATTGCAGGCAGCTTGGCAGGTTTCCATTCAAGTGTATGGGTTGAGGCGCTGCTGTCAGCTGTGCGCCCATCATCTTGCAGAACACCGCCTAATCCGTATTGATAGTAGGGTCTGGTGTAGTGGTCAAGTCGGGAAGACCAGGTAAAACTGTTAGTCAACTGATATTGAAGGTCCAGGTCGCTTCCTCGTTCGTTTCTGAAGAATCCAGCGCTTTCTATTGGAGCATAAGAAGAGTCTATGTCTCTTACCCCTGCTGACAGTTTCAGCTTGCCGAATCTACCCGCAGCTCTAAGTGATGCAGCAGAGCCACCATCATCGCCCTTGTAGTCCTTCGTAGAACGAGCGAAGTTGCCAGTTAGCGTGACAGCATTGGACAGCTTATACTTGGCATCTAGCCCGATCACACTTCGATCTGAAGAAACACCTTTTTCTACAACCGGAGTATACGTCACCAGTATCGTGGAGTTGGAGGGAATTGGGCGCATAAAGACAATATAGTGGAGTGGATAGTTAAGCGTGTAGTCCAGTCCCATTATCTGTTCAATTCCGTCGACCTTCACAGTAAATGCAATGCCTTTTGCAGGGTCTGGTGGTGTTGGAACATACAGCAGTTCATAAGGTAGACTCAGGGTGTTGTTGCCGTGAAATGGTTCGGCAATCTCTCTAGTGTTTTCGGACGTGTCTCCCGCAGCTTGCATAAGGTAAGTGACTCCAAATCCAGTGCGCTTTCCAACCGGTATATCAGAGCGCACACCGTATATGGTGCCTGCAGCACTGTTAATGCTCTGAGTCTCAACGCTTACACTTATCTCAGAACTGCTCGATACTATCAATCCGTCGCGAAATGTGATTATCCCACCGAATGTGTCTAGTGTGTAATTCGGGTAGCCGGAACTATCTGAACGAGGAATGTCGTCTTTGTCTATCTTCACCCTCTCACTGCCGTCAACGATCTGCGATATTCCGAGATAATACGGCCCTGGGGTGTTGTTGCCCTGAACGGTAACGGTCTTCGTTGATGCCTTAGTTTTGGATACGATCGCCGTCACTTTGCTAAAACCGAGATCCTGAGTTACGGTCGCACCCTTCAGTCTTCTGGAAAACGACAACAATTCGTTTCCAGTCAGCGAGCAGGTGATGTCTCCCAGGGAAGCGCGAGTTCTGTTGCGGTCATAGTTCAGCGTGAAAATCCGGTCGTTAGGATTCCATCGGTTGTTGGTCACAGAAGCAGATACGGACATACCAGTCAATAGCTTTCCTGCAATCGAGAGGTTGGTCTCATTGCGGTACTGCGGGCTATAATTGTAGTTGCCATCGTAGAACATATCTCGATTGCCTTCTACAGAGACCGACTGAAATGTGTAGCTCTTGGAACCACTGATTGTCAGGCGTTCGTTGATGACGTGCCAAAGGGAATCTGCCCAAGTGAGAGTAGAAGAGCAGATAAAAGACAGAATCAGCACGACGCGAATTGATCGCCTAATCATTGTAGCTCTTGAAATACGGCACGAAGCACAACTGTTCGTATGACCTCTATTAATTGACTCGTTGCTAGATACCAAAGTTCCTCAGCAGCCAGCCAGCTCACAGGCTCTGGCAGCGTTCTCCCTTGCGGCATCTCTAAGTGGTTGCACCTGTGCGCGTTCTATTTCAGAGAGCTCCTCGCGACGCGTCCATGCATCCATAACGCGCGCAGAAATCTCTGTGGATGTCAAAGCGTTTAATCTGAGCGACTCACCCTGTTTGCATATTCTGGTGAATGCCTCTACCTTCGGATCGTAGGCAAGGCTTACAAAAGGTACTCCACTACTGGCTGCAAAGATCAATGCGTGAAGCCTCATACCTATGAGTAAGGACATCTCACCAATGAGAGTCATCATTTTTCGTGGAGAGAGTGGAGTAGTGACCACGTATGACGGTACAGTCATGCGCGATGCCATCTGTACACATATGCTTGTGTCCTGATCGCGCTGCATAGGGAGGAATACGAGTGCAGCCCCCACCTGCGTGGCGACTGCATCAAGTCCCTGGGAAATAGTCGGAAGCCAGTCGATATGATCTCGCCAAGGTCGCAAAGAAACGCCAATCAGTGGAACCCCTTCAGGCACTTGAGATGCTTTCAATGCGTCAGCTATCTCATCACGTGGTGCCGGCTGAAGTGCAAACGATGGGTCAGCAGTTAGTGTGATTCTGTCCTCGCCGATTCCAAGCTCCTGAAGAAGCTCCATCGAACATGTGTCCCGCACGGTGATTGAATCAACGCGATTCATCACAGACTTTGTAGCTGCGCGAGAGTAGCGCCCATTTAACGGCCCGATGCCCTGTGCATACACCATTACTCTCTTGTCCAACTTCTTTGCAAGCCAGATTACGCCCAGATAGTAAAAGATGGATCTTGCACTGGTTACGTCCTGAAGCAGACTTCCCCCGCCCGATATCAGCAGATCTGCAGAGCGCAGTGCGGCGATAACCTCACACGGGTTCATTCTCTGAACAGCGCGGATGCCGTGCTCATTATGTGTGGCCACGGGGTCGGCAGATAATACCGTCAACTCTGCATTAGGGCAGGTGTCAGCTATTGATGCTGCTATCCCCGCCAAAACGGCTTCATCACCAGCGTTACCAAAGCCGTAGTAACCGGAGACAACTATATTAGCTACTGTCGCACCCTCACTTCCGTCCTTTGGGCGTCCTCATCGGTTAGCAGCTTCCTTCCGTATCTAGCAATGAATGATGATAGATACAGAATCACAATACCGATGGCCAGTCCGAGAACAGCTCCTACAACTACCCTCATTAACGAGAGCGCGATTGGTGTATGAATATGGCAGAAAGTATTAACCAGGGATACCTCACCAATTGTTCCTATTATCAATAGTAAACCAGCAAGGTTACGTCGCCCGCCGAATGCTGCGGCTATTGCAAGAAACAGTGCGGGATGCCCTATCAAAAACTCTTTTGTTCTTGGTCGTATCGGTAAGAAGGCATCGAGAAACGATCGGAATTTCAGTTCCATACCAGATACAACGGCTCCGGCCTCGTTGCCCGATCGCACAAGGACGATCCAAAGCATAGCCATAAGAACGAATGCCAGCACCGCTTGCCATATCAACACTGGATGCAAAGCGAAAGCTGACAAGCGATCTCGCGCTTTCGTCAACTGATGTTTCCACGTGTCGGCTTCCCAGGCTATGCCGGCCGCCAATAGCAGCGTAATTGCAAGAACAGGCAGTAGATGCGCGATTTTCACACCGGCGAATTGGTCAATGCGTAGCATAAACTCAACCCGCCCCAGTAACGAAGCAATTGAGAGTCCGCCAGCCAAGGCAATCATTATGACTGTGATATACCTGCATATCGCTCGTCCAATCTTAGACGGGAGCGGTCTGCTGTCAGCCGACTCAGGACTCTCCGCAATTGCAGATAGCACAGCCAGTATCGGAAAGACAATGGCGGCAATCAATGAAAGGAGCTTCCAGGCAAGCACAACAGGTGCCAACGCCAGGACAACGCAAAACAACAGCGAAATCGCAAAGAGAACCGTGGTTCCAGCACGGCTGAAGTTCCATAGCGACAATGTGAGGAGAGTGATTCCTGCGGCAATGCCAACAGCTACCATAGACAACGCAAACGCCGGTGGATTTAGCGCGTCAAATGGTTGGGCAGGATTGATTGCTAGTCCATTACTCCGCAGCCCGCCATCTATTGCAGAAATGTAGTCCAAATTCTGTTCAAGCGGTTCTACTCCGTTCAAATCGAAAAGTCTAATATAGAGGAGCCGCACATCTCTCTCTCTGGCGGCTTTAACCATACGATCGACAGCAGACTGCCTGTCCAGAGTCGACATTTCAGCTGCGGTTATGCTGTGAACCTTGATCACATTTGGCAGCATAGCGCCTGCAAAACGGAGGTCGCCTTTCTGCTTAACGAATTCGATGCTACCGAACGCCATTCCGTGGTTCTTGAACATATTCGCAACGTCATTTATTCCACTTCGGAATCCTAGAACCGCATCGCCTGAGAACATTACGATCCCTATGCCATTTTGGCGATAGTTTGCAATCGTAGCTTCTACAAACTCAGGATGGATTCCCGGGTGATTCATCATACGCACAATAATGCTCAACCCGCTGTGTTGAACTGTACCGAAAGCATCTTCTGCAAGACTAATCGGTTGTGCTAAAACGTAGCCAGGATTTGCATCAATATGCACTTCGATGGGGGCCGAACTGCTTGAGGTTACAGGGTAGTGAATATTTGCTACTAAGGCGGAGTTCTTAAGACGATTGAACGTGTCTAAGTCGCGGCATTCCAGTTTTGTGCCAGTATCAGTCTCACTGATTTTCATTGCACCAGTCGCAACTAAATCAGTCACCGTCTGCTCTTGGATGGCCACGCTCGTAACACCGACAGTCTTCAGCTGTTCAAGGGTATTAGATACGCTGTGTCTTGAGGCTCCAGCAAGGTCTAGAACCTCTTGGTAATCTACAACCAACTGAACGTTATGGTTTTTGGTCTCAATTCGATATCTATCAGCAAGTGCCCAGAGTGATCCGATAACACCGAGTATCATAGCTAGAGCAAGTATCGGATGTCGCTTATAAACCATTTCTGATTCCTACCAATCTCTTCTTCGGGTTTGGTGGTATGGATATGTCGAACCGCGACCCCGGAGCAGTCTTTTTCCCCCAAACAGTTGAATCAGTATTATACCGCAGACGAAACCACCGATATGTGCCCAGTATGCGACCCCACCTGTTGTACCAGAGGCAGTAGGTGCGCTAAGTAATTGGAATAGTATCCAGATTCCGAGCACGATAACAGCAGGGACGGCAATAGTCGTTATCATAAGACCGAGCACTACCAGCACGACAACTCTGTTTCTGGGGTAGAGCAACAAATAGGCACCGAGGACCGCAGCAATTGCTCCACTTGCTCCCACCGTCGGCACCTCAGAATAGGGATTCATCGAAATATGAGCGACTGCAGCACCAATGCCACCCAAAAGGTAGAAGATCAAGAATCGCACGTGCCCCAGAGCATCTTCGATATTGTTTCCGAATATCCAGAGATACAACATATTCCCGCCCAGGTGCCAGAACCCTGCGTGTAGAAACATTGATGTAAAGAGCGTTATCCAAGCTGGCTGAACACCAATTATCGGGACTCCATTGACAGGAACAAAGAATGGCTGACCCGTTACAATGGCTTTCGGAACCATATAATACCGGCTTCCCAGTGGTCCGCTGACGACGTCGAATAGAAATGCAACAATGTTAGCAATTATGAGGAAGTAGACAACGTATGGTATTGTGTTCGTGGGATTTTCATCCCGTATTGGTATCAACTATCGCGTCCTCCCCCGAAAATCTTGTTGATTCTATCATATAGCCCATCGCGTGTAAACGCGAGCAGCTGAACAGTTTGCTTTGGAGTTGATCCCTGTCCTTCTTTGTGGGATGAAAACCTGAAACGCGGTTTGTGTGAATTTTTCGTTATACGGCTCAAAACGGTACGGGTAATAGGCACACAAATTGAAGCCCTATAGCCAATCAATCAACGATGCTAGTTCAGAAGTGAAGGTGGCCGATAGAGAGTGTTGCGGGCTCTTTATCGGCCAACCCAACAGGAAATCGGGTGTTATTAGTTGCCTTCCACTGCAGTCTGGGGGAGATCACGTAGTTTTGGCACTGTTTGGGACACGTAATCTGCAATCATTCTAAGACTATTTTTCCAGTCCCAATCGCGAAGTATAAATACACTGTGACTCATACTACCATCTGCTTCGTAGGTTGACCAAGCAATCCAATGTGACTTTTCTATTTCTAGTCGTCGTATGAGGTCTACTACACCCATATCGCTACTAGCCACTTCGTCCTCAATCCAATTCAACAACGAAGGCAGGAACTTGAAATTGCCCATACCCACAGTCTCCGCACCAGATGCTTCCTTTGGGATCGTCAGATCAGTTGTGCTTGTATGATCCAACCACACAGGATGGCTTGCAAACTCCAGCCATTTATCATTGGGTTTCCAACAGACTTGAATGTGAATGTTCTTCTCATCTGTATTAAGACTGTTGATCGTATACACTCCAGTTTTATCTTCTGTCACTGCGGACATTCCAGTAAACCCGACAAAACCCTTTAGCATTTCGGAGCATTCTTTTGTAGCAGCCGCACCCTCAGTCTCACCGACTGCAACGACCCCAATACCGAATCCATCGCGCCAGGTCAGCCCCAATGCAGACTCACCATTGATCTTGTTGGCAACTTCAAATGGTGGCTGAATGATGCTAGTGGCCATATCGAATTGGCTACGCTCCTCCGGCTGGAGAGAATTGCTAATGATCTGTTTTGTCGTTTCAATGATCTTCCCTGGCTTCGAGCAGATATATGCTGCGAATGTGCCTTCCGGGAGTTGTTCAAGAGATCTGCCGTCCACCGGCTCCAGTATGCTTGCCCAATTCTGCAGCATCTTTTTGGCTTTCTCTGTTTTTGGCACTTGAACAGTATCAAATCTGAGTTCTTTGCCTGTCTCACAGAGCGTAATCGCCTGTATTAACGCAGACTCTTCAGGTATTTTCATAGGAGCCTGTTCGGGAGTCAAACGTGTCATTGCCTCGTAGTCAATCGAAGCCCAGGCAACAGGTTTCTGTGATGTGATGTCGAGTTTTTCGAATGCCTTTTTGAAGTGTTTGTTTGAGAATAGAGATGCAGCTTTCTTCTGAGATACGTCTATGATTATCTCAGCCGACCTTTCGCCATATCCGATAACAGCCCACCCGTCTACAACGCAGGTTTTGATCTTTCCTATCTCTTGCAGATTCAGTGTCCTGATCGTTACTCCTGAATACTGGATTTCAGTCCACCTTGATTTTGTCTCTCTTGCTACTCGAGCTTCAATTTGTTTCGCAAATCGAGTAAAAGCCGCTTGATCGCGTATCTCACAAACAACTGCAAACATGGGCTCCTCACGGGCGAAGCCAAGCATTGCAAATCCAGCTTGTCCGATCCAAGGCACGAGGTCTTCGCTAAATGTTATGCCAAGCTCATTTTCGACACTCTTCATCGCTTCAGCGACAGCAGGTTCACTTCGTACGCCAGACAGAGCGTCCCACAGCCAGGCAGCATCGGATCCACCAGCAAAGGCGCACTCAGCAGGAAGCATTGCGCGAATATCGGGTGCTTGCCTACTCTTCAAGGCATAACCGAGAGCAATTACCAGTCCAAGCACGATTATCACAGCTATTGCTGTGAATAACCCTCCTCTTCGTGGCCGGCGAGCCATTTCGGTGCCGGTTTCAAAGGAAGATGTCGGTGATTGGACAGTGTCCGCTGCCGCAGATTCGCTCTCTGCACTGCACGTCGGACATACGTTCAGATCGTCTGGGAATTCCTTACCACATTTCGGACATATCATTTCTGATTCCTCCTGACTTCTCAGAAAGGGCATTTGGGTACAAACATTGGGGTTCTTCGTCTGTAATCCAAATACTCCTCACCGAATCTAAGTGTAAGTGCGTGTTCTTCGAGCTTCATCCACAGGATGTGCACGATGGTAAGCCATATTATGGAAAGCAGAACACCAATTGTGGGCATCAGTAAGAAGAGAGCCCAAGCAAAAACAATGTCTGCTGAGTAGACTGGATGCCTCACTATTCGGTAAACGCCCGAAGTAATGAGTCTTTGCACTGATGCAGCGCTTAATCGTGCACAATTGTTGGTCATTGCGACTGAGACGAACATATACACCCAATAAATGGCAGCTGCAGCACAGACTACATATGTTGCCGCGCATTTGGGCAATAGTCTATGATGAGGGGACAGCCATATGAGAGGAACTGCACCAACCACCACTATTGCCCATATGACTACAGGTGATATCAATCTCATCCAGTACAGTTTCATCGCAGAGAGCCTAATATCCTTCATCCTTACCAAACGTTGTTTGCGCTTCCATTATGCTGTGATGGTCAAGTAGCTGGCCGACAGAAATAGAAAATGGGGTGACCTGCGTCAGCCCATTCCTTACAGTGAAGTACTGTTCGCGACTGTTCAATTATTGAGACATCGGATACGTCTCTTGTTCAAATGACGCTCCAGACATTATCGTTTGCCTTATAGGTGGAAGATACACCAACTGCACGAACCATCTGACCTTCAGTCACAGCAGCATCGGAGATCCCTTTGATTCCATATAGACCGGCTTCTGCAGCCCGAGCGGAACCATCGTCGATCCAGAAGCAGCTATCGTCGCAGTGAGTCACTTCGCCGCTTGCGACAATTAGCAACCCAACGATGTAATGCGGTTGCTTGCGTCACCAAGGGCTGAGATTGAGATAACTCCGGACGCATTTTCAGTGTCACCCCCCGGCGTGATCGTTCCAGCAGCACTCTCGGCAGCATTAGACTTGAATACAACAGTGCACACAAATAGCAAAAGACAAATGAGCCTGCTCACCCTCCTCCCCCATTATTGGTTATGATATTGTTACACACTGTTAGGTATTACAAAATCGGAACAAGCGTGAGTTTTGGTCAGTATGTCACGATCTACCCAATGAGGATACCCGCAAAATTACCATGGCTGAGGGCGCTGGTATGAAGAGCGTTAGCAGTAGATTGAACCGATTAGACACAAAAAAACGGGTGAGCATTGAGAAGCTCACCCGTTTCTGATCTATTAACTACAATCTATAGGCCGATCGAGAACAGACCCATCTGATCCCAACCAGCTCTCAGTCCTTCATTGTCGATGGCGAGGAACCAGTTGCCAATCGGTCTATTGATCATGGGATTCTTCAGCTTTATTCTCCATCCAATCTGGATGTCGGATCCAGACTTGAATACTGTAGTCTGGCTGCAATCCAAACTGAAATTGGCGTTTTCCAATATCCGAGTATCCCCGGGGGTTACGCCACCGACCCACTCTCTATTGCCTATATCTCTAATGTACAGCTTGTTGGTCTTGACGTCATACATAGTGTATACGGCGTCGACACCGGTAATCCAAGTGTTCATCAGCATATAGCAGTTCGCCAAGTCAGCATGGCCATCCGGATCCGAATACTTGGCTGTGAAAGTGATGTCCTTGCCAGGCACCAGGTTTCCTCGGAACGGCGACAGGCTTACGTTTACCGGACGCTGGCTGAATGCCATAGTTCCCTTTTCAGTCCAGTCTTCAATAAGACCCGTATTGTCCTCGACTCTCAGCCATATTTTGCAGTCCTTTCGAGACATACTGGGTTTGACGGTGACTTTCCAGTTGACCGTAAGGTATGCGCCACCACCACTTACTGTGGTCTCGGAACAGTGAACCTTGATTTGGCTGTTCTCGATCACGGAAGCAGTTCCAGGTGTGTAGCCTCCAATCCAATCAGTATTAGCGTTATTCCGCAAATACAGCTTGTTAGTCTTGGCGTTATAGTACAGGCTCACACCATCCGTGGCATCCTTGTCGGTATTTATCAGAACGTAACCGGAGGTTATCTTGTTGAACCCATCAAGATCAGCATACTTGGCAGAAATTACTATCTCTTCTCCAATTACAACTGTCCCGGAGCTGGGAGTCACGCTCACGTTTGTTGGTGGCTGGCTTATATCGAAAGCACCCTTCTTGTCCCATCCAGCGCGAAGGCCATCTTTGTCGTCGACAAGCATCCAGGCACCGCAGATTTTGCCGGCCATAGTCGGCTTTGCTTCTAGCATCCATCTTACGGTGAGCATAGTGTCATCGCCGGTAACGGTAGTACCATTGCAATGGAGCTTGCAGTAGCCATTGTCCAGAACGTTGCTTGTCCCAGGTGCGTAACCACCAACCCAAGCAGAGTTATTCTCGTTTCTTACGTAGAGCTTATTGTCTATGCGGCTGTAGCGGACACAGATTGCCTTTGCTCCGATAAGCGTGTTGTTAATAAGCAGATAGCAGTCGTCTATGCTCTCAAAACCATCTGGATGAGCATACTTGGACTCAAATATCTTAGCACTGCCAGGCGCAATCGGGCCGCTGTCTGGTGTAAGACTTACATTAGACAGTCCTCTCCACTCATAAGCGCCTATGTCAACGTGAGCTCCATAGACTCGCGGTGAACCATCTTTGTCGAGCTCTCCTTCGCGAACGACACTATCGTTGCCTCTGTCAATACACTGAGAGTCCGTAGCGAGATGGAAGTCACCAGCTGCAGCGTTTACGAACTTCGGATCGGCCTCAATGTCTCCAACGCCCGGGAATTGGCCGGAGTAGTTGTATCCAGCGTTTTCAAACAGGCAGTTGTTGGAAGTGATTGCAGCACCGTCTGGCAGATATAAACCAGAGCCGTTGTGGGCAATGATATTGTTCGATATAACCGGTGCCGACCCATCAACAAATATCGCTTCACCTTCAGAACCAGCAGCTCCGTTCTTGTAGATTACGTTATTCGTGATTCTCGGCGAGGGCATCTCTTCATTCTGCTGGATAAATATGCCTGCGCCAACACCGAATCTGCCAGCGTTATAGCCGTTTAGTGCAATAACGTTGTTAGAGACTATCGGCGTGCTTTCGGCGGCAATTGTAATGCCCGATCCGCCCTTATCTGTAAGGTTGGATATGATGGTATTGCCAGTGATAGTCGGGTTTGAATACCTATATACGAATATTCCTCCAGCCATGTTTCCAGAGCAGCCGGTGATCGTGTTGTTCTGGATAACCGGAGATGACAGGGCATCGCAGTGGATTGCACCACCGTAGCCCGTGGCAACACAATCGACGAACGTGTTGTTTACAATATACGGCGACGCATTGAAGCAGTAAACGCCGGCACCGTGCACCGCTTGAGCACCTTCAATGCGGAATCCATCAATGGTGTTTATGCCGTGTCCTCTTGTAACGGTGACAGCCGGTTGAGCCTCAGAAGGCTGAAGTACGGCGGGGTGCGCTTTCCAGTCTCGTTGTGATCTCTCAGTCTCATCTCCCACAAAACCGCCAAAAACGTGTACGTAAGGGCGCAAGACGAGATTCTCAACATAAGTGGCACCCTTGACCCACACTTCACCACCGTAAGCCGAAGTCTCATCGATGGCGTTTTGGATGGTCTGTTTTGCCAGTTCCCAACTGGAACCATCATTCAGATCGTTGCCGGTAATGGGATCAACGCAGATTACGACTGCAGGAGTATCTGTCCAGTTAGTGCCGTCAGATTCATCTGCTCCCATATCGACACGGCCATTCTGAATGCGTGTGTCGCCGTCAATGTCTCTCCAACCAGGGTCAACAGCTTGGTTGCTGCCAGCGTTTATACACGGTGAGCCAGGTTGCAGGTGAACATTTCCATACTTCAGGCTCGCAAACTTGGGGTCAACAGAGATATCACCATTGCCGCGCTTTGCAGTGCCCAAATAATCCTGGTTGTTGTTCCAGAAGAAGCAGTTGTAGGCAAATGTCGGCACTACGGTATCGTTTGTTGGTAGAACCGTCGTTGCCGCAACGCCGCTGCTGTTAAATGCAATAACGTTATTCTTGATTGCAGGGTCGGAATCCTCAAGATAGATTGCGCCACCGGGTGATTCGCAAGTGTTTGAGGCAATCGTATTGTTTGTGATGCGAGAGCCTACATATCCCTTAGCGTATATGCCGGCCCCTCGTGTTTCGGATGTATTACAGATCACCTCGTTGTTGGCTATTGGCGAGGATGCGTGGTAGAGTCCGATGCCACCGCCCCACTGCCCTGCGTTACCAGAAACACGGTTGCCAATGATTGCCCCGGTTGAGTTCGAGTAGTGGATTCCACCACTGCGTCCTGCTGTATTGCCCGCAACGTTGTTTCCGGTAAGGTGTGCAGGAGATATATTTTCACAGTAGATGCCGCCACCAACAGAACCAGAATCACTCGTAGGAGCACCATTATTGAAAACGTAGTTGTTTGTGACGGTAGCTGAAGGCTTATCGTTTGAGAGTGCAGCCGAGGCAAACAGTGCCAAACCGCCACCGTACCTCGCGTAGTTGCCAGCAATATGGTTGCGCGAGATTGTTACCGTTGGAGGATTGCTGGACGGGGGAAACTCTACTGGTGGATCATACCAACCATAAATCCCACCACCCCAGTCGGACGCATAGTTGTCAAATATTCTGTTGTTGACAATTACCGGTCGCGAGAAGTTGCACAGGAATATACCGGCACCATTTGTAGCATAATTATCCCTAATGGTGTTGTTGGCAATTGTCGGAGAGGAATGGTCGAAGCAGAAAATGCCACCACCATAGCTGTAGATACCTATCAGAGTTCCTATGCCCCCAAGTATCTCAAATCCATCTAAGCCCGTGTTGGCACTTACACCGGGGGCGAATGTGACTACCGTACCCGTGTCGTCAGCTTGAAAACCGTCTAACGTGGATATGTTAGTCTCCCAGTTTCTTTCATCCCGGGTGCTTTCTGTTCCGTTGAAACCACCGTAAAGCCGTATTCCAGACTTGATGGTGATTCGTTCTCCATAGATTCCCGAAGCAACCCAGATTTCGTCGCCAGCCTGCGAAGAAGATAAGGCCGCGGCAACAGTCTTTTTTGCTGTTGCCCAACTGAGTCCGTTGTTCGTATTAAGACCATTGGTCTTTACGTAAAGAACTTTCGGATACGCAGCGGTGCAAAGAGTAAGCAGGCTTAGCACCACCAGTAGTAGCGGCCACTTCAGCCTGATATGATACTGCATCTCCATTACCTCCTGGGGATTACCAATATGTAAGCGGGTATTGCTCAGTCTGTAGTGAGTTGAGACTATTGTACAGCCCAACCGGCCAGGCGTCAACACTCTAAAACGCCGCCCAGCCAAAAAATCGCATTAGATGACGCTCCCTCGCGTCACCACAGCGTAGTGGTTTGTGCAAGCTTTCGCGTGCTCCTCTCGGTTCTCCTGTTTTTTCGACCATGTGTGTTACTGTAATGTTCCGGTGTGAAGTTAGATCACGATATTCATTTTGGACAATGCATCTGCTGCGTGGTAGAATGAATAGTGAACTAGGCGCTTATCTATCGACTCTGATTGCAGGCTCCTCCATCGCAAGTGCGTTATACTCAAAGAAAGGTACACTACTCTATATGGCCTCGGCCGACCCTGACAGACCGAAAAACCATCCCTACTGCAGCACCACCGAAACCCAGTCTCTTTCCGAACGGATCCGCGTCTCCATAAAACACACCCTTCGTGCACTGCAATATCGCAACTATAAGCTGTATTTCTTTGGTCAGGGAGTCTCCCTTATTGGTTCCTGGATGCAGTCAACTGCCCTGAGCTGGCTAGTATACCGCCTTACAGGCTCTGCTCTGCTGCTCGGGACTGTTGCGTTTATGACGCAGATTCCAAGTCTTTTGCTCTGTCCTATTGGCGGAGTAGTTGCAGATAGATTCGACCGCCGCAAAGTCTTGATGGTCACCCAGGCCACAGCTATGATGCAGGCGTTTACACTCTCCTTGCTGGTGCTGACGAAAACGATCGCAGTATGGCACATTCTGACGTTAGGAGTGGTCAATGGTTTGGTATTTGCCTTCGATTCACCTGCAAGGCAATCGTTTATTGTGGATATGACTGAAGACAGAGACATAATCGGCAATGCCATCGCTCTCAACTCTACGATATTCAACAGTGCTCGTATTGTTGGACCGTCAGTCGCAGGCATATTGATTGCAATCGTAGGTGAAGGTATGTGCTTCTTCTTGAACGGGGTCAGTTATCTGGCAGTCCTGGGTTCGCTGGTGTTGATGCAGATTACTCCTCGCGACCGTGATGGCTACGGTGCTCCTATTCTTCAGGGATTTGTGGATGGGTTTAAGTATGTTGCGGGTTCTCCTCCTATTCGCAGCGTCCTGCTGCTGCTTGCACTTATCAGTCTGATGGCTATGCCTTATTCAGTATTGATGCCTATCTTTGCGAAGAACATATTGGGGGGTGACTCGCATACCTATGGTGGATTGCTTGCGGCATCGGGCGTTGGGGCGCTTACGGGGGCGATATATCTTGCATCGCGGCGCAGCGTGGTTGGTCTCACTCGATGGATAGCTATTGCAGCTACCATCTTCGGTTTTGGTCTGATTGCCTTTGCGTTATCTAAGGTTATTTGGCTTTCAAGCGTGCTGCTCGCGGTTGCAGCTTTTGGTATGGTCGTGCAGATGGCTTCCAGCAATACGGTTATCCAGACTATCACTGAAGAAGACAAGAGAGGCCGTGTTATGGCGTTCTACACTATGGCCTTTATGGGCACTGCTCCATTTGGCAGTATTCTGTCCGGCGTATTAGCCAATAGCATCGGGCCTGTTGCCACAGTCATTATCGGAGGTACATCTTCGATTCTGGCTGCTGCTGCATTTGCATCGCGATTGCCCAAAATTGAAAGTTACGCGAAACCGATTTTTGAACAGATGGGGTTAATCGGTCCTACTGACTAAGCTGCAATTGGCGCCACAGTCAAGCTGATGATCGCATATTCTTCGCTGAGTCTCTCCTCCCATTCCCTTCTCAATTTAACTTCATCATCCTGTTATAGCAGAGGGACTATGTCCCCTTTTTTGCAAAGGGAAAATGTCCCCTT
>CAZCCV010000006.1:0-80302 GCA_964497515.1 uncultured bacterium | reverse complement strand
CATGGGGACATTATCCCACGGCAGTTATGGGGGACATAGTCGCTCTGCATATACAAATGACTAGAATTGGTTTGACCGTCACCCACGCCCGTGCTATAATAAATCCTGCGGCGTGAGGCTTGTTAACAGGCCGTGTTCAACTTTCAGTCAAATCTAGTGCGATAAGGTGCGGAAACGTAGCCGTGGTATGGCTGCACAGAATCTTCCAATCTGGCTGGCTTAGCCTGCTCTCGTCGGTCGTCGACGTCATACTCGTCTCTATCCTTGTCTACTGGCTTATGATGCTCGCTAAGCGCACCAGAGCCTGGCAGATAATGACGGGGCTCATCGTCTTTTTCCTGTTCGTTTATATCACCCAGGAACTGGGATTGGTTACGATGAACTGGCTCCTGCAAACTGTCCTACCACTCGGTCCCGTTGCTATTATCATTCTGTTTTATCCTGAGTTTCGTCACTTTTTGGAGGAGCTCGGCAAGATGGCAGGGTGGAGCAGAGGATTTTCACGTCTGCCGGCGGAGCATATCAGAAGCATAATCCAATCGATAGTAGCCGCAGCCACAAAGATGTCGTCCCAGCGCATGGGAGCGCTTATTGTTCTGGAACGCGATGTCGGACTAGAAGATGTCCTGTCCACAGGCACAGCTATCGATGCCGAAGTGTCTTCGCAACTGCTGTGCACCATATTTCATCCTGGGAGCGACCTACACGATGGAGCAGTAATTATCCGTGGCAACAGAGTGGTCGCTGCCGGTTGTATTCTACCGCTCTCCGATAGCGTCCACATCGGCACTATGATACATACCAGACACAAGGCTGCTATTGGAATGACTGAAGTAAGCGATGCGGCGGTCGTTGTTGTTTCGGAGGAGACTGGTACTATTTCGCTGGCGCTCGAAGGAAAACTGCACAGCGGACTGAACGAAGAATCGCTTTCACGTTGGCTCAAGTCTGTTATGGGCGATGAGGAGCAGGCTGAACCTTCGCATATCAAAAAGACTATGGACGTTATCTCACGAAAGACAGGACTGAGGTCTTAGAATGATATTGCGTGGATTTATGGGCAACTGGCCATATAAGCTGCTCGCCCTGGCGGCAGCTATTGTACTGGCTGCCTATGTTCACAGCGAACGCAACCCACGGACTACTGCATCTATCGACGCTGAGATAATGGCTCTCAACAACAAACAAGGCCACACAGTGAGGCTATCGCCTGCAAAAGTGTCGATTGCACTGCAGGGGCCAAAGTCCGAAGTTGATGCTCTCATAGGTATTATTAGATCTGGTGATATAAAGCCTACAGTCGATGTTGCGCAACTCAAGCCGGGCAATTACAAGATTCCAATTGTATTTGTGGTTCCAAATGCGCTTGCCCCAAGCGTCAACGCACAGCCTGTAGTGCGGAAAGCTGATGTCTCTATAGAGAGCACGTCTAACAGAAAAATGTCGGTGCAGGTGAAGGTGAAGACATCACCTCCACTCGGTTCGGCCGTTGGGCCCATTCGGATAGATCCGCCGACTGCCAGTATAAAGGGACCGAGCAGCGTTGTCGAGAGTGTTACCGCACTTCAGGTTGTCTGCGATCCCACCCCGCTCAAACCATCAGTTGACGAACTGGCTCCTATCAAGGCTGTAGATGCGCGCGGCCGACAGGTAAAAGGAGTCGAGATCAATCCCGAAGAAGCCCACGTCATTTTGAAGCTGGTCGAAGCTCCAGCCAGCAAAGCTGTCTTCGTCCAACCGAATGTGACAGGGCAGCCACAGTATCCATATCGAGTTACAAAGATAAGTGTCGTCCCGAACTCCGTAACCCTTAAGGGTAAACCCGAGGTGCTTGCAGGCACAACGGTGCTTGCTACCGACGTAGTAGATATTTCCGACACAAATACTGATACTATTAGACGTGTAGGACTGCATCTACCGCCGGGAGTTCAGATTGAAGGCGCTGCGAGCGTTCGAGTGTTTGTTCGGGTAGCTCCAGGCACTGGTCAGCAGTAACCTGCCCCCTACTGAACGTTTCAACAGGAGATACCCTATTTGAAGAGAATATTCGGAACCGATGGTGTTAGAGGTCTGGCCAACACCGAATTGAGTCCATTTCTGGCTGTGAATCTCGGTGTTGCCGCTGCACACGTTATCGTCGAACAGAGAAAAGATGCCAGGATACTGATCGGCAGGGATCCCAGAGTTTCCGGAGATATACTCGAGTCGGCTATGGTTGCCGGAGTATGCTCGCAAGGGCTCGATGCGCTTCTGGTAGGCGTGGTGTCAACACCTGGCGTCGCCTATCTCACCCGGCATTTGGGTGCATCTGCTGGAGTTGTTATCTCCGCTTCTCACAACCCAGTGCAGGATAATGGCATCAAGTTCTTTGGCCCCGACGGGTTCAAGCTCGACGACGAAGTGGAGTCGAAGATAGAAGAACACGTGCTTATGGCGGATGTTCTGCCGAGGCCAAGTGGTGGGGAAGTTGGCAGGATGTACCACAGGCACGATCTCATATGGGACTATGCGAAGCACGTCAGCACCGCTGCTAGGCGCCCGTTAGGTGGGGTGAAACTCGTTTTGGACTGCGCGAATGGAGCCGCCTCCGAGTTGGCTCCCCGGATATTTGCCGAAGCTGGTGCAGAAGTCAAATGCATCAACTGTGAGCCAAACGGTATCAACATAAATGCGAACTGTGGCTCGCTTTATCCAGATATGCTAAAAGAGCAGGTCAGAATACACGGAGCGGATGCAGGACTTGCCTTCGATGGCGATGCCGACAGAGTCATTCTGGTAGACGATCAGGGAGCGTTAGTCGATGGCGATCACGTTATGGCTATCTTGGCTCTAAGACAAGCACGGACGACTGGCCTTGCTGGCAACCTGGTTGTTGCGACGGTTATGAGCAATATCGGCCTCGAAATTGCACTGGCCAAGGAGAACATCAAGTTGGTAAGAACTCCTGTTGGCGATAGATATGTGGCAGAAGAGATGCGACGAACTGGGGCAATGATCGGTGGAGAACAATCAGGCCATATTATTCTGTCTCAATACACCACCACCGGAGACGGAATGGTCACCGCGCTACAGGTGCTATCCATAATGATCGAAACAGGGAAGAGACTTTCGGAACTCGCCTCGGATTTGGAAGTGTATCCTCAGGTTCTCATCAACGTTCCTGTCGTCAACAGAAATGCCTGGGCAGATATCCCCGAGATTACCGCGGCAATCAAAACGGCGGAAGAGAAGCTGTCGGGAAGAGGAAGAGTCTTCGTTCGACCTTCAGGTACCGAAAGACTGATACGAGTGATGGCTGAAGGGCCAGATATGGACGAACTCAATGCCCTAACAGGTGATATTGTGGATGCCGTGAAGAGCTCGATAGGAGCATAAGACGAGTCGCAATTCCACAAAAAAGGAAAGCCCACCATTCCTTGGTGGGCTTTTGTAGGAAGGTATTGGTCTCACACACTAGAGGTTGAAAAAGCCATCTAGCGCTTCTCCGTTCACATTATGTGCAAGATGCGTGCCAGTGTGTGAGTTGCGCGTACTGCACAACCCGTTAAAATTACTGGATTTTACTCCTTTTTTTGGGGTTCATTCAGACTCGGTGTTGAAGAGCTGCTGGAACCCTCGCTGCTACCTGCCGGTCTCGATATCTTGTCGATAAACGGAGTGAAGAGATCGATCGGCACAGGGAAAATGGTAGTCGTGTTTCGCTCGACGCCAATTTCCACAAGTGTCTGAAGGAATCTGAGCTGCAGTGCTGTAGGAGTCTTGCTGATGATACTTGCTGCATCCGAGAGCTTCTGCGCAGCCTGGAACTCTCCTTCTGCGTTGATAATCTTCGCTCGACGTTCTCGTTCGACCTCGGCCTGTCTTGCCATTGCGCGCTTCATACTCTCCGGCAGAGATACGTCCCTTACCTCAACCGAGGTAACCTTAACTCCCCAAGGCTCAGTCTGCTCGTCGAGAATGGTCTGCAGGTGCTGATTAATCTTATCCCTTTCTGCCAGAAGCTCATCCATCTCCGACTGACCAATGACGCTTCGCAGTGTCGTTTGTGCCATCAGATAGGTGGCTTTGAAGTAGTTCTCAACCTTCACAGTTGCGTGCTCCGCATTGATAATCTGGAAGTAGACTACGGCGTCGACTGTGACCGGAACGTTATCTCTGGTCATCATATCTTGTCTGGCGACATCGATAGTAATGATTCTAAGATCCATAACGATCATTCGGTCAATAATCGGCCAGACGATTCTGATTCCGGGTTCTTTCACCGCATTGAATCGTCCCAGCCTGAGCAATACTCCTCGTTCCCACTCCTTGACAATCCTAATAGAGTTAATAATCACCATCAGGAAGACGAAAGCGATTATTCCAACAAAAACAGCCAGTTCGGTCATATTGAATTATGCCTCCTCTTGAGTATTGTCTTCTTTGACTACTGTAACAGTGAGTCCTTCCATACTTGTAATTCTTACCGATTCTCCCTTCAGAATCGGTTTGTCATCGGTCTTGGCTGTCCACCAAGTGCCTTCGACGAACACCTTTCCCGTGGGGTCAATATCCGTTCGGGCGATGACTATCTGACCGATCATTCCTTCTTGGCCAGTGATCACTCGTTTTCCAAGTGCACTGATTCCAATTCCTACTAAGAAGATGAAGAATGCTGATACAGCAATGGTTGCAGCGATGATTACCGCAATTGGAGCGGCCATTCCCGGCGCACCAGAGCCGAATACCATCACAGAACCTAGGAAGAATGACACTATACCACCTACTGTCAGCACCCCATGGCTGGGCAGTTTAAGCTCTAGTATGAAGAACACGATGGCTAGAACAATAAGCAACATTCCAGACCAGTTGACGGCAAGCTCGCTCACTGAATACAGGAACAGAACAAAAGCTATGGTGCCGACAACTCCCGGTAGAATTGCTCCGGGACTCTGAAGTTCCAATATGAAGCCAAATATGGCGATTGTTAGCAAGAAAACGCCGATCGTTCCACCTGTCAGAAAATGCAAGACCGCTTGGGTCCATGGCATTGGGAACTCTTCTATGATTGCGCCTTTCAACCGAATAGTAATGTCTCCGGCAGTGGTGGTTACCTTTCGACCCTCTATTGTCTTCAGCAATTCGTTTCGATTCGCAGCCATGGCATCTATCACATTCTTCTTGAGAGCATCTTCGGCTGTGAGATTGGCTGCGTCACGAACCGCGCTTTCCGCCCATTCCGCATTCCTACCGCGCTCTTTGGCAATTGAGATGATGAAAGACACTGAATCGTTCACGACTTTCTTCATCATAATGTCTTCCCCGCTTTGCAACGGGCTGGTAATAACCGGATGCGCAGAACCGATGCGTGTTCCTGGGGACATAACAGCGATATTTGCTGCCATCGTTATGAAGGTTCCTGCGGAAGCAGCACGCGCTGTAGTCGGTGTGACATAGACAATCACAGGGACGCGTGAACTGAGCATCGCTTTCACAATCTGAGTCGTAGCAGAGCTCAGTCCGCCGGGAGTGTTCATTTCGATAATTACCGCCGACGCATTTGCGTTCTCAGCACGAGACAATCCTGTCTCTATATACTGAGCCATAGGAGCATCAATGGCTCCTTCAATGGTCAGCACGTGAACGTGTGCAGGAGCGGCGTTAACAGCGAGTGGTATCACGAATAAAAGAAGTGAAAGGATCAATAACACAGCGAACCGAAGACTCATATTATCACCTCACTATGGATCCGTAATTTTCTCTTAATGATTGGCACCAATGCCTATTTATCTTCACACTACTTGGTATCCTCCTTCTTCGGTTGACTTTTGACCTCGCTGAGCTTAGAATTCTAACATATGGAACTCGCAGTAAGGCAGCGTTTTCCCATTTGATTTTGTTCTTAAGGAGAGTATACCAGTGCCAAAACGCGGTATTCTTTGTTCATCGATAATTGTTGTGCTTGTGTGTTTGTTGATGTCGATTTCATCCGTTGCATTCGGCCAGCAAGCTTCCAGCCCGGGTGCAGCAGCGTTCAACCGAGGAATGAATCTGCAGAAGCAAGGCAAGCTCGACGAGGCAGCAAAAGAGTATCAATCAGCAATAAAAGCCGATCCGAAACTGGCGGCTGCTTATATCAACCTCGCCGGTATCCATATTCAGAAACAGAACGATGTCGCTGCCATTCCTCTTCTGGAGAAAGCCGCGCAGCTTGAACCGAAGAACGGCAACATCGCTGCCGAACTATCCCGCTTGTACGTACTTAAGGATCGATTGGCAGATGCTTCACGCGAAGCCAAGAGAGCTATAGACTTAGGAGTCAAATCAGCCGGCCCGCACTTCACTTTGGGAGTTGTGGCTATCAAGAAGAAGGATTTCACTTCTGCAGTGGAGAGCTTCAAAAAAGCCATTGCTATCAACCCGAAAGAGAATGTGGCCAGAGTTAATCTTGGCTACTGCTATATGCAGCTGGCTAAGTACGATCTGGCTTTATCCACATACGAACAAGCACTCACTCAGCAACCGGATGATCTGGAAGTCCGCAGAATGGCGGCGACTGCGGCGATTCTTGGCGAGAAGAACACCCAAGCCATAAAGCACTTGGAGATTCTTCACAAGAAGAATCCGAAGGATACTAATTTCACTCTTGGGCTGGCGGAAGCGTACGACAATGCCAACAGAGTGGAAGATGCAAAAAAGCTCTATCTGGAGGTTTTGGCTTCAGACAAAGCGAATTTCTCAGCGCTCTTCAACCTGGGCAGGCACGCATTTCTTGCTAATGATACCAAGGAAGCGAAGAAGTACTTCGCTGCTGCAGTTGCAGCAAATCCTAAGAACGTCGGTGCAGTTATGAACCTTGCACTGGCCGAGCTTCAGGAAGGGGATTTCGCTAACGCTGAAAAGCATTTTAGAGCAGCGCTCGCTTTGGATCCTGTCAGCAAGGCTGGTATAGATGGGTTGTTGATGATCCTAGTGCAACAGAAGCGAATGGACGAAGCTGTTGAAGTGCTTCAGTCCGCACGGGCGAAGAACCCTGGCGATGCAACCATCGTAGAGCGACTCGGTAATATCTGGATGGAAATGGCGGGGCAGGCCAATTCGCTTGACAAACCCGAAGAAGCCGCAAAATACTACGCTGAAGCCGAAAAGACATACGAAGCCCTTGTGGCAGCTAATCCGAAGAACGCGGATGCCATTAAGAATCTAGCAGGGCTCTACACGGTTCAGAAGAAATACGATGATGCTATCGCTATGCTCCGCAAATTGGAGGCGCTTCCCGCACCAAAGCCGCCATCAGATGAGTTCGACCCATCTAATCCTACACCAACGGATCTCATTGCCGACGTGTTAGTCCGTCAGAACAAAGTCAGTGAAGCGTTAGATGAATACGACAAGCTGCTTAAGAAGAATCCGAATAGTATCGCATCCATTGAAGGCAAAGCGAGGGTCTACGAAGGTTTTTCCAACTTCGCAGCAGCTGTTGCTCAGTGGCGCGAGATAGAGAAACTACGGCCGAAAGACACCCGACCGCACCACAAGATTGCCAATCTGCTTCTGATTCAGCAGGACCTTCCGAGCCGTTACGATGAAGCTGAGGCCGAGTATCGTGCTGCGCTTAGCAAGGATCCCAAAGACCGCGATGCTATGAACGGGTTAGTTCGCATATACTATGGCCAGAAGCAGTACGACAAAGCCATAGCTGAATTGAGAATCATCGAAAAGACATTTGGCTACAAACTGCCATCACCCACCGCTTACGCAGTGGCAGCTCAACGGGATTCTATCACCGATATGATTGCTACATTCTATGTGGAGCAGCAAAAGTACGATGAGGCAGCGAACGAGTTCATTCAACAGATTGCAAAGAATCCTTCTGATGAATCATTGTATCACGGCTTGGCCAGAGTCTACGAGGTCGCCGGACAGTATGACAAAGCTGTAGGGCAGTATCAGAAGATCCTCTCTATGAAACCTGCAGATGTAAGTCAGGTGCATTATCTCCTTGCAAAAGCCTACGCCAGTCTTAAGGACTACGAGTCTGCCATTGAGCAGTACGAGGCCATTATTGCGGAGAATCCCAAAGACTACAGGTCAATGGGTGCAGCGGGAGGTATGCTGGAGAAGGCGAATGACTACGAAGGTGCGCTCAAATGGTACCAGAAAGCGATAGATATAAGCCCGGTAGACCAGACTGCGGAAATGCGCATTTCAAAGTCGCAGGTTTTCGCTAAAATGAACAAGATCGCTGAGGCTGAGAAGGAACTAGAAATTGCTATCGCGGCAGAGCCCAAGAATAACCGACCGATTATGGAGCTCGGCAAATTGCTTTTGGCTAATCAGAGGTCAGATGAAGCCGCAGTACAGTTCAACAAAGTAGTTGAGCTTCAGCCTGGAAATAACGAAGCAAGGGAGGCTCTGCTCGACATATATCGCAAACAAGGGAAATGGGATCTTGCGATTGAGCAGGTCAAAAAGCTGGGAGAGACAGATCCGGCATACGCAAGCCCTACGGTAATTGGACGCTTGCTTGCCGATGCGGATCATATTGATGAAGCTATTGAACAGTACGAAAAAGCGATAGAAGAGAACAAAGACCAAGGTACATTCTACAGATTGGATCTCGCTTCGATGTTGGTAAACAAAGAGCGATACGACGACGCTGTTCAGCAGTACACCAAGCTCACAACCGACAGAAGAATGAGGGTTGATGGTTACCTCGGAATTGCTGAAACCCGGGCTAAACAGGGTCGTGTAGACGATGCTATCCAGGCCTACAAGCAGGTCATATTGCTGACACCTACTCGCCCAGGAGTTATTGGAAAATGTGGGGAGCTTGTCCGAAAGCAGAATAAAACAGATGAGTGGACTGCGTTCTTGCTGGACTACATCAAGCGGACTGACGCCGGAGTGCTGTACGAAGAAGCCATCTCAGAGCTCAATACCTTAGGCAAACTGAAAGATACCATAGAGGTTCTTCAGACTCTCGTTTCAGAGCGTCCCGCAGACCGCACGGTCAAGATGGCGTATGCTTATGCCCTGGAAACAGACGGTCAACTCGATGCTGCAATAAGTCAATGTAAGCGGTTACTGGGTGCGAGTGGACTTGCTGATGTTGGCGTACACTCGAAACTGGCCAGGTTGTATGAGAAGCAGGGGAAGATTGACGAAGCAACCCGTGAACACGGAATTGTAGCTGGCATCTACGAGCAGTACGATCGGCCGATAGAAGCACTGCGGGCGTACAAGGAAGTTGTAAGGATTGACCCCGAAAACTCAGAAGCGCAGGCTGCGGTGGCAAGGCTGGAAGCAGAAGTGAAATCCAGCAGTGTCGATCCGAGCGGGCAGTTTTATGTTCCGAAACTCAGACCGATAACCGATAAGCAGACAATAGAATGAAGGCAGACTTGGCTCCTGATGCAATGCGCCCCGTGTTGAAAATGCGAGGAATCACAAAGCGTTATCCGGGTGTAATTGCCCTTGATGGCGTGGATTTTTCGATTCTGCCTGGTGAGGTGCACGCACTTGTCGGGGAAAACGGAGCAGGCAAGTCAACGCTTATGAAGATATTGGCCGGAGCCGAATGTATGGACTCCGGCTCTATTTTATTGCAGGATTCTCCTGTTGCTATCAACACTCCTGAGCAGGCTATGGATCTCGGCATATCGATCATCTATCAGGAGTTCAATCTTGTCCCGCATATGTCGGCTGCGGAGAACATCTTCTTAGGGCGCGAACCGAAAGGGTTAATGCCGGGTAGTATCGACTTTGCCCGCGTGTTCACCGAAGCTCAAGGTATTATTGATACTCTTGGTCTGAAGCTCTCTGCGCGATCTTCAGTGGCGACCCTCTCCGTAGCAGGCCAGCAGATGATCGAGATTGCGAAGGCGGTATCGCGCAAATCTAGAATCATAGCGATGGATGAGCCTTCGGCAACACTTACCGACCACGAACTCGAAAATCTGTTCTCACTAATAAAACAGCTCAAATCGGAAGGTGTGAGCATCATCTACATATCACATCGCTTGGAAGAGATATTTCAGATAGCGGATCGGGTTACAGTGTTAAGAGATGGGTGTTTTGTCGCGACCAAACCGGTAAGCGAAACCGATCGCAATGATCTGATTCAGATGATGGTCGGCAGAGAGATTGCAGAGAGCATTCCGAAGAAACCGATTGCGAAGGGCGAACCGGCGCTCACTGTAAGGGGTACAGGTCGCGCTGGTGCTCTGGAAAATATCAGTTTCACAGTTCACTGCGGTGAGGTACTCGGAATTGCTGGACTGGTCGGGGCAGGAAGGACAGAAGTCGCGAGATGTATCTTTGGCGCCGACCCGATAGACACCGGTGAGATACTCGTTTATGGCAGACCGGTTCAGATCGACTCTCCTCGTGATGCCATTCGTAACGGCATTGGGCTAGTCACTGAAGACCGAAAAGCGCTCGGTTTGGTGTTGGAGATGTCGGTTCGCGAAAACACGACTCTAGCCAACCTTGAAAGAGTGTCGACATATGGGTTTGTTCGCACCGGCATGGAAAGGGTCGTAACGGAGTCGTGTGCAGCGAACCTTGCCATTAAGACTCCTGATGTGGAGCAGTTGGTTCAGAATCTGTCTGGTGGGAATCAACAGAAGGTGGTTCTTGCCAAATGGTTGTTTACTGAGTCGAAAGTGCTGATCTTCGACGAACCAACGAGGGGTATTGATGTTGGAAGCAAAGTCGAAATCTACCAGTTGATGAACAGGCTCGCTGCCGAGGGAGTGGCGATCATTATGATTTCTTCCGAGCTTCCCGAATTGCTTGGTATGAGCGACCGGATTCTTGTGATGCACGAAGGGCGTATCGCCGGAGAGCTATCGCGCGAGGAAGCTACGCAGGAATCTATTATGCATCTTGCAACCGGAGGTCGGTAAGCAGTTCGGTTACTCAGTGTTCTCGCCGAGCCACCACGCATTCACAAACAACTGCTGCAACTGTTCTGGTGTGGATTGTGTTATGTCCACACCGCTCACCATTCTGGAAGTATCACCAACGAATACCAATGTCGGTTCGCGCGTGCTCACCTTACCGTGCATTGGCTGAAGTGCCCTTACAACAACAGTTCTGACATCCGGACTAGATGTAAATGTGGCACCAGCTACTACGGCTGCACCCAGTAGAATATCCGCGTGCGTAACTGGAGCTTTCGTGGTGCTTTCCGGCAGCTTGAATGTTACTGTAAGCGTGGATGTTCGAGGGTCAAGACGAACATCATCCACCAGCAGTCTTCTGTCACTTATGGCCGGATTAGTAGCCAAGTTCGAAAGTATCTGTTGCTCTGCCACAGGGCGGGCGGGTGTTTCCACCGTCGGAGCAGCCGGTGTGCTGGGAATCACCACTGGTGGTTGAGTTGGCGTCCATTGGTTGCCGGTCGGTGGCTGGACTGGAATTGTTGGCTTATGTGTGTACACGGGTGGGTTTTCGTTCTTTGCACCCCGCTTATGGACAAACCATGCCGCAACGCCAAAAGCTATAAAAACCATTAGAGAGGCCAGCGAGATGATGACGAATTTGCTCAATCGGTAGTGCGGTGCGTTTGTCTCTTCTGCCAAGGGCTCATCCCATTCTCCAGTCTTGGCATCAGGTTCTGACTGACCTTGTTTCTGCATCTTTGTCCGAACTCTGTCCAGTTTTGCTGCATCAAGTGCAGAGTCAGGGCGAAGGTCGATAGCCATCTGAAACCATTTTGCGGCTTCATCCAGCTTTCCGCTGCTTTCGTAAATGTCCCCTAACAGCGAATGAACCTCGGCGTCATCGGTCTTAAGTCTCAGCACTTCAGTGCACGCATCTATCGCACTGGCATACTCACCTCGGATTCGGTGCAGGTTAGCATTCATAAGCAGCCGTCGGACTTGTGCTTGAACGTCCACAACCTGCTTGCCACAGTTTGGGCAGATGGAATCCACATCATCGACAATTGCATTGCACGAATTGCAGGTTTTCATACGCCGGTATGCCCGAACCCCCCATCGCCTCGATCAGTCTCTGGCAGAGAATCCGATTCAATCAGCTTTGCCTGAACAACCGGAGCGAGGATCATCTGGGCGATCCTGTCGCCACGCCTTATCACTATGGGTTCGCTCCCCAAATTGATTATAGCCACTTGCACAGTTCCGCGATAGTCTGAATCAATGGTGCCCGGAGAGTTGACCAATGTCAACCCGTATTTGATTGCGAGTCCGCTGCGCGGCCGTATCTGAGCTTCATAGCCTTTTGGGATCGCTATCCTTATTCCCGTCGAGACCAGCGCCCGTGCACCAGGCAGCAGGGTGAGTTCTTCATCGATAGCCGCCTGAAGATCCATCCCTGCCGACCCTTCCGTAGCATAGCTCGGTAGCGGCAAATCGTGAGCTTCGGGCAGCCTTTCTATTAGCACATCCACCTACAGCGCTTCCTGTGCACGAAGGTTCTGCTGAGCTTCTTCCGCTTCCGGCGATCCGGGCGCTATTGCTATCAGCCTCTGCCAGAACTGTGCAGCGCGCTGCTTCTCACCTTGTTCATTCAGCAGATAACCCAGACCAAGGAGTGCCGCGGTGTTATTCGGGTCGAGTTCGAGAGCTCGCTCATACTCCCGTTGTGCATCTTCGAATTGCTCTGCATTGTCGTAGGCCATCGCAAGGTTGCAATGATAGAATGCATCGTCCGGCTCCAGCGCTACTGCTCTGCGGAACTCTTCAATTGCTTCTTCGTAGCGTTCTTCTTCGAATAAGTCGACTGCTCTTCTGTTGTGTTCAACGGCTGGGCCTTCACGATGAGTAGGCTGAGCTCGTTCCTCTTGCCTATAGTCTGATGCAGAAGCCTCTTGGCGTCTTGCTACTTCAGACCGGAACGCTCTGCCCGGAAGACCACCACCTACGACTTCGCGGCCGCAGTAACGACACTTTGGCCAGCCTGCAATAGCGGTGCCACCACAATGCGCGCATTTGGATACTGTCGCTGTACCACACTGAGGGCAGTATTGCATTATGGCAGAGTTAATCTTAGCACCGCACGCCTGACAAAAACTCGACGCTGGAGCCGCCTGTGAGCCGCAGTTGGGGCAGAATGCTGCGCCTATCGGCATGCCTCCACTGCACACCAGACACGTCTCTTTAAGCTTCACACCACAAGTTGCACAGTAGTGGTCGGCGTGATCAATCGGATTGGAACACTCAGAGCAAATCGTGATGGACTGGCTGGTATTATCGACTGATTCCGTCTGTGAATTTGCTGCTGGCTCGTTGGGAGTTGTCTGTGTTCGGTTCGATTGAGCCTCCAATATTAACCTCTTTATCGCATCGGCCGCAGCTTCAAACACGGGCTTTTCCTGTGCGGCAAAATAGAGAGTCCGTTCTTCTTCGGCCGCGCTATCTGATACTGAAATTACCAGCGTTCCGCCCGAGATCGACGATTCGATTTCTACATCGCTAGTATCATAAAGCGGGTATGAATAAACCTGCACACCTTCGGCAGGGTCTTTCTCTCTCGCAATGATTATTCTCTTGCTAGTTACCACAAGTGCTTCGCCGATTGCACCGGGAAGTGTAATCAACCGTTCTTCGACAGAAGATACTTGGTGTTCAATCTCAGATTCAATGTTTCCAGGCAGATGCTGCAGGAGGTTGTTTTCAGCCATCATTCACCTCAGAGTAGTTGTCTGCACCACGTAGACGTTTGCAGACGCTGTAATACAAAAGTGGAGCCGATGAGATTATACACCGACTCCACTGTATTTTGCCAATCGTTCAGGAGTTATTCTACATCCGCGGGTCGCATACCGGGCTGCTGGAGGCCACCCTGGCCGTCTCCTTCCATCAACTGATCGTGTTCCTCCGCAAACTGCGGCGGGCACTTAGGCAGCTCAAAAATGAAGCTCGAACCCTGCCCCTGTTCGCTCTCGGCCCAAATCTTGCCGCCGTGTGCTTCCACAAGGTGTTTTACAAGATACAGTCCGATTCCCGTTCCACCCACTTTTCTCGTGTCGCGGTTGTCGATTCGGTGGAATCTGTCAAAGACCTTTGGCAGATGATCCTTCGGAATCCCCATTCCCTGGTCAGATACCGACATTCGAACAATATCGCCATCTGTCTCAGCCGTGACTGTGACTGTTCCACCTTCGGGTGAGTATTTGATAGCGTTGTTTGTAAGGTTGGTTAGAATCTGATCTACCTTGTCCTCATCGGCTACAATAACAGGGAGTTCGTTCTTTATGTCAATCACCAGATCGTGTTTGTCTGTATAACTCCTCTGGACCGTCACAACCTTCTCAATCAACGGTGGTAGTGTGACTGGTTTTGGATTCAGATCCAGAGCACGTCCGGCCTCAATTCTTGATACGTTCAACAGGTCGCTGATAAGCCTGGTAAGACGATCGCATTCAGTATCGATAATTGTGTAGAACTCACGCTGTGTTTCGTGATCGTAGAATGTGCCATCTTCATCCTGCAGAAGCGTTGAGATGAACCCTTTAATTGATGTAAGCGGAGTTCGGAGTTCGTGGGATACCGTAGAGACAAAAGCTGTCTTCATCCGCTCGATGCTTCTTATTTCGGTGATGTCGTTTAAAATTGCAACGACGCCCATCGGCTGACTATCATCGCTTCTAACTATCGCAGTCTGAACCTGGTAGATGTTCTCTCTCTCGCCCTCATCGCCCTCGACGATAATGCTGACTTCCTCCGCTAGCTCGGAGCACTCTGCCATCGACTCTTTGAGCATCTCATTGACTCGTTCGACCTTGATAACTTCTTCGAAGAGTTTTCCTGTGAGATCCTGGTCGCCGATATCAAGCATCGTGCGCGCGGATGCGTTGATCTGGATGATTCGCTCAGATTGGTTAATCATCAGCAGTCCGGCATAGACGCTTTCAATGATACTTTCGAGCTCTTCTTTTTCTTCTACAACTTCTCGATACATCGCAGCGCTTGCGATAACAGATGCTGCGTTTTTGGAGAGTCTTGTAAGCAGATTGACGTCTTCGTTGATGAACACGTTGCCATCACGTTTGTTGAATACGTGCAGGACGCCGATCGGTCTAGTCTCAATTACTTTGTTTGTGTCTTCGTCGCGCTTCTCGATAATAAGCGGCACACAAACACCGTTGTGAATACTCAGCAGCCCGACATTCTCTTTGATTGTGCGTGGATCGTTTACAGCGTCATACAGAATGATGGGCTTCTGGTCACGATAGACTTCCCCAGAGATGCCCTGGGTGGCTCCAACACGGAACCTGCGAACCTCATCATCGGTGAGTCCGTGTGCAGGCTTGGTCGCCACCAGATTACCGGTGTCCTTGTCGAAGAGCATAAACACGCATTTTTCCGCCTGCAAGATCATTGCTACGCGGAAAACGAGGCGCTTAAGTGTTTCCTCGAGCTCTGTCAGTGAAGCAGGCCCTTCCGTCATCTCCGAAGCGCGGACTTTCTCTTCTAGCTGCTTATTAGCGCGTTCGAGCGCCGATATAGCAACGTTCTTTTCGTCTAATGCTTTTTCGTAGGCTTCTATACGATCCTTTAAGGCAACTAATTCGTCGTTACTCAAGACATCTACCTCGCTAATATCAGCCAACCTAACCCGATAAGACAGGGCGGTATATGGTCAGGCCGGAACACCAACAGCAGCGCGCGGCCCGAGGGAAGATGGCCGCGCGAAATCGTAGTCGCACGAGTCAGCCTATGCCAAGTCGCGCGTGGGGTACTAACCCAACAAATGGATTATAGCATGTGGCTAGTCAGCCGGTCAACGACCGATCCAGCACCGGAAACGGCACAACCGTCGCCCCTCTATTTCGAATATGACTCACTTTTGCTGGTTTTCGTTCCAGTCATTGCCTACGACTGTACATATGAATGCGGCGGCCAATTGAGCAGGCTGCCACATATTCCATCATACTATGCCAGGCAATCTACAACTAGAAGCGGATTGCGGTGTAGCTGGCACCGAACGTGAAGTCTTTGAAGTCGTACAGGCCGAGATCAATGTTGATCTCATCGGTTGCAGCGTAGCGAATACCGATGTTGCCGTGCGATTCCCATTCGGTTCTGAACTCTGCCATTGCAGAGATCTTCGGGGCAAGCGACCAATCGAGTCCTACCAGCAGACCCTTTGCCGCGCCCATTCCAAATCCCAGGTATCCGCGAAGAGGCTTCGACGGTCGGCCGGCGATCTCCTCGGCTGCAGATGTAAGATTCTTACCAAGAAGAACGTAAAGGCCTGGGTCGTCACTCCACTTCTCAAGGGCGTCCACAACGCCTACCGTGACTGAGGGTCGGGTTGCGGTCTCAGGAGTAACGAGATACTTGGCGTTAAGTGTGGTCTCAGTTCCACCATAGGATAGAACACAAGCACTGATTTCCAGGTTTGGCGCAATGCCAACGCCCAGGGAGTAGAAGTTTACAGTGCCACCATTGGAAATGCCGTGATATCCAACCGAAATGGATTTGACTGGCTGGATGGAGTCATCGGCGATCTCCATCAATCCGCTGGTTCCGTAGAGATTCGGCGCGCCAAATGCAGGGATCAATCCCAGCACCAGCAGCCCCGCCACCAGAGTGGTGAGTGCAAGTCTTTTCAATTCATAACCTCCTTTGGCTTTTGGGAGGTAGTCCTTGCCAGTGTGAGTATCCATGTTTCCTCAACACGACAATCGAACTTACCTTAATCCCATTTCCAATTGTTTGTCTGCTAGAAACGCAATTTGGTAAGCATTGAGCTTAACTCCAGAACACGGGCATTTCTAACAGTCCTTAATCAACCAGACGATTCAAACCAACCGCTATTGCCTGCAATATGTTCAATTGTTGAGTTGATTTCAAAAGATTCATTGACTTGTTGACTTATTAGAGGTTATTCAAAATGCAGGGTGTTTGTACTAAATGCAGGAAATTCTTCTATTTGCCATCCGTTGCAGCATGGAGTATGCCAAGCCGGGCAAGTCCTGCAACCGCGAACTTGTCGGCTTTGGTCTGTTTGTATCGTCCGTTTAGACCTTGCACGTGATCCAGGTAGTGTGAAAACTCGTGAAGAAATACACCCAAAAGCATATGCTCAGCACTGTTGAAAGGCACGCACTTCAGTCTCTGGTGTTTGGCTATCACTCGACCGTATTTGTCCAGCTTTTCGACATATTCAGATGTCTTAAACGGAAGTGTTATCGGGTAGCTGTTCTCTCGATTGATCCTAAGCCGAATCAATCTCCCCTTCGGTGCCGAACGGCAGTAACGGTAGTACGTCCCTGTGATAGGTCGTTTTGCCCCTTTGCGGCAGTATTTGATTTCAACCACTAAACCGTTGTGATCGTGTTCGGTTAATGCACTCTCGAAGAGTGACTTCACGTCGTGTTCTGTACTATTGCGAATAATCATTTTCTTCTACAAAGACCCAAATAGCCGAATACTAAAGCCATCACCAGTCCCGTTAAGAATACTTCGGCAGGGGCTACCGACAGTCGGACTGCGAGTGTATTACTAATATCGCTGGTTCTAACAGTAGTGCTCTGAACGAGCGAAAACAGACTGGTGCAGGCAGTTAGAATCAACGCGTAAGATCCAGCGAAACTTATGACAAAAGACAACTTGGATACGGGTTCCAGGACTTGTTTTGACATCCATCGCCCTGTCGAAAAGAGTATAGCCGCAGGTAGAATCATTAATAGATACGCCGCAACAGGTGCTTTCTTCTGTCCTTCATCAGTCGGAACTCCACGCAAGAGGCCGACACGAAGAATAGTGTCTTCATCCTCAAAAGGAGATGAAAAAACACTGCTGACCGTAGCTCCGTGCGCCAGATAGTCACCTAGCCCTGCAGCCGCAGGGAGCGATGAAAGCACGATTCTCGAGCTTCGGCTATTCGTGCCGTCGATACTCTCAGAAATTTTTCCAGACCAGAATCCGGAGGCGAGCGCTATTATGATTAGAAAGACCGCGTAGCTTGCCAGTAACGAAATGAATGCTCCTCTCAGCCACACGGGCCACCTGAGTTTGATTGCGCCGGTAACGTCAGCTCCTAGCCCGCCAAAGACTACACCTAACGTCAATCCGCTAACAATCAGGCTTGCGGGAACTGCTCTCAAAGGCACTGCAGATACCCCCGACCCACCAATTTCAAGTCCTTTTACCGCTGGCAACACCACGTTAGCAGTAGATGCAGTGAACCATCCACTGCCAACAGCAAGCAAAATTGTATATGGCACCGCGACAAATGCGCCAGAAACCCAGCCGCCTTTTCCAAGAATTCTACGGCTGAAATACCCTCCGATTATCAGTGATATCGCAGGAATGAGTGCCCACAATGTGATAGGCCAGATGATGATGGTGTGAATAGTCGGATCTCCCCCTGGCACGCTGTCTCCAACTATCCTTATGTGGTGGCTTGCAAGGAAATTCAGGCCACTACGTGTGAGTGTCTGAAGTGTGGATGCGTTGATACCTTCAGCAGGGGCAAAAATTCCTAATCCGGAGGCATATACCCAAATACTGGCTCCAAACCCAATGATTGCCGCTGCGATAGCTCCAATCACAGCGGCAATCGAAAGTCTAACCAGGCTACAGGAGCTTTCCTGACCTCGCTCCTCTCGTTTCACCAATTATTCTCCTTACCTTTTATTGCACCGCAAACACAGTTTTCTTCCGAGGTGGTCGAGTGAGATTGATCCTGCTCCCATAAGCATCAGCGCAACGCCCATCCCTATCAAAGCAAGATTGTATTCGAATCCACCGCCATCCGCGAAGAAACCTTTTTTTCCGTGAATCAACGATACAGCCACGATCATAGTCACTGTGATACCCGCAGCAGCCAGTCGAGTCAAAAACCCCAGCAGCAAGGCAATGCCACCACCGAACTCCACTAATGCCACCATTAGTGCCATAAACTTGGCTGGTTGGATTCCCAGGCTAGTGAAGTAGCCCGCTGTTCCTTGTATTCCAGGGCCATCAAATGCACCAAGCAGCTTCTGTGATCCGTGTGCAATGAATATTACTCCAAGCGCAATCCGCAGCACCAGTGGCGCCACCGTCGATGCGCAAATGTTCCAAAAATTGTTCTTTGTATTCATGTAGTCCTCCTCTTCGCACCAAACTCGAACAGGACAACGTCAGTGATTATAGCAGAGGCTTATAGAGCCTACGTCTGCATCCAGCGTTCCTCCATCGCGAGGATGGCATCTGGCTGTTTGATAAAATCGTATGTATCCTGGATT
This sequence comes from uncultured bacterium, assembly GCA_964497515.1. Lineage (GTDB taxonomy): Bacteria > Armatimonadota > UBA5829 > UBA5829 > DTLH01 > CAZCCV01. The sequence continues at coordinate 61,113 of CAZCCV010000006.1, read as the reverse complement.
ATGGTGAAGTGTCTGATCTCTTCGTCAGCAAGCCAGTTGAAGAGGGATTTTGCTTTTTCGTCTTCAACCTGCTCGGCAGCTTTGCGATAGAAATCGTGTCCCCGACGCTCCATATCCATTGCGATTTTGTACACTTCCAGCCGCTGGTCATCGGCCGAGCCGACTGCTTCGAACTGTGTGGCAAAGCGCTCGAATATCTTTCGAATACTGAGGCCCGCTTCGGACAGATTGTTCTCTCTCAGGCTGGACGGATCCCAGCTTCGTATGCCCGCCAGTACCTGCGAGAACTCTTTGATGAGCTCTATGTGATGTAGCTCTTCGTTGGCCAAAAACTCAAAAGTAGCTTTGGCAAGCGGGTCGTCAGACGCTTCTTTGCCTCTTAGAAGTATCTTGTGACCTTCTATTTCATTGGCTATTGCAGCCTCCATTATCAACTGAGGATCGTTCGGGATCTCTCGCATTCTCATCGCCTCCTAAATAAGTCAGTTACCTCATCTATTATACCCTTGAAAAAGCCAGCCAAACGCAGCCAGACTCATCCGTTTTTGAATTGCATAGAGGGTCAAATGCCGGCGTTACTTGGGTTCGCTGTTACCCCAGAGGTACTGCAGGAATTTTTGGTAATCCATCACTTTGGCGTGCCCATCAACGTAGACAACACAGTTCAGCCCCTGTGCTGCAAGTCTGTTTCCCGAAGGAACAGTTCCTCTAAGCGAGTGCCAAGGGTTGTGATCCCAAATCATATTGCGTTTGGAAAGAGGAAGATCCCATATCCAACGCCACTGGGGAAATCTCTCATAGCCGGCGGGATCGACGGGGTTCTCCATCGAAAGTGTGGAAAGCCAGGGTCCCATAGAGGTTGTCTTGAAGTTGAAACCGGCCCAACCGTAGCTGGTATCTCGGTACTGCTTGGCGTAGCTTACGGTGCCCGAACCGCCGTGCTCCCATCGTGCACCGACATCTGCAGGGCATACGAAAATCCCTCGAGCAGCTTTGGTTCCCACGTATTGCCGCAATACAGTGGGCAGAGTTGGCTCTTGACCCCACTCGTTAGCGTATGGGAAGCGTCCGTTCCAATCAACCCCGTAGCTTCTCATGCACACTGCCAATTGTCGGAGGTTGCTGAGGCATTTGATCTGTTGTGAACGCGCTTTGGCACTGACAAGAATGGGGAAAAGAATGGCGGCCAAAATTGCAATGATGGCAATAACCACCAATAGCTCGATCAGTGTAAATCCGAGGCATTCCTTCCTTCTGTTATAATCCAACGTAATCAGGCCCCCTGATCGGTCGAAGAAATGCAGAGCCGCCTGCAGTCTAACACAGGGGATAACACTCGTCAAGAACGCGTTAGATGATACTTAAAAGAGAGATGGTTGGTCGGCTGGGATTTCGCTCGCTGGCATCCCCAACATCCGCGCGAACATCCTCGCATTCTCGGCGGACTTCCCGCGGTAGTGATTATTGAAGAATACGAATGTAGTCTGGGCTTTTGAGCCTAGCTCGTGCACCTTCGTAGTCCACTCGGTGAGCCCCTCTTCGGAGTAGAGATAATCATATCTCTGCCAGGCGTGTTCGTGCTTCCACCATTTGGCTGCATTTCTCCCATGAAAACGCAGATAAGCAATGCTCGAGGTGAGTATTCCTTGTCGTGGCATCAGTCCTTGGAGTGCCGGTTCATCTACAGAGCACCAACCCAGATCCAACTTACGCAACAGACTGTATGTGCTCTCATCAGCCCATTTGGAATTGCGGAACTCGACGACTACAGGCAGGTCTGCCAACCCGACTTTAAGTTGCTCTAACGCGGCTGCAGTTTCCTTCGACGGTTTGAAACTCCAGGGATATTGTGCGAGCACACAACCCAGCTTGCCGCTTTCTACAAGTGGGTCTATCGCACGCCTGAAGGACGAAAAAACTGCAGAGTCGGGTTCGGAACTGTGGGTGATACTCTGGTGCGCTTTTACTGTGAACACAAAATCTTCTGGAGTGCGCCGCGCCATATCAAGAACAGCAGAGGGTCTGGGAATGGCGTAGTAAGTGGAATTGATCTCGACTGTGCCAAACCGTTTTGCATAATATGGCAGCATCTCTTTTGAGTGGATTAGTTCGGGATAGAAATTGCCTTTCCAGTCTTCGTAACTGAAACCCGAAGAGCCCAAGAGTATCATAATCAAGGGTTCGTGATATCGAAGTCTCGCCTGAGAAGGCCAGTGGTTACTGTGACATTGGAGAACACTCGCTGAATACCGGCTTTGTTCTTTATTGTTATCACATATGTTCTGTTCGGTTCTAGTTGATTGATACAGAACAAGCCGCTGTTTGCTTCGTTGTTCTGCGCGTTACCGACGGTCTTTACCGGAGGCCTCACAGTGTTTGAGCCAGGAACAGGCACCCACACAGGAGAACCATTGGCTTCGGTGATAGTGACCGTAGCTCCTCCGACAGGACTTCCGTTTTGCGTTACTCTCCCGATGATAGAAGCGTAAACAGGCGGAGCAGGTGCTGTAAAACATCCGGTGCGTGCGTTATCTCCGTGGAAAGTCGGCCACGGCAATGCCTCTCGTGTTGGCACATAAGGAGTGTCTAACGGAATCCTGTAGACTCCGGACAGGCTTGATACAATGATATCGATTTTGCCGTCGTTGTCGATGTCATCTATCGCTGGAGTAGACTCAATGCCGGATGTTGAGCCGGGGAGCCCACACTTCTTTGCCCAGACGATCGGGCCGGTCAAGCGTCCTTCTGCGTCTTTGTGAGCGTTGGCGTCGTTGTAGATGCAGAGCAGATAACCATTAGGAGATCCAACGATAACTTCGAGCTTTCCGTCGCCAGTTACGTCACCGATAGCAGGTGAACCTATCACGGGAACAGGTCCAACGTCGCCGGTCAGCACTCCGCCTTCCCATCCGTGAAGCGGTTCTCCTGCGCCTGTCATTGCATATAAGCGGCCATTATCGGCGCCGAATACTACATCCAGAATCCCGTCACCATCTAAGTCACCAAGCGCAGGAGATGTTCTCACAGAGGCTCCTACGTGGTGTCCCGTCCAGGTCTTGGGGCCGCTAAGATAGATGTACAGATGGCCATCATCGCTCCCTATCGCCATATCGTTCAGCCCGTCACCATCCAGATCACCTATGGCGGATGAAGATTCGACTCTCATTTTTGTGTCTTTCGGCCATCCGTCAACGTACAGTGGCGGGAATACGTGGTCTCCCCACGCATCACCTGGGAACGCATATACTTCAATAGGATCGTTCGTTCCAACTATGGCATCGGGTATTTTCTTCGGGTCGTTATCGATATCTCCCACTGCAACGGAGGATCCGGTTATTCCAGTGCCGGTGCTGCCCGTCAGATTCCGCCAGATAGCTGATTGGCTGGGATCCTGAGAATCCTCCCAGTTGCCTGTGCAATTCCAAGCGAAAACATAACAACACTGGTCGCCCGCAAGCACTTCCATTGCGCCATCGCTGTTGACGTCTGCAAGTGCTGCCGAGACATTTATAAACGGATAATTCGTGAAGGTTGGCCAGCCAGCCAGTGGGGCACCAGTGGCAGCATCGTAGGCTCTCACGCGGCATTCACTCTCGGAGGGCAGAACCAGCTCCAGCCTGTTTTCCGGGTCTCCGTCGAGGTTAGCGCAGGCGGCGGTATTGTTTCCGAAAGACCTTGCATTCTGCAGCCACAGCAGCACGCCATCGCTATTCCAAACCCGCAGATTCCCGTCATTTGTGACGAGTGCGATCTCTTTTTTGCCGTCGGGGGAGTTGTCCAGATTTTCGACGAGTGGCGACGACATTCGCGAAGCGCACTCTATCCAGGGGCTGTCGCCGTATCCCACCAATACCCAGGCGAATACTTCATTTCCGCAGCGGTCCTTACTTACGACAAGCACCCTAGCCGTGCCTGGACCGTCGATTCTAAGTGGCAACTCAACAACGCCATCTGTGTCAGTTTTTACAACCAGCGACTGGCTGGAAGAGTCTACGAACTCTCCCCAGTCCGTTGCAAATGTCAGGCTTGCACCTATTACGGGAGTGCCTTCCTCTGCCAGTACAGCTCTTATCATCGAGATTCCGGCTGTGGTCAGGTTATCTGGCGTTGCCGTCAGCTCTATAGCAGGTCCAATGATCTCAATGACTGTTGATGCAGATACATCCTGATCGTCGGCGTCACGTACGGTAACAATACATTTGCCCGGCCCGGACATACCAGAAGACAGATTCACTGCTGCAAAGCCTTCGCGATCGGTATTTACATACACTTCGTTTTCACCAGACTGGGTGAACATTCCGCGCGTGGCGGTAACGTGAAGGCTTCTCGACAGCAGCGGTTTGCCTTCGGAATCTCTGCAGAATGTTGTGAGTTGCACAGTGTCATCAGAACACGTGTGCAGTTTGTGTTTGTCTGCAATGATTCCAGTACATTTGCTCGAGTGTTCTAGGACAAATACAGGTTCCGGTCCGAATGCTGTGACAACCTGAGTCGAAGAGAGGTATCCGGGAGCAGTTGCAGTGACGAGCATACCGGTGCTCGGAATCCGCTCTAATTTGAACACTGCAAAATTGCCGGTAACATCAGCAAGCACGCGGCTGTCGTAGGCGGAGTAAATTCTAACAGGTACACCCACCTCTGGGTTGTCGGCTAGCCGGACTCTGCCAAACACTGGAGAAAGAGTAACTGATTCTGTGGGCACTACAATCTGATTTATATCGCTTACATTGCTTGCCAGAATAGTTTTTATGGGGAACTCGTCCCCATTGTTGGGTTGTTCGGGCGTGGGATCAAATACTTGAATACTTGCCACCCCTGTAACAACTTTCAGTTCTTTTTCTCTCGGCATCGTCCAAGAATAGACACGCGTGCCGACAAAAGGTGTCTGGCTGGGATCGAAGAAGCAGAAAGAGCCGTCAATCAGCTTCGAACCGTCGTCCAAATAGAAGAAGTAACCTTTGCTGTCAAACTGGTTGCTAGCGGTTACGCGCCCCACTGAGCGAACCAGAAGTCCTGTATTATCCAGGAACCACGCAGGTTTTCCTTCTGGTGTGGTCGGTTCGTACCATCCGCCGCAAATCGCTCGTTGTTTCATAGCAAGAGACCCCGTCGGCGGGACATCTGAGGAATCAACTATAACCGGTGATGTAACTCGTATCTGCCGTTCTCCGGCAACGGTCTCAATGATTCCAACAAAAGAAACTAGACAGTTGGGGTAGTACGGTGGGTAGAATTCCGGGTCGCACTCAATGCGGATGCCTGCGGATCTATCGGCCTCCTCAACATAGAATCCTTCGGGAATTGTTGCTGAGACCAATTTCTGAGAGACAGTGACCAACGAACCATCGGGCAAGTCTTTAGCTGCACCAATTCCAGTTGGCACGCGACCCTGCCAGTAGATCGGCTGACTTGTATTTTTCCCGTTATTGCCAAGACGCGGCGACGCAACAGCACTTCCGGCCCCGCCTCCGATGCTGTTGATTGCCGCTGGTCCTGTAAGCTGGCTGGAGATGCTCAGAACTGCACATAGCACAAAAGCTATAACTGCAACTCCGAATGCGCGAGTTCGCAACCGAACTCCTCCTTTTTCTGCTGCTTAGCACATCCCCTCGCCGAGCCATCCGGGTTCGCAATGGTCGGCACGCTCTGAGAGGAGGCAGTCAGTCTTGTCTCTTAGCCACTATGCGGCACAGAACTGTATTATAGATAGTCACTAAAGACTCAGCGCGCAAACGCTAGTCCCTACTGAATGTTATCCCAAGGTCTCCGCGATGTCAATTGGAACAAGATAATCGTTCCATAATAGCCAACCGCTGGTGGTATCCGAAAAATGCATTCCTACGATAGAATGATGCCCCCATCTTTTGTTTAGGCCATTTGTTAGCGGCTTTTGTTCCTGATTAGGCTCTTTTTTGGTTGATACTGGCAGAATTCATAGGGTAGGGCTTACTGATGAGATTAAATGGCATGGTTCTTGCAGTAAGGAATGTAGGAGAAGGTTTGCAGAGAAGGAAAACTCACGAGAATTAAGTTTTGCGCTCGCGCTCGCCTCGAAAATGGTGGCAGTGTGCGTTTAATGGGCAGTGAGATGGTCGCTGCGGTCATCGTGAGGGTGGAGGCTCCTGCGTTATGTTGAGCAAGGGCAGCATTTTAGTTGTAGACGACGAGATTAACCTCTGTCGTATCTTAGGGGCAAAGTTGGCGAAAAGTGGTTTCAGCGTTGTAGCTGTTCACGACGGCCAACAGGCAATAGATAAGGTGCGAGAGACGAATTTTGATGTCGTGTTACTGGATCTCATCCTTCCCAAAGTAGATGGACTATCCGCACTAGAAGAAATCCGCACTTTCGATAGAGAACTGCCAGTTATTGTAATGACTGCTTGCGAAAGCTCTGATGCCCTCGAACGTGCTCGCAATCACGGCGTTTGTGCCTATGTTAATAAGCCGTTTGACCTTGATGGCCTCGTAGAACTTGTGCAAACCACCTCCGCAGGCACTCTGAAGAAAGAGGAGAGACAAGCAAGAGAAACATCGGTCCTCTTTGCTAAGTGCCAACCAATCACCCTTGAGATTCTAAACGGCAATACCAGCGGTGTGTTTGCAAGCCGAATCGAAAGTAGAGATGACCGCACCATCTCAGTCTTAGCTCCAGTCTGTAACGGCGCTGTTATCCAGGTGAGTCCGCGCACCCCAATACGCATTGGACTTGCCACCAACGATGCCTATTACAGCTTCAACAGCTATGTTCTCGACCTTTCTCTAGCTTCGAACCCTGTATACATCCTCGACAAACCGGGCATTATCTATCGAACACAGCGGCGTCAGTCGCGCCGTGTAGCTATTGATACGGAAGTTCGATACGCTGCAATTGTGTCGGAGGAGTCCAAGCCAACCTCGCTGCTTTCGGCCAGATCGTACGACCTGAGTACGGGAGGCATGAAAATGGCTACTTCAGACCACCTTGCTCCGGGGGATCTTGTGTATTTGGAGACTGACCGGGCAGAAGGTATTGGGCCGATAATTGCGGTTGCAGAGGTGCTGCGCTCCAATCACCAAGTGGAAGACGACAGGTACGTCGTTGCCCTCAAGTTTCGCAAAATGACCGGTAATCTTACGGGACTTATTGCGGACTAACACTCACAGAAGCGTTTCACCCACCACAGCTAAGAAATAGCTTTTTCTTTCACTCTGTACACTCATTGCCATCATTGTGTACTGCGTGGTATAATACCATCCGTAAGCCCCCTTAGCTCAGGGGATAGAGCAACTGCCTTCTAAGCAGTGGGTCAGCCGTTCGAATCGGCTAGGGGGCGCCAATGTGGCGGGTGTAGCTCAGTTGGTTAGAGCGCCAGGTTGTGGCCCTGGAGGTCGAGAGTTCAAATCTCTTCACTCGCCCCAATAGCTTCTTCCCACCAAACCATTCAGCATTCTATGGCAGTCCCCAGCGAGTCTTTTGTATTACCTCCACAGGGTTATTATTTTTGGGGAATAACTCATCAGCCTCATTTGCCAATTTTGGTTGAAAACTGAGCCAGGCTATTGTAGAATAACGCCTGGCTGATAGACACTATAGGTTGGATGTCAGCAGTGCCTGCGTGCTACATCTGGGGCCGCGGAATCAGAGGCTGTAGTTGGAGACTTCCGGTTTCGTTCACCTTCATACACATTCCGAGTTTAGCCTGCTTGATGGTGCTTCTCGCATCAAAGATATGGTCAAGCTGGCTAAGAAACTCGAAATGCCTGCACTTGCGCTCACCGACCACGGCGTTATGTTCGGCATAATCGATTTCTACGAGAGATGCATTGCCGAAGGCATTAAGCCAATTCTCGGTTGTGAGATATACGTTTCTCCTCGCAAGATGACCGACCGCGATCCCAAAAAGGATAACAAACAGTACCATTTGGTGCTCCTTGCCGAGAATCTGGATGGTTACAAGAACCTGCTCAAGATATGCTCTGCAGGGTGGACAGAAGGTTTCTACTATAAGCCGAGGGTAGATAAAGACTTCCTGTCGCGCCACTCTTCTGGGTTGATTGCTGCAACTGCTTGCCTGGGTGGCGAAGTCCCCGAAATGATAACCCAAAACAATTACAACGGAGCGTTGAAGGCGTTTTCGGAGTATCGAGAGATTTTCGGAAAGGACAATGTCTATATCGAGCTTCAAGACCACGACTTGCCGGAACAGAAACCGGTGAACGAAGTCCTAGTGCGAATCGCTGAAGAGACTGGGGCGAAACTAATATGCACCAACGATAGCCACTACCTGAAACGTGAGGATGCGGCTGCTCACGATGTGCTTCTCTGCATCCAGACAGGCGCAACCGTAGATGATCCTAAACGCATACGCTTCGGTTCCGAAGAGTTCTACTTCAAGTCTGCCAAGGAAATGGCGAAGCGGTTCAGCAAGTATTCCGGCGCAATGGAAAACACCGTCGAGATCGCTGAACGGTGCAATGTGGAGCTGGATTTTTCTCGGTCTCAGATGCCTGAACCCGAGATTCCGGACGGCCTGACTGCCGATCAATATCTGGAGGATTTGTCGTGGAGAGGGTTAGAAGAGCGGTACCATAATCCGAGCGAAGAGATCAAAGAACGGATGCGGATGGAACTCGATGTCATCAAGACAATGGGGTTCCCGAAGTACTTCCTCATTGTACGCGACTTTGCCAAGTTCTCGCGCGACCAGGGGATTTGTATCGGTGTTAGAGGCTCCGCCGCCGGTTCTATTGTGGCCTACGGGCTTGGGGTTACTGATGTCGACCCTATTGAGTATGCACTGCCGTTTGAGCGGTTCCTGAACATCGAACGCGTATCTATGCCAGATATTGACATGGATTTTCAGGATGACCGCCGCGATGAAGTCATTAAATATGTAAGTGAGAAGTACGGGGCAGACCACGTATCTCAGATCATCACTTTTGGTACGTTCGGTGCCAAAGCTGCAGTGCGTGACTGTGGGCGTGTGCTCGGGATTCCGCTTTCGGTTGTAGACCGAATATGCAAACTGATCCCGAGTGTGCCGGTGGGTATATCCATCGATAGGGCAAAGGATGAAAGTACCGAGTTCTCCGACCTGTACAAAGACGATGGTCAGGTCAGAAAGCTGATCAATGTAGCCAAGCAACTTGAGGGTATCTCCAGACACTCCAGTGTTCACGCGGCAGGGGTCATCATATCGGGAGATTCTCTGGTCGAATCGTGTCCGGTTATTAGAGGAGCCAAGGGAGAGGTCGTATCGCAATTTGATGCGCATGGATTGGAGATGGTTGGTCTTCTCAAAATGGACTTCCTCGGTCTTGCCAACCTCACGATACTCTCAAAATGTATCGAGAACATACGCCAGAACCGCGGAATAGACATCGACATCCTCAAAATCCCGCTCGACGATGCCAAGTCGTTCGAGATGTTGGGCAGGGGAGATACTACCGGCGTATTCCAGCTTGAAAGCGCTGGCATGCGCCAGTACATTCAGGATCTTAAGCCATCGTCAGTAAAAGAGCTAGCTGCTATGATTGCTCTCTATCGACCAGGCCCAATGGGGAGTATTCCGCAGTACATCAAATGTAAGAACGGTTCAGAAGAGATCAGCTACCTGCACCCTTGTTTGGAGCCTATACTGAAGGATTCGTATGGCGTAGTCGTGTACCAGGACGACGTTATGTACATCGCTCGTGCAGTCGCTGGTTTCACGCTTGGTCAGGCCGACATTCTTCGCCGAGCGATGGGCAAGAAGAAAAAGCAAGAGATGGAGAAGATGAAGGCCAACTTCTTCGAGGGAGCTGCCAAAAATGGCATCCCCAAAAAGACAGCTCAGGCCATCTTCAATTTGATAGAACCGTTTGCGGGTTACGGTTTCAACAAGGCGCACGCGGTTTGTTACGCGCACGTTGCTTATCAGACTGCTTACCTCAAGGCGAACTATCCTGTCGAATACTTTGCCGCTATGCTGGCAACACACGTCGACAATAAGGAAAAAGTCGCGCTATATATTGAGGAGGCCAGGCGACTTAAGATTGAGGTTCTGCCGCCTGATATAAACCTCAGTGAAGCGGACTTCTGCGTGCAGGATGGCGCTATTCGTTTTGGCCTCGCGGCCATCAAAAACTGTGGTAAGGCGCTTGTTGATGCTGTGGTAGAGGTTCGAAAATCAGGAGGGCCATTCAAGTCACTTCAAGACTTCTGTGTGCGAGTTATGGAGAACACACAGATTGGAAAGAGTGCGATCGAAACCTTAACAAAGGCTGGCGCTCTTACATCGCTTATCCCGAGTCGCAAGCTGGCGCTCGAAATGCTGGAGAGCACTATCTCCAGAGCTCAATCGATCATTCGTGATAAGACGAACGGCCAGACTGCTCTATTTGGAGGTTTCACTGAGACTGATCAATCGAACGCAGTAGATGATTCCGTCTACCTCGGTGGGGAGGCAGAAGACTTTCCCAAAGAGGATCTGCTCGCAATGGAGCGAGAACTGCTTGGGCTCTATGTGTCTGATCATCCGCTCAAAGGGTTCAGGGAAGTACTGCAGAGTAGAGTGAATGTCACATCCGATAAAATTCAAGATCTGACTGATCAGGAAGAATGCATTATCGGAGGGCTCATTACGGATGTCCGCAATCACACTACTAAGAAGAACCACGAGCGTATGGCGTTCATAAAGATTGAGGACCTCGCGGGGCCAATTTCTGTTACTGTATTCCCATCAGTCTTCAAAGAGTGCGCGAGCAATATTGTTCTGGACAAAGTTGTCGTTATCAAAGGAAAAGCCAGCCATCGGGAACGGTTGATCTCGGCGGTCGAAGACGATAAGTTTTATCATGTGGAAGTGATTGCCGAAAGCATCACGGAGATCAAGAACGGTGCCAGATCCAAACATCGGAGTGTTAATGCCGAAGCGGAGTCCTGGCCAGAGGAGACAGTAGACCCTGCGCTTCTAGCTGTCCATATTCGGCTGAACCGAGACCAGAGAGATCAACTTCCAGGTCTCAAAAGCGTTATAAATGCGCATCCTGGTTCTCTGCCTGTATCCATTCACGTTCCCAAAAACGGCGATTTCAGACAGGTATGTACAGATTGTTGTGTGACACCTTCTGCACAGTTCTTCAGTGCTGTGTGTGGCATCTTGGGAGCGCAGAGCGTGTGGACAGAACAAGAGCTGGATTCCAGCAGCAGTTAGTGTTTTTCATGCAAGCATTATTGCTGATATCGCGTACAGTACGGAATACCTCATCAGGATGTGTGTCTTGGAGAGGTGTGATCTGTGGGAGAAACAGAACAGAATGCTGCGAAAGGTGAAGCTGGCTACTCCGAACCCCAACCGTCTGCAATAGTTGAATTCTTCAAAGCCCTCGGCACTGCGAGGAGGCTCTCGAGCCTGTACGGTTCCGACCATCCAAACACGGCCGAATGCCTTACTGTGCTTTCGACTGCTGCTGAACAGCTTCTGGAGAAGATCGACAGGCCGACTATAGTCTTTATGAAAGAAGGCGTGGTCGTAAATGATCGTTGCTATGCATCGTCGAACGACAGCCTCGATCTGTTTCAGCGCCTGCGTGCCAGAGGCGTGATGGGCGTTACTATAGTAAGCTCTCCACCGAATGATCAGCTCTATGAGTTTGTGCTGTTCCTCAACATTGAGCCTCGCGAAGTCAAAAAACTGGGCGGGCCGAGTGAGTATCTCAGGCGTCGAAGAGTCACTCGCATAGTCGTCACTTCAGCCATATATTCCGGGGGCGATGAGGAAGAATCAGATGGTTCAACCCAGAAAGACGATCCCGCTGCCGGAATCGATAGAGCAATCGGCGCCGTTATCGATTGGCTGGGGAAACAGGAAGACGAACAGCCGGAAGACGCTGAACAATTGCCGATTTTCGAAATACTCTCGAATCCGGACGATGCGGCCAAGCTGATTCGAGAAGCGGTTACAAAACTCCACGCCTCACGCAGTGACAGTTCCACGCAGGAAGTTGCCGGAGAGGTGGTCAACAATCTTAAGAGCATCGCTTCGAGCGATCCCAAGCGTTGGGATGAGTCGGTTCCACAAGTGCGTAGAGCCATATCCAAGCTTCCTCAAGAGATCAGACCCTCTGATGGTGCTTTCAACCAGCCAAAACAGGCGAATGAAAAACCCGCAAGGCTCGTCGATCCGAACACTGTCGAAGCGATGGTAGCAGAGACGGGTGGCGACAACAACAGAGCTCGCACCGAACTTAGCAAGCTGTTCGGTGTCAGGCCAAACGGGATGCCTGCAGCCTGGAAAAACGAGTTGCGCCCAGAGAGCCTAATGGCTGCCGCAGGGTTGACATATTCTACTCTTCTAGCCTGGGAGAACAATGCTTCCGAGCACGGCCGCATTGCTGAGGCCATTGCATCTATGGTGACTCGTGCTGTGGAGACTGAGGATCTTACCTCTGCGCTTCAGTTTGTTTTGACTCTGGCGGTTGAATCGAACTGTGGCGAGAGTATGGACTGGCGCTGTATCAACGCCAGAGGCGCGCTGGACAGACTAAGTGTTCCCGTGCTCAAACAGGTGGTAGAAGAAGCCGCAAAAGCTGATGATATCGAAAAGAGAAAGGCTGCGGCAACGCTCGTTGAAGAGCTTCCGAAGGTGGCCGTAGCGATGGTCGGTGAGATTGCAGGGGCTGATCCGGAGTTTGTTGAAGCTCTGAAAAGCGGATTGGCAAAGGCGGGAAACGCTGCAATAGATCCGCTGGTTGTTCTATTGAGAAAAGGAGATCCTCGAACCCGTTCCGTTGCACTCGACGTTCTCATTCACATCGGAAACATGAGTGCTGCAAGGGAAATCGGAGCAGCAATAGAAAACTGCGAGGACACTTCTTTTGTTACCTCCTCACTCAAAAGACTACCCAGCCTGCGTATGCCGCAGGTAACTGAAATATGTATCAAATTTCTTTCCCACAAAACGCTCGGTGTGCGTCTGGCCGCCATCGCAGCCATAGTGGAGCTAAAAGATGAGTCGGCACTTCCATATCTGTGCCGCATAGCTTCATCTAGTATGCTGGGCAACGCTGATAACTCGGAGAGAATCGCAGCTATTGAAGCTTTGGGGCAGTTGGGCAATGAGGAAGAACAACGGTTCCTTGAACGAATGGCTCATAGAAACCCGATTCTCGGAAGGTCGAAGTATCAGCCGGTGAAGCAGGCAGCGTCGAAGGCTGCTGCTCATATTCGGGAAAGACTTGCAAGTTCGACGCAGGTGGCTGCGTAGGAGACCAACAAAAATGAGTGAGTCGAACGAATTAGAGATGACCAATACTGTTCCGGTGTCCCCTGAGACATCGGCTGGAACTGCAGAAGCACTTGCAAAGATGGCAGTTTGTGTGCGAAACGTCGGCCTGTACGGCAGGCTGCATCCGCTTATTGCGACTATGGCTGAAGCTGCACATACAGCGCTTAACGAGGTGCTTGCTGGCTCGCAGGTTGTGTCGGTATCGGTTGTTGACGACACTTTTATGATGGGCAGCTTCCCGCTGGAAGATGGAACAGGGTGTCTTTCTGCGTTTGCTCAGCTCCTCGCAGATCACCGAGTGGGTGAATTAGTCATCCGATTGGGTGTCACCAAAGACGAAGTAATCGAGTTCTCAGAGACGCTCAGCTTGTCTTCTGGAGATTTGACGCTCCGAGGAGGCACGGCAAGAGAGATGCAGAGCCGGCAGATTACCAATATTGCTGTCCGTGCTGGTGCTCTGCCAACGGAATCGCGTCAGGGGAGGGATCCGGCGGATATCTACGAAGAGGCTATTCTGCTTGTCGAAGATGCTATGAAAGCAGTGCAGTCGGGGCTTGCGATTCCCGTGCCGGAGATAAGGAGTATTGTATGCGACTCTCTCTTCAGTTTGAGTGGTGACGAAAGCGTGCTTCTGGCTCTTGCAGGCATCAAAAGCTATGACCGCTATCTCTCTGAGCACAGTGTAAACGTGTGTATTCTGTCTATGGTGCTTGCACGCGACCTCGGAATGGATACTGCCCACGCTTTGGAGTTAGGTATTTGCGCTCTGTTGCACGATGTCGGCAAGGTGTTCATCCCTATGGAAATCGTCACCAAACCGGGGAAGCTCACAGAAGAAGAATGGGAGCAGATTCGACGACATCCAACTGAAGGTGCCAGAGCACTTGCTGGAATTTCGGACTTGCCAGCGCTTTCGTCGACTATCGCTCTGGAACACCATACATATATGGATGGGACAGGTTATCCCCTGCGTAAGACTGATAGACCTCCCCACTTGCTCAGCAGGCTGATTGCAATAGTAGACACGTACGATGCTCTTACTACCGACAGGCCTTATCGTGAAAAGTGGACAGCACAGCAGGCGATTGCGTGGATGCTGTACGAAGGCCACCGACAGTATGACAGACAGCTACTCTCCAGATTTGCTGCGAGAGCCAAGCTGTATCCTATTGGGTCGGTAATCAGGTTGGCTCAAGGTGATGTGGGAGTGGTGGTCGGAGGCGATTTCAAGAACCCTACGAAGCCCGAAATCAAGCTGATTTCTTCAGCTTCGGGCAGTAGAGAGTTCGGCTCTGTCATCCGCCTTCAGGACGAAGACAATGCAGAGCTTGTAATCGAATCGATGGCTCAACCAGTGGAACTCCTGCTGTCGTTGGGAGATCAGCTCGCTGCTGCGTAGTATGTAAGGAAAAGGCTGAGCACAGTCACCAGTGTCTCAGCCTTTTCCATTAAATATTCGACTTGCCTGAGCAAGTTATTTATGCTTCGTCTCTAAGTTCTTTCAGCCGCTTCATCACGTCGTTTGCCCCTCGTCCGAAGTAGTCGTGCAGGGTCTTATATTCCGCAAAGAGCCTTTTGTAAATGGCGTGGTTTTCGGCTATTGGTCGATAGGTTTTGTCCTTCACTCGAGCCATCTTCTTTGCGGCATCGAAGATGCTATTGTATCCACCGTTTGCCGCGCCGGCAGCAACAGCGCCGAACATAGCCGAACCGAGTGCAGGAGTTTGAGCCGATGCAGCCACTTTGATTTCTCTTCCTGTGACATCGGCGTAAATCTGCATCAGCATCTGGTTTCTCTCAGGGAGTCCTCCGCAGGCGTACAATTCGTTCACATCCACTCCATTTGACTGGAAGGCTTCGATGATGATGTTTGTTCCGTAAGCAGTCGCTTCGATCAATGCCCGGTAGATTTCTTCGGGTTTTGTGGCAAGGGTCATACCGAGCATCATTCCGGTGAGATCGACGTCAACCAGCACCGAGCGGTTTCCGTTCCACCAATCCATCGCGAGAATCCCACTTTCACCCGGCCGAAGGCTTTCGGCTTTCTTTGTCAGCAGCTCGTGTACTGTAATGCCCTGCGCTTTTGCTTCCTCAACACAGCATGCAGGCACACAGTTATCTACGAACCAGGCGAAGTGATCACCTACGCACGATTGCCCTGCTTCAAAACCGAAATAGCCGGGGATGATTCCGTCTTCAACGTAGCCGCACATACCTTCTACGATTTTCGGCTCTCGTCCGAGCACCATATGACAAGTGGAAGTTCCCATTATCATAACCATCTTGCCAGGCTCTGTAACTGTTGCTGCCGGAACTGCTACGTGCGCATCTACGTTTGCCACCGCCACGGCTATTCCCGGTCGAAGTCCCATCCGTTTCGCCATTTCAGCGGTTAGCTCACCGGCTTTTGCGCCGATAGGATAGATATCGCGAGACATTTTCTCGTCGACTATATTCTCCATCCTTGCGTCTAACGCTCTGAAGAAACTACTTGCCGGATATCCTTCTCGCTTCGACCAGATTGCTTTGTAGCCAGCAGTGCACGCATTTCGCCGTTCGTTGCCGGTCATCTGCAGAATGACCCAGTCTGCCGCCTCAATGAATCTGTCTGCCGCTTCGTAGACTTCAGGAGCTTCGTCGAGTATTTGCAGCGCTTTTGCAAAGAACCATTCCGAGGATATCTTTCCTCCGTAGCGGTCGAGCCAGGCTTCACCCATTTTGCGTGCGGTTTCGTTGATTTTGTTGGCTTCGGGTTGAGCTGCGTGGTGTTTCCACAGCTTCACCCACGCGTGCGGGTTCTTTCGCCATTTGGCATCGAATGCCAGCGGTTGGCCGGATTTGTCAATCGGGAGCATTGTGCAGGCTGTGAAGTCTATTCCTATGCCTATTATGTCGTCTGCCGATACCTTTGCAGAGTCTAACACTGCTCTAACGGTTGTCTCCAGAACTCCCATATAGTCCGCTGGGTCTTGAAGCGCCCAGTCGGGCGGGAGTTTCTCATCAGTCTCGGGCAAACGGTCGTCAATGACTCCGTTGGTATATTCGTACACAGAGGTGGCGATCTCTCGACCATCAGATACATCAACCAGCAATGTGCGGCCAGAGAGGGTTCCAAAATCGATTCCCAGTGCATACTTAGGCATTGTGTGAACCTCCAGATCGATCAGTGGAGCCTGTTTACAGTCTATATGTTCAACTTTAGTGCTCGCATTACCTTCATTATCATCCTTCGTATGTGTTGCCCCGGCTTGACTGCTTACCGTGAGTGCGAGTATAACAGTATAACCAAGCGGGCAGAGGTGCAAATGATGGAACGAACTTTTGTTATGCTCAAGCCGGATGCCGTAAGACGGAAGCTGGTAGGAGAAATCATCCGTAGGCTTGAAATGAGAGGTCTTGAGATAGTGGAACTCAGACTACTGAGACCTACCAGGGAGCTTGCTAAAAAGCACTACGCAGCCCACGCGGACAAACCGTTTTTCGATCCTCTAATCGAGTACATCACATCGGGTCCGGTTGTAGCGATGATCGTTGAAGCCAATGATGTTGTCCGTCTCGTACGCAATACGATGGGTGCTATTAAACCGGCCGATGCCGCTCCAGGTACTATCCGTGGTGACCTCACTACAGATATGCGGCAGAACCTTATCCACGGAGCCGATTCCATCGAATCTGCTGAAATGGAGATTGCTCTCTGGTTCCCGGAGGTTGCAAACACGTCTTCCTAAACCGATGGCGTCAGTAACCGAAGTCTCGTTATCACGAATTTCACACACTCCTGTCATTCTGCTATACTTGTATAGTAGCGTCGAATGGTCGTTGGGGAAGCTTGACAAGAGTGCCTCGCGGCCAATATAATCGTAAGGTCGAGCGGGAGTCCAATGGCAACGAAATCAGCCCAGCACGCTGTAGCGTCGCAGAAGAAACCCAGCTCCGTGTCCACGTCTAAGATACTCGATTCGCCAGTGCAGTTTGTAAAAGGCGTAGGCGAGCGGATGTCACGTGTGCTCGGCAAGCTGGGTGTTTTTGACGTACGGGACTTGTTGTATCACTTCCCAATTCGACATGAGGACAGGTCGAATCTTGCCAAAATTGCAGGATTGCAGGACGGTCTGGCGACTACCATAAAGGGGTCTGTAGTCGTTGCGGAAAACTCCAACCCAAGACGCGGGATGGTGATAACGAAAGTCGCAATAGACGATGGTTCCGGAGTCGCTACACTCACTTGGTTTAATCAGCAGTATCTGCGAGACAGGTTTCTAAAACTGCGCGGCAAAGAGATAGTCGTTTACGGCACCCCGCGGTTTGGGCGGTGGGGACTTGAATTTCAGTCTCCGGAGTGGGAAGAGTTCAAGGATGATACAGACCCGCTCTCGGCAAGCCGTGTTGTTCCTGTCTACCCGCTGACGGAAGGGCTTTTCCAGGGGACGTTACGCAGAATCGTTTCAAATGCCCTGGATAGCTATATAGATAAGGTTAACGAGATCCTGCCGGATGAATTGTTGAACCGGCTCGATCTGATGGATATCCGTTCTGCTCTTCGGAATATGCATTTTCCGGAGAGTATGGAGGCGCGAGACGCGGCAAGAAAGCGACTCGTTTTCGAGGAGCTCTTTCTGCTTCAACTTGCGCTTGCTATTCGTAAAAGAGAACTCGATACGCCCGGCGAAGGTATATCGTTTCAGATCCCTGACAACCTGTTGGAGATGCTTCACTCTGCGTTGCCATTTGAGCTTACGAAAGCTCAGCAACGGGTCATTGGCGAGATAGTGGAGGATATGTCCAAACCAGACTGTATGAACCGGCTGTTGCAGGGAGATGTGGGCTCCGGCAAAACAGCGGTGGCGATGGCTGCCATACTGACTGCAGTGAAAAACGGTTACCAGGCTGCGCTGATGGCTCCTACCGAGATTCTTGCGGCTCAGCATTATCTGGGAATATCGGAGAAGCTCGCAACATTGGGAGTGAAGACTGATCTCTTGATCGGAGGTCTCACTGCCAAGGAGAAACGGGCTGTTACCGAGCGGATATCTTCCGGGGAGACAGAGCTTGTTATAGGAACGCACGCGCTGATACAGGGGGATGTCAGTTTTCGGTCGCTGGGATTGGTCATTGTGGACGAACAGCACCGCTTTGGTGTGCTGCAGAGAGCCGCACTGAGAGAGAAGGGGCTGAAACCAGATGTGCTTGTGATGACGGCTACGCCGATCCCGCGGACGCTGACACTTACGGTATACGGCGACCTGGAGATCTCGATTATCGACGAACTGCCGCCGGGGCGAAAGCCGATAAAGACGCACTGGAAATCCAGCGGCGAACGGGCTAAAGTGTATGAAGGTGTCCGCAAGCTGATAAAAGAAGGCAAGCAGGCGTATGTGGTCTGTCCGCTGATAGAGGAATCAGAGAAAATCGAAGTTCGGGCTGCCACGGAGCTGTACGAGCATCTGGCTCAGGAGGTTTTTCCGGATCTTAGCGTAGGGCTGATTCACGGCCAAATGAAGACTCAAGAGAAAGATTCGGTTATGAAGTCTTTCCGGGAACACCAGTTGGATGTTTTAGTCTCCACGACTGTGATTGAAGTTGGAGTGGATGTACCGAATGCTTCGGTGATGGTTATCGAGGATGCCCAGCGGTTTGGACTTGCGCAGCTTCATCAGCTCAGAGGTCGAGTGGGGCGGGGCGATTCGCAGAGTTATTGTGTGCTGGTCGGAGATGCAGCATCGGATGATGGTGTTGCCCGACTGAATGTGATGATATACACAAACAACGGCTTTGTTATAGCCGAAGAAGATCTAAAAATCCGTGGTCCGGGCGAGTTTTACGGTACGAAACAGAGTGGAATGCCCGCACTTAAGGTTACAGATATCTTCAGAGATATCCCTATCCTTGAGATGGCACGGAAAGAGGCGTTCGAGACTATTGAGAAAGATCCGAACCTGTCGGCTCCAGCTTTGCGACCATTAAGAGCCGATCTTGCCAGTAAGTACGAAGATTTTGAGCTTGCAACGGTGAGCTGAACAAGAGACAATTATACCGAATTATCTAGCGCAAAGAGAGTGAATGATGGCCAAGCCAATGGCGGCTTTGGCTGAAGTGTTCAAGTGTTATGAAAGCAGTAGTGCCAGGCAGTTTTGATCCAGTAACTTGTGGTCACATCGATGTAATCGAGCGGGCTGCTCGAGTCTTCGGTGAGGTTGTGGTTGCAGTGGCTCCGAACCTGTCGAAGAAATCACTCTTCACTGTTGAAGAGAGGATTTATATGCTTCGAGAGGTTACAAACCACATAGAGAATGTTCAAATCGATTCGTTTCACGGGCTCCTTGTAGACTACGTCCGAGAGATCGGAGTGCGAATAATCGTCAAAGGGCTGCGAGCGATGTCGGATTTCGAGTTCGAATTTCAGCAGGCACTTATTAACAGAAGTCTCGATACGGAGATAGAGACCGTCTTTATGATGACCGGAGCAGAGTTTTCGTATCTCAGCTCTAGTGTCGTCAAAGAGATTGCTGCATTGGGGGGGCCGGTTAAGGGCTTAGTGCCCGAAACGGTCGAACACCGACTTAGGGAAAAGTTTTCGCAAGCTGTAGGAGGCTAAGAACCAATGAGCGATGAGCAGACATCCGTTCCAAGGTACCCTTTCGTGAGGCAGCGGGGGCCGGAAGTTGATATATACAGACTTCTAGATAAGCTCGAGGATTCCGTAGATAGTGGCTTTGAGCTTTGGAATAGAGCGTGGGGCGTTAAGACCGAAGACGTCCATATGCTTATAAATAAGATTCGCGCATCCCTTCCGGATGAAGTTCGTACAGCTACGAGACTGGCAAGCGATAGCGATAAAATCATAGGCGCGGCCAGAGAAGAAGCGAAGATTTTTGTCGAAAACGCCAGGGATGAGGCGAACAAAATCGTCGAACAGGCGAAAACACAGGCCGAGCAGCTTGTTGAGATAAGTGAGATCAATCGGTTGGCAACGGCACAGGCTAGAGAGATAGTCGCAAGTGCCGAAGCTACTGCGCGTGAAGTGAGATGCGGTGCCGATGAGTACGCTCGAGAAGTCTTGGCGAACCTCGAAAACTTTGCGCTGAAGCTGGTAGGCACTATCCAGAGAGGACGCGAGAAACTCGATCAGCGAATTGAGTACACTCGCCCTTCAGAAGAGAGTGTCGTGTTGCCTGCATCACGAGAGTCCAGCAGAAGATAGTTTAGTAGAATATACGGAAACAGGATCAGAATACGGTGGCGTTGGTGCCACTGAATCGGTGATTCTGTGAGTTTGGTGTACGTTTTTTTATATCAGGAGCACGTCAGCAGTCATGGTCAACATTATGGATGGCATCTTTGCGAAGGCAAGGGCAGCCCAAAAGACTATTATCCTTCCCGAGGGTGAGGATACTCGAGTTGTCGAAGCTGCACAGGAGACTGTCGCGCAGGGTCTGGCTAAGGTAGTTGTTCTTGGAAAAGACGAAGAGGTCAAAAAGGCAGTTGCCGAAAGCGGCGTTGATCTTTCTGGTTGCACTGTTATCGACCCGGAGACTTCGCCCAAGCGAGATGACTATGCCAAATCATTTGCAGAACTCCGTAAATCTAAGGGAGTCACCTACGAACAGGCTTATGAGATTGTAAAAGATCCGCTGTACTACGGCGTTATGATGGTCTGTTCGGGCGAAGCAGATGGCCAGGTATCTGGAGCTACACACTCCACAGCGGATACCGTTCGTCCGGCACTTCAGATTCTGAAATGTGCGCAGGATGTTTCGATAGTCTCCAGCTTCTTCGTTATGATTGTTCCGGACTGCGAATACGGCGAGAACGGGTTGTTTGTCTATGCGGATTGTGGACTAGTCATTAATCCGAACGCAAACGAACTCGCTGAGATAGCGATCACCAGCGCAAAGACTATGCGCCAGCTTTTCGACTACGAGCCGAAGGTCGCTATGCTATCCCTTTCGACTAAGGGCAGTGCGAATGACCATATTATCGATAAGGTCATCGAAGCCACAAGAATAGCAAAGGAGCGGAGACCTGACCTGCTGATTGACGGCGAATTGCAAGCAGATGCTGCGCTTGTCCCGTGGATAGGCGAGCGGAAGGCGCCGGGTAGCTCGGTAGCAGGCAAGGCAAATGTCCTTATTTTCCCGGACTTGAACACCGGTAATATTGCCTATAAGCTTACCGAGCGACTCGCCAAAGCTAAGGCATATGGCCCGGTGCTTCAGGGTTTGCGTAAACCGGTCAATGACCTCTCGCGTGGATGTAACTCCAGCGATATCGTGAACGTTGCCGCCATTACGGCAGTCCAGGCCATAGACATCTGAAAATGAAAATCCTAGTTCTAAACAGTGGGAGTTCGTCACTCAAATACCAACTCATCGAATCGGATACTAAAGAGGTGCTGGCAAAGGGGCTGGCCGAGCGAATTGGACTTAAAGACGGCGCTCTCAATCATAAGATCGGTGGCGGCGAAAAGAAAGTCATATTGCAGGATCTTCCAGATTATGATGCTGCTATGGATCTGGTATTCAAGGTTCTCACTGACCATGTTGATGGTGCCATTTCAGACGTCTCGGAAATCTCGGCTGTTGGGCACAGAGTGGTTCACGGCGGCGAGCGTTTTGTAGAATCGACGCTCATTACCAACGATGCCATCGAAGGTATCGAAGCTGTCAGCCATCTGGCACCGCTGCACAACCCGGCCAACCTTATGGGTATCAGGGCTTGCATTAAGCTTATGCCGGACGTTCCGCAGGTTGCTGTGTTCGATACAGCGTTTCACTCAACCATCCCGGATTATGCTTATACCTATGCGTTACCGTACGAACTGTACACAGAGCACGGTGTGAGGCGCTATGGCTTCCACGGCACCTCTCACAGGTACGTTACTCAGCGCATAATGGAGATATTTGCCGCAGAGGGTAAGGATACCAAAGATCTGAAGATCGTTACCTGTCATTTGGGGAATGGCTGCAGTATGGCGGCTGTGGTCGGAGGTGCGGTACTCGATACCAGTATGGGTATGACTCCAGCAGAGGGGTTGGTTATGGGTACGAGATCCGGCGATATAGATCCGGCGATTCTGGTGTTTGTTCAGAAGACACTTGGTATGTCGGCAGACGATGTGGACACCCTGATCAACAAAAAGAGTGGTCTATGGGGGATTACAGGCAAGTCGAGCGATATGCGCGATATTGAAGAGCTGTCTGAGGCGGGCGATGAGAGATCCACGTTAGCACTTCGTATCTTTGGCTACCGTGTGAAAAAATACATTGGCGCATATGCTGCCGCAATGGGCGGGCTGGATGCTATAATCTTTACTGGCGGCATCGGCGAGAACGGCCCAATTGAACGCGAACGAGCGTGCAGGGGACTGGATTTTCTGGGCGTTAAGCTCAATCCAGAAAAGGACAATGCGACCGTCCGCGGCAAGGAAGGTGTCATAAGTACATCAGACTCCAAAGTTCGGGTTATGGTGATTCCAACCAACGAGGAACTGATGATAGCTTTGGATACCGCCGAAGTCGTGAATCGCAAAGCCGGGAGCGCGGCGTAGCGTTAACGAAATGAAGCTTGATCTTTCGGAGATAGCAGCTACAGTCGGTAAGGTCTTCAACTACGAAATGAATGAACCGTGCATTCAGAGTGAAGAGCTTATCTGCACGGAGCCGATAACCGGAAATATCGTTTTTACTAATGCCGGACAGCATATAATCGCTCGTGGCAGTTTTAGTACTGTAATTGAGCTGAATTGCAGCAGGTGTCTAGAAGGGCTCGTCACCTCGGTTAATATTGAGGTGGACGAGCAATTGCCAATTAATAGTGTACGGTCTATGCTATTGGCGCAGACCGAAGATGATGACAAGTTGGATGTGGAAGACGAGGAACCGCTCTTCCGCGACAACATTTTCGACTTGTCGGAGTATATTCGGCAACAAATGCTTGTTGAGGTTCCAATTAAGCCGCTTTGCAACGATCTGTGCAAGGGGTTGTGCCCTGTGTGCGGCACGAATCTGAACGAAGGGGCGTGCAATTGCCCCGTTGAAGTCGATCAGAAGCCGTTGGCGGCTCTGGCTGAAATGCTGGAAAACCGCAAGGCTCGTGACGAAGAAAAATAGAATATCAGCGACAGGAGTATATATAAATGCCACTGCCAAAAAGACGACATTCGAGAGCCAGACAGGCCTCTCGGCGCGCTAACTGGAAGATGACAGTTCCGAACGTTTCGAGCTGCCCACGCTGCCATGCACCGCGCCTTCCGCATCACGCTTGCCCTTCGTGTGGATTCTACAACGGACGGCTTGTAATCGAGAAGAAGGAAAGAAAAACCGAAGCGTGATTCGAATAACGCTGCAGGAGAGGATTCTGTCAAGATGAGGATTGCCGTCGATGCAATGGGCGGTGATTATGCCCCGGCGGAAATCGTAAAAGGCGCAGTCGGGGCTGCTGCTGTGTACGACGTCGACATTATTCTGGTGGGTGATGAGACGGCAATCAAACCTTATATCCCCAAGCGGATGGATGGGCCTGGCCGCATCAGCATTTTCCACACGCCCGATTGCATTGGTATGAACGACTGTGTAAGCAGCGTGCGTACCAAATCAAATGCCTCGGTCGTTGTCGCTGCAGGAATGGTTCGAAAGGGCGAAGCCGATGCAGTCATCAGCCTCGGCAACACTGCTGCCGCAATGGCTGTTGCTACGCTGAAACTCGGGCGTATTCCCGGGATCGAAAGGCCAGCCATTGCTACGGTGCTGCCGAACAAAGCCGGCATCACACTTATGCTGGATGGCGGAGCGACTGCCGATTGTTCGCCGGAGAACCTGGTTCAATTCGCCGTTATGGGGAGCATATACGCTGAGAAGGTGCTGAAAAAGCCTAACCCAAGGGTTGGGATACTTTCGATAGGTGAAGAACCTACTAAGGGCAACGAGCTGACCAAAGCTGCGTATGCGCAGATGTCTGAACTTGAGAATATCAATTTCATCGGAAATGTTGAAGGGCGAGGCATCTTCGATGGATCTGCCGACGTTGTCGTAGCAGATGGTTTTGTTGGGAATGTGGCTCTTAAAGTCGCGGAAGGCATTGCCGACCTCATTATGGGGTTGTTCAGATCGTTGGGCAAGAGTATTCTGCTCAAGCTGCCTCTGCTTATTCTGAAGCCAGCGTTTACCAGAATGAAAGGCAGATTCGATTACGCGCATTACGGAGGCGCTCCTCTTCTGGGTGTAAATGGAATATGCATTATAGGGCACGGCAGATCGAATGCCGAGGCTGTCTCGAGCGCTATCAGGGCTGCCAAAGAGGCAGTTGAACAAGCTATAATAGAATGCATTAAGACGTCACTACCGAACCAGGAGAAGACTCCTGTCAGTCGGTAGTCTGCTGAGAACAAGGAAAACAGTTTCATGAGTAACATAAGGCGGGCGGGTATTGTCGGAACGGGCTCAGCTTTACCAGAAAAGGTGCTGACTAATGCCTATTTCGAGTCGATTGTCGATACTTCGGATGAGTGGATAGTAACTCGCACAGGCATAAAAGAGAGACGGATGGCCGAGGAAGGAGTAAACACCTCCGACCTTGGAATGCAGGCAGCGTACAAAGCGCTCGAACGTGCCGGAATGACTCCTGAGGATCTCGATCTTATTATTTGTGCGACGGTTACAGGAGATATGCCGTTTCCTGCAACAGCGTCGATTATTCAGGACAAGATGGGTGCCAGCCACGCGGCGGCATTTGATCTTGCGGCAGGTTGCTCGGGTTTTGTTTATGGTCTTTCTGCAGCGGCTGGATATATCGGGGCAGGCATCTACGATAAGGTGCTCGTTATTGGCGCCGACCTTCTGTCCAGAGTGACGGATTACGAAGACCGATCCACCTGTGTGTTGTTTGGTGATGGTGCAGGCGCGGTTGTTGTCGCTCCAACAGATGACGACCAGGGAGTGCTGTCGGTTGTGCTCGGTTCAGATGGTTCAGGAGCAGATCTGCTAAATATCCCCGCCGGTGGTTCCAGATGTCCGATAACTGTGGAGGCTATTCAGGCAAGGGATCACTACCTTAAGATGGGTGGCTCCGAAGTCTTCAAGTTCGCCGTTCGGATTATGGCCGATTCGGCCGCTGAGGCTCTCAAAAAGTGTTGTCTGACTAATGAGGATGTCAGCCTGTTGATTCCACATCAGGCGAACATCAGGATAATTGAATCCGCTGCTAAGAGGCTGGGCGTTCCGATGGAGAAGGTCTTCGTGAACGTTCAGGACTACGGCAATACTTCTGCAGCTACCATACCGATTGCTCTCGACGAAGCTGTGGCTGCTGGCCGACTTAAAAAGGGCGATATTGTCGTTTTGGTCGGTTTTGGTGCGGGGCTTACGTGGGCTGCAAGCGTCGTTAAGTGGGGACTGGACTAGAAAATGACCCTTTCAGGTAAGATTGCATTCGTCTTCCCGGGTCAGGGGTCACAGTCGGTCGGTATGGGGCGCGATTTCTTCGAATCATCCTCCGAAGCAAAGCAGGTTTTCGAGACTGTGGATGCAGTACTGGGCTTCAACCTGTCTCGATTGATGTTTGAAGGCCCGGAAGAAGAACTGACGCAG
Organism: uncultured bacterium; assembly: GCA_964497515.1. Taxonomy (GTDB): domain Bacteria; phylum Armatimonadota; class UBA5829; order UBA5829; family DTLH01; genus CAZCCV01. The sequence continues at coordinate 35,282 of CAZCCV010000006.1, read as the reverse complement.
ACTGTGAACACTCAACCGGCACTCCTTACCGTAAGTGTTGCCGCACTGAGGGCGCTCGAATCGAAAGGGATTTCTCCGAGTGTGACAGCAGGGCACAGTGTTGGCGAATATGCGGCTCTTGTCGCCTCGAGAGCGCTGGCATTTGAAGATGCAGTTAGGCTGGTGCGTCGCAGGGGTGAGCTGATGGCTCAAGCGGGGGCTAAAGTGCCTGGAACTATGGCGGCTGTCTTGGGGCTATCGGCAGACGATGTGAGAACCGCTGTCGAGTCGGCACAGGGAGTCGGCGTTGTCGATGTTGCAAACTATAATTCCCCGGGGCAAGTGGTGATTTCTGGCTCTCCTGAAGGCGTAGAGGAAGCCGCGCGGATTGCCAAAGAGGCTGGAGCAAAACGGGTCGTGCCACTTAAAGTGAGCGGAGCGTTTCATTCCAGGCTTATGGCAGATGCAGCTCAGGCTATGAAAGTGGAACTGGAAAAGACTGCTTTTGCAGATCCGTTTGTTCCGATAGTCGCTAATGTCACCGCCGATTATGTGAAAAGTGCAGACGAAGTGCGCGATGCTCTTGCCAGACAGATAGTCGGAAGTGTACGCTGGGAAGAGTCGATTCGAAAGATTGCCGGGGATGGCGTAGACACATTTGTTGAGGCAGGCTCTGGAAATGTGCTAGCTGGCCTCATAAAGAAGATTGTATCTGATGTAACGATTGCGAGTGTAGGCGATACCAACGCACTAGGATCGCTGATCGCTTAGGGCTAGCCAAATGACTGCCGACAGTTTCCGCTGTTGGCTGTACGGAGGTTACTGATTTGGAGCTGAAAGGGAAGGTTGCTTTTATCACCGGAGCCGGCAGGCAGGGTAAAGGCATAGGAAGATCAATTGCGCTTAAGCTCGCTGATATGGGGGCTACGATTGTCATTGCCGACTTTGTGGAGGATGCCGCAAAATCGGTTGCAGAGGAAGTGGCTGCTGCTGGCGGTCAGTCGATGGCTGTTGCGGGAAGCGTCTCCGAAATGGCAGACGTGGAGCGAATGATCAACTCAGCAGTTGACAAGTTCGGTAAAATCGATATACTCGTGAACAATGCAGGGATTACACGGGATAACCTGATAATGCGCATGAGCGAGTCTGAGTGGGATTCTGTGATCGATACGAATCTGAAAGGCACTTTCAACTGCACAAAAGCCGTATCGAGATTGATGCTCAAACAGCGAAGCGGCAAGATTGTTAATGTAGCCTCTGTAATGGGGGTTATTGGTAATCCTGGCCAAGCGAACTATTCCGCCTCAAAGGGTGGGGTGATCGCCCTTACAAAGACGACGGCCAGGGAACTCGGTTCGCGCGGCGTTAATGCTAATGCTGTCGCTCCGGGGTTTATTCAGACGGTAATGACCGAAGAGATGCCTGAACAGGCAAAACAGTCAATCAAAGATAGAATTCCGCTGGAACGCTTGGGTACACCTGAGGATGTAGCAAATGTTGTTGCGTTCCTTTGTTCGGAGGCTTCAAGCTATCTCACCGGACAGGTGATCAATATCGATGGCGGAATGGTAATGTAAGGAGGTGCAAACGTGTCAACCACTTATGAAAGAGTAAAGAAGGTAATAGTAAAGCAACTAGGACGCAGTGAAGAAGAGATTACGGAGAATGCGTCGTTCGTAGACGACCTTGGCGCTGATTCGCTTGACGTTGTTGAGCTCGTTATGGGACTTGAGGAAGAATTCGACGTCGAGATCAAAGACGAAGATGCTGAGAAGATAACCACCGTCAAGGAAGCTATCGACTATGTCGACCAGACTCTTGGGACATAGTTGTGATCAATAGGGTTACAGGGAGCAGTCGATTGTTCCCTGTCCCTGTTTTTTAAATTTGCTGAGGTATCCATGCAAGAACGAAGAGTAGTCATAACCGGCATGGGCGCTTTGACGCCTGTCGGCAACAGTGTAGAGCAGACTTGGACGTCGCTTGTTGCGGGTAAAGGTGGTGTTGGTTTAATTACCAGATTCGACACCACAAATCACGCGTCGAAGATTGCGGCTGAGCTCAAGGATTTCGATGTATCCAATTACATTGATCCAAAAGAGACGCGCCGGATGGACCTCTTCGTGCAGTATGCCGCTGTGGCGGCCACAATGGCTATGGCAGACAGCGGGCTTGAGATCACCCCAGAAAACGCTACTAAGGTCGGTGTGTTAGTTGGCTCCGGGATAGGTGGGGTTCAGACTTGGGAGACTCAGCACAAGATTCTGCTCGAAAAGGGACCCAACCGAGTCAGCCCGTTCTTTGTTCCTATGCTCATCGCAAATATGGGCAGCGGACAGATATCCATTATGTTTGGCGCGAAGGGGCCGAATACAACTGTAGTTACCGCCTGCTCAACCGGTACTAACGCAATTGGTGATGCGTACGAAATTATCCGTCGCGGTGCTGCAGATGCAATGATAACCGGTGGCGCTGAAGCGGCTATCTTCCCACTCTCGCACGCTGGGTTCTGCAGTGCAAAGGCATTTTCCACCAGAAATGACGATCCGGAGCACGCCAGTAGACCGTTCGACAAAGAACGCGATGGCTTCATCATTGGCGAAGGCGCTGGAATCTTGGTGCTGGAAGAATACGAGATGGCAAAAGCTCGTGGGGCGAAGATCTACGCAGAGATCATTGGCTATGGTATGAGTGGAGATGCATATCACATCACTGCTCCCGCTCCCGACGGCGAAGGTGCTGCCAGATGTATGAAGACAGCCCTCGACAGCGCACGCATCAATCCTGAGGATGTTAGCTACATAAACGCTCACGGCACTTCAACTCTGCTTAACGACAAGTTTGAGACTATGGCCATAAAAACCACTTTTGGTGATTATGCGTACAAGGTGCCAGTGAGTTCAACGAAATCTATGACGGGTCACCTTCTTGGTGCAGCGGGCGCGGTAGAGGCCATAGCCTGTGTTAGAGCACTGCAAGAGGGCGTGATTCCGCCGACCATCAACTACGAAGTGCCGGATCCGGATTGCGATCTCGACTACGTGCCAAATACTGCCAGAGAAGCCGATTTGAACGTTGCGATTTCCAACTCTTTCGGCTTTGGTGGTCACAACGCATCTATTGTAATGAGGAGAGTTTAGCCGGAAAGCACATCGGACTGATGATTCGGTTGTTTTTCGTTTAAGACTGGCTTGATGGCAATATCTGAACGCGCAAGAATTGTATGCCCTTCACCTACGCTGGCGATTACGGCCCGTGCGAAGGCTCTTAAAGCTCAGGGTGTGGACATTATATCCTTTGGGGCTGGCGAACCGGACTTCGACACTCCCGAGAATATCAAAGCAGCAGCTATTGGGGCAATAGAGGGCGGTTTTACAAAATACACACCGTCATCTGGCACAGACGACCTCAAGGCCGCGATTGTGGCTAAGCTTGCGCAGAACAACTTGCTTGAGTATCAGAAGTCGCAGATTATAGTCTCAAACGGTGCCAAACACTCGATCTATAACGCGGTTCTTGCTCTGGTTAATCCGGGGGACGAAGTCATAATTCCTGCGCCGTATTGGGTCAGCTATCCAGAGATTGTGAAGCTGGCTGGCGGAGAGCCTGTATACGTTGATGCAGATGAGTCTACTGGGTTTGTGGCAAGATCCGAAGATATTGCTAAGGCCATCACTCTACGTACGAAACTGCTGATTATTAACAGTCCCTGCAATCCGACTGGTGGGGTCTATCAGCGAGAGGATCTTCAGGCAATAGCTGACCTTGCAGTGAAGCACGGGTTCTACGTTATTTCCGACGAAATCTACGAGAAGATCATCTACGATGGCCGCGAGCACGTGTCGATTGCGGCGCTGGGCGATAAGATCAAAAATCTCACAATCACCGTTAATGGGCTTTCGAAGAGCTACTCGATGACCGGGTGGAGGATTGGTTATGCCGCTGCAGCACAAGAGATTGTGAGTGCTATGACGCGCATCCAGGATCACAGCACATCGAACCCGGTCTCATTTGCCCAAAAGGGTGCTGTGGAGGCTCTCTCAGGTTCGCAGGATGCTGTAAATGAGATGCTGACTGAGTTCGACAAGCGCAGAAAAGTCATAACGGCAAAATGCAATGCCATATCTGGGATTACTTGCGAAGTTCCCGGCGGCACGTTTTATGTATTTCCAAATGTAAGTGGTCTTTTCGGACGAGAATGGAACGGAAAGACAATTTCCAATGCAGACCAACTGGCCGAGTATCTGCTTGAAGAAGCGATGGTTGCTGTGGTACCAGGGACTGGATTCGGTGCGCCGAACAACATTCGACTGTCCTATGCTACGAGCATGCAGGCAATCGAGTCTGGACTCGACCGGATTCTGGAGGCTGCAACAAAACTCGAATAAGGAGGGGTGAGAGTGGAGAGTGTTGAGCGTAAGGTCTGCTCTCTCCTCTCTCTCGACTCATCCGCATGGTTCTTGACAAAAGACTGCTTCGGGGCTGGGCCCGGAGGCTGCACGTAGATATCAAAGATCTGAACCTGCTCGAACAGGCGCTCACGCACAGGTCGTATCTAGGCGAAGCATCCCATACAACCAGTAATGAGCGCTTGGAATTTCTTGGCGACGCCGTGCTCGGACTGATTATGTGCGAGCACCTGTATACGATCTATAGCGACCGGGCAGAAGGTGAACTGGCGAAGGCAAAAGCCGTTGCAGTCAGTGAACCGATTCTTGCTGAATCCGCCAGACAACTGGGACTGCACGATATGGTGCTGATGAGTGCCGGCGAGGAGGCTTCAGGCGGTAGAACCAGGCTCTCTATTCTGGCAGACTGTTTTGAAGCGATAGTCGCGGTAGTCTATTTGGATCAGGGAATAGAGGCCGCACGCAAATTCTGTTTGCACGCTTTGTCGTCTATTCTGGACGATATCGAGCGACAGGAGCACATCCGAGACTACAAATCACTGCTTCAAGAACTCACTCAGGGCAAATACAAAAAAGCTCCATCTTATGTGGTCGTCGGTGAAGAGGGAGCCGATCACGACAAGACTTTTGTGGTTGAAGCACGGCTTTATGGCAATGTTCTCGGTTCGGGGTCGGGCAAGAGCAAGAAGCAAGCAGAGCAAGCTGCTGCGTTTGAAGCCCTGGAAAAGCACAGAGATGAGTTCGAGAATCACCATAGATAGAAATCAGGCTTAACGACAGTGCAGCGGTGCAATGGTTACGGCCAGGAAGGACTTAGACCAATGAATCAAGTCGCCGAAATCGGTGTCTTCGGAGGATCCGGATTCTATTCGCTACTTGAGGACGCAACGGATCTCAAGGTGGAGACTCCCTTTGGGGCTCCGAGCGACAAGCTGACTGTTGGCACTGTAGGTGGTCGCAAGGTAGCGTTTTTGCCTAGACACGGCAGAGATCATCAGTTGCCACCTCACAAAGTGCCTTACAAAGCGAACATTTGGGCTATGAAGTCTCTTGGTGTCGGGCGAATCATTGCTCCGAGCGCCGTCGGAAGTCTCCAGCCACACATAGAACCCGGCGATTTTGTAGTTGTAGACCAGTTTGTCGACCGCACTTGCGGCCGTGAAGACACTTTCTACGATGGCCCGGTAGCTGTTCACGTGTCATCTGCCGATCCCTACTGTCCAGTACTCCGAGAGATAGCAATAGAGGTTATCAGAGAGCACCAGATACCTGTACACGAGACTGGTACCAACGTCACAATACAGGGACCCAGATTCTCTTCGAAGGCAGAGAGTAAGTGGTTCACGGGCATGGGTTGGGATGTTGTGAGTATGACACAGTATCCTGAGGTCATATTGGTAGTGGAGCAGGAGATGTGTTACGTGAACATAGCGCTTATCACCGACTACGATGCCGGCTTGGTGGGGATGGAAGGCACAGAACCTGTCAACGCGGACGAAGTTATGCGCGTATTCAGTGAGAACAATCATCGGGTTAGAAGCGTAATAGTGGACATGATCAAACGAGTCTCTCCAGTGAGAGACTGTAAGTGTGCATCATCACTACGCTATGCCAGGTTGTAGCTCACGTTTACTTTACACTTAGACTGTTTCGATTTACACTGTCTGCAGAGGTGTTCAGCAATGATCAAAGAGGACTCGCTGAAGAAACTGATCCGCAACATTCCAGATTTTCCATCCGAAGGGATTCTCTTTCGGGATATCACTCCTGTTCTTAAGGATCCTGCAGCGTTTCGCGAAGTGATTAGCGCAATGGCCGAGATAGTCAAATCCCTTGGTGCGGATGTTGTGGTCGGTGTGGAGGCGCGTGGCTTCATTCTCGGTGCGCCGATTGCTTTAGAATTGGGCGTCAGTTTTGTTCCTGTGCGCAAGCAGGGCAAACTACCAGCAGAGAAGATAAAGGCAGAGTATTCTCTCGAATACGGTACAAGTGTGGTCGAGATGCACAAGGATGCGATTGTGCCAGGACAGCGGGTAGTGATAGTAGATGACCTTCTGGCAACGGGCGGTACGGCTGCCGCATCGCTGCAGCTTGTTGAGAACCTGGGTGGCACAGTTACTGGTCTGGTGTTTCTGATCGAACTCGCTGGTTTGGATGGACGGAGCCAGTTGACAGGCTACCTCACCGAAGCGTTGATTAAATACTAGTCGGACTATCATTCCTGAAAATTACTTCGACTGCAAGGCGAATACTGTCGAGTTTACTGTTTGTTTGTGTCGCATACTCGGACAGTGATGAGCAATCCAGCGAGAGGAGTTTGGCCTGGGTGGGCTGCCGTTCGTTTTGAAACGACCAAAGGTTACTAGACGCAGACTCATATTCTTGATCGTGTTGTGGTCGATCATTGTCTTAGTTCCATTGCTCCTGACAGCCTTTCAGCTTCACCAAGGCAACTTAAGGGAACTAAAAGCGCTGTTTGCCCTCTGGGGAACTCCCGGTTCTGGTGACAGAATCGTCGTTTTTGCACCGCATTGCGACGATGAGACTCTGGGCGCAGGCGGAATCCTCCATCAGGCGGCTTCACGCGGTGCAGAAGTCTGGATTGTCCTGATGACCAATGGCGATGGAGCACGCTCTGTAGCAGTTGCCGAGGGGCGCGGTTTTTCTGCCAAACCCAGCTTCTACGTCAATTTGGGCTATCGCAGGCAGAATGAAACCCGAAATGCTCTAAAGAAGCTGGGGATTCAGAATGCACACGTGATTACTCTTGGCTACCCAGATAGAGGACTTGAGCCAATGTGGTCGAACAACTGGACGCTGCCATACAAGTCTCCGTTCACTCGTGACTACTTTTCTCCTTATCGCAATTCCTACACGAAGAAGGCTCCTCATACAGGGCGGCAAGTTCTGCGCGACGTAAAGTCAGTTCTGATGAGCATTGAGCCCACCAATATCTACTACCCGCATCCAAACGATCAGCATCCTGACCATTGGGCTACGAGCGCGTTTGTGACTGAGGCATTGTACGATCTCGGCTGGCTTGGCAAGAAAGAAATCGGAATGTATCTGGTTCATCGTGGAGACTGGCCGGTGCCGCAAGGGCTCCACGATTCCCTAAGGCTTGCCCCACCCGCAGCGCTCGCCAGTATGGACATTTCCTGGTATCAGTACACACTTGGCGGATCTGCCATAACTGCAAAGCGTGAGGCCGTAGAGGAGTATAAATCGCAATCGAAGCGGTTTCTCAGATCGTTTGTAAGAGAAAACGAGCTCTTTGCACTGAAAAACACGGAGAGCAGGATCGCAGTGTCATCGAATATGAAGGTAGATGGCAAAGTCCAGGATTGGAAGGGGATTGACCCTATAATCCGCGATCCGGTTAACGATGGCTTACCTGCTCATTCTCAGCCTGGTGCTGATCTTGTGAATGTATACGCAGCCAGAGACGACAACAGGTTGTACTTCAGAATTACTATCAGGGGTGCGATTAGCACTGCCGCGACATACGAACTGAAGGTTCGACCACTCGATGAGGATGTTGCTACCACTGTGGTTGTGCTGAACTCAGGCAAGCCGGCTCCCGCTGGTTGGAAAGTGGCATACGGATTGAAAGACATTGAGCTTTCCTGTCCTGCCGACAAATGGAAACAACAGCCGGTTCTGATTGCCGTCAAAACTAAATCCAGATGGTATCCTATCGATCGCTCTGCCCACTGCATTCTAAAAATGCAGTAAATGAAGGGTTTGTGCTGAGTCGCGTTGAAACCTGCAAGCTGGAGGCGTTTTTAATCGCAAGGTGCTTAGAAAGACTTTGCCCTCCAGACATCGTATGACATCCGGAGGGCTGGGCGAGCGTTTAGTATGTTTTGAGCTAGACTAGTCGCACTCGCAGTCTTGCTCACAGGCGGAGAGAAGCTCCTCCATTGTGGTAGTCCCTACACATATACAGGTGTCGCCAGCTCCATAGTAGACCTTAAGCGATCCTGTAAATCCGTTCTGAATTGCACCGCACGAGAAGACAACATTCCCGATGTCACCGATTCGTTCGTAGTACTCGCGTGGAGACAGAATAGGAACTGCTCCGCGGCCAATTACCTTCGACGGCTCGTCGAGGTCCAGCAGTACTACTCCAAGACGGTAGAGCGGTCCACCCGATGTGTTCTTAACACCGTGATATATCTCAAGCCAGCCCTGAGGAGTCTCGATAGGAGGAACGGATGCTCCAATTCTGTCTGCATCCCATCGTCCCGGCATTGTGGTCATAACCACGCGGGAATCCCCCCACATTTTGAGGTCATCGGAGTAAGATATCCAGATGTTGCCGATTCCGCCTGCCAGCGGTCGGTCGAGTCGCGCATACCTACCATTGATCTTTCTTGGAAACAGGCATCCGTCTTTGTTTTCGGGTTCAGAGATTATCCCCAATCTCTCGTATGACTTGAAATCAGCAGTGCGAGCAAGTGCGAGACAAGCGCCATACTTCGAATAGGCGGTATACATAATGTAGTATACGCCCTCGAGAGGAGTGATCCGCGGATCCTCTATTCCTCGACGCTCGTAAGTTCTGAACGGTTCTTCTTCAGAAGGCTCCATTGCCGGTTGGGGATCAACGGTGAAATGGAACCCGTTGGTGCTGCGCGCAAGCGCAAGAACAGAGCGACCTCGCATATCTTCTACTCTAAGTAGCAGAACATACTGGCCATCGTGAACTACTGCTCCCGCATTGAAAACAGAGTTGCACGGGAATGGGATGTCCTCTACAGAAATCATAGGATTCCCTTCCCAGCGATGGATGATGTCGCGTCCGCAATGCTTCCGCACGCTGCGTGTCAGTTCTTTTTGAAGTTGTATCACTCACGGCCCTCCACGAACCAGGGTCTGGTTGATCTCGCTAGGATTCTTCCGTACTCATGCGTGCTTTCCGCTATCATAATCTATGCAAAATTGCAGGGAAATGCAGAATGATCAAAAACGGGGCGTTTTGCCCCATGTCTGACTGCAAGTTCGGGTGTGACACCGTGTTATATTAGTCGCAATTGTGTGTTAATAGCGACTAATGCTGATTTGCGCTGCGTATCAAGTCCGCAAGCGCAGATATATCGTTCGGCAGAGGGCATTCGAAATTTAACAGTTCGCCGGTGCGGGGATGCACAAACGAAAGCTTGTACGCATGCAATGCTTGCCCGGCAAGCACGGAAGCCAGTTGCTCAAATACTGACTTTTCTTCAAGGCTGAACCTGGCAGGCGTTTGGCGTTTTCCTCCGTAAACGGGGTCGTTTACTACTGGGTGTCCTATGTGAGCACAGTGAACACGTATTTGGTGCGTCCTGCCCGTTCGAAGTGAAGCTTCAATCAGTGTGAAACCATTTAGCCGTTCTACTACTTCAATGTCGGTAACTGCCTTGCGAGATGCACCTTCGCGTGTCACTACAGCCATCTTCTTGCGGTCGCCTGGGTGTCGGCCGATAGGTGCATCGACGATAGCTTTCTCAAAACTGGTGTCGCCCCACACGAGAGCGAGGTACTTTCGTTGAGCAGAGCGCTGTTGCATCTGAGCCTGAAGGCCAACGTGGGCGGCGTCGTTCTTCGCTACTACCAGCAGTCCGGAAGTGTCTTTGTCCAGTCTGTGGACGATGCCTCGTCTTTCGACACCACCTACTCCTGAGAGGTTTTTGATGCTTCCTAGGAGTGCGTTCACTAGTGTCCCGGCGGGCGAGCCTGGTGCGGGATGAGTAGTCATTCCTCTTGGTTTGTTCACCACGACTATGTCGGCATCCTCATAGATGAACTCAAGTGGAATGTCTTCGGCTTTGATGTCTGTAGGAGCCGGAGGGGGTATTTCGACTGTAATCTCATCATTGATTCTGACTTTGTAATTGGCTTTAGCTGGTTTGTTGGATACTGTTATGGACCCTTCGCCTATCAGTCGAGCAATTGCAGAGCGAGAGAGCTGCGTCACTCTTCTGGCCAGATATGCGTCGAGGCGCTCTCCCTCTCCGTCAGATACAATAAACGTTTCAACTTGCACTGGTGATGTATCCATAGGCTAACTGTCCGCAGATGAGAAAATGCTCCACGTTTCGAGAAGTCAGAAGGCAGACATTTTACTACGAGGCTGCCACATACTAACGGACGTAAATCCCTTCCACAGCGAAGCGCGCTCTTCCTCCGTACTGCGCCTATTCGGCAAAGGGTGTTGCATCTTTTGTTTTGGGAAGGTATTGTGCCTTGGTTCGGCTAACTACACTTATGGCTCCTGCATAATCCCTTTAGGATTTGGAGGTAACATAACCTATGTCAAAACTCGACCTTGCGGCCGTGCACCTTACTATAGAAGGCATAGTGGCCAATGGAGGAGGAGTCTGCACCGTGACTCGCGGCCACATCGCTTCACTGCCGCGTGTGAAGACTGCCCTTGAGCACAAGGGAATCAATCTGACTCCCTACTTTGTAGAAACCGACTTCGGCCCCACTTTCGGAAACTACGACCCTGAGTTTAGGGACGCCGCAAAGAAGAAGATCGAAGATATGGGCGGCGAGTATATGACCGTGCTGAACTCCTCACCTAACGGTCATCCGATTTCGGCCAACTGGCCTGGCGGTGAAGATTTCTTCGGTACTCCAGAGCAGATTAAACTGCAGTCTGCCGGTGGTGCATCTGTTGCCAGAAATATCGCCAAAAAGCACCAGAGAACAGTGGTATGGTGCCACGATACGTTTTATATCTACTCGCCGATCTACGGAACGATACAGAACAACGACGAGTCCGTGCAGTGGGTGCGTGTAGTGCACTCAACTACGCTCAAGCACGATCAGGAGCCCGTCGACCCTGACAAGATCGGTGCAGAGTACGCTAGCTTCTATTGGGCCAAGCAGTTCCCCAACGTCAAGATCGGTACAATTTCGGCTTTTGTCTCAGACCACCTCATTGCCGACTACGCTGCCGACCCTGCGACGATTATCCCAACGGGCAATGGCGTTGACCCGCTCGACCTAAAATACCGAATCCGAACTCAGGAAGAGTGTGAAACCAAGGTTGAAGAGTACAACCAGAAACTCCGCGCCGAAGGCAAAGAGCGCTATGTGATCCCGAAAGACAAGAAGATCCTGCTGCAGTTCGGCCGACCTGTACCTTATAAGCGAATGGAAGCCACCTTCGATGTCGCAAAAGAGCTTGGAGATGACTACCAGGCTGTAGTCGTTTCGCTTGGCCCCGCGCCGTATTTGGAAGAGGCCGCCGATGCAGTTGGCAAGAATTGCACAGTCATCAGCGCGTTCGACTTCGACCTGTGTGCGTGCTTGTCTCAGCTCGACAGATGTGTCGCCATTCCTATCCTTGCAAAAGGCGAGCCGTTTGGGCTGATTCCGGCAGAGATAAGACTGCTTATCCGCAAGTCCGGTGGTCTGCTGATAGTCCCCGAAGATGGTGGTGGACTTCGCGAACAGGTTAAGCCTGATGTCGATGGTTTCGTAGCAGAAGAAGCAACCGGCCCGTCGGTAGCTAAAGTCGTGAGGCGTATTGAGTCTATGTCGGAACGAGAGAAGAACGCTGTCCGGAGTGCCGGTGTCAGTATGGTATTCGAAGGCGGCTACACGTGGGCAGGACGCATACTTGAGACACTCTCGGCTGTCGTGCCTGAGGTAGAAGAAGTCTCCAAGGAAGTCCTCGCAGAGATTTCCGCCGAAGAGAGAACTCACATCGGAGGATAACTGCAATAGGGTGGCCGGCAAACGCCGGCCACCAAAACCTGAGCCTTATTAGTTTCAGCCAGACTACAGGTAAGCCCCTGGCGAAAGTGCAGCAGGTCTTTCGCATCCACTCACGAGCTCAATATGCTTTCCATCGCGGGATGAGTCGTGGATGGCATGCATAATGTCGAGCACATGGTAAGCTAGTCTTCCGCTCGCTCTGTGCGGTTCACCCGTGTGCAGGGAATTGGCCATATCTGCACAGCCTATCGCTCTGCCGTTTTGCTCGTAACCCGGTACAATGGGGATATCTTCCCATCTGTCGCTGCCTTCACGCCGAACTCTTACACTCCCATCGAATGTGTTGGGGTCTGGCACACTCATACTCCCTTTTGTGCCGTAGATTTCTATAAATGGCAGCTCGGCGCCCCATACATCGAAACTCGTTGTGATGGTGCCTACCGCACCATTTGTGAAGTCAAGTATTCCCACTATATGAGTAGGCACGTCCACATCAATAACCGTTCCGTTCTTCGGCTCGCTTGTGATGGTTCGCTGTTTGAAAGTGACTCTTGCCGAACCTGTAACACGGCGCACGGGGCCGATCAGGTTCAAAAGTGCAGTCAGATAGTATGGCCCCATATCGAACATCGGCCCGCCACCAGTCTTGTAGTAGAACGCTGGGTCGGGATGCCAGCTTTCGTGCCCGTGGCACATCATTGCTGCAGTTGCACCTATTGGTTCGCCAATTAGCCCATCGTCAATGACCTTTCGGCAGGTCTGGATTCCACCTCCCAGGAATGTATCCGGGGCGCAGCCGACAAGGACTCCCTTTGAATCTGCAAGCTCAAGCAGTTGTCTGCCTTCGTCTCTGCCGATGGTGAGAGGTTTTTCATTGTAAACAGACTTGCCAGCACGCACTGCAGCGAATGCGACTTCCGCGTGTGCTTCTGGAGTTGTGAGGTTCAAGATAATATCGATTTCGGGGTTCGATAGAATATCTTCGACACTTCTATAGGCCTGCACACCGAATTCCTGCGCTTTTGCTTGGTAACGCTCCTCGATGAGATCGGTGCACCCAGCTATCTCTATTGGCCGATACTTCTGCGCGTTTTCAAAGTACACAGTGCTGATATTTCCGCATCCTACCACGCCAACCTTGCTGACTCTTTTCGTCATTCGTATTCCCCTTGCGCATTTGTTCGGAGCCTTCTGATAAGAGCTTCGCCTGTTACTTCTCGCCTTCCTTCACGGCAAGGTGTTCTCTATAGTGTTGCTGAGGCAATTCTCTCAAATTTCGATCTCGCTTAAGAACGGCAGTTCTAGTATAATAGATTGATTATGTTCATCAAGCGACTTGAAATACAGGGCTTCAAAACCTTTGCAGAACGCACTGAACTGCTGCTGACCGATGGGATAACCGCGATTGTCGGTCCTAACGGCAGCGGTAAGAGTAATATTGCCGATGCGGTTTCGTGGGTTCTTGGTGAACAGAACGTGCGAAATCTGCGAGGTGTTAGGTCTCAGGATATCATCTTCGCAGGCAGCGATAAGAGAAAACCCCTCGGGATGGCCGAAGTATCGATTACCATCGATAACTCCTGTGGTTCACTCCCGGTCGATTTTGGTGAAGTGACAGTCACCCGGAGAGCCTACCGTTCTGGCGACAGCGAGTATTTCATCAACAAAGCGGCATGCAGGCTGAAAGACATCTACGAACTCTTCCTCGACACCGGAATGGGTCGCGATGCGTATTCTATGGTGAGTCAGGGCGAGATAGATGCAATACTTTCTGCAAAATCTGAGGATCGTCGGTCACTCTTTGAGGAAGCAGCTGGCATCAAGAAATATCGCCATCGCAGAAAGGAAGCCTCGCGCAAACTCGAAAACACCGAAACCAACCTGCGCAGAGTCAACGACATAGCAGCCGAACTCTCTGGTCAGGTGGAACCTCTTGCCGAACAAGCGGAGATTGCTGCCAGGTACGACGAGCTCGTCACGCGGTTGCGAGAGATTGAAACAGGCCAATTGATCAACGATCTTAGGCGTTGGTCTTCTGAACTCGAGAGAATTAGAGACGTAAAGACCAACGGAGCCTCTCAGCTTACCGAACAGGACAGGCGCATCTCCGACTTGGAGTGGGAAAAAGAGAAGTACAACGGCCAGCTTCTAGATCTCGATCGCAGCCTTGATTCTGCTCGTGGAAAACATCAGGAAGTCACTGCCACGCACCAGAGGATACGCAGCAGACTTGCACTTATCGAAGAACGCCAACGGTCGGCTGAAGATGCCAAAATTAGAATTGACTCAGAGATGGAGCAACTGGCGCGGAAGATCGGTGAATCCGAAGAACGTCTGACCCGGATAACACTCGAGCTCGAAGCCTGCACCCAGCAAGAATCCACTCTTGTAAAGGAGATTGCCGAACGAACCAGCAGCATTGAGGCAGCCAACGCCGATTTCGACTCTGCGGCTCGGATGGCCGAGGATCACAAATCGGCTTACCTTGAGCTAGCAAGGGAGCAAGCAGCGAAACGCACTGAGCTAGAGAGCCTGCGTTCTCGACTTGCTGAACTCGAAGTGGCGATGGGAAAATATGATGCCGAGCTTACGTCCCTGGAAGAAGCAAGACAGCTTGCGGTGGAGCGACTCGCCGGATTCTTTGCAAGTGCAGAAGAGATTTTCCACCGTCAGAAAACGCGCGACGCTGAACTGCCTTCCACTATGGAGCAGGGGGTGCGGGCACAGTCGCGCATATCAGCCGCTACCGAGAAGCTGGCCGATATCAACCGGCAGACTGTAGGCAAATCTTCGAGACATTCCACGCTAAAAGAGATGGCGGATGCGCACGAGGGGTTTTTCGAGGGCGTAAGGGCAGTTATGGCCGCCAGGAAGGCAAATTTGCTTGCTGGCAGATATTCTACTGTGGCAGATGTCATCACTGTTCCTCAGGGCTACGAGACTGCCATCGATGTTGCGTTAGGTAATGCCGTGCAGGATATCATCACAGATACGGTAGATGATGCAAAGAGTGCCATTCGATTTCTTAAGGAAAAGAGAGCTGGTCGAGCCACATTCCTGCCACTCGATGGCATTCGTTCGCAGTCTACTACCATCCGTGGGAACTTGCGCCAAAGCGGTATAAGAGGAATCGCGAGTGAGCTAGTATCGTTCGACGGAAGATACGCTGCCGCGATAAATGTGTTGTTGGGCAGGGTGTTGATTGTCGACGACATAGACAGCGCTGTGCAGGTTTCACGTAAGTTGGCTGGTTGGGGGCGAATTGTCACGCTCGATGGCGAGGTTATTGTTCCGACCGGTGCTATGACTGGGGGAACGAGGCAGAACAAAGGTCCGAACCTGCTGGGGCGCAAGCAGGAAATGGAGACACTTGCAAAAGAACTCGCTGAGCTCGAGCAGGTCAGATCCAAGGTAGAGGCTGAACTCGACAGAGCGAGAAACGATCTTTCTCTCGCTTCTTCTAAGGCGGAAGAACTAGAAAACGCTGCTGCGTCAGACAGGATGTCACTTGCCGAGGCCGAAAGGCAGATCGAGTTCGCTCAGGCTGAATGCAAACGACTCGAAGGACAGATAGAAATCGTTTCCTCCGAGAAGGAGGAGGTGGAGCTTGCTGTCGAGAGCGATTCCAGAGCATTCTCTGCGCTTGAAGTAGATCTATCCGCAGCCGGCAAGGAGAATACTGACCTCGACGAGTACGTTCAGGGTGCGGAAAAGCGGATGGAAGAGCTTAAGTCCAAACGCGAATCGCTATCTGCTGAACTTATGGAGATGTCGATTGGGCTGGCGTCGGTTAGAGAACGAAAAACTGCTTACGAGCAATCGATACAGCAGACAACTGACTCAGCAAACGAAATGCGCAGGGAGTTGGAGTCTCGCAGAAGCGAAATAGGCAGGCAGGCCGCTGAGTCAGAAGCTAATGTGAGGGAGAAATCGACGCTTACCGAAGAGGCCGCGGCGTGCGAGTCCTTGCTTGCCCAAGCAGGAAAAGAGCTCGAAGACCTAGTTGCTAAGCGCTCGCAGATGGCTCAGGCGACGGGAAATGTGGATGCTGAGTTGAAGCAATTGCACCGCACAAGGACCGAGACGGCCGAACTGGTGCGAGAGTGCGACGTCAAAGAGGCCAGACTCGAAGTGCAAGTCACTCAAACATCGACCAGACTTTTTGAAGAGTACGATATCACTACAGAGGAAGCCTTGGCTAGAGAAGAGATGGTAGAGCTCGAACGCGGCACTGCCACAGAAGTCGCCAGACTCCGCAGAGAGATCCGAGCTATGGGACCCGTCAATACGGGTGCAATACAAGAGTACGAGCGAATAAAGGAACGCTGGGAGTTCCTCACCGCACAGAAATCCGACCTCGAAGAGGCGCGAGCGAAGCTCCAGGATGCCATACGCGATATCGATGAGAGCACCAAAGGCCTCTTTATGCAGACGTTCAATTCTGTTGGCGGGCACTTCGACCGGATGTTTAAAGAGCTGTTCGGCGGCGGAAAGACTGAGCTTATCCTCACCGACCCATCGAATCTTCTTGAGACGGGCGTAGAGGTGATTGTTCAGCCACCAGGGAAGAAACTCCAAAATATGACCCTTCTTTCTGGTGGAGAGAGGGCGCTCACTGCGTCTGCATTGCTTTTCGCACTGCTGCTTGAAAGACCGAGTCCTTTTGTCCTGTTTGATGAGGTCGATGCCCCGCTCGACGATACAAACGTTGAGCGCTTCGCAGATGTGCTGCGTGAGTTCTCCAGGAACTCTCAGTTTATAGTCGTAACACATAACCGCGCCACAATGGAAGCGTCCGATACCCTCTATGGAGTCACTATGCAGGAGCCTGGTGTTTCGCGGCTGATCTCAGTCCGGCTTGCCGACTCAATCGAACGCAGGCGCACCGGCAACGAAGTAGTGATGGTGAGTGACTAGTCTCTTCGAACGAGATACGATGCCATTCCAGAATGCAGCAGCCCCGTACAGCATGTTCTTCGGATGTGCTTCCATATACCCCCAAATTCTGTTATAATAAGATGGTCGACACGGGAGGCCTGCCCCAGAAATGTGTGGGGCTTATTTCGTGTCTGGTAGAGACAACCAGGTTCGGAGAGGCCTTTCCAGAAGCCGCAAGCGTAATACGCAGGCGGCCTTTCGTCCTGTACAAAGGCAAATATAATGTACTACGCAAAACCACTCGCTAAGCTGGTTGGTGAGTTCGAAAAACTCCCGGGCATTGGTCCTAAATCAGCACAGAGACTTGCGTTTCATATACTGCGTGCATCTCCGGAAGAAGCCCGAAGGCTCGCAGATGCTATAGCCGACGTGAAAACATATATCAAACTGTGTCCGGTGTGCTTCAACTTCACCGACAAGGATATGTGCGATATTTGCCGTGATCCCAAACGTGACCGGTCGATTCTTTGTGTGGTCGCTGAGCCACGTGATCTTGTGGCGATGGAGAAGACAAACGAGTTTAAGGGCTTATACCACGTGCTGGGAGGAGTAATATCCCCTATGGACGGTGTGGGGCCTGAGATGCTCAAAATACGTGAACTGATCGCCAGGCTTGGTCAGGATCAGATGGCTGAAGTAGTCATCGCTACCAATCCTACAATCGAAGGGGACGCAACGGCGATGTATCTGGCTCAGCAGGTGCTGAAGCCATTGGGGCTGAAAGTGACGCGTATTGCTCACGGAATGCCGGTTGGAGGAGACCTGGACTACGCAGACCAGGCAACGCTTATTCAGGCGCTCGAGTGGCGCCGAGAAATGTAGAATCCGGGGTTAGGATTACGGGGCTGGGGGAGCCAAATGCCTTCCCATCCCCCAGCTATTACCCCCAACACCTGACAAAAGGAGCCAGGAGTATGGCAAAACTCACAGAAATCCGCTGGCACGGACGAGGCGGTCAGGGCGCAAAGACCGTCGCGCTTCTGCTCGGCGATGCTGCTTTAGCTGAGGGCAAGTATATTCAGGCTTTCCCTGAATACGGCCCTGAGCGAACCGGAGCACCGGTGCAATCGTTTAACCGCATCAGCGATGAACCAATTACCATCCACTGCCACGCTAAGAATCCGAATGTGGTAGTAGTTCTCGACCCAACACTTATCGGCCCGGTGGATGTAACTGCGGGGCTGGCCGACGATGGCGTGATAATCGTCAATACCAATCTGCCGGCTGAAGAGATCAAAAAGAAGATGAAGCTCAATGGTCGCAAGCTGTACACGCTCGACGCTTCAACGATTGCAAAAGAGACTATCGGTAGAGACATTCCCAACACACCTATGCTCGGTGCGCTTGTTAAGGTAACCGGTGTTCTTACTTATGACACTCTTACCGATGACACCCGCAAAAAGCTCGAAATTAAATTCCGCAACAAGCCCGAGGTTATTGAGGGAAACCTCAAGGCTATCGAGCGAGCCTATAACGAAGTGAAGTCGGAATAGGACGGAGGATAGAATTGGCTAAGGTTTTCGACAAATCACAGGTGCGGGCCGGCGTGAAGAAGGCGCTTACCGGAAACGAAGCTGTCGCGTACGCAATGCGACAAGTTAGTCCGGATGTCGTTGCCGCCTATCCGATCACCCCTGCAACCGAGATAGTACAGATTTTCTCGAGCTACGTCGCCGACGGACTCGTGAATACAGAGTATGTGGCAGTTGAAAGTGAGCACTCCGCAATGAGTGCTACTATAGGCGCTTCGGCCGCTGGTGCGAGAGCAATGACGGGGACATCCTCGCAGGGGCTCGCGCTGATGTGGGAGATGCTCTACATCGCCGCCGGATTGAGGCTGCCGATTGTTATGCCGGTTACCAACCGCGCACTCTCTGCCCCAATCAATATCCACGGAGACCACTCAGACACAATGGGTGCTCGTGACTCCGGCTGGATCCATATCTTCAGCGAGAACTCGCAGGAAGCCTATGACAACCTGATCCAAGCCATCCGCATTGCAGAGAACCCGGAAGTCCATCTTCCGATTATGGTTACTATGGACGGGTTCATTATCAGCCACGCGATGGAAGTGGTCGAAGTCATAGACGACAAAGACGTTACTGACTTTGTAGGAATCTACAAGGCAGAGCGCACCATGCTCGACGTCGACAACCCAATTACTATGGGTGGTCTGGACTTCACAGACTACTACTTCGAACACAGAAGAAGCCTTGCCGAACCGATGATGCACGCTGGCAAGCATATTATCGAAGTTGGCAAAGAGTTCGAAGCCACATTCGGCCGGAAGTACGGTCTGTTCGAAGACTACAAGATGGAAGATGCAGAGTACGCCATAGTCGTGCTGGGTTCTACCGCAGGAACCGCAAAGGTGGCCATTGATGAACTGAGAGAGCAGGGCGTGAAGGCTGGAATGATTAAGATCAGAGTATTCAGACCCTTCCCGTACGAGGAGATCGCTGATGCCATTGCCGGCTGCAAGGCCGTGGGTGTTATGGACAGATCCGATGGTCTCGCGGGACGCGGCGGCCCAGTTTTCGGCGAAGTCAGAAATGCTATCTGCGATCGCGAAAAGAAGCCCGCTACTATCAACTATGTGTATGGCCTCGGTGGACGAGATATCAACGTGGAGATGATCCAGAGCGTCTACGACGACCTTAAGGAACTCGCTTCTGGAAAGAAGAAGGCGCTCGTTACGTACCTCGGAGTGAGGGACTAAGAATGGCAAATATTAAACAACTCTCAAAACTGGAAGAGCAATTCAGCTCTGGACACAGAGCGTGTAGTGGCTGTACTGCACCGCTTGTCGTTCGGATGCTTATGATGGCAGCTGGGGAGACTCCGGTTGTCGTAGGAAGTGCGACGGGATGTCTTGAGGTCGTAACAACGATCTTCCCGTATACTGCGTGGAAAGGCCCGTTTATCCATAGCGCTTTCGAGAACTCTGCCGCTACCGTATCTGGTGTAGAAGCCGCGTATCGCTCTCTTAAGAAGCAGGGCAAATACGCTGATAAGGACGTTAAGTTCGTTGCTTTCGGCGGCGACGGTGGGACTTACGATATCGGATTCCAGTCGCTCTCTGGAGCTATGGAGCGTGGTCACAACATGGTATACGTCTGCTATAACAACGAGGCGTATATGAACACTGGCATTCAGCGATCGAGTGCAACCCCGAGATACGCCAACACGACCACAAGCCCTGCCGGAACGGTCGAGCCTGGTAAGAAGCAGTACCCGAAGGACCTTACCAAGATTTTGGTCGCTCACGGTATTCCTTACGTGGCGCAGGGTGTTCCGAGTATGTGGAACGACTTGATCACCAAGTTCGAGAAGGCGCTGACGGTGGATGGCCCGGCATTTGTTAACGTGCTTGCACCGTGCCGGTTGGGTTGGGCATTTGAAAGCAGCAAGGCGATCCAGATCGGTCGCGATGCTGTCGATACCTGCGCCTGGCCGCTCTATGAGGTAGTAGATGGTGAGTACAGAATCACTTACAAGCCTCGTGAGAAGAAACCTATCGAGCACTACATCAAGCAGCAGACTCGCTATCGGCATCTCTTTAAGCCGGGCGGCGAGGCAGCTATCTCACAGATCCAGGAATGGATCGACTCGGAGTGGGAGAAGCTCAAGAAGCTCGCAGGTGAGGAGTAGAAATACTCCTCTGGCTCAGGCCTATAATATTGAAGCCGTTTCGGGCAGACGCCCGAAACGGCTTCTCTTTGTCTTTCACTTATCTGTGCTCTACGGAGCCAGTTCTCCGACGACGGGGAATTCATCTATAAAGTCTTCCCCGTGTGGCGCATACTGCATATCTTCGGTCAGGTCTTCTCCGGCGGTATGTTCATAGTGCGCTCCAACAGCCCAGTTCGGACCGTTTGTTACATCGTAGACTTTGCCGTTAAATGCGACATATGCAGGTTTGCCGTTGCTGCCGTCGAACTCTGATAGTTCTTCTAACGTGAAGGTACGCATAGATTTCATCTCCTTACTTCTGCGGGCGACGGGCGCCTGTGATTCATCGATGCTGTGATCTCCGATGTTTCGGAAGCCAAGGCCAGGTGAACAATAGTTCAGGACGAACCTGACAAATGATAGCAGATAACAGCAAGCGCAATCCATACTAAAGAAGCAATCTTATGACACAGTTCAAAATGAATCCGGAGCCACCTTTTCGCTTGGATCTTACGGTTTGGGTGTTGCGTCGTGTGCCGAACAACGAAATAGACCGCTGGGATCAACAAACGTATCGTCGTGTGCTCGCTGTGTCTGGAAAAGCAGTAGAGGTGGCTGTTACTCAGACTGGGCCTTGTGAGTCACCGGAAATCACGGTTGAATATGATGCAGGGGATGAACCGAGTATAGCTTGCGAGCTCAATAAATTGCTCGGCCTCGATACTGACCTTTCAGATTTCTGCCGCTTGGCGGAGTCCGACGATCAGTTCAGTTCGCTTCTAAATCGCTACGCTGGTTTCAAACCACCTAGGTTCAGTTCTGTATTCGAAGCCTTAGTGAATGGCGTTGCCTGTCAGCAGATATCACTTGCTGCTGGTCTCAGTGTGCTGAATCGCTTGTCCGCTTCTTTTGGCCTCGCGGCTGGTAAGCATCGTGCCTTTCCGCGACCAGAAGACCTCGTTTGTGCGGATGTAGAAGACTTGCGTAACCTCGGCTTCAGTCGTCGGAAATCTCAAGTGATTCTATCAATAGCTAGTGCTATCGTAGAAGGCAGTCTGGATCTGGAAGCCCTGCAATTGCTGGACGATAGTCTCGCAGTAAGCACCCTGTGCGAACTGAAAGGGGTGGGGCGCTGGACTGCCGAATACATAGCGCTTCGCGGTCTGGGTAGACTGGATGTGTATCCGGCGGACGATGTTGGTAGCCAGAACAAGCTTCAAAAATGGCTCGGTCTAGGCGATCGGCCGGACTACAATGCGGTGCATCAACTGGTAGACAGATGGTCACCCTATCGAGGGCTGATCTATTTTCTCCTTCTGCTGGATGGTCGTGCACAGATGGGGTTGCTGCCATCGACAGAAATGACTTCAGATTAACCAGTACAAACCAGCAGAAGGTGTAGAGTGCGGGGTTCTCTACACCTCTTCTACCGGTTACTATGTGCCAACCGACAACACGGGTGGCATCAAATGCACCTAAGCCACAAGTCAGGATCGAAATCTTTGACCGGTCGACTAGATAGCTTTCCAGCCTCTGGCCTCAGGCATTCTGATTGCATTCTACCTTACCGGTATTCAGAAGCAAATGGACTGGTAAGACAATGTTATGGACAAATCGGACACGTACTCTGCCTGCTGATACCCAACTGACGTATGACTACAGGATTATTTGGCCTCTAAGATCCCGCCATTCGCTGGGCGAGTGGTTCGTCTGTTTTCGAAATAACCGGCAGAAGTAGAGTGGGTCATAAAACCCAAGCTGTGCAGATATCTCACCTATTCTGTTGTTTCTATCAACAAGCAGCTCCTTCGCCCTGTTGATTCGAAGCTCTATATGATACTGCTGCGGTGAGACTCCTACGGAGGCTTTAAACAGTCTGGAAAAGTGTCTGTAGCTTGTGCCGAGTTCAGCCGCAAGGTCAGCGATACATATTGCTTCTGCCAAGTGTTCTTCTATGTAACGTTTCGCCTTCTGAATCTCCGGCTCGAGTGCGCGTTCCTGTGCTGCAGACGAACCAGCGCCAGCGATAGCGACTGCAAGAAGCTGCATTGTGATTGAAGCGACAATCT
Organism: uncultured bacterium; assembly: GCA_964497515.1. GTDB lineage: Bacteria > Armatimonadota > UBA5829 > UBA5829 > DTLH01 > CAZCCV01. The sequence goes on along the minus strand of CAZCCV010000006.1, from coordinate 12,505 downwards.
GGCTCGATACCGGAGTCGGAGAACATATTCCGTCGAGCACTTGGCAGTAAAGCTCTTCTACCACCGCCCCGTCCACGTGACGAAACAGAGGATTTGTAGACGTGATTATTCCCTGCTCCACAAGCTGATTTGGCTGATCGCCATTAAATAGCACCCAGTATTCGTGCCAACCAGTCGTAGGGTCGGGTCTGTAATCGTGCCAGACTTGTGGAAACACCAGAAATATATCGCCAGTTCGGAGGTTGACACGTCCAGTTTCGCGCGAGTTGAAAACACCCCTGCCGCGGGCGAGATATACCAAACAGAACTCGGGCAGAATTCGTCCTGTCCTGCGTTTGTAGGCACTTTCTTTGCCTACTGTATAGTAGGTGTGTGCGGGAATGTCGTAACCTCCCGCACCAAGCAGATACAACCCCCACACCCGGTCTTTTGGCCGCACAGACACGTAACGAGCTCTGTTTTTCCGAGGCATATTCATGGCGGAATCGTCCTTGTTCGCAGCATTTGCCAGCGTAATTCAGTGTAGCTCAGTTGTCCGAATGTGTAAAGAGGCTCTCTTGAGGCATACCAAAGAGGAAAACTGCCCGGGCAGGATACTGTATTCCCACCCAGGCAGCACTCAACGGATTTCTACCGTGTTGATCTAAACAGTCTCGGCATCTCCCACGGGTCGAAGAGATGCTGCACCATACCATCCACGTCGAACCCTATCCGGAAGCTCATAGCAGTCCCTTTGCCAGTGGGGTTACGCTCGCTTTTAACCGGAACGCGGATTTCGAGAACGGTCTTGCCATCAACCACAGAACATACGGCTTCGGCGCCTTCTGCTCCCCTCACTTGGAGGTTTTTGCCTGGGGTGAGCGCTGAGACACGCACTTCGTACTTGCCCGTCTGGTGGAACCAGCCGTCGGCATCGGCGTCGATATCCAACACTAGTTTGAACGGTCTGTCCATCACAAACGCGAGTTGCACGCAACCGTCGTCCCAGTTCAGATAGCTTTCGCCGTTAATAAACTGTCCCGTCGCAGGCATCAGTTGTGTCCATTCGCCGGGGCTGATTATGCCGTCAATGGTGGTGCGCTTCTTCGGTATATTCACATTGATTGGATATAGCGGATAGTCGTCTTTGCCATCAATGACACCGTCGCCATCGGTGTCGATGTTCGTCGGACTGGTTGGCGTAAATAATCCTGCACACGCTTCCTGCAGGTCGGTGAAGCCGTCGCCATCAGTGTCTTTTTTGGTTGGGTCACTGCCGAAGCGGCGTTCGTCCATAGCAAGACGAGGATCGTCATCCGGAAGCCCGTCTTCGTCCTTGTCATCACAGATCATAACTTCGCCATAGGTGCACCAGAACCAGTCTTCCTTAGGCATGTTGCGCCAGATGTGCGCGTTGACATCGAACTGATTTCCGAAATATCCCGGATGGATCGTCATGTCGGGGTGGTCGAACCAATACTCAGGGAAACCGCTTGCATCGAAGAAAGCATCAACCTGGTGATCGAATTCGTGCACGAACAGCCAGTTCATAGTGCCCGGCATGCCCATTACGCTGTAACCGAAAGGAGAGAGTCCACCGCCGTCGGTCGCCCCCAGCCAGTCAGGTTTGTCAGGATCGTAACCGGGTCTTGCATAGATGCAGATGAGTGTATCATAATCGTCTAAGCTCTTGCCCATTGCCTTGAGCTTTGGTGCGAGGTCGTTTCGAACCTCTTCTGGTGGAATCCACCCACCGTCCACCTTCACACGCTTGTCTTCTATTACAACATAGTCTTTAAAGGTTATTGCCACCTTGAATCGACTATTTCGCAGCCAGTAGAGTCGAGCTTTTTCCAGCTCACGCTGCAGCTTGATGCCGAGTTCATGGGTCGGGTAGTCGCAGTCCGTTCGCCCCTCAGTTCGGTCAAGATCGGTCTTGGTATATATCGCAACCACTGCTCTGAAATGCAGTAGCGCTGTCTTGCCAGCACCCGGATTGGATAGGAATCGGTAATCCTTAGACCATTTGGTCGGCGGAATAGTCTCTATCGTAGGCTGGAACTGATACAGATAATGCTGTGCTGTTTTAAGACCCGACAGCTTCGCCGAGTGTTTCTTCCGGGATGAAGCAGACTTGACATCCATCCATTCGGAAGAATCATTCTCTTCCCTAAATCGGAACTTACTCTTTTCAGCCATACTCGTAGTCCACGCAAACGAAGCATTTCCCGGTTCAGTGGCAACTAGCGGCCTCGGTTCAGAAAGATCCGGCGGAACTATGCAAATGCGGGACTTGCCGGAATCGAGAACATACATGGTATCGTCTGGGCCAGCTGCGATAGCTCCCCGCTGACTGAGCGCGCCAACGGAGAAGGCCGAGAAGTTGCCGTACGGTGTGAAGTTCGGCTCCATAAGTCGAACGACTCCGCCCGCTTCCCAGAGACCTAACACCCCGAATTGTGCGATACGGTTCTTCGAAGTGATTATAAGGTGTTTTGTGCCCCATATATCGGGATGGATGCCTATTGCCGATATTTCGTAGGTAGCAGGGTTGAAATTCAGCAGCTCGAGCCTGGCAAACCACCAAACTTGGTTGCCAATTATGATGCGGTCGTTCTGATCTATCGCGATGCCACGGGGAGAATCGAACTGACCTTTCTCTTTGCCCTTCTCCCCAAAGGTGTTCCTTAATTTGCCGTTGCTGTCGTACACACTTAGGCAGCACTTCTCGGTATCGAGTACAAACATATTGCCGCGTGAATCGATGGCAAGACCCGTCGGATCTTCGGCATCGGTGAGCAGTGTCTCGGTTTTAGGCTGGTTTGTAACGGTGTCCAGCACAACCACCTTTTTGTTGTCGTTGTCGAGAATGTAAAGGTTCCTGCGAGCACTATCGAAAGCCATTGCAACGGGGTTTGATATCTCGAATCGTCCTGTTCCACGCGTGCCTATACTCGCAATTCTCTTACCGGTCCGGCTCAATACCGCAACCGGGCTTCCTACTCGCTGGCCAATGAAGATATCTGATTTGCTATCTACTGCAATGCTGGTTGGTGCGTCAAAGAGGCCTCCTAGTTTGAGCACAGCGAACTCATCCTCAGACGTCGGTCTGATGGAGAAGTCGTCGAAAGCCTGAACACCATTTGCCGACTGCAATCCTACATAACCCTGCATATGCTCCAAGTTGACATTCTCTATAGCCGGTTTGCCATCTACGTATATGCTGTATCTGCCGGATGCCGGACTTACTGCAACCGCCAGCTCGTGCCAGTCGCTGCTCAGTTGCATTCTGACGGTGCCTTGATACTGGAATACACCGTCTTTGTCGAACCAACCGTAAATGACACCGTCCGGATCAAATCTCACCATCATAGAAGCGTTCCGGTTATCACGGTTTGCCATGCAGAACAACAGCCCACCGCCAGGCAGATCACCAAGATACTTGATCTTCACACTTGCTGTGAAGTTTGTTGGGAGTGGAACATCAATGGATGTTCCGAGATCCCATCCGGAGGCAGACTGGATGTATTTTCCATCCTCTACGACCCATTTGCCGTCGAAGGCCATCCAATTTGTATTCGGGCAGGCAAAGTCATCGCTGAACCCAACCGAATACGCGACAGTCGCGGCCGTGACAGTCAGCAACATCACGACCAGAGCCAACATTGCGATTCTTGTCATTGTTCTCCTCATTCTTCTTTTGTATATGGTGATGCAAGGGTGCATCACCATTCGAGACATTCTTCAGGAGCTTTGGCCAGATTTGGTGCTATCCAGTCAGCTTCTGAGAGGTCGTCCGGAGTGAAACTCGTTGTAAGGCCCAGACATTTGGCTCCGGCAGACTTCGCTGCTGCCACACCGTTTACAGCGTCTTCAACAACGAGCGATAACTCTGCTCTGATACCAAGTAGCTTCGCAGCCAGCAGGAATATCTCCGGATCGGGTTTTTTGTGGACGACGTCGAGACCTGTGACTATTGCATCGAAAGTCTCAGGCGCGAGGCCGCTTTCTCGGAGGTTTATCATCACTTTAACTCTATCTGCCGATGAGGCGACAGCGAGCTTCAACCCTTTTGACTTGCATTTCTCTATGAACTCTCTTGCGCCGGTGAGTGGGTCGAGTTTGCCGTGAACCAAACCGGCATAGATGTCGTACGTTCGTGCCTTGGCGGACACGAGCTCTATTGGATACCCATATTTTTCAGCGGGGCCACCTATATACCGGTCTTCTCCTGTACCAACGAATGGAACAAAATCTTCTGGTTCGACTTTCCAGCCATGCTCTTCAAACATCCGGATCGCAGCTGCTAAGATATACTCTTCGGAGTCTACCAGCACTCCGTCCATATCAAAAATCACGCCTTGTATCATCTCAGAACCGTTCCTCCATAAGTGCAAACTACACTGTAAAGTTCGACGATGCAATTCTGCTATCCTTCCCTTGATGAGGTTGACCTTATTCAGGCCTACTCGCATCTCGATTTTTGCAGGAAACAATGCTACAGCATAGAAGAGTGTACTGGGGAGCACTGTCTTTCACTAGCGAGAGGCTAATGTGGATTTGGCAAGTTAGGCTGTGACTAGTATAATAGAAATGTACCTGGCTTCAATGGCAACAGGGGTTTTTTCGAAAGAGGTTCTCCATCCTGCCGTCAATCTGTTAATTATTCATAAGGCATACCTGCAAAACCTGTTCAACTGAACTATTACCTTGTAGAATGCAAAATGAAGAACAATTGGTCGAACAGACCCATCTTGCTGGTTCTTCGGAATCGATTCCGTATCTATCAACGGAACTTGCTTAGTATTTGGCGGCTAATCTAGCTGCTCACGGCTCCAGAGTCTAATAGGAGAGACACATACATGCACAAACTGATGATTGTGGGATTGCTTGTTGCGCTGTTTGCGCTGCGTGCTGTCCCCGCTGTGGCAGAGAATCCACACGATGGCTATGTTTTCTGGCTGCCGTGTGGCGAGCTCACTATTGGCGATGCCGCAAGCGAAAAAGAGTTCAATTACTCCAAGACAACTGATGGTGCTACCTTCACCGTGAAACTCAGACGGACCAGGTTCGACGTGCCTGCGGGTCAGGTGGTTGTGATAGCCGAGAAGGATGTAAGTCTGGGAGTGCTCAGTGTTGACGGCAAAACGGTAGGCAAATCCGGAATGGTTACCTTCATTCCACGCGATTCTACCGACAAAAAGAACGAGATAAATGTTGCAGTAGCGGGGACTCCGACTGGTAAGCTCAAGTTCTACTATACTGATGACTTCGACAAACTAGACGCATCGACAAAAGACGTATACCAGCAGGGCATAAGTGCGTTTTGGACAGGTGACTTTGCCAAAGCTAAATCGCTCTTCACAAAAGGAGCAGGAGCCTCCACATCGGCCGAATCTTCGAGGCTTTTTAGGAGGCTTGCACGCTGGGCCGATGCAGAGATAACGTACCAGAAGATCAAAACCGGCGACGGGTTCTACAGCCTGGGTCTTTATTCTATGGTAGGTGGTTACTGGGATCTGGCGTATAATTCGTTCAAGAGAGCGACAGAGCTTATGCCCAACAACCCGGATGCCTGGTATATGCTGGCGGATTCTGCGAGCTACAAGTACTCCGACCTCGACCTGAGGATGGAGAATATATATCCGTACTATAGAAAAGCTGCGGATCTTTATCCGAGGGAAAACTCCAACACTTTCCGCACCTTCTTTGGATTCTTCACTAACCTGTTGGTCAAAGATGGCGATAGAGAGACCATTCTCAACATGACCCCGGAACAGATGGACTATGTGAAGAAGGTCTGGGAATGGGATTCGGCCATTATGGAAGCCGCATCCAAAGGTGCGCTGAGGATGGTCAACACATACAGAGTCGTTGATGAACTCACTGACAGCCGCGATCCCTGGGATGCCAAGCCGTACCAAGGTCTTTTCAAAGCCGGCGAAGTAGAAACATTTGAGAAGATGACAGGCTGGGGCGCCTCCGATGCCTGCGGTGCTGACTGTGGCCCCGACCGCTCAGCGTTCATCAACATGGGAATCCGTGAATGGGATACCATGCTTCACGAGTGGAACCATACCCTAGACTGGAAGATGATAACGTCTGAGCTAGGTATTGGCGTCCCGACAACACACTCCTCCGACTGGTGTGGATTTGAGCCCATCTCTTCTATGGGTATGGGACATCATTCCTGCAATCGGTACTATATGACTCCCGGAATGTATCGCTATGTAAGAGGAACTGATCCTGTTACCACCGAGTATATTACCGATTGGCGGGTAACCGGATTTACAGAACTTGCTCCGGCAGTTACCGAAAAGCAGCTTGAAGACAGCAGGTTTGCCGACCAATTTGTCAATCGAGTCAGAAGCAAATCTGCCAAAGTCAAACGTCCAGCGATGAGCGCTTACACTATCCGACCAGTATCCGAGGATGGTTTCGTTGACCTGATGGCCACAATGCCGGGCGCACCGAAGAACGGATACGCATTTGCCCGGACCTACATATACTCTCCTAAGCAGCAGAAAGTGCGTATGTGGATAGGTGCAGACGACAATATGCGAATGTGGTTGAACGACAGACTGATCCGCAAAGGCACCACATATTGGGCATGCGCGCTTTTCACCGATTGCAAAGAGAAAGACATGACAGCCAAGGGTGTTGTGCTTGAGAAGGGTTGGAACGAAGTCATTGTCCAAATTTCCAACGCTCAGCACGGTGTTGATTGGTTGGCTGGCCCCACTGGTGACACTTGGGGGTTCTCTGTCCGCATTTGCGACAATCAAAACAGAGAAGTGCCTGGAATCAAATGGCAGTCCACCACTCCGAAGGGCAATTTAGCGGTCGACTCTCTCAAAGTCGACACTAACGCGCTGAAGAGATACTCGTGGGCTAAGGTTGCCGATGATTATACTGTTCTCATTCCCGAGCTTAAGATTGAGCATCTGCGAGAAATCACAGGCTACAGAACGATGACGGCAACGAACGAGATTCTATTCGATCTGTCGAAAGAGGTTCTCGATCCGGCTATCAAGCCGCACGTTATCGACAAATCCGACCCGAACGACGTTGCACTGAACAACCAGCTCAACTGGTTCTTCTCGCCAAGGGAGTTCGCAGCGGTAGTTCGATACCAGAAGGACGGTGAAATGCGCGACCTGCTGTTCATACGGCCTGAGGTATACGACATATATCCGAATCTTATTCCTGTATCTAGTGAGGCCAAGAGACGGGGTATCAAGAGCCACGCTGATCAGGTGATTGGTTACTTCCTGACTGAAAGAGATGACAGCCCGAACGGGCGGATTGTGCTTGTGATAGATACATATCTTGGCAAGAAGCTGCCTGTTGACGAAGAGGATCTGATGTCTATCGGTAAGTTGAAGTAGGTTTCAGATAGGCAGTCAATCTCTATAAAGACGGGGACCGGGTCTTTGCCCGATCCCCGTTTTCTGTTATTATACGGGCTGGAGGTTAGACGAGTTGGCAAAAATAGTGGTTGTCGGAAGTTCTAACACGGATATGGTAGCCACAACTCCGAAGATCCCTGTTCCGGGTGAGACGGTGATGGGGAGTGGGTTTGTTATGGCTCAGGGTGGCAAAGGTGCCAATCAGGCTGTAGCTGCAGCGAGACTTGGTGCAAAAGTCACATTTGTAGCGCGCGTTGGTCGGGATGTTTTTGGCGACCAAGCAGTGGCAAGCTTCGAGAGAGATGGTATCTGTACCGATTTTGTCTCCCGCGACGATGAAGCTCCGTCGGGAATCGCTCTGATATTTGTTGAAGATTCGGGAGAGAATGTAATAGTCGTCGCACCTGGAGCGAACGATCAGCTAAGCCCGGATCACGTGAGTGCCGCGAAAGAGCAGATTGAGTCCGCCGATGCTCTGGTAATGCAGCTTGAGACCCCTGTCGAGGCAATTTGTGCGGCGGCTGACATTGCGAAGAAAGCTGGAACCAGGGTGGTTCTGAATCCTGCACCAGCGAGGGAACTGCCGGCATCGTTGCTCAAGATGGTTGATGTGCTGACTCCTAACGAGACTGAAGCAGCGCTCCTTTTGGGGTTATCATCTACAGATGGTATGGATCCCGAAGCGGCTGCCAGAGAGCTAATGAATCTTGGTGTCGGCGCTGTAGTTATGACTCTTGGCTCCAGTGGAGCAATAGTAGTTGATGGCACCAGTGCAGTCAAAGTTCCCGCGTTGAAGGTAGATGCTGTGGATACGACCGCTGCTGGCGATGCTTTTAACGGTGCACTTGCTGTGGCATTGGCAGAGGGCAGCTCGCTGCAGGATGCGGCTCGTTTTGCGGTGAAAGCTGCTGCGATTGCTGTCACCAGACTGGGAGCTCAACCATCGTTGCCAACGCGGCAGGAGACCGACAGTCTGGCAGACTGAATAGGCAATTGCGCGCAAAAGTCATTGACTGAAGTTTAGTGTTCTTGGTATAATCCTATTGTTGATACGCTCCCCTGTAGCTCAATCGGCAGAGCGGCTGGCTGTTAACCAGTAGGTTCGTGGTTCGAGTCCACGCGGGGGAGCCAATATCTTAAATGCAAACTATCTCTCAACCATTTGACCTCGTCGGAGTTTTCGGCGGGGTTTTGTTGCTTTACGAGCGTGAAATCGGCTTTTGAAGCGAGGAGGTTTCGAGTCCAACGCGGACACCGCGATTGAAAACTACACGCCTATCCGCTATAATGCACCTGAGTTAGATATCTACTCGGGGGCGATCATGTATATATCACGGCTGCAGATCAAGAATTTTCGCAGTCTTGAAGATTTTAGCATAGCGTTTCAACCAGGTCTTAATCTGCTTGTCGGCGAGAACAATATTGGAAAGACTCACGTGATCGATGCATTACGTTTGGTACTAACACAAGGTTCGGGACGTAGGGATATCTATCCTCGCGAGAGTGATATAAGACATGACTCGAATGGTAATAGAGTTGCAGATGGCTTCGAGATCATCGTGACTTATTCCGGTCTCTCGACTGAGCAGATCGGCTGGTTTGTTCAGATGATGGTTCCAACAGAGGGCCCCGACATAGCCCGATTGACACTTCGATACCACAAGGCCGTGGGGCGGCAAAACCGAGAATACTTTGCTGCCAAGATGTGGGGCGGAGATAAAGACGGGCCCGCAATTGAGTCAGAAATCCTTGACTCCATCAGATGTGTATTTCTTCAGCCACTTCGCGATGCGGTAGCGGATCTTCGCCCAGGACGAATGTCAAGAACCGCCGCTTTACTTGAGAATCTTGCTGAGAAGTCTGATCGCGAGAAGATCGAAGAAGTTGTCGACAAGGCAAACAAAGAGATTGAGTGTGCGGAAGTTATCAAGAATGCGAATCAACGCCTCAATGATAATCTGCAAGCGATATGCGGTAGTTCACTCGCGCAGAAGAGCAAGCTGGTTCTATCTGATCCATCGTTTCGACGGATTATCCAATCCGTCCGCACACTGGTTGGCAGCGATACACCGTTTGACGTAGATGAAAATGGGCTTGGCTACAACAATCTATTGTATGCTGCGACGGTACTTGCTGAGATGAAAGAGGCTTCAGCCGATGGAGTGGATCTCGGCGTCCTGCTGATTGAGGAGCCGGAAGCGCACTTACATCCACAACTGCAGAGTCCGTTCGTCCGTTACCTTGAGCTGCAGGCCAACGACAACGTCCAGGTGATAGCCACTACACGCTCGTCGGTTGTTGCGTCAAGTGTAGGAGTAGAGCGGAGTGCGGTCATACATCAAGACCGGCAGCAGTTGCCCAGCGTGTCCGTGCAGGCGAAGCCGTTGTCAAACTGCGGCCTTTCAACGAGTGAACTGCGTCTTTTATCCCGCTACTTGGATGTCACCCGTAGTTGCCTGCTTTTTGCGCGGGGGGTGATCCTCGTTGAGGGCATAAGCGAAGCATTACTGCTACCCATCTTCGGGAAGCAGACCGGCATAGACCTCAGAGATTGTGCAGTCACCGTTGTCAATGTCGATGGTCTTTCATTCGCCCCGTTCTATAGGATATTCAAAGAGGACAATGTCAGAATACCATGCGCTGTTGTGACTGACGGCGACCCAGCAGCGGAGAGTGATGGCGTATCTGGAGTTTACGAGCACGGGTCGAGAGCAAAGGATGTGATTGCCGATATGGATGGCTACTGCAAAGCCTTTGTAGCCAAGCGAACATTCGAATACGAGCTGGCTCTATGTGGCAACGAAGTTTGCATAGCTTCTCTGTTCAAGACCAGGCATCCGCAATTGGGCAAAGAGCTGGAAGACAAGCTGAAGACTACGGCAACGCTTGAAGAGAAAGCTCTGGCTGTACAAGAGTATGTATGCAGGCAAGGCACATACAAGGCGGATCTCGCCCACGATCTGCTGATCGGTGTTGAAGGCGGCTCGATCAACCTGTCTGTGCCAGATTATATCGCTGACGCCATAAGGTTCGCTGCAGAACAATGAATACAACGGACATCCATGCCCAGCTACACGAGAAGCTACTTTCGAATGAAGGCTACCTCACAAGACAACAACAGGAGGTAGTAACACACGATGGTCACGGTGTTGTAAGGGCGTGCCCCGGAAGCGGAAAAACCAGAGCACTTGCGGCAAGAGTCGCCTACAGGATGTCGAAGTGGGAATCCCGACGTTCCGGTATTGCCGCGCTTTCATTTACAAATGTAGCCGTAGAAGAACTCAAGGGTGGCCTAAGGGAACTGGGTGTAGAGGTTCCCGATGCCAATCCACACTTCATCGGAACCATTGACTCTTTCATTTACCAGCATATAACAGGTCCCCACTTGTCCTCTCTGATTCCAGATGTCAAATCCCGCCCTGAACCAATGCCCCAAGGGCAAGATGCCTGGGTAGCTGGTATACCAGCTTGCTGCATCAAGTTCCCGGTAAAGAAAGGAAAGCGGAAATTCCGTTACCCGGTCCCTGTAACTAGGTGCTTCGTAAAACCCAGTGGGGACATCGATTGGCATCCGACGAGGATGGAACAAAACATGAAGATAACTCTTCCTGATGCACGCGAGGTGATCAGGAAGAAGCATTCGTTAGCAAAATCTGGTCACATCAGTATATCAGACAGCATGTACTATGCTTACCGGATCCTGAGCAAGTATCCTAAGCTGACTGAAGGACTTGCCTCCAGGTATCCGCAGATCGTGATCGATGAGTGCCAAGATACATCGGATGTTCAGCATAAGATCATATCATTGTTTGTGGCAACTGGTAAGACACATGTGCTGCTGATTGGTGATCCGTATCAAGCAATCTATGAATTCAATGATGCTAATCCGCAACTGATGCAGGATCGAATCGAGAGTGATCACTGGCACGAGATACAATTGACCGTTAATTTCAGGTCATCTGAAAAGATATGTAAGGGTATCACCAGTTTTTTCTCCTTTGGGAGAGCGATGGACGCTAAGGGCTATAGCCAGTGTTGTCAGATCGAGCCATTACTTCTCTGTTACCCAGACAACGAGGTTGGTGAGCTCCCTTCGCTTTTCTTTAGGATAACGAATGATTTGGCTGTAAACTGCGAGTTCAAGGACATCAAGATCGTTGCTCGCTCCAATAGTGCCGTTCGTGAATTGCGTAGACTTGACGGTGATATTGAGTACGAGCCAAATTACTGCACAAAACACCTGATTGCTGCCGCTACAAATCGGGATAACGGTCTTTGGGCAGAGGCTTTCCAGGAGGCTCAGACCTGTCTGTGCAGGCTCCTCTTTGACCGAGCGAGCTTGGGGTATAATCGTGAACCGTTGGGAGACAGGCCGTATAAGGTATGGCGGCAATTTGTATGGTCGATTGTAACCGCCTTGCCGGACTCGAATAGGCCATTATCAGATTGGATATCAGAAGCACGGGAATCAGTGAAGCATGTAATGTTAGAAGCCGGCATAGATCCTCATTGCAAGCCGTCAAATAGGATTAAATGCCCCAAGAACTGCCCAGACATTCCCGCAGCCAGTATAGTCGCGGCTGGCGGAGTTAGCAATGCCGGTTCCCATATTGATACCGTACATAAAGTCAAGGGGCAGACTTTAGACGGCATTATGCTTGTTGCCAGCCCTCAAGCTAAGTCCCGCAAGAGCAGTGTATATAACTGGTTGCCAGATGGCAAAGGCAATGGAACAACTGAGGAACAACGAATTGCCTATGTTGCAATGACGCGACCGAGAAAACTGCTTGTTGTAGCTGTGCCGGAGAGTGCCTGGGCCGGTTGCGCGCCGCAGTTTTCTGGGTTTCGCAAGATCGACGAAGCTGATATTTCGAACCTTCACAAAATCTGTTCCGGTTGTAATTTGCATAACCAATAGAGAATGTGAAGCGAAACTCTCTGATATAAGAGGCGGTATTGCGACCGCCGCAAATGCAGCAAAAGAGCATTCTACTTGAATCCATACTTTGTGCGCGGCTCATCCTAGTCATCAGGTATAGCCTTTGTCAGCAGGCCTATGGAGAAAGTAATGCGCAGAAATAATGTACACGTTGTATGATGCTAGAATGGGTTAGAGA
>CAZCCV010000005.1:0-90044 GCA_964497515.1 uncultured bacterium | reverse complement strand
CCATTACTGCACCGCTATACACAACTGATTTTACACACAAAAAGAATACGCTACCCACACTCTGCCAGAACGATCTGTTCTCGAGTCAACTTACCGCAATCATCAACCTACGGCACCGCTATTTGATTACAACTATCTCCTTGGTTGACTTGGTGAGAATATCGCAGCCAGAATCAGTGACTACTATATCATCTTCGATCCGCACTCCGCCCCACCCTTCGATGTATATACCCGGTTCCACAGTAAGCACCATACCCGGTTCGAGCACCAACTTGCTCGATGGAGCCAAAGCAGGGCCGTCGTGCACCTCTGCTCCCAGACTGTGACCCAACCCATGACCGAAAAACTCACCGTAACCGTGATCTTTGATATACCCACGCGCGACAGCGTCTATTTCACTGCCCTTCTTTCCTGGACGAATCGCCTCTATTGCCGCCATTTGAGCGCCAAGAACAGTATTGTAGACCTCCCGCTGCTTGTTGCTGGGCTCGCCCAAAAAAATGGTTCGGGTAATATCTGCACTATAGCCTTTAACAGAGGCGCCGAAGTCCAGTTTTAGCATATGACCAACTTTCAGTACCGCATCGCTCGGCTGAGCATGAGGATGTGCAGCGTGAGGCCCGGTAGCGACAATCGAGCTGAAAGCCAACTTGTCGGCTCCGTTTTCGTAGAAGTATTTGTATATCTCGAAGGCCACACGACGTTCAGTAATACCTGGTTTCACCCAACTGATCAAATGAGAGAAACACTGGTCTGTAAGCTTCGTCGCTTCACTCAAAATGGCGATCTCACCAGCATCCTTGATGTATCGAAGATCCTCAACCAATCGACTTGTCGGAACCAGCTTAATGCTGCTTGCAATAGCCTTTCTAATCTGTTTTCGCCGGCTGACTGTAACGGAATCGGCCTCGAACCCAACAGCGGAAACGTTAGCTTCGGTCAACACTTCATTGACTGCAGCAAGTGCTCCGCCAGCCGGCAGGATTACCTCGAAAATCGGACATTCTTCCTTGGCTTGCAGAGTGTACCGCGAGTCTATAGCTATTACGGCGCGGTCGTGTGTGACTACAGCCGTCGCTGCACTACCAGTAAAACCACTCGCCCAGCGAATGTTCTCCAGATTTGTTAAGAGAACTGCATCAACACGGTTTTTCTCAAACTGTTTGCGGATTCTAGCTAGCCTGTTCTGCATCAGAGCTTTTTCCCCCCAGACAAAATATTCACCAGGGCGCGCAGACCAAGCAGGTAGCTATCTGCACCAAACCCCGAGATAATCCCTTTAGACACAGGCGCAGTCACCGACACATGCCGAAACGCCTCCCGTGCGTACACATTGGAAAGATGAGCCTCCACAACCGGTAAGCCGCAGCCGGCGATGGCATCCCGCAAAGCTATGCTGTAATGCGTATAAGCCCCTGGGTTGATAACAATGCCGTCTTTTTCGCCCATTGCTCTTTGAATGGCATTGACCAGTTCGCCTTCCACGTTCGACTGGAAGGTTTCTACCTCTACGCCGAGCTCATTTCCGAGCACAATCAGACTCTCATCCACCTGGCTCAGGGTAGTATGTCCGTAGATGTGAGGTTCGCGCTTGCCAAGCATATTGAGATTCGGACCGTGAATGACCAATATTTTCATTTCTGTTCCTCCGCTTTAACTGCCTCTTCGACAATCATATACGGTATTCCGTCCTTCACCGGATAAGCATTTCGGCACTGCACACAGGTGAGAGCACCGTCTTTAGGCTCTACCCTGGGTCTGTCATCGCACGCAGGACAGCGCAAAATCTCGAGCAATGCTTGATCAACCGATATGTCCACTTTCGTTCCTTTCCATCTGCTCGCTTGGAAGAGTGATATTAGAAATCACGCTAGCTACTTGTAGTCCGAATGTACTCCTCGACCACTTCTGCCGCATAGCCGTCCCTGATGATCATCCCCTTATCCAGCCATATACATCGGGAGGAGATGCTTTTTACGGCTTCCATATCGTGCGAAACAAAGATGATTGTTTTCCCGAAGTCCTGGAACTCCTCAATCTTTCGGTAGCACTTCTGTTGAAAGGCTTCATCCCCCACCGCGAGGACTTCATCTATTAGAATAATATCGGGCTCGACTTGAACTGCTATCGAAAAACCCAGCCGCATTATCATGCCCTTGGAATATGTGCGAATAGGGGTGTCGATGAATTTGTCCAACTCGGAGAATTCTATAATCTCATCCACTTTTGACTTCATATCCCTGGTTCTGATACCCAGGATGGCGCCATTCAGGAAAATATTCTCCATACCCGTCAGATCAGGATGAAACCCCGCACCGAGCTCAAGGAGGGCGGATACTCTGCCGTTAACAGTTACCCTTCCACTAGTTGGCTTACTCACCCTGCCAATCAGCCCGAGCATCGTGCTCTTGCCTGAGCCATTTTTGCCGATAACAGCAAGCGTCTGCCCACTTGGTACAGAAAGATCAATACCACCGAGTGCAAGGAGTTCCTCGGGTTTCTGCCTTCTAAACGAAAGCACCAATGACTTCAGCGAACGCGCCCGCCCGTGCATGAGACGATACTTCTTTGTGACCTGTTGCAGTTCGATGACGCCAGACATAGACTACTCCGCAAAGCTCCATTTGCGAGCGTTGAAATAAGCATAGCCCGCAACAGCTACCAGAAATGCCACTATCCCGGTAATAATAAGGAATCTGTAATCGGGCGGAATATCCTGAAACGGAACAGTCTTTCCCGGAGGTGGGCCGTATGGCGGCATTAGCGCTTTTCTAAACGATATGATTATGGCGTTAAGTGGAACTAGTTGGTACACAGTGTAAAGCGCTCCCCTGCCGATCTCGTCCAGCTTCACGAACACCTGCTCCGACAGATAAATGATTGGCGTTAGGTAGAAGAGAATGTTCAGCAGCACTCCAACTATGTATTTGATGTCTTCGTAGAACACGTTCATCGCAGAAATGAAGAACGCAAGCCCTGTGACAAAGAGAAACTCAATCAACACCAGCAGAGGCAACAGGAACCACGTAAAGACAATCGGTGCGCCGATAACCAGCAGATATATGAAGAATACCACGAGTGCCATCAGAAAGTGGATGAGGTTCGCTATAACCATAGAGAGTGGTAGCACTTCGCGCGGGAAGTAGACTTTTCTCAGCAAGTCGTGGTGCGCCAACACCGATTGACTGGCATCCATAAGTGACATCTGGAAGAACATCCACGGCAAAAATGCCACCAGCAGGTAAGCAGAATAGTTCGGAATCCCAATGGGCATCACATATTTGAAGACAATGGTAATCGTCGCTACTTGCACGAGCGGGTTGATAAGCGACCAGAAGAAACCTAGAACCGAGTTCTTGTAACGCACCTTGAGGTCTCTTACAACAAGCTGCGTCAACAGGTCGCGGTATCTTGATAATTCGCGAAGATCATTAATCATGGTGACGGTATCAGTATAAATGATGACCTCTTGAACGTCAAACGAAGCTACACCTGAGTTTGACTGCACCATCTTACGGGTACAACCCGACAGGGCGGCATTAGGCAAATGAATACACAGATTATCGAGAGAAACATAAACAGGCAGAACGATACTGTGGACTACGGGTATTATCTGACATTTGGAGTCATCATAGCTGGCCTGGTGCTGACTATCATTTGGGTAACTAACCGCACACCACGTGCCGAAGCCTCAAACAATATCACTGGCGTTGAACTATTGGCTCCACGTGCAGCCAGTGCACTGCTCTCATTAGAAGTTGATTTTGTGCCGCCTCATACCTATTCCAGCGAGTATGCCGACAGCAAGCATATTCGCCCAGAGACTGCTTCCACCGTAGCTCATAAATGGCAGTGGAACTCCTGTTACAGGCATTATGCCTAGTGTCATCCCGATGTTGACGAATATGTGGAAGAGGAACATACAGACAATTCCTCCCGCGATATAGCGCCCTACAGCGTCTTCCGCCTCTAGCATTATCGCAACCGCCTTCCACAGAAGCACCATATACAGTATTAAGAGCGGAACCGCACCGATGAATCCGTATTCTTCCGCCGCAACAGTGAAGATGAAGTCCGTATGGTTTTCCGGGATAAACCCCAAATTGCCCTGAGTGCCACGAAGATACCCTTTACCGCTTACCATCCCGGAACCTATCGCTATTCGGGATTGGGTGATGTGGTAACCAGAGCCTTTCATATCTGCCGCGGGATTCAGAAAACTCGTCAACCGGTTCTTTTGATAGTCTTCTAACACTCCAGCGTGCCAGCCTACTGAGCCGATCACTGCGACAATTCCTACGAATGCTAACAAATGCGTGATGCGGGCACCGGCAATGAAAGTCATTCCAAACCAAATGGAGGTAATGACAAGCGCAGATCCCAAATCTGGCTGCTTGAAAATGAGCAAGACTGGCACTGCCACGTGACAGAATGATTTTAGAAACACCTTCGGCTCAGTAATGCGATTCTTGTTATGAAATAGAAAAACAGACAGCGTTATTATTAATGCTATCTTGGCAAGCTCCGATGGCTGAATGGTGAATCCACCAAATCCTATCCACCGCTGGGCTCCCTTGTGCTCGGAACCTACAGCAAGCACCGCAACCAGAAGCACCAGATTCAGGCCGTATATCCATCCCGATATACGGGGGTAAGCTTTGTGATCCACAGAAAGCGCCAAAACGAAGACAACAAGTCCTCCGACCGCATACGTAAGCTGCTTGCGGACGACCTGAACCTCATTGCCACTACCCCTACTTGCACTGTAAACAGTCAGTAGACCATAGGCAATCAGTGCAAGCATCGTTAGCACTAAGCCAATATCGAAATTCTTTAGAAGTCTGCGTTCGACCATTTCCCTACTCTTCTATTATAATGTATGCAGCCAGTAATTAGGAGGCCGTGCAGATGCAATGTGAAGCGCAGACGCGAAAAAGTGTGGAATCTGTCTGTCGGCGAGGGTCATCTACGTACAAATTGACGATTTTGGGCATGTCGGCCTTTCTTGCGCTGGCAATTGTTGCATTCTCTTTGCCGGTGGTTGCAGGCTCTATTGCTGATGCTGTAACTGAGGCTACACTCGATAACGGGCTCAAGGTGATTGTTCAGGAAGACCACTCTACTGATCTGGTGGCGATCGACATTAGCATCCGTGCAGGCAGCGCTTATGAGACAGCCGAAAGCAACGGAGTTGCCCATTTTATCGAACATCTGCTTTTCAGAGGCACTACAAAGCGCGGGCCGGGACAGGTGGATATGGAAATCGAGAGCCTTGGTGCAACACTCGAAGCACGAACGGGCCGCGACTGGGCACATTTTTATACCGTGGTAGCAAGCAAGTATGTAAACCAGACCCTCGAGATTCTATCGGATGTAATCAATAATCCCACATTCAGAGCAGAAGACATCGAACACGAGCGAAAAGTCATATTGGATGAAATCGCTCGACGAATGAGCAACCCCACTTTGGTTGTAACCGACCTTGCATTTGATGCGGCTTACAGCGGGCACCCTTACGGCCTGCCGATAGAGGGCACACGAGATAGAATAGCATCCATCACCCGCGAACAGATCGTGAGTCACTACAAAAAACTCTATGTGCCTTCAAACATGGCTGTTACACTGGTGGGTGATGTTGCAACACCCGAGGCCATTGCCGCTGTAAAAGGCACTTTTGGGAGCATTGAAAAGAAACCTCCTACCAGCGAACCTATACGTAGCGAACCACTTCGAAACAAACAGACGCGAAAAGTGGTGAAGAGGAATACCAGGCTGACTTACATAACAATTGCTTTTCCTGGACCATCGGTGAACGATCGGCCAGCGGTCTTTGCTGCAGATGTGCTGGCATCTTACCTTGGCGTCGGTTATCAAAGCTGGCTAACCGGTGAGTTGAGAGACAATCAGAAGCTCGCAGTGAATGCATCGTGCGATTTTCTGACACAGCGCTATCCGGGACTGATACTGATCAACATATCTGCCGAACCATCGAAGGCTGAGCAAGCGGAAGCTGCGGTTTTCTCGAAAATCGAGAGACTGAGGAGCTCGCCAATATCCAGTTATGAACTTTCACGGGCTGTTAGATCGCTCATCGGCAACTATGCGTTCGATGTTGAAACGTTCTCTGGTCGCGCTACCAATCTCGGTTACTACGAGTCCATTGGTAGATTCGATCTCGCTCGAACTTATATGAACAGCATTCGCAGTGTGACCACTGACGATGTCCTTGCCACAGCCAAAGCGTTTTTGGATCCATCGCAGGCCGTCGTTGTAGTGCTGGGGCCATAGGAGTACGCAAATGAGACCACAACGAGGATTGATTGTTGGCGTTTTGCTGATTGCGTTCCTTGTGGCATTTTCTTCTCAAGCAGAATCCGCTGCATCTTTCACCCGCACCAAATTGCCAAACGGTCTGACTATTATAGTAAAACCAGAGAAGGGCTCGGGGATTGTGGCAATCGAAGTGCTGATAAAAGCCGGAGCTGCAGAGGAACGCGAATGGAACGCCGGCATAGGAAACCTCGTTGCCAGGACTCTTCTTGCGAGCACACGCAATCGGCGGGCTGAAACGGTAGCCGCTGTGGTCGACGGAGTGGGCGGCAACCTTCAATCTTCATGGAACCGAGACTATACCGAAATCCGGGCGGTGGTGGTATCTTCTGGATTTGATGAGACTGTGCGCCTAGTGGGAGATATACTGAATAACGCCAGTTTCGAACAGAAATGGGTGGATAAGGCTCGGCAAGAAACACTAGCCGATATATATACTGAAGGCGATGATGTATTCCAGAAGGCCTACGCAATTACCGTCCATAGACTCTATCGAGACAATCCATACCGCAGGCCAATATCGGGATACGATAGAGCAATCCGCAATCTTAAAGCGGAGGATTTGCAGAGGTTTCACTCACAGTATTACGTGCCGAACAACATCGTCATTTCGATAGTAGGAGATGTCACGGCAGAACACGCGGTGGAACGAATGAAGATCGCCTTTGCGGGAACGAGCTCTCATCAGCTTCCGCGCCAACTGCCGATACCCGATGAGGCTCTCGAGAAATCTAGCGTAGACATCATTGAACAGCCTATAGAAGCAGCATATTTCCTATTTGGTTTTCTGGCACCATCGGTGAACTCACCTGACTACCCTGCAGCAAGGGTGCTTGCTACGGTACTTGGGGGAGGAAAGGGTTCAAGGATGTTCAGAGCTCTGCGGGAGGAAAAAGGGTTGGCCTACGAACTTGGGACTATCTACCCTATCAGCCGCAATCAGAGCCATATCGTGGCATATCTGGTGACTGATCCATACCGACGTATCATCCCGGGTATTACAAAACAGATGATGCTGGATGAGATCAAACAGGCGACACTTGCTGAAATCGCAAGACTTCAGAATGAGACAATATCGGCGGAGGAACTTGAACGCGCAAAACGCTATACTATAGGCACCTTTGCACTGGCTCATCAGCGCATAAGAGACAGAGCTCTTCACCTGGCCTGGCTCGAGACTATTGGGCCAGGGGCTGAGATGGATTCCGACTATTCATCGAAAATCGAAGCCGTAACGGCTGAACAGGTACAGCAGGCGGCAAAAGAGTATTTTACGAACTATGCGCTCACCATAGCGCTGCCAGAAACACTCGAAGAGAGTGCGAAGTGACTGATTGGAGTTTAGATTGCCATTGAGAATATTAGCGGCGGTACTGATTGTTCTGGGATTGCTGGGCGTTGGCGCAGATGCTGGGCCAAAACAGAAGGAAGAGATCGTCTTCTGGTTCGGTGCCACTCAGGATGAACGGGCGGCGTACGAGCAGATGATCGCAGAGTTCAACCGCACGCATCCCCATATTGTTGTGTATCCAATGCTGGTTCCACAATCGTATGTCGAACGAAAGCTGATACTCTCGATAGCTGGCGGTGCCCCACCGGATGTAGTCAGATTCTATGCACACCTGGGTGGTGAAATGATGTCGCGAGGTGGATTGGAGCCGCTCGATGGACTGGTAGCCCGTGACGATTTCGACCTTTCACACTTCTATCCTGTTACAATTGAGCAGAACACCTATCAAGGCAAACTGTACGGCATCCCATGGGTTGTGTCACCCACAGCGTTCTTTTACAACAAGAAGCTCTTTAGGGAAGCTGGACTCGATCCTGAACGCCCACCGCGCACGTGGAAGGAAGTTGAAGACTACGCTATGAGGCTTACTGTTCGTGCGCCGGATGGTGGCATTGAACGAGTCGGTTACGCCAATTTTCTCGATAACCCCGCAAACTTTCACCTGTACCTTTGGCAAAACGGAGGCGAACCGTTGTCACAAGATATGAAAACGGTTACCTTTGACCAGTCCATTGGTGTTGAGACACTCACTTGGATGCGCGATTTTCTGATAAAAGAAGTCGGATCCGCAACCAAAGGGCTGACCGCCGAAGAGGCTGCCGATAGAGCGTTTTCGAACCTTCAGAAGTTCAGCAGCACCTACAGAGGGGCAGCTCAGGATCCTTTTGGACTCGAAAAGGTGGCGATGCGCATTGATACGCCGTTTCGAATACCCGATTTGAAGAAATACTTCCCTGACCTTGAATACGGAATTGCTCCCGTTCCACACAGCAAGATTCAGGCGCTGGAAGTTGTCGGCAATTCGCTTGTAATCCCCAGAGGAAGTAAGCACAAAGAGGCGGCGTGGGAGTTCATCAAGTTCGCTTCTCAGTTCGAGCAGTCGGTGAAAGTCTGCGAGGTAGCCGGAAGAGTCCCGGCGCGATTTGGTGACCCCTCGGATCCTGTCTGGAACGCATATTACAACTCACTTGATGTGAAACCGTTTGTCGACCAGATAAAACACGGTCGCACCACTCCTATTGCGCCCGGCTACCGCGAAGTTTCTGATGTGCTCGCAAGAGCTATCGACAGCTCGTTTCGTGGTCAGCTTTCGCCAGAAGCGGCTCTTAAGCAGGCCGCCGTAAAAGGTCAGGAGATTCTTGACGAAGCAAACCAAGACCTGGACAGGCTGCCGATGATCCCGTGGGTTACTGTTGCCATTGTGGTGGGTGCAGTCTGCATTCTTGCGGCAACAGTCGGAGTCCGGTATTTTTTGAGGCATACCAAGGGAAGCAAGACAGCTAGACGAGAAGCGCTGACGTTCTATTTGTTCCTTAGCCCGTGGTTTGTAGGCTTCATCATTCTGACTTTCGGCTCCATTGTTGCATCGCTCGTTTTCAGCTTCGCCAGATGGGATATGTTGAGCCCTGCAAGGTTTGTCGGAATAAGCAACTACACGCAGCTTATCACAGACGACCCAAGGTTCATAAATGCATTGGCAAACACACTCTACTATGCTTTCTTTACGGTGCCACTTTCGATAACTGGAGGGCTTGCGATATCTGTTCTCCTCAACCAAAAGCTAAGAGCAATTAGGGCGTTTAGAACCATCTATTATTTGCCGGTCGTGGTCTCTGGCGTTGCTACGGCTATACTGTGGCAATCTCTCTTCAGCCCGGGTCCGGGGCTGTTTAACAGACTGCTGACTTCTACTGGTATTGCAAAACTGCTGGCTATGCGCGGAATGGATATTACCAAGGGATTCTTGAACGATCCCGGGCTGGCGAAACCCGCATTTATCATTATGACGCTTTGGACTGTTGGTGGGGCGATGATTATATACCTAGCTGGGCTTCAGGGAATACCAGAGGAGCTTTACGAAGCTGCTCGAATAGATGGAGCATCCGCTTGGCAGAGATTCCGGAATGTGACGCTTCCTCTTCTGACCCCAACGATCTTCTACCAGTTCATTGTAGGCACTATGGCTGCTCTTCAGTTCTTCACACCGGCATACATAATGACCGGCGGTGGTCCGCAGGATGCTACTATGTTCTACTCACTTTACCTGTTCAAAAACTCGTTTGAATGGATGAAGATGGGGTTGGCGTCAGCCATGGCCTGGATGCTGTTCGTGATAGTCTTTGCTATTACTTACACCCAGTTCAAGATGGCAGACCGATGGGTTTACTACGAAGGTTCATCCGAGAAGTGACGGCCTACTGACAACGCCACGTCGGTTGATAGACGACAGCCAAGCCACCCGCTGACGTCTCTCTATAGTGGTACTGAAGGTCTCGCCCGGTCTGCTCCATTGTAGTGACGACATCATCGAAGCTGATGCGGTGAATACCATCGGAAAGAAGTGCAAACTCTGCACAGTCAATAGCTCTTGTGGCGGCAAAGGCGTTTCGTTCGATACAAGGAATCTGCACAAGACCGGCGACGGGGTCACAGGTAAGCCCCAGATGGTGCTCTATTCCCATTTCTGCAGCATACTCTATCTGCCTTGCGGTGCCTCCCATCAGTTGCGCTGCAGCGGCGGATGCCATAGCGCAAGCTACGCCCACTTCCCCCTGGCATCCGACTTCTGCACCTGAGATTGATGCGTTATGTTTGACTATGTTCCCGACAATGCCGGCAGTGGCCAGCGCACGCACAATCTCTGTGTCACTTGCATTTAGAATACCCTGCATATATCTGAGCACCGAAGGAAGCACTCCACAAGAACCACACGTCGGTGCAGTGACAACAACTCCACCGGCTGCATTCTCTTCGGATACAGCCAGCGCATAAGCAGACAGAAGAGAGCTGCAGAGTTTTGAGCGTGAGTAGTAAGACTGGGCTTTGCGTGGAAGCTTCAACACCCCCGGCAGCACACCCTCTGCGGTAATCCCACGCTCGACAGCGGTGTACATTGCTTCCCAAACACTGCTCAGGTGATCCCAAATGGATGCACCTTCTCGCTCCTCAACGTATTGCCACATGGTTTTGCCGGTTTCTGCTGTCCACGCGATAATCTGATCCATAGTCGTCAGATCGTACACACAGTCTGCCGGATCGGTTGGAGAATCGTCTCTGATCGCTCCGCCGCCTACACTATAGGCTCTCCAAGATCCTATTACTGCACCACCCTCGCCCAATGCTTCAAAATCCATTCCGTTTGGGTGCACTTGCAGAAATTGGTCTGGTTTCCAGATCATCTCGACTTCGTGAGGAGCAAATGTCTGTCGGAGTGCTACATCGGTAAGGTGACCTTTGCCAGTGGCTGCAAGGCTGCCATATAGTGTGACTCTATATAATGCTGCGTTCGGAAACCGTCGAAGAAACGTCTCCCCTGCACTTCTAGGGCCCAGGGTATGGCTGGCTGACGGCCCAACGCCAATTCTGAAAAGCTCTCGTAGTGATTCCATAATACACCTATATTAGACACCATCGGAGCCTTCAAAATCAAGCAATTCTTGACGTTTTTCGGTTCGATTGGTATAATACAGTGCTTCTTGGGGCTGTGGCTCAGTTGGGAGAGCGCTTCCCTCGCACGGAAGAGGTCGGGAGTTCGAATCTCCTCAGCTCCACCATTAGTAAAGCGGAAGACCTAGCGTTTTAAGGGCTTCCGCTTTTTGTCGTTTCTTGAGGACTAATGCCACAACGCGTGCAAGCGGCAGACGTTGTTACGAGCTTACGAAGAAGAGCTTCTTCGCACGAAAACAATGCCAACAGATCGGTTTCAGGTACTAATGAGTGAACCTGCTGTTTCTTGGATGCCTTGGCCTTTCGTCAGCTTCGAGAGCCGGCGGAGGTTCTTTCGTCTTGTTCGGTTTCCGTTTCTGTTCGCGCATAGCACAAGCAGTCTCCCATCCACCGCACCGGCAGTTGCTTCCCATAAGGTCGCACCATTCAACTCCACCGGCAAGCCACCAATACTCGCATTGAGACAACTAACAAGTCCTCCTTGCCAACGTTCTGTACTTTATTATCGGCAGTACATAAGGACTTGTGAATATCTGATTAACGTGTCAATTCAGTAATCATGTCGCGGAAATCGGGGTAGTCTGCAGTAAGTCTATCGCGTTCACCGTGCTCGTAGTCTGCAAAATCGAACCCAGGGGTAACAGTAGTGCCGAGCAGTGTAAAACTGCCACCGTCTCGTACGCGAGCCCCTTGCCAGACACCTCTCGGAACTACGACCTGTGGTCTTTCGCCAGAGAGGATATCAATGCCCAACCGAACCAGGCTGCCTGACCCATCCGGATGCAGGAGCAGCATTTCAACAGAATCGCCGCAGTAGAAGTGGAATACTTCGTCACTAGCCAACCGATGCATTGCAGAGAATGTATCGCGTGTTAGCAAATAGTAGATTGCCGTGCAGAGGTTTCTTTCACTCGAGTAAATGTGGGCAAGCTGATTCTTCGGCAGCGTGTCGGAGCTTCGGTAGGTTTCCGTAAAAAATCCACCTTCTTGTGGAAGAGGCACTAAGCCGAGGGTCTTTATAAGCTCTTCTGCAGTCAACATAGGGATCTCCGAAATATGGCGCGAAAGGAATTGTGCGGCTGAATGCTTTTAGTTGCTCGCCACTGGAGCCAGCAGACGACTCATTTCACGGCAAGATTGCTTCCAATCCCAGCCTTCCGGCAGTTCACACTCAATCAGTGCCGACATATCAGAGCAATGCCGTCTGCACAGTCCAGCAAAATTGGCCCAATCTATCGATCCTTGCCCCGGAAATAGATGCTGGTCGATGTCGCCATCGTTGTCGTGCAAATGCAGCACTACAGCATAACGCAGCAACTGGCGGGCTTCGTCTTCAAAATCTGGGGTCAGGTTTGCGTGGCCGGTATCAAAACACACCCGAACAGCGCTAGATCTGGTAGCGTCAACCAGTTTTAACAACTCAGGCCATTGGTCACACAGGTAACCAGGTACCATATTCTCTACAGCCAGCAAAACATCGGATTCTTCGGCTATTACTGAAAGCTCCCGCAATACACCTGCAGCTCTGTCCAAACGTTTCATACGGTCTCGCTTAACGACACCGTGACCAGGATGAACTACAATCGTTTTGGCATCAAGCAACTGTGCAAGCTCGATGGCATCGAGCAGAGCCGCAACTCCGCGATCGTGTACAGTGTCGTCGAACGAAGAGAAATCCACTTCATCGCCAAACGGGGCGTGGATGGAATTGACGCGAAACTTGTACGCGCTGATGTTTAGAAGCAGCTTGTCAATCTCTTCGATGTCAGCTCTTTCCAGCAATCCATCGCTCGCAATTCCCGCTTCTATCGCCAATTGTCCTTGAGCAGCAAGTTCGGGGATCGCTTCACGCAGACTCTTCAGACTATGATGCCAAGCAGAGCCGATGAAATCCATTGTGTTACACTCCGTATGGCCGATGTTCCGGCTACATACAGTTTCCACCTCTCTGAGGCTTATTCCTTCAGAGTAATTTCTACCGCAAAAGAACACTCCAATGCCCCAAACATACGCTTGGATTTCAGCACCGATTCAAGTATCATGAATGTGTGATGACAGAGTACAGTATTCAGGCAGAGTTCCTACCGACAGGGGATCAGCCTCAAGCTATAGAAGAACTGGTTAACGGCCTCGAACGCGGCGATCGTTTTCAGACACTGATCGGTGTTACCGGATCCGGAAAAACGTTCACTATGGCTAACGTGATAGAGCGGGTTCGAAGGCCTACCCTCGTCATCGCACACAACAAAACACTCGCTGCACAGCTCGCCAGTGAGTTCAGGGAGTTCTTCCCGAACAATGCTGTGGAGTACTTTGTATCCTACTACGACTACTACCAGCCGGAAGCATATATCCCTCGGACCGGCACATACATAGAAAAGGACGCCTCGGTAAACGATGAAATCGATCGCTTGCGCCACGCTGCCACACAGGCGGTGCTCGAGCGGCGCGATGTGGTAGTTGTTGCAAGTGTGTCCTCCATATATGGTCTAGGGTCACCGGAGGACTACGCTAAAACCATCCTGAGCCTGGAAAGAACAAAAGCGTATGACAGAGAAGCTACACTGCGCAGGCTTGTGGATATGCAGTTTTCTAGAAACGATATGGTGCTCGGACGGGGAACCTTCCGCGTTCGTGGAGACATTCTGGAGATCCAACCAGCAGATGAAGAGATAGTTACCCGCATTGAGTTCTTTGGCGATGAGATAGAAAAGATTGCCATCGTGAACCCTACAACGGGAGAAGTCATAAAGGGAAGAGATCGGGTTACAATCTTCCCGGCTACGCACTTTATCACCCCGTGGGACAAAATGGAGCGCGCGCTAAGGGAAATTGAAGCCGAACTCGAAGACCAATTGAAATACTTCCGCAAACAGGGCAAGTTCCTCGAAGCACAGCGCATAGAGGAACGAACCCGTTACGATATGGAGATGATGCGGGAGATCGGCTTCTGTAGCGGGATAGAGAACTATTCTAGGGTGCTCGACGGACGTGCTCCGGGCAGTGCACCCCACACGTTGCTCAACTATTTTCCTGAAGACTTTCTGGTGATAATCGACGAGTCACATCAGACGATTCCACAGCTAAACGGGATGTACAACGGCGACAGATCTCGAAAACAAACGCTGGTTGAGTTCGGTTTTCGCCTGCCATCGGCACTTGATAACCGACCTTTGCAGTTTGAAGAGTTCCTTGAGCGAGTCGGGCAGACGGTTTTTGTATCGGCAACTCCTGGCTCATTTGAACAGAAGCACTCCGCACAACAGGTGGAACAACTTATCCGCCCTACAGGACTGATTGATCCCGAAGTTGAGGTGCGCCCAACCAAAGGACAGATCGACGATCTTATCGAAGAAACCAGGCTGCGCGTCGAAAGAGGCGAAAGGGTTCTGGTGACAACGCTCACCAAACGTATGGCGGAGGATCTATCTGAATATCTGCTCGATCTGGAGATAAAAGTCCATTATTTGCACTCCGACATTAAGACACTGGAAAGGCTGGAGATTCTGCGGGATTTGCGCTTGGGTGTTTACGATATTGTGGTTGGCATTAACCTATTGCGAGAGGGTTTGGATCTGCCTGAGGTATCTCTGGTTGCCATTCTCGATGCCGACAAAGAGGGTTTTCTGCGATCTGAAACGTCGCTCATACAGACCATAGGCCGTGCAGCGCGTAACGTCAACGGCAAAGTGCTGATGTACGCCGACAACATGACTGACAGTATGCGCCGAGCCATAGATGAGACTAATCGCCGCCGCAGTATCCAAATGGAGTATAACGAAAAGCACAATATTACTCCGCAGACAATCCAAAAAGCTGTGCGTGAAGTCATTGAAGCAAAACGGATTGCCGACACCAAAGACTACTATGGTCTCTCGAAAAAGGATGTCAAGAACATACCGCTGGATGAGGTGATGCTGATGCTCGCCGATCTCGAACGCGAGATGAAACAGTCTGCTCGCGCCCTCGACTTCGAACACGCTGCAGAATGCCGTGACGAAATTGCACGGATAAAGAAGCTGTTGCCGAACGTTAAGTGGTAGTTCCCTTTCGAACAACGCCCCCAATAGACGTCAATTGATGCTCCAAAAACCTACCTGAAAAAATTACCAGCAAAAGTACTAAAGTCCGCCGCGGATAGTGTCGAGATATAACGCGGAGGCTTAGTAGAGTGATAAATGGGTTTTACAGCTCGGCGGCAGGGATGCTCGGGCTACTCGAACAGCAGGATGCTATCTCCAACAATCTGGCTAACGCCGACACGACGGGGTTCAAAAAGACGCACATCGGATTCTCTGCGTTCAGTAAAGACCTCAGCAGAGCAACCGGAGCGTCGCAGAGACCCGGACCGGTCATCCCTGTGCCATATTCGGCTCAGGACACCAGCCAGGGAGTTATTAACGACACTTCAGACCCCACCAACCTCGCCATAGATGGGCCAGGGTTCTTTGTCGTCAACAGCAAAGACGGAAGAATGCTGACTCGCGGCGGAAACTTCACCAGAGATGATATGGGAAGGCTCGTCACGCGCGACGGAGGAGTTGTAATGGGGCAGGACGGACCAATCCGCTTGCCCGGCTCAGACTGGACCATTGATTCAGACGGTAGCGTCCGCGTAAATGGGCGAATGGTGGACAGACTGATGCTCTCCGGAGAAACCGACAAGAACACAGGGCAACTTGCAACCGGACGAGTCGTTCAGGGACGAATAGAAGGCTCTAATGTAAGCGTAGTGCGTGAAATGGTTTCGATGCTGACTGCGCTCCGCGCTTATGAAGCCAACCAGAAGAGCATTCAATCTATTGATCAGACACTGGATAAGGTGATCAGCCTGCCCGGAAGAAACGGATAGGAGGACTAGACTATGATTAGATCCTTATGGACTGCAGCGACGGGAATGGAAGCCCAGCAACTGAACATCGATGTAATTTCGAACAACCTGGCGAACGTGAATACTCTGGGTTTCAAAAAGAGCCGAGTGGACTTCCAGGACCTGCTGTACCAAACTTCAAGAACGGCAGGTTCGACAGAGGCGCAGGGGGCTCAGGTGCCGACAGGAATCCAAGTTGGACTGGGAACCCGCCCGGGAGCCATACAGAAGATATTCACTCAGGGAGATTTTCAGCAGACACAGAATTCGTTGGACCTTGTAATTGAAGGAGATGGATTCTTTGCTATTCAGCTTCCAAATGGACAGACCGCATACACCAGAGATGGTTCGTTCAAAGTGGATGACCAGGGGCGAATGGTGACATCGGATGGGTTCGCTCTTGTTCCGGAAATCAGCATCGACCCACAGGCGACAGGGGTGTCGGTTGGTTCCGACGGCACAGTTACAGTGACCATCCCTGGCCAGACAACGCCTCAGCCTGCTGGACAGATTCAGATAGCCAAATTTGTTAACCCGGCTGGACTGTCGAACATAGGCAGAAACCTCTTGGCTCCATCTGCCGCTTCTGGTGAGCCGATCACGGAGACGCCAGGCGAGAACGGACTTGGGACGATTGCTTCCGGATTCATCGAGATGTCGAACGTTAAGGTTGTAGAAGAGATGGTCAATATGATCGTCGCTCAGAGAGCCTACGAAATCAATGCCAAAGCCATTCAAACATCCGATGAGATGTTGAATATCGCAAACAACCTGAGGCGGTAATCTGAGATGAAAACCACCTGCACGATAGTAATGATCTTAACCATAGCGGCGCTTGCAGTGAG
Organism: uncultured bacterium; assembly: GCA_964497515.1. Classification (GTDB taxonomy): domain Bacteria; phylum Armatimonadota; class UBA5829; order UBA5829; family DTLH01; genus CAZCCV01. Next base: position 73,042 of record CAZCCV010000005.1, on the reverse strand, counting down.
CGCATCTGCTGCCCCGAAAGCTGAGGTGCTGGTTCAGCCGAGCTCTGATGTTGCTGGCGAATATACCAATCTCGGAGACATCGCAAAACTGGTGACTGCGGACGCTGAACTCTACGATAAGCTGGCTGCACTGCAGATATGCCGCAGCCCGCTCGCTGGCAGTGTGCGAAAGATCACTCGCAACAATGTGATGATTGCAGTGAGAAGGCTTGGCCTTACGGAAGGCACGGTAAATGTCATTTCACCGCAAGAAGTAACCATTGTTCGCAAGTCCACTATGGTAACTGGACAAGCTATCTTCGACGCAGTGGAACAGTATATTACCTCTGATGTGCTATGGCCAGGCACTGTGACAGTCGAACCCGTTCGGCTTCCGTCGGATCAAAATTGTCCCACTGGAGACGTGGAAATCCGCGTCCGGCCTGGAATTCAGAAAGTGCGTAAGGGACACGGAAGTCTCGCTACCGAGATTCTGGTAGATGGACGGTCTTACACAACAGTGCTGGTGTCGTTCATTGTGCGACTCTATGGCAACGTGCTTGTGGCAACTAGGCCGATTGCGAAATCCGATCCGATTACTGCTGATAACACTATCATGCGGGACATGGAACTCACGAATCTTCCAATTGATCTCGTGACATCAGAACCTGGACCGGATACCATAGCCTCTTCGATGATTGCTGAAGGGACTGTGATACGACAGAATTCCATCACAACACCACCAACAATAAAGTCTGGTGAAGTAGTGACTGTGCTGGTAAGCGGCAAGTTCACCAGAGTCACAGATAGAGGCACTGCAGCGGCGAACGGACGAGTTGGTGACACAATCAGAGTGACAATGGGAGATGCCAGACAGCTCAGAGCGGTTGTAGTGAAGCCCGGGCTGGTCGAGATTGCCCTTGGGGGAAGGAGCTGAATGATGTATAAGTTTGTAACAGTAATTAGCTGTGTTATTATACTTACTTTCGGTGCTGCCGCTGTTGCAGATTCGCTGTGGACAGCATCTGCTGCCAGTATGTTCACCGATTTGAAGGCAAAACAGGTTGGAGACCTAGTGACAGTTCTCGTGTCTGAAGCGTCCAGTTCGTCACTTCAAGCAAGCTCGGATCTTAGCAAAGGACTGGATCATTCCAACCAGTCCGGCGTAGGACCGTTTCTGAAACTCCTTCCTGAAGTCTCAGTAAAATCGGGGCAGAAGAGCTCTGCTTCCGGACAGACTAGAACTTCCAGCTCACTTATAGCGAGAGTGACAGCAAGGGTCACCAAAGTGCTTCCTAATGGCAACCTGGAGATAGAAGCTCAGCGGACGATTATAAGCAACGCTGAAAGGCAGGAGATAACCCTTACAGGTGTTGTCCGTCAGAATGACATCGACGCTGAAAACACCGTGTTATCCACCTACATTTCAGACGTTGTGGTGACTTGCACTGGCAAAGGACCTGTAGCCGACAGGCAAAAAGAAGGTCTGCTCTCACGAATAGTAAAGTATATCTTCTAGCGAGGACAGCATAATGCAGCCGAGTAGATTATCTGTAGTTATAGTATCGATTCTTATCATTGGATTCTCGCTTGCCGCGGCAGCGGATCAGGTGGTCAAGATAAAAGATATCGCCCGCATTGAAGGGGCAAGAAGCAACCAGTTGGTAGGGTACGGACTGGTCGTCGGTTTAGATGGTAGCGGCGACACTCAGCAGACTCAGTTTACCACGCAGTCGGTTACAAATATGCTGAAGCGGTTGGGAGTCGACATTCCGCAGGGCAAGCTCAAGGTGAAGAACGTAGCCGCTGTTATGGTCACCGCGGAACTGCCACCGTTTGTTAGACCGGGATCGAAGATTGATGTTGTGGTCTCCTCTGTTGGAGATGCCAAGAGCCTGCAGGGCGGGACTCTTCTGCAGACTCCTCTTCAGGCAGCTAATGGCAGCACCTACGCTGTTGCACAGGGAAGCGTGTCGATTGGTGGATTCACTGCCGGAGGCGGCGGAAACAGCGTGACAAAAAACCATACAACAGTGGGCAGGATTCCGGACGGCGCTATTGTCGAACAGGGCGTCCCGACGACACTTGCAAGAGATGACTCCGTGAATGTGCTTATCTCAGATCCAGACTTCACGACCTCTGTGAGGATCGCGAAGTCGATAGAAACCCGGTTCGGCCCCGGCTCGGCTGTGGCACTCGATGCAGCAACCGTCCAGGTAAATGCCGGTGGACTGCAAAACGTTACCGAACTTATAGCTGACATCGGTGAGCTTTCGGTGGAACGCAGTTCGATCGCTAAAGTAATAGTCAACGAACGTACCGGAACGATTATTATCGGCACCGGAGTGCAAATATCGCCTGTTGCCATTTCTCACGGAAACCTGACTATCGAGATATCGACGCGGTACGACGTGTCTCAGCCAGAACCTATGTCGCTTACAGGACAGACGGTAATCATCCCTGACACGCAAGTAAACGCCACCGAAGACAGGCACACCCTGGTCGAAATGAGGCCGGGCGCGTCGCTGGAGGAGTTGGTGCGTGCGCTAAACGAACTCAAAGTGACTCCTAGAGACCTGATTGCCATTATGCAAGCGCTCAAGGAAGCAGGAGCACTGCACGCTGAACTCGAGATTATCTAGTTGAAATTGTGACTCATCAGGAGTTGTCCAAATGACATTGAAACCAATGCCTGTGAATATTGATCCGTTGGTGTTGCAGCAAGCTAAGGCAAGGATGCAGAAGCTAGAGTCTGCCAAAAACTCGCCAGACAAAGCCGACACCGAACTGAAGAAGGCCTGTCGCGAGTTCGAATCGCTTCTCACCGCTCAGATGTTAAAGAAAATGCGGGAAACTGTGCCAAAGAGCGACTTCTTTGGTTCGAGTGAAAAGGAAGAGATATTCCAGGACATGCTGGATCAAGAGGTCTGCAGAAACCTCTCTGAGAGCAGCAGCCTTGGTCTTGCGGATCTGATGTACAAACAGCTCAGCAGACAGCAAGGGGAAAAAGAACCATCCGAAACGCCGTAAAGGAAAAATATCACTAAAGTACTGGATCAGAGTGTCGAGATACATATGGACGTAGCTCGCAAATCGAAGCAACCAGGAAGGGTGCAGAGTATGCATATCAACAACGCCGAGATACATAGAGTACTATCCGTGCACTTGAACAAAGTGTATGGCCCGGCCAACAGCACAGCGATAGATGGGGCGAGGAGACCCGACGAGCTGATCCTCTCGCCAAAGGCCGCCGAAATGCAAAAAGTGAAGCAGACTATCGCTGATTTGCCGGACGTGCGAACCAGCTTAATCAACAGCATTCGGTCGAAGATTGATGCTGAATCCTATACCTTCGACAGCAGAGATCTCGCTGATTGCATAGCATCAGCCGCCACTGCTTCGGGCAGAGTCGGAGGATGGAACCAGTGAACTACGCTGCCATAGAAACTGAGATAATCTCGATTTGTCGTCAGAGGCTTGAGAAATATGAGGTACTGCTTTCGCTTTCTACGGAGCAGCAGAGCATTCTCACGGATTGCCGACACTCCGACCTAGCAGAAAACCTCAGCAGGTTTGATCCGATTCTGGCTGACATCGAGCGACTGGACAAGCGAGAGAATGCACTCAACACCGAACTGGATAGTCCGAGCGGTGAGTTCATTCGAGAAAGAGATGCTCTTATAGAATCGACATCTGATATGGCAAAACAGCTCAAGTCTTCTGTTTGGATGAACGCAGAGCTGTTGACCAATGCGAAGAGCTTTGTTGATTTCTCAATTAAACTGATCTCCAGCCTTGCAAGCTGTGGGCAGCAATCTGCTAACGCAGCCAGTGGATCATCGGTAATGTTGGATCAGATGGTCTAACAGGAGGAAGAACCTTGCCATCATTCTTCACTCTAAATTTGGCTTTAGGAGCACTGCGTGCGAACCAGTATGCTTTGAGCACAACAGCTCATAACATAGCAAACTCTGGCACGGAGGGCTATCACAGGCAAGAGGCTGTATTCCTTGCTGGTTCGGCGTCCAAGCAGAAGGCCGCAACTACTGGCGTCGGTGTTCCACTACTCGGAACAGGGGTTATTGTTCAGACCATCAGACGCGCGCAGACCGACCAAATAGACGATCAGGTTCGTATATCAAACCAGGCAAAAGGACAGTGGAGCTATCGGAAAGACGCACTTGCTCAGGTGGAAGCTCTGCTTTCGGAGCCGAGTGACCTGGGCCTATCTGCCGCTATAGATGCGTTCTGGAACTCGTGGGAAGATCTTGCAGCTTCCCCAGAAAGCCAGCCGGCGAGAGTAGCCATTGTCCAGGGCGGTGTAGCACTGGCGCAGAGAATCACTACGCTATATACAGATTTTAGAAACACTCAGGAGATCGCAGACCGGTGTATTGTAGATAACGCAGGACAGATCAATACCATCGCTCGCAATATTGCTCAATTGAACGAACGAATATTGCGCTGCCCCGATGAGAACAGCGTTCCAAACGACCTACTCGACCAGAGAGATATGCTTCTCGACCAACTCTCTGCGATAACTAAGTTTGAACTGTCAGGGGGAAGAGGCGGCGGAATGATGATCAGCATTGGCGGCAAAAACCTCGTCCAAGGATCGCTGACGTCTGAAGTGGAGATTACCGAAGGGCCTCATGGCTGGTCAAGAATCAGTTGGGCAGACAACGGCTCAGAGGTTCTAACGAGTGGCGGTGAAATCTCCGGTCAGATCAGAATACGCGATGAAACTATAGAAGGTTATATCGAATCGCTGAACCGTCTTGCCGAGACGATAGTGAATCGTGTGAACGAGCTTCATTCGACTGGGCTGCTCGACGATGGCAGTCCGGCTGGCAACTTCTTCACTCCGGGTACAGACGCCTCAAATATGACTGTGGATGCATCGCTCATTAGTGACACATCCAAAGTGGCTTCATCCACAACCGGAAAGAGCGGCGGAAACGATCTAGCAACTGCGATATCGGCGATTAGATATGAGAGACTGATCGGCAATCAGACTATAAACGACGCCTACACACAGATTGTAGGACAAATTGGTGCCGATACCAGAGATGCAGACTCCAGAGGAAAATCGGCAGAGCTTTCTATGCAACAGCTTCGAAGGCAGCGCGACGCAATTGCTGGCGTATCCATTGATGAAGAAATGGCTAATATGGTTCGTTTCCAGCAATCTTACAATGCTGCTGCACGGATATTTAACGTAATTGATGAGATGATCGACCAGATCGTCAACCGCCTGGGAACTAGCGGGAGGTAAGAGATGCGCATCACTCTTGGAATGATACTTGACGGCGTCAGGCACGGTGTAATGAACAGTGCGGACAGGCTTCTGGAAGCACAGGATCGTGCTACAACCGGTAAGCGAATCAGTCGACCGAGCGATGACGTTCCTGGCATAGGTCGAGCCCTCACCTATCGCTCTGCCATTGCTACAATAGAGCAGTTCAAACGCAACGCAGATATTGCAAACAGCCAGATGTCTATGACGTGTGCAACGCTGGATAGTATAGTTGATGAGCTGCAGGGTGTCTGGAAAGCGGCGCTTCAGGCAGGTGGGCCGGCGACCAATGGCCCTGCACTTGACGCGTTGGCGATGCAATTGGAAGAGTCTATGAAGTCTCTGGGGAGTCTTGCTAACACGCAGCACCTCGGAAAGTATATCTTTGCCGGAAGCGACAGCACTAACCCGCCATTTTCGATAGATCCGAATGCAGCCCCACCTTGCACATATAATGGTGACAGCACTGCATTCGTGATACAGGTTGCGCCTGGAATCTACCTCCCTTCGACAGTCACGGGGGACGAACTCTTCAATGTGGGCGGATCATCCGTTGCTGGCACTCCAGATGTATTCACCACATTGCAGGAGCTGCGTGATCTGGTGAAGAGCGGCGATGTAACCAATATCTCGGCCAAAATCGAAGACGTGAAGAAAAATCTGGATAACATAGTATCGATGCGCTCACAGATCGGCGCTCGAATGAAACAGCTGGACTCTAACCAGAGTACACTGATGGATTCAAAAATCAAGATGCAGATACTTCTGTCTGAAACAGAAGATGCAGATATGGCGGAAGAGCTGATAGAGCTCATGACACGCCAGAACGTATACCAAGCGGCTATAGCGACAGCAAGCCGCGTATTGCAGACTTCGCTGACTGACTTCCTCAAGTAAAGTCAGCGCCTAGGGAGTGTGAGATGCAGATTGAAACAACGAGATTCGGCACAATTGAAGTCAAAGATGAATCGATCGTCCACATCAAAGACGGAATGCTTGGCTTCGAAGAGTGCACCAACTATGCGCTCTTGGAAGACCAGCCAGAAAACGCCATAAAATGGATGCAGGCGGTAGAAAATCCGGCAGTGGCTTTCATGGTCATTAACCCTAACGAATTCTTCCCAGACTATGAGGTGGAACTGACCGACGATCAAGCAGACTCGCTGACACTCACCGCGCCGTCCGACTGCGTGATGTTCACCACGGTCTCGATATCGAAAGATAAAACGGTGGTGACGACAAACCTTGTAGGGCCAATAATACTGAACATCCACACGATGGAAGGCCGCCAGATTGCGCTTCAGGATGATCTGTACAGCACCAAACATGCAATAGGCCAGAGAGTTGCGGAAAGAGAAATGGTGAAAGCGGCATAATCACTCAGGTAATATCAAAGATTACTGTGGAATATAGCAAAGGAGTGTGATGACAAAGCCAGATTAATGCAAATGCATACGAATCCAAAGGAATCCGTGTTGGCCGTGAATTACGAGGCTAAACGATGAGGTTCCTGGATTCGCTAACAGAAGCTTAACCGACACTGACCTATCACTCAATCGCCCGGCAGGATGCACGGGCTGCAACGTATCACGGAGGAAAGAAAGACATGTCACTTCGTATCAACCTAAATGCGGCTGCTCTGAATGCACACAGGCAGTTGCAGAACACAGACCACGCTCTCGGAGCATCAATCGAGAAACTGTCTTCTGGTTACAGAATCAACAGAGCTTCTGACGACCCGGCAGGTTTGGCGATTTCCGAGAACCTGAGAGCTCAGGTAGAAGGCCTTGGACAGGCCATATCGAACTCGAGTGATGCGGTTAACCTCATCAAGACTGCTGAGGCCGCCCTCGCTGAGGTTCACAACTTGCTTCGCACCATGCGCAACCTTGCGCTGCACGCAGCCAACGCCGGTGTAAACGACGAAACCGCACTGAAGGCCGACCAAGCACAGGTTAGTTCGTCGTTGGCAGCTCTCGACAGAATCGCTTCGAACACCCAGTTCGGCAACGTCAAGCTGCTGGATGGCAGCGCTACAGATGAGGCGCTGGTGTTCCAGATCGGTTCTAACGCTGGTCAGACCACAGATGTTGAAATCGCTTCTGCCGCATCAGACGAACTGGGCATTGATGACATCGATGTCGAGGATGACGCTGAGGCGGCGATCACTGCACTTGACGAAGCGATTAGCACTGTATCCACGCAACGAGCCAATCTTGGTGCGATTCAGAGAGACCTCGAGAGCAACATTCAGTCGCTCGGAGTTGCCAAAGAGAACATCGCAGCATCTGAGAGCACAATCAGAGACGCTGACATGGCCCAGGAAATGGTGTCTTTCACCAGAAACCAGATCCTGATGCAGGCTGGCACTGCAATGCTCACTCAAGCGAATCAGGCCCCGCAGGCCCTGCTTCAACTGCTTAGACAATAGTAAGTCCGAACGATGATGAGTAGCGGCTAAGATTACCGCGACTCTCTCGTAAGTTGTGTAACAGGCTGGGCGTCTGATGGTAAGAACACTCAGCCTGTTACCTCTGCCATATACGTATGCGTAGACAACCTTTGATAAGGGAGGCCTGACACTATGCCTGGAACTTCATCGATCAACGGAGTCATATCCGGACTGCAGACCGATCAGATCATACAGCAACTCATACAGCTGGAGCAGATGCCTGTCAACTCCCTCAAGTTGCGACAAGACAATCTGAAAGTCCAGCTGACTGCCTGGCAGGACGCCAACACGCGCATCCTGGCACTGAAAAGTAAAGCCGAGGCAGTAGCGTCGACCAAGAACTTCGATGTCAAATCGTTCTCCTCGGGCGATGAAAGCTTGATCACAGGTTCTGCAGGAAGTCAGGCTGAAGCAGGCACTTACTACATAAAAGTCCTCCAACTCGCCCGCTCACATCAAATGAAGAGCGAAGGCTACGCGGATACATCCACAACTAAGCTTGGAACCGGGACGATTACTCTCACTGTCGGCTCCGGTGCTCCAAAACATGTTCAGATAGATGAAACAAACAACACCCTTGCCGGACTGCGCGATGCAATAAACAAGTCCGGCGCAGGTGTGAAAGCAGCAATCATAAATGATGGCTCTGCCACGAACCCATACCGGTTGGTCGTCACCAGCAACACAAGCGGTAGTGACGGCGAGATAACCATCAGCAGTGACATGACTGGCGACTTTGCTCCCGCATTCTCTACGATGCAGGCTGCTCAGGATGCTATTGTGGTAATGGGAGAAGGCGAAGGTGCTGTCACAGCTACCAGAAATTCCAACTCCATATCAGACCTTATCCCTGGTGTCACACTCAATTTGCAGAACGCTGACCCAGACAAGGTTGTAACGATAACGACGACTGAAGACACCAAGGCTGTAAAAGAGAGCATCAAAGAATTCGTCAGCCAGTTCAATAATCTTGTTGAATTCCTGAATGCGCAGTACAAGTACGATGAGACAAACAAGACTTCGGGTATTCTGTTCTCTGATCCCAAATTGCGTACGCTTCAATCGGACGTAATGAACAAAGTGTTCAACCCGCTCACTGGCATCGATCAGACAATCAAACTGTTGTCGCAGGTTGGTATTACTTCCACCAACAAAGACAACAAACTGCAGATCGACGATGCGGCACTTGACCGTGCGCTTATGGATGACTTGGACAGCGTGAGGAACCTTTTCGCTTCGGTAGGAGAGAGCTCCAACAGCGCTGTCACTGTGATAATGAGTGGGTCGAACTCAAAACCGACCGATATCGACGCTGAAGGAAATCAGATAGGTTACGCAGTTCATATCACAGCCGTTGCCACTCAAGCCAGGGTGACAGCAGGAGTCGCCCAGAGCGACGTCCTTGAGCAGGACGAAACGCTGACTATCAACGGTAAGAACATTGAGCTTACTGCCGGTATGACTGCAGAACAAGTTGTCTCGCGAATCAATGAGTTTTCATCACAGACAAAAGTGAAGGCAAGCTTAACCAATGCCGATGGCACTGGATCGGGTAGCTTTGTCACTCTTACTCGCACCAGCTACGGTTCAAATGGCGCTGTAAGTGTTATCTCTGATGTATCCAACCAGGGTACTGGAGCCTCGGGGTTCGGAACGACGCTGGTTACCCACGAAGACGCTTCTGGTGAATCCGGAACAGGCACAGGCGCTGCCGGAACAGACGTGGCCGGGACTATAAATGGCGAAGAAGCCGTGGGCAGCGGGCAGACTCTTACAGGCAAAGCCGGAAATGCGAGGACCGACGGGCTGGTGCTCAGTATTGCAGCAACCGAACCCGGCGACTATGGCACAGTGACTCTCACTAAGGGAGTGGCGGCACAGCTCGCCGATTACTTGAGTTACATTACGCTGCCCGGCACCGGAATCGCAGAGAACGCAGAGAAATTGATTAATGATCAGATCAAATCTTTGAGCGATGATATTGCTCGAGCAGAAACCAGACTTGAGGCACGAAAAGAATACCTCTCCCGAAAGTTCGCCGCAATGGAATCGACAATGGGAAGGCTGAAAGGCCAAGGCGACTACATTATGGGTATGGTGAGTTCTTGGAACGCATCCAAGAAATAGAATCAAGGAATGGATGAGAGGCAGGAAGCCAAATGCCGGTGAATAACCCGTATAACCAGTATCAAGAAAACCAGGTCACTACTGCAACACCAGGCAAGCTCTTGGTGATGTCGTTCGATGCAGCTATCAGATTTGCGAGAGTTGCCCTCGAGAGGATGAATGCCAAAAAGCTGGACGAACAGAGTGCAAACATCCGAAAGGTGCAGAATATTCTGCTTGAACTCGTCGCAACACTGAACCGTGGGGCAGATCCTCAGCTTGCAGATAGCCTTGAAAACATATACACCTTTATGTTCGACCGGTTGACCTACGCAAACATCAAAGATGATGCGGCAGCCGTCGAAGAAGCCATCGAAATGCTGATTCAGATGCGCGAAACCTGGGCGGAGGCTGAACTCGCTGTTCGAACGGGTGGCGCCCCGATGGCTTACGCTAAGGCAGCATAATGAATAACTCGACTCTCGATCTAAAACCAGTGGCTGGCGACTATCTTGCGGCGCTTGTCAGCCTTGATAAATCGACTGAAGAGCTCTTAACAGCGATCCGAGCGTCCGACATGAACGGGATTGCTGTTCAAATGCAAGAACGCACCAAAGCTTGTGAAATCGCCAGCAAGTGTGCGAGCCGGCTTGCGGACACTCTGACAGGCAAAGAAGAGAGTGATCCGGAACTCTCAGCAATGCTGGGTGAACTAACCGAACGTGAGCAGCAGATTATAGATAAACAGAAGGAATGCGAATCTGTTCTTACCAATGAACTAGAAGAATGCCGAACAGATCTGCTCGAGCTGTACTGCGGAAGCAGAGTGATGAAGGCGTATCGCGGACAAGGAAATACCGAGCAACAGGCAAAATTTCTAGACAGCAGGCTGTAGTGCTATGACGCGCATACCTGTGCGGGGAATGATAACGTTATTGATGGCGCTTACCATTGCTGCGCTAGCTGGCCGACTGTGCGCTCAACCGGATGAGTATACCGAGGTTGTCGACCGATTGTCGGAAGCAAAAGCACGCGGCTCAGCTTTGGTTACTACAATTGGCCATTCGGCAGAAGGTAGACCCATATTTGCTGCGATAGTTGGCCTGCGGCATCCGAAATCTGGCACACTCGAAGACCAGCTCAAAAATGATAGTCGCCCCCGCTTGCTTGTTCTCTGCGGACAACACGGCGACGAACCGCTTCCCGTCTATGTCGCTCTGGATTTGATCAAGAGTATGAAAAACGACCAGCGAGATTCTCTTCAGAATGTGCTGGTGGCATTTATCCCCACCGTCAATCCCGATGGGTTTGTAGCGCGAAAGCGAGACAACGCCAGAGGCTTCGACTTGAATCGAGATTGGGCCAATTCCAGACAACCAGAGACAGAAGCAGTTACTGAGTTCATCAACAAATTCCGTCCACACGTACTAATTGACCAGCACGAATGGGTAGAGGGTGATACCTATAGACCCAACTGCCTCGAGATGGCATCGTTTGGGCATCGCTCCCAAGAGAGGCTAGCTCGTATGCTGGCGAAGTCTATCGTGACGAGTCTTAGCGGAAAGAGTATCAGCATTCAACTGACGCACTACAGCAAGCAGGCGGATAAGCGTATGGCACATAGATGGTTCACTGACTGCGGTATCGCTTCCATTCTTGTTGAAACTTCTCCCGACAAACCCGAGGACTGGCGGAACCAGGTTTATAAGGGTGTGGTGGTCTCTGCTATGCACGCACTATCTGCTCCACCCAACCGAATGATCAACAACGATATAGGTGTGCTGCAGGAGAAACGTCCGTATGCCACTGCGTGGGCGTCGACCGAAGTGGTATCTCTCGTAGACAGTGACACGAATTGGGGAGTGTATCCCGTCTCTATTTCACTTGCAACAATCGCTATTGCTTTCGCCTTTGTCCGGACAAAAACTCAGAAGCGACCCGAGCAATCTTTATCGGATGGGCGACGGATTTGCTTTTCCGAAGCAGTTCAATGTGACGCACCGATACACATCCGCCTAGAAATGATACACAATTTGCGCACCAGGCCGAGTGACCGAAGGTGCATACAACCGAGCCATAGAGCTATCTGAAATGACTGAAAACAAATCTGAGTGACAAGGATATGGCAGAAACCGGTAAAAATACATGATACTGGCAAAACTGGTAATTCTGCTGTGTCAGCAACCTATCTCGTGTAGGGAAGAACAAAAGGGAGGCAAGATGCCTCAATCCCCACTTGATGGTGGGGTCAAATCTCAAGGAGGAAACGTATGTCTCTTAGAATTAACCTGAATGCGGCTGCTCTGAATGCACACAGACAGTTGCAGAACACAGACCACGCTCTCGGATCATCAATCGAGAAGCTGTCTTCTGGCTACAGAATCAACAGAGCTTCCGATGACCCGGCAGGTCTGGCGATTTCCGAGAACCTGAGAGCTCAGGTGGAAGGCCTTGGACAGGCTATATCCAACTCGAGTGATGCGGTTAACCTCATCAAAACTGCTGAGGCCGCCCTCTCTGAGGTTCACAACTTGCTTCGCACCATGCGCAACCTTGCGCTGCACGCAGCCAACGCCGGTGTAAACGACGAAACCGCACTGAAGGCCGACCAAGCACAGGTTAGTTCGTCGTTGGCAGCTCTCGACAGAATCGCTTCGAACACCCAGTTCGGCAACGTCAAGCTGCTGGATGGCAGCGCTACAGATGAGGCGCTGGTGTTCCAGATCGGTTCTAACGCTGGTCAGACCACAGATGTTGAAATCGCTTCTGCCGCATCAGACGAACTGGGCATTGATGACATCGATGTCGAGGATGACGCTGAGGCGGCGATCACTGCACTTGACGAAGCGATTAGCACTGTATCCACGCAACGAGCCAATCTTGGTGCGATTCAGAGAGACCTCGAGAGCAACATTCAGTCGCTCGGAGTTGCCAAAGAGAACATCGCAGCATCTGAGAGCACAATCAGAGACGCTGACATGGCCCAGGAAATGGTGTCTTTCACCAGAAACCAGATCCTGATGCAGGCTGGCACTGCAATGCTCACTCAAGCGAATCAGGCCCCGCAGGCCCTGCTTCAACTGCTTAGATAGTGCCGGGAGCATAACCGAAAGTACGCAGGAAGAGCCGCCAGATGATGGCGGCTCTTCCTCTTTTGAGAAAAGAGAATCAGCTTGCAGGCAATTTGCTGAGGCTAAGGACAAGCTTCACCTCAGCACAGTCGAGTCCGGTGATCTTCGCAATCTCAGCGCTATTCAAACCGCCTTCCGCTAAAGCAATTACCCGCCCTCTATCACCTATGGCGGGCAATCCACACTCGAGGTTCACTGCTTCTTCTTTCGCTGGAATGCTTACAACTGCTTCTTTTAGCGCAAGCAATCGACGATCTGCTTCAGTAATCAACTCTTTTAGTACAGCGCATCTTTTGTCGAGTTCGACTATGCCTCTGTCGGCTTCAGACTTCAGTTGATCGATCAGAAGCATAGCTGATTCTTCGATAGCTGTAAGATCGGTCATTGTCAACGTCTCTCTTTCTCGCTGTGCCAGTGCGACACGCACTACGGTGAGTGCTAGCACAACTCCACTCGAGAGAACTACCATCATTATGACTGCAAAGACAAACCACCAGTTTGACATTTGTTGCTCCAAAAAAGACTAAACTCTAACATCCAGGATTTGGCCACCAGAAGAGCTATCGTCACCGCCGTCTTTGCTGTCAAAACCGGCGGAAGAAGTCTCTTCGGTTTCGGTATCCTGTGTCTCAGTCGTTTGTTCGAAGGAGTCCTCACGCTCCTTCTTTTCCTCAGTGTCGTCAGAAGCCTCTCTAGCAATCAAACGGTCGTCCAGCACTGTGTGCTCCTTCGGCTTGACAGGTCTAGTCCTGTCGAATTCGAGCCGTTTGGTTGTGAGTGTGCGCTGTTCAGCAGCTCGAACATCCATATTGCATCCCCCCTAGATGCTACGCGGCAGCGAGGAGAATATCCCTGTGTCTGGCGAGCTTGCCGTGAAGCCGCACCATAGCTTTTGAGTGAATCTGGCAGGCCCGTGATTCAGACACTCCCAGTACTGCCGCTATCTCTTTAAGTGTCAGCCCGTCTTTATAGTACAGACTGACTACGAGTTTTTCTTTATCGGGAAGCGTATCGACCGCCTCCGCCAGCAGCCGGGTTCGTTCACAGAGAAATGCAGCAATTGCCGGATCGGAGGATGGATCACCTCCGGGCAACCCTGTTACACTATCGCCATCTTCCCCGTAAAGCATAATCTCTTCAAGGGAAGACAGAGCCGACTGCCCTATGTCCGCAAGCGCGTTATTTAATGCGTCTACGCTGATACCGAGCGAACGCGCTACTTCCTCATCTGTGGCAGGACGCTGCAATTCAGCTTCGAGCTCTGCAAACGCATTACGCAAATCTTGTTCGGAAGCGCGAACCGAACGAGGCTTCCAATCAATCGACTTGAGCGCATCTAAAACTGCTCCGCGCATACGCAGAGATGCGTAGGTTTCGAACTTAACACCCTTTTCCAGGTCGAACTTCTCTACAGCATCAATCAGACCCATTATGGCGTGGCTGATAAGATCGTCGTGACTGATGACCGAGTTGGGACGCAGATTCATCCGGTCAACTACGTATTTGGCCAAGTATGAGTATGTGAGTATGATCTGCTGACGGGCATCTGCATCCGCGTGGAGCTTATACCTCCGCCAGCAATCATCCAACCTGCTCATTTCTTGCATCCTCCGACGATGGAATTACTATTCATCGAGTGTTTCATCTGGTCTTCCCGCCGAAGCGGTAAAGCTTAGAATCTTTCCAAGAGTGCCGAGTACGATCCAAAGCACAAAAGCAGCAGCAACTGCCCTCAACCCCACCTGATCGATGGGTTCGCCCTTCAGCAACAGCAGTCCACCGATGACTACAAAGGCTGTAAGCGATATCATTGCACTAATTAGCTGCCAGAAACCCTTCATTTCATACCTGCTATCTATTGCTTAAGCTGCCTTATGCTTGCCTTCTTCTGCCTTTAACAGGAACTCATTTATTATTCGAGAACCACTGCCCCGGATGCTTCTGAATCTTACACCGGCTTTGTATTTGCCTTCAGTGTTGTCTTTTGCTGGGCGAATCCACAGCAATTTGCAGACTGCGTTCACCTTCGACTGGCCAGAAATCGCGAGCACAGCTTCAAGTTCAATCCCTTCCTCAAGCCCGGCTGTGTTTTTAAGAATCATCCGAAAGCCCTCTCGGCTCATATCGTATGCGCACGCTTCGCTCCATCGTTCGTGCCCCGACGGACGATAAGATATATCTACACTGTCGCAGACCACAAACGACGTTTTGTGCTTGGCAAGCTCTGCTCTACGTCGAGTTACAAACCCGTCGAGTCGTTTCTGTTCATCTTCATCAATCTGGATATACGCTAGGTTGATTTCGGTTTTCTTGCTTGCCAGAAGACTTGTTCCTGTGCGAACAACCTGTGCCACCCCTCGAACAGCACTCTCTTCAGGCATTATTACATCGACCTCCACAAGGTCACCGGGAGCAAGGAGCCACGCATCGGACGCGGCAACGCTCAGCCCACCACCCGATATATCGATTGTATTACTGTGCTTCCAGCCACTCCACCCCTCATTGCCGGCTTCGCGTCGAAATCTCACAGGGAGTTTGTCGCAAACGCGCAGATAAGTGCGTTGCTGCACAATGCCTTTATCACGAAACTTGTGGAGCACAACCATTGGCACCCTGTTGTTCTCAATGGATTTTACAGTGGCTGAGAACTGCCTGAGTCCGTTTACCTGTATTATGTTAAGCAGAATCTCCATTCCCTGGCGCAACCATACCAGTTTCCCTTTGTTGAGTGGCGCCGAGATGCAGATATCATTCGACCTGATATCTTCGATTCGTGTGAAGTAACCCTTGTTCCACACGCGCACCTGCACGCGATCGTTCACCCGCACCAGTTTGAGAACTGTCTTATCGTCCTGATGTCCTGCTCGCCACAGCACAGCCATCCTCCTCTTGTACGCAGCTTCGCTCTGCATTTATGGCCAAACTGTCAACTGATCTTGCCAATTCCCTCAAAGAGACAATCGCTGGGCATCTCGGGAGCGTAACGGCTAGTGCCTGTCTTGCGCATACTGACTTGGGAACAGCGGGGTCGCGGACTACTCCGTGCCACCTGTTGCACTCCTTGCCGAGAAACCTTCTCAACATATCGTTTAACACCGATACCGCAGCAGCAGCCTCCGCTGTAGATGCCACATTTATCAAAAGTTCAAATTGAGCGTCGGGCAATCGACGATCGATTGTCTTGATCAGCGCATACGTATCTCGCAACGACGTCGGCTCGGTAGTTGTGACTACGAGCCTTTGGTCGGCCCACTCAAGGAAACCGACAGTATCGAACCCGATTCCTGGGCTGGTATCGACTACGACAAAATCGAAGTCGTTGCTGTAGTTGGTTAATTTGTCCATAAGAATCCGGCGCTCAGTAGCCCCCGCATCGGCCAGTTCTTTCAAACCGCTTCCGCCGGAGATGACCTTAATCCCAGCCGGACCAGTTACAGCAACATCGCTTGCATCAAAATCTGGCATCATCAGATGACCAATGTGTCGCGGCGTATCCAGTCCAAGAATTACATCCACATTTGCAAGCCCAAGGTCGGCGTCAACCAGAAGCACACTGCGCCCCTGCTCTGCCAACAGTATGGCCAGGTTGACGGCTACGGTTGTTTTGCCGACGCCGCCTTTGCCGCTCGTTACTGCCAAGATGTGCGCACGCTTTCCGTTCTTTCGATTGATTCCAATGCGTTCAACGAACACACTCTGGCCCGCGATCATTTCTCTCAGCTTAGATGCTTGATCGATCACGGCATCCCCTCCCAAACGAGCTTGGCCAACCGGTCACTGTCAGCTAGGGAAATGTCGCTTGGCACTTCCTGACCGAAAGTCACATAGGAATAGGGCATAAGTGAGAATGCCGCAAGATCCAGGATACACCCGGACTGCGGTGTCTCATCTAACTTGGTGAGAATGATTCCCTCAGCGTTGAGCATCCGGAAGCATTCGACGGCCTCTTTCTGCACTACTGCACTCGAAGTCGCTGCAACCACAAGATGCGTCTCAGTCGGGTTCGTCGCCCGCACGAAGACAGCAAGCTCCACCAGATCGGCTCTATTCCTCTGACTTCTGCCGACGGTGTCAACCAATATCAGATCTTTGTCGGCGTGCCTTCTAATCGCGGCATCAGCATCCTCCGGACATAGCACCGTCTCAAGTGGAATGCCCAGAATTCTCGCGTAAGTGGCAAGCTGTTCCACTGCAGCTATACGATAGGTATCGAGTGTGATTAACGCCACTTTCTTCTTGTGCAAATGAGTATACTCGGCAGCCAACTTCGCAATTGTGGTAGTCTTCCCCACCCCGGTAGGCCCCACAAGAACAACTCTCGCCTGTTGATTTGCGCAGTCTATCGCCCCTGAAACAGTGATTCGACGGGCTATATCGCTAATGATTGCTATGGAATCATTAACAGACTTGTACTGATTACCGATGAGCTCGGCGATTGAACTCGACACCCCATTTCTTTGCAATCGCTGTGCAACGGGTGACGGTTCAGCGCAGACCACTGACCGGCCAGCCTTCAAACTGGCTAAGGTCTCGCGAATATCTGATATCTGTTCTGCAACTCTTCCCAGATCTGTTCCTGCGGCCTCTCGCACAACGGATGCTGCTCGCCCAACAGGAGCAGAGGGGAGAGTGTCAACACCGACAAGTATCTCAACAGACTCTGTCTGTCCGACCCCAAGCGGCCCAGGCTCAATGCAGCGCTTGGTGTGCAACACTGTAACATCGTCACCAAGCTGCCTGCGCGCCTCAGCTAACGCCTCATGCGTACTGTGGGATTTGATCCGCAGGATTTTCATTTGCTAAACTTACCATTCCTATGGTCTCCAGCTTAACGCCAGAGCTAAGTTCGTTGTACGATAATACTGCCAGAGTGGGGATCATACGATCTACAAGTCGGCGATAGTATAATCTCACCCTCGGCGAACAGAATGCCACCGGCTGAAGTCCTGCTGCAGCGGCGCGTTCTACCTGATCTTTTGTGGCTTCTAGAATGCTGTGCACCGTTTGCGGGTCGAGGACAAGCTGAACGCCTACATCGGTCTGCCTCAAACCATCAGCAATTACTTGCTCCACACCAGGGTCGAGTGCGAACACCCGCACCACACCATCGGGTGACTGGTGCTGCTTGGTGATCTGTCGAGCCAGTGCCTGCCTGCTGTATTCGGTTAGAGCATCGGTGTCTTTCGTAAGACGAGCACCATCGGCCAACGCTTCAAAAATAGTCGCCAAATCCTTAACGGAGACTCGTTCTGCCAGCAGCCCCTGAAGTGCTTTCTGCACATCTCCAATACCGAGCAACTGTGGAACCAGCTCCTCGACTACCGACGGAGACTGCAGCTTAAGGTTATCGATGAGCGTTTGAGTATCTTGCCGTGTAAGAATCTCCGGCGCGTGTTTTCGGATTATCTCCGTCATGTGCGTAATCAGTACGGTGAGTGGATCCACTACCGTATGGCCGGACATCTCCGCCTCCGCGCGCTGGGCTTCGGATATCCACGTTGCAGGCAGACCGAAAGCGGGTTCTACTGTCTCGATTCCACGCATCTCTGGAGCGGCAGTTCCGGGGTTCATTGCGAGCACCTGTCCGGGATAAATCTCGCCTTCCGCTATCGCGAGCCCCCGCAGCTTCACACTATAATCGTTCGGCTTGAGCTGCAAATTGTCACGCACCCTGATTGCAGGAACCAGCAAACCGAGCTCAGAGGCAGCCATTCTGCGAACCGCTGTAATGCGTTCAAGCAAATCTCCGCCCTGCTTCGGATCGGCCAACGGAATCAGACCGTAACCTAACTCGACTTCGATCGGGTCAACTGTGAGCAGATCGGTCATCGATTCTGGGCGCTTTGGAATCTCCGGAGCACTCTGTGTATCTGCTGGGGATTTTCCTTTGACGCCCTGTTTCAGCATATTTGAAAACAGATACGAAGCCACCGCCACAAGTAGAAATGGAAGCTTCGGTATCCCTGGAACCAGCATAATCAGCGCGCAAACCCCACCTGTGACCATCAGAGCCTTTGGCTGAGAGAAGAACTCCCGAGTAATATCGTCTCCGAGGTTGCTTTCGGATGCCGACTTAGTCACCATAAGACCGGTTGCAGAAGATACGAGGAGTGCCGGTATCTGAGTAACCAACCCCTGCCCCACTGTAAGCAGAGTATATGTCTGCAAAGCCTGCATAAGATCCATATTCCTCTGCAGAATACCAACCAGAAACCCGCCCAAAATGTTGACGACGATCATAATAATCGCCGCCATTGCATCACCTTTGACGAACTTGCTGGCACCGTCCATAGCTCCGTAGAAGTCAGCCTCGCGGCTTATCAGCTTACGTCTGGTTTGAGCCTCTCTCTCATCTATGATTCCAGCGTTTAGATCGGCGTCGATAGCCATCTGCTTACCGGGCATAGCGTCGAGTGTGAAGCGCGCTGCGACTTCTGCCGTACGCCCTGTTCCGTTCGTGATGACTACAAACTGGACGATAACAAGGATAATGAATACGACAACACCAACAACGTAGTTGCCTCCGACGACAACCGAACCAAAGGCTCCGATTACCGAGCCAGCATTCGCGTGAAGGAGAATCAGTCTTGTCGCGCTGATGTTGAGTGACAGTCTAAAAAGCGTTGTAACGAGCAGTGTCGCAGGAAAAGAAGCGAACTCGAGCGGATGGACTGTGTAAACGGTGACTAACAGAATTGTAAGCGACGCCGTAATGTTGAGCGTCAGCAGTATATCCAGCAGCCATTGAGGCATCGGCATAATCATCATTCCGATGATCACTACCGCTGCTAGTCCGACTAGGATGTCGGTATGTCTGGTGAGCGCTGAAAGCGTCGTCTGTCTTTTCGGTACTGACAATGTTACACCTGTCCGAATCTCAAATGGCAGCGTGCAGGCAGCTTATGCTGCCTGTGCTCCCGCTTTTTTGCCGAGTTGATAAACATAAGCCAGAATCTCGGCAACCGTCTGATAAAGCTCTTCCGGAACCTGCCGCCCTATCTCAACTGTCTTGTAAAGAAGTCGTGCGACCGGTGGGTTTTCGATTACCGGAACCCCGTTTTGAGCCGCAATCTCCTTGATCTTTTGCGCGAGAAGGCGCTGCCCCTTCGCTACAACGGCAGGCGCAGACATAGTCTCCGCATCATATTTGAGAGCTACCGCGTAATGAGTAGGGTTCGTGAGAACGAAGTCGGCACTTGCCACTTCGGTGACCATTCGTCTGCGTGCCATTGCCCGCTGCCTGGCTCGCAGTTGACCCTTTACTTCCGGATTTCCCTCTGTACGCTTGTACTCGTCTTTGACCTCTTGCTTGGTCATTTTAATACTGTTTTCGAACGAGAACCGCTGGTAAATGTAATCCACAACACCGATTACCAGCACAGCCAGGCACCCTCTCATCATAAGGGCCCAGCACAATTGCCCCGCAGTGGCGGCCATATCCTGCACCGACATTGTTCCGATATCAATGATCGCCGGATACTGCGCCTTCAGAAACGAATAGATGAAATAGACCACAACACATATCTTTGCTGTGGCTTTTACCACCTCGAAAAACGATCTGCCCGACACCAGTCTGGCTACACCCTTAAAAGGATCCAGCCTGTTAAACATCGGCGCGATCGCTTTTGGCGTTACCTTCAATCCGACTTGCATCACGTTAGCGGTAAAACCCACTACCGCTGTCCCGATTGCCACTGGTACACACAGCTTGAAGAACCTGGTTCCATAGTCCGCTGCAAGCTGGGACAGATTGTCAACGCCTACCGACTGACTGTGCAAGTGTGTAAAAGAATGTCGGAATAAATCTGACAATCCGGACATTATCCACGGGCCCGCAGACTTCAGAAGCGCCAGCGATGCCAACAGCCCCACTGCCGACACAAGATCAGTACTTTTTGCAACTCGCCCTTCTTTTCGGACTTCCTCCCGTTTGCGGGGAGTCGCTGCCTCTGTCTTGTCATCAAATGCCAAAACTCATCTCCTTAGTAACCAGCAAGCGCCCGCAACACATCCATCGTGCTCGGGTAAATGTCCGCCAGCGTGCTCCTTGTCATAGCGACCGCTACGGGAAGAGCAATTATCATACCAGCTATGCCGACGCCCAGTTTGATCGGAAACCCGGAAATCATAACGTTCATCTGTGGAACGACTCGAGCTATTACTCCAAGCGCCACATCCGCAAGGAATACCGCAACTATAACCGGTGCTGCAATACGCAATGCAACAGCAAATAGCGCAGCAAACAGACTGAAAACACCGTTGGATACCGATGCATGCAGAGATATCTCTCCCACAGGTATCAACCTGAAGCTATCCGATAACCCGGAAAGCAGGATATAGTGCGCATTTGTCGCAAAGAACAGCAATCCAGCAAGCATATGATGTAGTCGCCCAGAAATCGCTGTCTGCGAGCCGTTGACCGGATCAAGCATCGCAGCAAAGCTGAAACCGGCGTTCATATCAATTAGGTCTCCCGCGTTCTGTATTGCAGCGAATATCAGTATGGTGACGAAGCCTATTACAATTCCGATGAAGGCCTCTTTGAAAATAAGAAGTGCCATCGGAAAAACATCCACTGCAAGCACAGTCGGAGAGGATACCATACACATTGGAACAAATACTAGTGAAAGTCCAATCGAAATAGCTATACGAACTTGTACAGGCACCTGGCTAGAACCAAACAAAGGTACGAGTGTGAATATTCCGGCAGTTCGCACCAGAACCAGTATAAAGACCTCTATTCGCTGTATTCCGAGAGATGCAAGATCCATTTATTTGATCATACTGGGAATGCTGGTAAGGAGTGATTCGGCATAGCCGACAACCTGTCGCACAATCCACGGCCCGAAAATTGCAAGCGCCGTCCCAACAGCGATGATCTTAGGAATGAACGTAAGGCTCATCTCGTGAATCTGTGTCGCCGCTTGAAAAATGCTTACAATGAGCCCGACAACCAAACCGAAGCCGAGAACCGGGGCACATATTGTTGCCGCCAGGAACAGTGCCCGCTGTAATACTTCCAATACTACTGCATCTGTCATTTTTGGTTACCTCAATGGAAACTGAGAGTCAGGCTCTTTACGATAAGATGCCATCCGTCAACCAGCACAAAGAGCAGTATCTTGAATGGCAGAGATATAATTACGGGTGGAAGCATCATCATACCCATCGACATCAAAGTTACGGCTATTACCATGTCTATGATTAGGAATGGGATGAATATGAGAAACCCGATTGTAAACGCTGTGCGGAGCTCACTTATGAGAAATGCTGGTATCAATACGTAAGTCGGCACATCGGCTTCTGTCGCCGGTCGCTCGATGTGGGCAAGGCTGATGAACAGCGCTACGTCCTTCTCACGCACCTGTGAGAACATGAAATCTCTCACGGGTCCCGATGCACTGTCTACAGCCTGGTCGAACTCAATCTGCTTCTGCATATAAGGCTGTAATGCACGCTGGTTCACTTGACTCCAGATGGGAGCCATGGTAAAGAATGTGAGAAATAGCGCAAGACCGACTAACACTGTATTCGGCGGGACTTGCTGCGTTCCCAATGCGCTTCGTGTGAAGGCCAGCACGATGACGATGCGCGTAAACGATGTGAGCATTATCAGCATCGCCGGCGCAAGCGAAAGTACCGTCAGTACAAGTAGTATTTGCAGGCTCACCGATATATCCTGTGGCCCTTTTGACGTCTGAACGCCAATATCCAGCTTTGGAACTATTGGCTCAGCACACAACGATACTGCAGCGAAGATAACTATGATTGTGGAAAGCAGTATTACACTACGGCGCATCAGCGTTGTTCGCACCTTTCACGCCTTCCGTGGACAGTTTACGTCTTCGCTCCTGCAAATAGGTTGTAACATCCCGCAAAAGTCCGGCGATCCTGCCGGCTGGGGTATTCTTGAACGGTTCCGCAGAGTATTTCTGGAGATAATCTGCAAACTTCCCTTCGGTAGAAGCTGTCTTTGGTTCCGATGACTCTTCTGAAGCTTCTGAGGGCAATGTCTGCTCGGTAATAGGCTCAAACTCACTAAGCAGATTGACCTGGTTGGCAGAACTGCCGATCAAGAGCTTTTTGCCTTCGATTTCCACCAGATGAATGGTGCTGGTATTAGACAGTCGAATTACGTCGACCACACGCATATTGCGGTGAAGTCGTGGTGAGGCGTCTTGCTTGTCTGAGATCTTCTTGTAACCGAGTAGAACAATGTAAGCGAGCCCCACAACAATAGCTAGCTTGAGTATGACATCGAACGCTGTTACCGCAGTGCCTGGCTCAGTTTTGGCTGGCGGCGGGTTGCGCTCCATTTCCTCCATCAGTGCTATTTTGTCGGGTCTGCTGGCAGGTGTTGATGGCTTTGCCTCAGAGCTGAAAGATTCCTTCGCTTCCTGCTTCACAGGAGCCGCTTGAGGCACTGCTGGCTGAGTCTTCTCCACCGGCTTTTCGCCAACTACTAACTCATCACCGATTTGCAGCTTCTTTAGATCACGCCCTGGGTTCAGCTTAGCAAGTTCTTCCAGAGACAGCCCGTGCTTTTTTCCTATTTCTACGCTCACTTGGCCCTTCTGAACCACGTGCACGCGTTTTTCCACCACCTGTATCTCGCCACTTTGCGCGTAGACGCAAGCACAGGCAGTGAGGAAAAAATACACAGCTATTGCAAGGATGGGGGATTTTCTGTACATCGCCGACACCCTCTAGTAGCCTGGAATAACGCCATTTCCGCGACTGATTATCTCAGTGACGCGAATGCCGAAGTTTTCATCGACAACTACGACTTCTCCCCTCGCAATGAGGCGGCCATTCACGAGGATGTCCGCTGCTTCACCGCCCAGCTTGTTGAGTTCGACAACGGAACCCGGACCAAGCTGAAGTACGTCCTTCACTGGTAGAGTGGCTCGCCCCAGTTCTACGCTGAGCTCGAGCTGTACATCCATGAGAAGGTCCATTGTGCCCTGTGAAGCATTATTAGACCCTGGTTCTAATGGAGCAAAACGTGCTGGCTGCACGCTTGTACCGGTTGGCTCCTGTGCAGAGGACTGATCGACTGCTGCGCCCATATCTTCCACTTAACTAACCTCCTAGGCTACTTCGGGAACGGGCGCCTCCTTTTCTTGTTCTGGCTGTGGTGGCACGGCTTCAGTCAAACTCTCCGTTATCTGTATGGCCATTTTGTTGCCAACCAGACCCGGACGCCCGTTGAACTTCTTCTTTTCCTGAACAGTAACTGTCAGGGGATCGCTTGCAGACCGGTCGAGCATAATGACGTCGCCAATACCAAGTCCTGCGACGTCGCTCATACTCACCCGAGCCCGGCCCAGCTCAACTGCGGCCTCGACCCTAACACCCCCCAGCAATTCTGATGCCAGGGTCTTTGGTGCACTCTCTTCGGACGCTTTCGATTGCATACAGTGTTCCGGTGTGAGGAACTCCCGGATGGAGTCCAGAGAGTCTACGGGAATGGCAAGTGCCACCTTGTAAGTCTCTGATACAAGTTGCCAGCTTAAGCCGACAACAAGAAACATCTCTTCCTCACCGACTTCAGAATCCGTGGAGGAAGCAATCTGATCGCCAATAGCGAATTCGATATCTGATACGGGTTTTGTGGCAATGCGAATATCGACTATCAGTCGATCCAGCAACCGTTTGAGTATACTAAATTCTATCTGCGAGAGCTCACGGAGATCGCCAATCACCTGACCCGATCCACCAGCGAGTCTGTCAACAGTGGCAAGAGCCAGATCTCCCGGCATTCCGAAGTAACCAGTGCCAGGAAGCCCTCCTAACAATAGAGGTGACAGTGTAGACTGCGCCGGCAATGACGAAGCAAACGCCCCGTACTGCACCTGCTCAATGGAATCGAGCGTGACAGTGGCTTCTAACCGGAGCAGTGACGAGAGTGTGCCAGACCACGTTCGCTCGAGCACCGAAAACAACGATTGGAGCACACGCAAATGTACCTTTGACAGCTTGT
Organism: uncultured bacterium; assembly: GCA_964497515.1. Taxonomy (GTDB): domain Bacteria; phylum Armatimonadota; class UBA5829; order UBA5829; family DTLH01; genus CAZCCV01. The sequence goes on along the minus strand of CAZCCV010000005.1, from coordinate 48,095 downwards.
CTGGATGAAGGAAATCGAAAGAACGGACTTCTTTCTCTTTCACACTTCCCTCGACAGCATTGGTCTCGAGAGCGTCTTTGAATCCATCAATTTCTTCTTGTGACAGTTCCATATGGGCTAACCCCTATTGCATAGCAAAGGAAGTGAAGTACACCTCGGTGACTTTGCTTCCGTCTTTGTCCTTAAGAATAGCGCTGAGCCCTTTTCTGAGCTCATCTTTCAACTCGGTTTTGCCTTTTTCAGTTAGAAGCTGTTCGAAATTCTTCTTGGTGAGAATGCCGATGACAGTGTCTCTGATTTTGGGATCCTCTGGGGAACTGGCTTCTCCACCGTGTCCACCCTCTGCCTCACCGAACGGTTTGTCGCCTTCTACCTCCAAAGTGATACTCACCTTGAGATAGTGTGGTTCATTGACGTCTGCCAGATTCACAACAAACTCCTCAAGCTTCACCTCAGAGACTACAGCTTTCTTCGGAGCTTTCGAACCCTTCATCTTCATAACCGCCATTCCACCCATAACGAGCACTCCAGCAATTAGAACCAAGAGTACCAACTTGATTGGAATCCTGCCAGCCACATTCCGTAACATATTCAAAGGCCTTACCTTTCGTTGTCTTGATATCCCGACCTCAGAATGACTATATCGACCCGCCGGTTAAGAGCGCGATTCTTCTCGCTGCTGTTCTGTACAACCGGCTTACTGTCTGCATAGCCTCCTGCAGAGAGCCTTGAGGCTGGAATACCTTCGTTCTCGATCAAATATTTGATGACTGTCGTTGCGCGAGCAGTCGATAACTCCCAGTTAGATGCATACTTCGCTGATGAGACCGGCAGATCGCAGGTGTGCCCTTCAACCCTGACCGGATTCGGCACCAGTTTCAACCCATCGGCTACCGAAGTAATAATGTGCTTCGCAGAAGACGTCAGCTCTGCGTGCCCCTTCTCAAAGAGCATTTTGTCGGTAACCAGTGTTATGACCAACCCTCGTTCGTCAGCACTCAAGCGCACTGCACTCCCAAGGTTTTCTTCCTTTATCAGTTTCTGAATGTGCCTTACGGCTTTCCAAGGCAGGTCGCCCGGCTCATGCTGGTTTGTTGAGTCTTCGAGATCCTCATTTTCTCCGGCCGCACCAGTTCCCTCCGCTGGTGAATGTCCGCCGAAACCTCCGCGAATGGAGTCTGCCACCCTGTGAAAACTGTTTGTGTTTAGCACAGACATAGAGTAAAGCATTATAAAGAAGGCCATAAGCAGCGTGATCATATCCGCATATGTGAGCAGCCAGCGGAGCGAACCGCCAGATTCGTTCTCGGGTGAACGCCTGTCCCCTGCTGTTGATCGCGGCCTTCTTGCCACCTAGAACCTGCTTCCTGCCCTGATTTTTTCAGTCTTCAGGCTGCGTCGTCGATAAGGTATCTTCACTGCGTTGCGCTCACTGGGCGGCAAAAACGCGAGCATCTTCTGTTCGACCATAATAGGATTGTCACCAGCCTGAATAGAGAGCACACCCTCAATGATCATATCGTAGGCGATGATTTCCTCAGTTGTGCGCGCCCTGAGCTTCGATGCAATTGGTATGAACACCAAATTTGCAAATGCGACTCCGTAAAGCGTGGCAATAAACGCTGCAGCGATCGCAGGCCCCATCTTGTGTGGTTCCTCGAGACTGGAGAGCATATGAATCAGCCCCATTACAGTCCCGATAATCCCCATCGTCGGCGCAAATCCGCCCATTGTAGAGAAAATGCTTTCCCCCACTTTGTGGCGCTCCTGGAGTGACACTATTTCTGTTTCCAGTATCTCCCTTACCATCTCCGACGGAGTGCCATCTACAACAAGACGCACGCCCGTCTGAAGATACTTGTTGCTAACCCTCCGCGACTCTGCCTCGAGCGAGAGAATCCCATCTTCTCGAGCTTTGCGCGCGAAGCTCACCATAGTGCCGATTATCTGTGAGAGATCCTCGGTCTCCTTGTCCATAAATGCTTGACGGATAATTGTCGGCAGCGAGAGCATCTGCTTTATTGAGAACGCCATAGTGGTCGCACCGAGCGTTCCACCGAGCACTATCACAAGTGCAGAAGGATTGAACAGGTCGTGCATCCGTCCACCTTCCATGAAGAGCGCAACTAAGAGCGCCCCCCAGGCGAGCGCAAGGCCTAGCAGAGTTGCAGCATCCATTGCGTTGTTCTTCCTTCCCTGGCTCCTTCTAATTGTCTTGCCCTCCTGCCCGATCGTCTGATCCCAATCTGCGCCGAAACGCTATGACCCTGTCGATGACATCGGAGACGGACTCTCTGACCATCACTTTCTTACCGCTTGAAAGTGAGATTACAGTATCTGGAGTCGCTTCGATGAACTCGATAAGATCTGAGTTCAAGACGACGTGCGTACCGTTAATCATACTGAGTTCTATCATTGTCGTGACCTATGGGGGAGGACTGCGCCTCCCCCCCATCTTTCACTTTTGCTGCACTAAGGCAGCATATTATCTCTTCAGTTGGACGATATCCTGCAGAATCTCGTCCGAAGTAGTAATTACTCGGGAGTTGGCCTGGAAACCGCGCTGTGCAACTATCATATTGGCGAACTCCGTTGGAAGGTCCACGTTCGATGACTCAAGGAAACCCGACGCTAGGTGTCCAAGGCTTCCACCCGATGGAATCCCTACCTGAGGGAGACCTGAGTTACCGGTCTCGGCGAGCAGGTTGTTGCCGATTCGGCTGAGACCAACCGGGTTGCTGAACTGAGCAAGCGCAATCCGACCCAGGTTCTGCACCATACCGTTATCGAAAGTGCCGGCGATGGTGCCATCTTTCGAGATGGTGAAGTCGTCGAGAACTCCAAGCGGCAGACCGTCCTGGCTCACAGGCTTTAGCGTGCTTTCGCCGTTTGAAGCCGAGTACTGCGTTACCGACTGCAGAGTGACCGTTATCGGAATCGGGCTCGTTGCACCGTTGGCTGCATCCAAAGCCAGAGCAAGCTGCGCAGTAGAACCTGCTGTGCAGCGGCCATCTGCACCGAAAGCTATGGTTCCTGTACCTGCAGAAACACCGGCGCTGGAATCAGGGCTGGTGGCATTCCACGACCATACAGCACCGGTATCATCTGCCGATGTCTTGGTGAAAGTGATACTGATATTGTGAGTCTTGCCTAGAGAGTCGAACACCGAAAGGCTCGCCGAAGCTGATTCACCGACCGGAATGGCCGAGTTCAGGTTGCCACCGAGTGCGACATTTGCGGTCTGCCTTGCAATAGCCAACTGACCCACAGGGAGCTTGAGCGTTGAAGACGCCGAAATCGGAACGGCGTCATCGATGAACCCTGTGGTCGGATCAGAACTCCAACCGAGAACCTTCAAACCCGAGCCTGCAGCTACTAGACTGCCGTCAGAGTCGAGCTGGAACGAACCATCTCGCGTGAAGTACTGCCCCTGCCCGTCACTTACGATGAAAAACCCGTTGCCCTCAATCGCAGCATCTGTAGATTTTCCAGTAGGCAAAAGCGAACCCTGTACAAGGTTGATGTCGATGCTCCCTACACCCACTCCAAGTCCGATCTGCATTGGGTTGATTCCACCGAGTCCATCGGATCTGGGTGAAGTGGCACCACGAATCGTCTGGCTCAGCATCTGTCTGAAAGAGACAGCGCTCGACTTGAAGCCAATGGTATTGATGTTTGCAATATTGTTACTAATGACGTCCATCTGCGTTTTGTGTGCCCGCAGACCGGAAACGCCGTTATACATAGCCTGTATCATTCTTGTTTGACCTCCGTTTGGCTCATTTTGAGCCTGTGCCACCAGGTAACGTTGGCACTTGGGGCCTCCTCATTCGAGGTCCGGCCCTACGCGATAACTACAGTGTCAATGTTGGTGAAGACACCTTCCTTCTGCCGTGCCTCATCAACCGCTGTAATGACCACCTTGTTTTTGATGCTCACTACCAGAGCAAGGTCGTCGAGCATAACAAGCGATTGCTTGGAACCTTTCTGTTCAGCTCGATGTACAGCTCCGTCCAAACGCTCGATGTCGTGTTCGCTCAGTTGCACCTGAGACGAATCGAGGCGCTTTTGTGCGTGTGAAGAGATCTGCAGCAACTGCCTGCGCTCTGTCTCTCGCGCTAGAGTCCCTGCGAACCCTCCATTCTTAACGGGCGATCCCGGTTTTCCCGGAGTCCCGACAGGATTTGGCTTTATTGCCGGTATTAGACCGGTTCTGTCCACCATTTTCTCACCGTTTATCTGTAGTCTGGGGATAAACACCCCGAACCTGAGACCAAAACAGTTGTTTTGACCTCAATGTGCTCTATAGACTTGGCACGCCTGTGAGAGCAATTACCGTACCAGCAACTGCACCTGACAGACTACGATATCGACGCACTCTTTACGTGACTGAGTGGAATGTCTCTACCGTTTACTGTAAGAACCGGGCCGTCGAGCAGGAATTTTACACCTTCAACCTTCCCGCTGAGCGTTTTTTCTCCGGTTGGATCAGATGGGTCTGTGGCCTCTATTTGGCGACCGATCAGGTTCAACGCCGCAAATGCAGAGTTGTTCTTGATCGAAGCCAGGACAGTCATATTCATGTTGTCGACCACAGAACCGATAGTGTCTACTCCGCTCGACATATTCTGCATTGATTCGAGCGTCGAGAACTGCGCAAGCTGCGAGATGAACTCTCTGTCGTCCATAGGACTCATTGGATCCTGCATTCTAAGCTGAGTTACAAGAAGCTTAAGAAATGCATCTCGCCCCATAGGCGTCTGCTGTGCACCTGCAGACTGTGCCATTGTCCCGTTTACATTAGCGTTTACAGCAGTGGTTACTGGCATGCTATCTTCCTCCTATGCGAGACAGTCGAGCCGCACTCCCCACTGAGTGTTGGCGGCTTCGATAGTTGAATTTGGAACTGCATCTGCTGCGCTAACAGCATCTGTGCGCAGTGCATTTACACTGACATGTCCCTGCGGTGAATACTGCTGGCCCTGCGGCTGGTACTGCAGTCCGTGGTTCAGATCTCCACCTATTGTCACGTTGATAGAGTCCACCCGAACCCCTGCCTCAATCAGTGATTGTCTGAGGCCGTCGAGGTTGGATACTAGCGCTTGTCGCGCCGACTCTGTAGCAGTCTGGATGATCGCCGATACACTGCCTTCCTGGACTGTCACACTCATGTTGACATTGCCAAGATGCGGTGGATCGAGGCGAAGTGCCATCTCTGATCGGCCTTCTGTGAGTTGCACTTTGGCAGATCGTACTATCTGGTTGATGATCTTTGCGTTTAGAGTGGGATCGACTGGTTGTGAGACATTCGGCCCCGCAACTGTCTCAGCCTCCGCCGCTGACAGTGACTCAGAACGTAAAGATGCGACTGCTGTGTTTACAGCCGTCTCGTGAGCTTTCGGTTCCCTTGTGAGAACCTCGCTAGGCCGCTCAACCGACTCGAATGTGTCGGCAGGAGCATCAGCAGAGATTGTGTTTTCGATAAGCGTTCGGAACGATTCTCCGATCTTATCAACACTAGCTGCCTCTCTTACCTGCGTCTCTGCCGACCATTCGTCGACGTTCAACAACGAGGAGCCTGCGATTGGTCTGTCTGCCACCCGAGCAACGTTTGTCTCGCGCGGCAGTGCACCGCTCGGGCTTGCGTTGGTTTGAGCTGATTCAGCAGTCTCGAGGACAGGATATGGGGTTTGGTTCACAGCCTCCGAATCCGGCAGGTTAGCAGCAACGGTTGACGTTGTCTGCTCCGCTGATACCTCGGGCTCAAAGACAAACCCCGACTGATCGCTCTCCGCGGCACGAAGCGAGGATAGGATACCTTCGTCGATTTCCTTAGGGGGTGTAGTGGTGACCCCTTCCGGTATCGAGATGACACCTTCCTGCCCCGGCTGCGGCACTGGTTCTGGCTGCTGCAACTCAACCGAGCTGACCTCGGCTGGATGCTCTGCAGATGATGCGGGAACTAATAGTTGCTGCTTATCTTCGGGCCGTGTCTCCGAAGATAGCTGCACATTTCCCACTGACCCCAACAAGATTTCCGCTTGGGCGGCAGAAAAAAGAGCTTCATCAGTCGCATTAGAATCTGTCTCTTTTAGCTGCTCCGGCTCCTGTTGTCCGGCCGCTACTTCATCTGGTTTCGCATCCTGTTTGCTCAGCAGCCCCAATATCAGCCGTTGAAAATCCTGTGCGGCTGATTGTTGGCTCTCTGCGCTTCCCTGCAAGACTGTTTCGTTAGTCGTAGAGACTGTCTGGCCCAAAAGAATGATGGCCGACTGGGTCTCCGGCAGGCACGCATTGAGCGCCAAGTTTGCTGCATTCAATGCTTGTTGTTACCTCCTTTTCTTATCGGTTTGTTCTGGGGGGGGGACAAGTGGTTGTTGCTTACTCCCCTCCCGTAAATATATCGATACTATTCATGACTTTCTGAACATAATTCTGCGTTTCTGTATAGGGCGGTATACCACCGTATTTGATGACAGCTCCTGGGCCGGCATTGTAGGCTGCCAGAGCTTGATCCAGACTTCTGAACCGATCCAACTGCTGCCTGAGATAGCGCACGCCACCATCTATGTTCTGCACCGGATCCATCGGGTTGACCCCTAATCCCCGCGCTGTGCCTGGCATAAGCTGCATTAGTCCAAGTGCTCCGGCACGCGAGACTGCGGATTGCCTGAACCCCGACTCCGCCTGTATCACCGATTTGATGACCGCTGGAGAGATTCCATACTTATTACCGGCCTCTCTGATAATCCCATCGAGCTCAGATGGGCACGGCTGTTTCGCAGTGGCTGCCGACCTTGCATTCTGCAAAAAACTGGTAAATCTGGAAGAACTGCGACTGGCAGAATGAGGCGGCAGGCCGGCTTGCATTGGTTCTGCAAACCGCTGTTCGATTTCAGCTATGCGTTGTTTCACAGCTCGCAGATTATCCAGCCTCACGAGGCACCTCCGGCGCGGCATTCGTCTGCTTCACTGCTTCGGTTGAAGCGAATTGATGCTAAATCGTCGAGGAATTTCTGTTCCTGCTGACTGATTTCTTTTCTGTGTTGTTTCGTTTTGTGTTCCTTCAATCGCTCGAGCAGTTTGCGGTCTTTCGAGGCCTCTACTACCTCTTCAAGCTTGGCATTCTTCTCTTCGGTGACTTGCCTTACCTGAAGCTCTTGCTCAACACAGCGATGAATGAGCTGCTGCAGATAGTCGTAGGCATCTCTGATTTCGTCGGAAGAACCATCGGACAACTGATGCTTCATACTCTTTCGGAACAAATCTCTGTCGCGCCGCATATTGACCAATTTAGCCACCTCGTTATCGTGCTTGGCCTGCAGCGCTCCCAGTTCCGCCAGAAGCGACTCCTCCACTATCTCTCTATAGTCCAGCAGCCGCTGGAGTCCGAATTGAAACTTCCTCATCATTCACCCACAAACAGATTTTGAAGTGCTTCGACTGTGTCGGCGTAGTCCGACTTCTGTGCTACGCCCTGCTTCAGAAACGAGTTCACGGACTCTATATGAGCTTTGGCATAGTCGATGCTCGGATTGCTTCCATCGACGTAAGCGCCAATATTGATGAGATCCTCCGCGGATTTGAACGTCGCCAGCACATCGCGCGCTTTTCCGGCTGCCATTCTGTGATCCTCCGTCGTCACATCCGGCATCAACCTGCTGACGCTCTGTAAAACGTCTATGGCAGGATAGTGGTTGCGATGTGCAAGATCCCTGGAAAGAACTATATGACCATCTAAGATACTCCGCACAGCGTCAGCCACAGGTTCGTTCATATCGTCTCCGTCGACCAAAACCGTATAAAGCCCAGTAATCGACCCTCTCGCCGCAGTCCCTGAGCGCTCCAGCAGCCTGGGAAGTAGCGCAAAAACTGATGGTGTATAACCGCGAGTGGTTGGCGGTTCCCCTACCGCAAGGCCAATCTCTCTTTGCGCCCAGGCAACACGAGTGACCGAGTCCATCATCAGCATCACATCGGCACCCTGATCCCGGAAGTACTCGGCTATTGAGGTCGCTACCATCGCGCCTCGAAGCCTTGCAACGGCGACCTGATCGGAGGTTACGACTACAACCACCGATCGTTTTAACCCTTCTTCTCCGAGGTCCTTTTCGAGGAAGTCTCGGACTTCTCTACCTCGTTCTCCGATAAGAGCGATGACATTTACATCCGCCTGTGTATTTCGGGCGATCATGCCGAGCAGGGTGCTTTTCCCTACCCCGCTGCCGGCGAAAATGCCAATACGTTGCCCCTTACCACAGGTAAGCAACGAGTCAATTGCGCGCACTCCGAACGACAGCGGCTCTGTAATACGTTTTCTGTCGAGTGGAGCCGGTGGCGTTCGTGCTGCCAACCATTTATCCTCGGGTTCGAGCAGCCCCAGGTTATCCATTGGTCTGCCCAACCCGTCTATGACACGCCCCAGCAACTGTGGCCCCACACCAACCTTCAGCGAAGTGCCGGTTGCCACCACATCACTCCCAGGCGCGATCTCGTCCATTTCTCCGAGTGGCATCAGAAGCACTGTGTTCTCGCGGAAACCTACTACCTCAGCGGCAATCGGAGGCTCGTTGCGCTTACAGTGAATCTCACAGATCTCACCCAAATGCGCAGCCGGACCCTTCGACTCGACAACGACACCGACTACCTGAGAGACCTTTCCGTTCAGCTTCATCATATTGAGCCGACCTACAATTGGGAGGTATTTCTCAAGATTCGGACGTGTCATTGGAATTGTCATACCGTTCCGCCTCCAATAGTGCACGCTCGGCTTCGCCCATCTGGGTCTCTGTTCGAGCATCTAGATGCCCGTTACCGGATTCGATTAGACAACCGCCCTGGTCAATGCGGCGGTCGTCGATGACTTCGATACTTCTGATCCCATCGCTGGAACTCTGTATCTCGTCTTTTCGCTCGCGAACCAGATCATAGTCTTTCGGGCTGACGTGTATCTTTAAGTCCTGCCTATCGCGGAGCTGCCGAATAGCTTCGCGGACAGTTGTGATTACAAAATCGCTGTGTTCGTCGATCTCTCTACGGACTACTTTTCGAGCAATCTCAACAGAGAGCTTCAGCAATTCGGGTTCTATCTGGCGCCAGAACAATGCGGCCTGACTCGTAGCATCTGCTTCAATCTCGGCTGCCTTCTGCTGCAGTGCCTCTCGATCGGCATCGAGTGCAGAGAGTCCTGCCTGATAGCCTTCTGCATGCGCCTTCTCCCGAATACTATCGACCTCCGACTGCGCCTGCGCCAACAGGGCTTCAGCCTCGAGCTTCGCCTTATCGACAATCGATTGAGCCTCTTCCTCTGGAGAGGCGTAGTGACGAGCAGCATCGAGTTCGCTTTTGGTGTCGACTAGGTATTCCTGTGATCTGTCCAGACTATGCAGCAAGCTGCTCTTGATCAGACTCCCCACCTGTTTGCTCCTCACTCGTCTGTGTGTCAGCCATTCCCATTTCGGCTGCCATCTGCGCTGCTAGCTGCTCGTCGGATAGAATCGTTGTGTCTTCGACAGGCTCTCTTGCTTCGTCCGATGAATCGCTTCTTAGAGCCGCTTCACCGTTTGCCAGCAATCGGCGTACGATAAGCACTATTCGCTGCTGAGCCGCTTCCATATCCTCTGGGCGAGCGTTGGTCAGAAGCTCTAAATCTTCCTTGAGCATCTCTGCTGCGCGCTCGGACATATTCTTGAACATCAAATTGCGAATGGTGTCGTCCGCACTCTTTACAGCCAATCGCAGGTCTTCCTGATCTATCTCCCTTAGGATCACCTGAATCGTTCTATCATCCAGCGTAGACAAGTCCTCGAAGACAAACATCATCTTTCGAACCTGTTCGCCTACCTCAGGATCCTGGCTTGCCAACGATTCCAAAACGTTTCGCTCAGTGGTTCGCGTGGCATTGTTGAGAATCTCTACGAGTGCCTTCGGGCCACCCGCCGATGCGGTCTGCGTGCTGGCGAGCGCGAGCTTCTCTTGCAGAGCCTCTTCGACTGCACGAATAACCTCTGAATCGATTCCGTCGGTAAGGCAGATACGGTGAGCTACCTCCGCCTGAGTCTCCATAGGAAGCTCGGCCAACACGCTAGCTGATTTGTCCGCCGGCAGGTTTGTTAGAACAAGAGCGATAATCTGCGGGTGTTCTTCGATAAGAACCCGGCTGATTCTGCCGGAATCCAGTTCCCATAGCGACTCGAACGGTCTGCCGTAACTGGGCCCGGAAGCTCTTTCGAGGAGTTCTGCGGCCTTGTCGCCACCTACAACCTGCTGAAGCACCTCGGCAGCAAAATCTTTGCCACCAGACATACTCTGCTCCATATTGCCGCAGACCTGTTCGAACTCGGCCATCACCGCATCGGTTGTGGCCTGGTCAACATCGCGCAGCTTCATAATCTGGGCAGAGAGCTTTTCAATCTCCATTTCGCCCAAGTGCTTAAACACCTCTGCAGCAACACTCGTGCCCATAGAGATCAGTAGTATGCTTGCCTTTTCTAATCCAGTAAGCGTGTTTATGTCTCGCATATTAGTCTGCCAATCTTATTGTTCAGTCATCCAGGAGCGCAGCGCTTTGGCCACCTCCTGCGGTTTCGGTGTCGCTGACCCACCTACAGCGGCGGGCACGCCTGAATCCATCGCTTCTGCCGTGCCATAACTCTCGAGTGCTGCGGCTGCGTCGATGGCAACCGGTTGAGGAGGAATCATTGATTCTTCTCTTGATTCTGTCTGCGCCTGCGTAGTGGGCTCCGATACTTGAACTCGTATCTGCTTTAGCATAGTGCGAAGGAAGAACAGGAATCCGAAGAGAAGAATCACGCCTAAAACTGTTTTGCCAATTGAGAGATAGGTGCTCTTGGATTCGAGCGAAGCAAGTTCCTTCGCTTCTTTCTTCGCTGCAGAGTCGTCAAATGCAATGCTCTCAACTGTGATTCTGTCGCCACGAGTGGGCTCTATGCCGGCTGCAGTAGCTACGACATTTCGTATTGAACCGAGCTTGCTGCGTTCTACTTTGCCATCCACCATAACTGCGACAGACATACTCTCTACCTGCCCCGGCGCGGTTACCACGTGCTCAACCTTCTTCGAGACTTCGTACTTGGCAGTGCTTTCGACTCGCTGATAACCGTTGCCAGCAGAAGGGGTTACCGATGCAACTGGTGCACCACTCGCGGCGATGTTAGCACGCGCACCAACCACACCGCCAATGGAACTCCCGGTGCCGCTGTAGGTCTCCTGTGTGCTCTGTTCGTTGGTTAGAACTCCCTTTTCTCCTGTTGCAGCAGGTTCGTAGGTTTCGCTATTGGTTTCCTTGCGGTCAAAGTTGATCTTTGCGCTGACGCGGACAACCGATTTGTTCGGACCAAGTGCATGCTCGAGCATCGACTGGATGTTTCGCTGCACTTGCTGCTCGTATTCGGTCTTTAGGCGAAACTGCGAAGAGCTCATACGTGGATCAACCCCTGTTAATGAGTCAGTCGGTTCCGAAAGCATATTGCCTTCGGTGTCCACTATGGTGACGCGATTCGGAGTCATCCTCTCTACGGCCGACGAAACGAGGCGCACAATCCCTGCAACCTGGTCACCACCCAACCTGCCACCCGGTTTCAATTTGATGATTACAGATGCGGAAGGCTCTTGCTTTTCTGTAGTGAACAATCGATCTTCTGGGATTGCAATATGCACTCGCGACTGTGCCACGGCGTCGATCTGATCGATCGTTCGGCTGAGCTCGCCCTGCAGCGCTCGCTGGTAGTTGAGGCGCTGGGAGAACTCAGTCATTCCGAACCCGGATTTGTCGAACAGTTCGAATCCAACATTGCCACTTGCAGGAAGCCCCTGGCTCGCAAGCTGCATACGCGTTTCGTATACACTGTTGGAAGGAACCTTTATGGTAGTTCCTTCCACCTTATACGGAATCTTGTTTTCCTGGAGCTTAGCGACTATTGCGCTCGCATCATTCGGCTGAAGCCCCGAGAACAGCACTGTCATACCTGGCCGCGTGGCTACCACTGAGACTAATATGAGAAGCACAACGCTCGTAGCTATGAATACTGTGGTTATGAACCGCTGCGTATTGCTTAGCGTTCCCCAGAACTTGGTGAGAGCCTGCACCGGCCCGAGTTTAGAGAATTGATCCATTCACTGCACCTGTATATCGCAATTGAATACAAACGGACGCTATATTTGCATCCGCATTATTTCTTGATAAGCGTCGATAATCTTGTTTCTTACCTGCACTGTAAACTGCAGCGCCATGCTCGCCTTCTGCATAGCAATCATCGCCTGATGTGTTTCAACGGGATCACCAACCGCGATTTTGCTGGCATACTGGTCGGCTTCTACCTGGAGTTTGTTTACATTCGACACTGCACTTTTTACAGCATCACCAAAGCTCTCTCCTGCAGGCTTGGCGCGAACAATCTCTGGCTTCTGTACGAATTGACTGCCAATTCCTTCAATTCTCATGGCTTAGATTCTCCCGATTTCAATTGCCTTGCTTTGCATAGACTTTGCAGAAGCAATCGCTTGGATATTGGCTTCGTAGGCACGTGTGGCCGAAATCATATCGACCATCTCTTCGACGATGTTGATATCCGGCATAGCCACCAATCCGTCTGGTCCGGCATCTGGGTGGGTTGGATCGTGAACCATCTTAGGCGGATCGTTTGAGACGATTACCTCATCTACCTCCACCCCGGTCTGCCCTTCGTTGAAGCTGCCCGAATGGGTTCGAAACACTACCTCTTGCTTGCGGTATGGGCCGCCCTCAGACGTGCGGGTGGTGGTGGCGTTCGCGATGTTATTTGCAATGGCGTCGAGCCTCGTACGCTGGGCAATAAGTCCCGACGCGCTGATGTCTATTGAGGAAAAATTACTCAACTTTAGCGCCTCCCTTCAGTGACGGCCGTCTTGATCATCGATGCTTTGAGATTGATTAGCTGCACAAGCGCTTCGTATCGAAGTGAGTTCTTTGTGAGATCAGCCATCTCTCTATCGATTGAAACGTTGTTGCCGTCGGGTCGTGCCGGCGAGGTGGTATCCGGCGTTATGTCGGGCTCAATTGTATTGAGGCGAGACTCCAAAATGCGCTCGCCAGGCGCTTTTAGTGCATCCTTTAGCTGGTTGTCGAAGGATACATCCGACCGAGTAAAACCCGGAGTCTCCACATTGGCGATGTTATCGGCAATAACCTTGTGCCTTGTAGCCACGCCATCAAGTGATTTTATGAGCGTTAGTGTCGTTACATCTGAAAAGAAACCTGACATACTCTATCCACCTCCCGCCGGCCAGCAATGCGGCAGCCCCTATACAGCAATTGCTGTGCCAGGTATTTGGTGTGGGAAGATACAGGTGTGTCGCAGGCGGTTGAAGACAGAAGGTTAGAGGTTTCTGTAATCTACTGGGAGGACGCGCATTTCATCGCGATACTTCGCGACTGTGCGGCGGGCGATCTGGATACCCTCCGATTGCAGGCGTTCGGCTATCTGTCCGTCCGAGAGCGGTTTGCCATCGATTCTTTCGAAAGACAGTTTGCGAACCATCTCTTTTACTGGAAGCGCTGCATCGAAGAGTGTATCGAATGTAATGACTTCTCCGGTTTGAAGCTGGATTGTCTTTCCGTCTGTCGCCCTACATACCGTGGATTCGTGCAGTCCCACCTTGGCAGCGAGTTCTTTGCGGGTGAGCGGTTTTAGATATGCAGAACCTTTTGAGAAGAACTCAGCCTGGCAGCGGAAGAGCTCGTCTGCGATGATGCGGAGCGATGTGTGTCTGAACTCCAGCGCTTCGATCAAAGCACGCGCACTCTGGACTTGTTCTCGAAGACACGCTCCGTCTGTCTCCGAAAACCCCTTCCGCTTGCGCGACATTTCAGCGTAGAGGCTGGCGTACATTTCATCGAGGGTAATCCGGCTCGAGATCGGGTCGATAATATCTACCACGAATCCAGCTTCCGTGTTTCGGATTACGACATCTGGTGCGATTTTCGGGTCGCGGCGCGGCGCCATTCTCTGCCAGGGATCGGTAAACATGCATGCCGGATGAGGATTCAATTTGTCACGTATGTAAGCTAGAACTGAAAGCACATCCTCTCTGGTGAGATCAAGTTCTTTCGCAACGTGGTCGAGCTTCATCCTCGATACATCGTCCCAGCATTTCTGAATAATCATCTCTGCGCGGGACTTAGGTATCGAATTGTCGCCCAAGTGCCTTAACTGGATTAGCAAGCATTCTTGAAGGCATGTAGCAGCGATACCGGGCGGGTCGAGTTCTTGAACCTGGTCGAGCACTTCTCTAAACTGGGGAACGCTTAAACCAAACTTTGCAGCCATATCGAAGAGTGGCTCTCGTAAATACCCATCTTCATCCAGAGAATCTACGACAAACTCTGCAATTGCAATATCGTTCTCGGCGAAGTGAGCGCGAATCTGCTGCTTAAGATGGTCTACCAACGAGCTCGGCGTCGCTACCGCGGCAAACGGTTCATAGTCGTCTTCGGGAAGCTCAACAACTGTCCACTGCCCTTCCGACCATTCATCATCCTGGTTCTTGCTGAACTCGGTTTCGTCGCAAACACTGGCGCCACAGGTGATGCAAGTACCAGCGATAAGTGCAGATCCACAAATCAGACAGACAGTATCTTCGGCAAGCGACAAGGCTGGATTCTCTGTCAAAGCCTGTTGGACATACTCTTGCAGTTCCTGAAGCCCCATCTTCAGCACAGCCTTACCGACGATGTGGTCGGGGGACATTCCGGCCGTCTGCTTTTGTGATATACCTGCACGGATTGACATTGCGTATTTTACTGGCTTAAGAGCCGTAGGGACTCCAGTCTCTAATAGTCAGTGCTTAGCACCGACTTAGTGCTCATCAACAGTGTATTGGCAAGCGCGTCTGGCATTTTCCAGAAGCTCGTTCATAATCCCTGCGCAGCGCTCTACCTGAGTGCGAATGCTTTGCACGTAGTGCTCGCATTTCTCAGAAGCCGCAGGATCGAGAGACTCTCGTTCGAGCCGACGGCCAAGAAGCTGAGCGCTTCCAGATATTGCCCCAAGAGGATTATTGATCTTGTGAGCAAGCCAAGCTGCAAGCCTTGAGGCCTCTTCGTTCTTAGCTCTTTCCAGAAGCTTCTGTATTTCTGCTTCGACACGCCGCGCGAGGTCGTCCAGATCGGCTTCATCACGAGCCGAGTGCGCACGCGCTAACACTGTTGACAGATAGCCAGTGAGATTATCGGTGAGTCTGTTCATCATAATCAGGGGCAGTCTCAGCAATTTCCGTACCCAGCCCGAACTCCCTGATCCTGTTGCGGAGTGTTTTGCGGTCAATTCCGAGGATTTTCGCGGCTTTCGTCTGGTTCATCCCACAGTAGCGCAGGACTTTAGAAACGTACTCTCTTTCTATTTCTTGCAGCGATTTTGGTTCAAACTCTTCTGGTTCTCGGCTGGATGTTGCGGGCACTGCACCATCCGACAAACTATCGCTTAACAAAAGATGCTGTGGAAGGATGGTGTTGCCATTACATAGAATCACCGCGCGCTCGATGCAGTTTTCGAGCTCACGGATATTCCCCGACCACGGATAGCGGCGGAGCATATCCAGCCCCTCGTGAGATATATCGGTGATATTCTTCCCAGTGTCTTCGCGGTACTTGTTGATAAAATGCCCAACAAAATCCGAAATGTCTTCCGGTCTAGCTCGTAACGGAGGAAGATTGATAGTCACTACGTTGAGCCTGTAGTACAGATCCTCCCTGAAGGACTTTTCTGCTATGGCATCTCGCAAATTGCGGTTTGTGGCGGCTATGACCCTGACATCCACCGAGAGAGTGTCGCTCCCGCCTACACGTTCGAACTGTTTTTCCTGTAGAACGCGCAGCAGTTTGATCTGCGTGGCTGGTGTGGTATCTCCGATTTCATCCAGGAAAATAGTGCCGCCGTCAGCCATTTCAAAACGCCCCAGCCTGCGTGCAATGGCTCCTGTGAAAGCACCTTTTTCGTGCCCGAACAACTCGCTTTCAAGTAGCGATTCTGGAAGCGCAGCACAACTCACCTTGACGAATGGCCCGTTTGCGCGGGAACTCTGATAGTGGATCGCGCGAGCCAGATACTCTTTACCCGTGCCGGTTTCTCCCAAAATGAGGACGGATGCGTTGCTGTCTGCAACCTTAGCAGCCAGCAGATATGCTTTCTGCGCTTCGGGACTAAGACCAATTACATTATCGAAACCATAGTGACTTCTTAGCTCACTTTGCAAGTAACGGTTTTCGTCGATTAGCCGATGTCGTTCTAATGCGCGCTCGGCGACTAGCTGAACATTGTCCAGATCAAAAGGCTTGGTTATGTAGTCGTACGCTCCGAGCTTCATAGCTTCGAGAGCACTCTTCATCGAGGCATAACCAGTAATAATTATCACCGGCAAATCGGGTTTGGATTCCTTGAGCGAACGGAGCATATCGAGTCTGCTGACACCTGGCAGGCTGAGATCGAGAATAACAAGGTCATAGTCTTCTGAAAGTGCCGCTTCAAGGCCACCTTTGCCTTCACCGCTTACACCAACCTTGTAACCAAGGTCGTCGAACAGATCGGCCAAAACAGCCCTTATCGATTCCTCATCATCTACTATCAGTATTTGTTTTGCGCTCAAGAACAGAGAATCCTTTCAGATAAGGGACATTCTTAAGTAGAACTGTTTCCCCTAGCTACTGAACCGCCTTGCCTAGCGCTTCTGCAACAACCAGCGCCAAGTCTTCCATTTTAACGGGCTTTGAGAGTACCATATCAACCTGCGAAGCCTCAAGATCCTTTTCGGCAAGTGCGGCTCCCCAGCCCGTGAGAAGAACGACCGGAGTATCGCGATTTATATCTTTTACAGCCTTCGCCACCTGCCAGCCGGACATCTCAGGCATTCCCAAGTCGGTTAAAACGAGATCGAACTCGCTTTCTTCAAACTGTTCCAAGGCATCCGGTCCGCTTCGGGCGATTTTCACTTCGTGGCCGAATTCGGAGAGCATCTCTACCAGAACTTCGGCAAACATATCTTCATCATCAACCACAAGAATTCTTGCTGGTTCACCACCGACAGCGTTTTCTTCTGGCCCTGCAATATCTCTCGCCAGGCCTTCGTCGGCTGAAGGAAGCGTCACGGTGACAGTTGTGCCGCAGCCAGGCTCGCTTTCGATATCGATACTGCCTCCGTGTCGCCGGATAATCCCATAGGCAACGCTCATCCCAAGCCCAGTTCCCTGAACTCCGCGTGTAGTGAAGAACGGGTCGAAAACTCTGTTCTTCACTTCTTCGGTCATCCCAACACCATTATCGGCAATCTTCACCCAGCCCATAGCTTTACCGCTACCAGTCGAAACCCTCACAGCTCCTCCGTAAGGCATCGCCTGAATCGCGTTGAAGAAGATGTTGATAACGACTTCTCGCACACTTGCGGCGTTTCCGAGCACGAAAACTGGTTTTGTCGACTCCACAACTGCTTCGATGGATCGTCCCTGTGCGTTAGCAGCATCCTGCCAAGCGGGGCGCATCATCTCTACGACTTCTGTAGATAAAGCACTGAGATCCAATGCCGCTGGTGGTTCTTCTGGACGAGTTCTGGTGAACTCCTGGATACGTCTTACGGTGTCTACCGCGTCGAGAGCTGCCCGCTGCGCAGCTTCGAGCCGGACTTTGGAGGATTCATCCTGCTCATTTCTCAGCAACAACTGGATATTCCCCAGGATGATTCCCAACGTATTATTGAAATCGTGCGCGACTCCGCTGGCGATCTCGCCAATGGCACGGAGTTTCTCTGACTGCACTAACTGATCGCGTGTGGTCTTTAGCTGCTCGTAAGACCTGCGGACGTTGGATTCAAGCTCGCGGCGCCTTGTTATGTCGCTGTAAATCTCTACTCTACCAACAGTAGTGCCATCGCTGCCAAGAATCGGGGCACTGTAGCGATGGAAAACTCGGTCATCGGGGCTTAAGGCGTGTAACACTTCGTCTAATACCACGGATGGGTCTTCTTGAATCACGCGCCAACTGGCTGCGTAGTCGTCAGACTCTACAAAGTGTTGCTTGAGGAGATCGACGGCAGCATAGGTATCCTGCCCTATAAGCCCACCCATCGGAAGAGAAAACAGGCTGAAAATGTTGAGATCGGCAGAAGCGATGCGCGAGTCATTGTCGATAACCAGCACACCCCTTGATGTCGCTCCAGCCGGGAGTTGAAAACTTGGTGTACCACTGCGAACCGCTGATGCGGTCTCAGACGGCACACGGTCAAAACTCTGATCACCCATGTTCATCTCCCTCTCAAAACTGCGCCTGTACCCGACGCTCGCAAGATACCCATTATCTTCTCCGGTTATGGCTCAGATGTCAAGCAGTTTTGGTGGGCAACAAGCTCATCTTTAGCAGCTTATGGTTAGAAAACCCGGGTTGAGCAGTATATCATACGGCAGGAATCCTGTAACTTCTCAGTCTGAGTGAGTTGGTGACAACTGATATAGACGATAACGACATTGCAGCAGCGGCCCACATTGGGTTGAGCTGTATCCCAAACGCAGGATACAAGACACCTGCCGCAAGCGGGATCAGAACTATATTGTATATGAATGACAGGAACAGATTCTCTTTTACCGTCTTTATGGTCTGGCGACTCAGTCGTATCGCCGTTACAACGCCTGTGAGATCACCCGATACCAGCGTTATATCTGCGGCCTCCATAGCAACGTCGGTTCCGGCGCCTATGGCCATACCCACATCTGCCTGAGCGAGGGCTGGGGCATCGTTTATCCCGTCACCGACCATTACCACGGCCTTACCCTCACCCTGCAACCGTTTGATCTCTTCTGCTTTCTCCTCGGGAAGAACTTCCGCGAGCGCCCTGTCGATTCCGGTCTGCTTGGCTATTGCTTGAGCAGTGCGCTTGTTGTCACCCGTTATCATAACGACTTCCAACCCCATTTTATGCATAGCTTGCACTGCACCTACAGAACTCTCTTTCAGCGTGTCGGCAACTGCAACCACACCTGCAGGCTTACTATCTATCGACACATAGACAGGGGTTTTCCCCTCAGATGACAACTCTTCAGCAACCCCAACCAGATCTCCCAGCGCAACCGCGCGCATTGTCAGGAACCTCTCGTTTCCGATAAGCACCTGTTTACCATCGATTGTAGCGTCGACTCCCTCTCCGGCAAGCGCTGCAAAAGCTGTAACTTCAGATAGCTCAATTCCGCGAGACTCGGCACCCTGCACGATAGCTTGCCCCAAAGGATGCTCGGAACGTCTTTCGGCAGATGCAGCAAATCTCAGCAACTCCTTTTCGTCCACACCCTGCGCGGGAACAACGTCGACCAGTGTCGGCTCACCTTTTGTTAGTGTGCCGGTTTTGTCTAAGACCACTGTGGAGACTCGATGAGCGCGTTCCAGAATCTCTCCACCTTTGATCAGAACACCCATCTCAGCACCCTTTCCTGTGCCGACCATAATTGCTGTGGGCGTAGCAAGGCCGAGCGCACACGGGCAGGCTATTATCAGAACAGCGACGAATTTGAGTAGTGCAAAACTGAACGCCGGCTGCGGCCCCCATATCATCCATACAACAAAGGTTAGGGCTGCAATTACCATTACTACTGGTACAAAATAGCTGGCTATCACATCGGCCATACGCTGAATAGGAGCCTTCGAGCCTTGAGCTTGCTCAACCATTCGGATGATCTGAGCCAGTGCAGTGTCTTTTCCAACTTTGGTTGCACGGAATGTAAAACTGCCTGTGCGGTTGATAGTTGCACCTATTACTTCATCGTTGGCTTGCTTTGTTACGGATATGCTCTCGCCTGTGATCATCGATTCATCTACGGCAGATGACCCATCAACAACCACGCCATCGACGGGAATGCTCTCACCAGGGCGAACAATTATCAAATCCCCCACGCTGACAGACTCCACCGGGATGTCTAATTCCTGCCCATCTCGCACAACTTTAGCAGTCTTCGGCCGAAGTCTCGCGAGACTCCTGATTGCATCGGACGCCCTGCCACGTGCTCTTGCCTCAAGCCATCGCCCGAGGAGAATTAGAGTGATAATCACTGCTGATGTATCGAAATAGACTGCTGCGTGGCCGCCCCCTGCCGATTTGAAGAATCCCGGGAAGATTATCGCCGCGATGCTGTAGAGATACGCAGCCGAGCTTCCTACAACAATTAGTGTATTCATATCGGACTGGCCGTGCTTAAGCGCCGCCCACGCGCCTTTGTAGAACTGCCATCCACCGTAAAACTGCACGGGAGTCGCCATCGCCCAAAGGAAGAACGAATTTGCAAAGAACGCTGGGATTACGGAGGACAAAGGCGCGAAGTCGTGCAGCATTCCAATTACTATAGGAATCGTGAAGAGAATGCTCACCAGAAGCCGTTGTTTCCAATCTGATGCACCCGCACGATTCGAGTGCTCATCCTGATTCCCTGCGCTCTCTTGCAAAGAATCGTCGGATGACTGCTTTGCGACTTCATAGCCGGCATCTCGAACGGCCGCTTTGATATCCTCCGCATCTATCTGCTGAGAAACATAGTCGACAGTAGCTTGCTCGGTAGCAAAGTTGACGGAAGCGCGAACCACACCATCGAGTGCAGAAAGCTGCTGCTCGACACGTCGCACACACGCGGCACAATGTATCCCCTGAATCCCAAATGTGATGGATGACAAGCGGGTACCATAGCCGAGCTCTTTAACTCTGGCTGCAAAGTCTGCCACGCTGACGTGATCTGGGTCGAAGGTTACTGTAAGCGTATTGGTGGCCGGGTTCAAGTTCACTTTTTCAATGCCGCCCAGCCTGCCAACACCTCGTTCTATCTTAGCAGCGCACCCTGCGCACGTTATACCGGTTATTGGAAGATCGATTGTCTTTGTCGCCATTTTCTGCCTCGTTCTGCCAGATGGATATTCTTTTCTCTTTGAATTATACCATACCCCGTGGGGTATAGAAAGTAACCCTCGAGACTGGAAACTGTCGCGATAGGGAACCCGCGGAGCCTTCTGACGTCTTAATATTAGTAGTAACTGGCCTTACGAGTCACATGGGGGAGGTAGCGACAATGTTCAAAAAGACCAAATTACTAGCCACAACAACTGCGCTTGTGGCACTGCTGTCCGTTCAGGCTGGTGCAGCAAATATAGCGAGTATGGCGCTGAAGGGCGCAGCAGTTGGATACTTAGTAAAACAGTATGCAAACCAACTGGACAGCTTCATTAACACGATTACCCTCCGCCACGGGCTTCCGCATAATTTGGAGACGAAAGTAGTGCCTATTCTCTCAGTTGGAGATAAAGGTTACATTGGGGGAGCACAGGTTGCTGGCGCCAAGGTTCTGGTGGAACAGACGAAAGCGGTGTTTCAGTATGAACAGAGTTTTGATAGCGGACGCTATCGAATCAAAGCGCTGGTTCCCAGCTCCAGTATAAACCCAGCTCAACTGCAGCGTGTAGACAAAGTGGGAGTGACGGCGGTTATTGATGTATCGCTCTCTGGCGGTTTGACGCACAAAAGCTACAGCGATTCAATTGGATCTTCCCAAATACTCAGAGCTGCCGGCGTAGCCGCAGCGATTTCGGCAGTTGCCGAACCGATTGACAAAGCGATAAATGCAATCACATTCAACAAGAGTGAAGCTACAGCGGTTATTCCGATAGCCGGCTTCGGCGAGAAAGCTTACATTGGTGGTGCTCAGATATCGGGATCTGCCAACACATTAAACACTGCTAAAGTTGTCTGGCAGTTCGATGACATCTTTGCAAACGGACGATTCAGAGTTAAAGTGCTCGTTCCGACTGATGCGATTAACCCACTTAAGATGAAACGTGTTGAGGGTGTGGGACTTACGGCTTTGATAGATACGACAGTCGCTGACCAGAAACAGTCTACCTCTACGCGAGACCGAATCAAAGAAAGAACCAAGTCCCGTGTTCTCATTCCAAAGAACAAGAACGACAACAGAAACCGCAGATAGCCGGACTGCTTTCTGAAGATAAGCAGGTTTGGTTAACATACACAGCCTTCTATGATACTCATAGGAGGCTGTAGACATTTTTCAGTTTCAGCGTGTGCCCCGCGAACATACCACACCCAGTGGCCGAAGAGCCTGCGTGAGCTTCAATGAATCTCCAAGCATACTACCTCAAGCATACCGCCAATCTTTTCTGAAGTATATGGAACATTCCGGGAACTTCAAGGGTCAATTAATCCGAGGAGTGTGTAGCTTGCAAACCACAGGAATTGTTGATTATTTTCGTTGACAGCTCCTGCTTTGCGTGTTAGCATACATGAGGTGAGCTCAAGATTTGTGCTTTACCTTTCAGCAGCACGATTCATTGGATGATTCGAGCTACGTGCGCCTTAAAGACTACGGATTGCGGCTCGTGCGGGCGCGCGAGTACGTTGAATCTTCTGAGGAGGTGATGCCGGCGTATCGCGCACGGAGCTGACTCATTTATTTATTTTTCTCGGACTCGCCTAAACCTTGTGCGATCAACTTTACATCGAAGCCAACCTCTATTAGTAAGGATTTGCCCACAGACGTATCGCCCTCCGATAAGGGTGGAAGAAGGCGAACAGAGTGAGCCACCGAGTTGCACAGAAAAAGCGACGAGGTTTCCTTGAGGATTGGAACAAACACTGGTGTAAAACGATCTGTATGTTTAGAGCGAAAATTCTCAAAAATGCACTGGCGTGCATCAGATCAAAGGAGGTAGTTCAATGCTAGCTATCAGCCGAAGGAGAAGCGGTTTCACGCTTATCGAGCTCCTGGTCGTCATTGCGATCATCGCTATTCTGGCCGCTATCCTTTTCCCGGTTTTTGCAAGAGCTAGAGAGGCAGCAAGAAAGTCTTCCTGCCAGAGCAATATGAAGGAACTGGGCACTGCCCTCATCATGTATGTCAACGACTACGATGCTGTTATGCCGAGTTCCATACTCACTTCGCCAAACCCCGCAACAGCCCCGGCAACTTGGGATGTAACGCGGTTTGCGTCGTTTGCTTGCATTCGTGGCGCACTCCCGCCGGAGAGCGCTCCTGCCGTTCAGTGGAAAACCTGGCCGATGCTTCTTTATCCTCAGATGAAGAACAAAGACATCATCTGGTGCCCATCTGACCCGAACCGCAACGACGACAACTCCAGCACAGCCATCGGCACAACCCAGGTATCTTACTACTGGAAAGAAGCCATCGACTGTGCATGGTTCGGTGGCCCTAGTGGCGCTGGCCCAGTCTGCCGCAAAGAGGGAGACATGGAGTTCCCTGCCGACCAGATCGTTTTCTATGAGCACAACGGTTGGCACTGGGGCGACAGCGCGAAGAACCTGTCAAACGGCGTTACTATCAACTGCGTCTTCATGGATGGCCACTGTCAGTCCAAGAGGATCAAAGATAGTGTAAACACAGTGAATACTCGCCCGAATCCGGCTGGTACCGCTGGTGAGCCGCACTGGTTCAACTATGACTTCATGAACTCGCCCGGCAACACGCAGGGTCCGACGACCTTCGCATACAATCCGAGCTCGTCTGACATTGCTTGGAACCCGCAGAAGGGTGGAGACAACCTGCCGTAAGACAGATGTCTCTTTGATAGCATAGAGAGAGGGCTTGCAAACGCAAGCCCTCTTTTTTGTTCCGCCGCCTAACACTAACAACCTCTTGCACTCTCCGCGAAGTTAACCGATAATACACCTAACATGCCAAACACACTTCGCTATCAGACAATAGTGGCCGGTGGAGGAGTTGCCGGTGTTGCGGCTGCCATTGCTTCTGCACGTCTTGGCACTCGGACGCTGCTTGTCGAAAGGTACGGCTTTCTGGGCGGGCTTGCGACGGCGGGGCTGGTAAACCCCTTTATGACGCACCGAACATCGACTGGCACACCACTGATCGCCGGATTCTACGCGGAGCTTACGGAAAGACTCGCAAGTCTCGGCGGACTTGCCGGAACCACCTTTGATTCGGAGGCAATGAAGCTTGCACTGCAGGAGATGCTTCTGGAATCAGGAGCCGACCTGCTTCTTCACACTTGGGTGTCTGATGTAATAATGACAGGAAGCGCAATATCGGGAATCAGAATTGCCAACAAATCGGGCGAATCTGTCGGCTATGGCTCTCGCTTTGTGGATGCTACGGGTGACGGAGATCTTGCAGCAAACGCTGGTGCACGATTCGATGTCGGCGGGACTGATGGGCTTCCTCAGGCGATGACGATGATGTTCGATGTCGGCGGAGTCGACTTTGCTCGAATGTTTGCATACGTTAAAGACCACCCCGACCAGTTCCGGTTTCCGATACTCACACCGGACGCTGACCCCGAGGAACTGGCACGCGGAATTGTATCTGTGGCAGGCTACTACGACATAATCTCAGAGGCAAAAGAGCGCGGCGAATATTCATTACCAGGTGATCTCATATTCTTTGTAAGCAGGCCGCGGCGGGGAGAAGCGGTATTCAATACGACGCACGTTGGCGGAGTGACCGGCACTAATGCGGCAGACCTAACCAGAGCAGAGATCGAAGGTAGAAGACAGGCTGCCCAACTGATGTCATTTGTACAGAAGCATATACCGGGTTTTGAAACCGCTTATTTGCTTCGAACGGCTACACAAATCGGAGTGCGAGAGACCAGAAGAATAATTGGAGAGTACACCTTTGGCCGAGAGGATGTATCATCTGCACGCAAGTTCGCTGATGCGATAGCAAGACTCGCCTATCCAGTGGATGTTCACTCGGGTAAGGGAGAAGGTTACACGAAGGACGAGAAACAGGTTACCAAACCCTGCGTGCCTCCCGCCGGCGATTGGTACGAGATACCCTACAGGTGCCTGCTTCCGGTCGATGTCGAGAACCTGCTGGTTGCTGGGCGCTGTGTATCGAGCACGCACGAAGGACACGGGGCGCTGAGAATTATCCCCTGTTGCGCTGCAATGGGACAAGCAGCCGGAACTGCGGCAGCACTTTCGCTGGCCGATGGTGTCTCCCCCAGAAAGCTCGACGTAGAAAGACTCAAAGAAGAACTCCGCCGACAAAATGCCCTGGTTTGACTACTCAACCAACGTTCTTCGGTAAAACCCCATCAATGCTGACAGGAAAAACAAAGCCTCTGGCCTACATTTGCTTCCCGCGGCAAAGCCCGTTGATATCGCCCATCATTGTTTTGAATGCATCAAGCGAAAGCGCCTGAGCAGCATCACAAAGAGCCTTGGCCGGTTCTGGATGCACCTCCACCAGAAGGCCATCTGCCCCCGCTGCCGCCGCTGCACAACAGAGTGAAGACACATAAGCCCTGTTACCCGCTGCGTGACTTGGGTCCACTATGACAGGCAGATGCGATATCGATTTTACAACCGGAATCGCCAGAATATCAAGTGTGTAACGGGTGTATGTGCGATCGAGCGGCTGTATACCTCGTTCGCACAACACTACTCTCTGGTTGCCGTGGTATAGTATATACTCTGCGGCCAGCATCCATTCGTCAATGGTAGCTCCCGGCCCCCTTTTAAGAAGCACTGGGACATCGAGTTTTCCTACTGCGGAGAGCAGAGTGTAGTTCTGCATATTCCGTGCTCCGACCTGAAGAATGTCTGCATACTGGGCTATGAGTTCGGCATCGTGATGATCCATAATCTCGGTAACTGTCACTAATCCGAATGAATCTCCCGTTTCCTTCAGCAGCTTCAACCCCTCTATTCCAAGCCCTTGAAAAGCGTAAGGGGAAGTTCTGGGTTTGAATGCACCTCCGCGCAGCAGTTTTGCTCCGGCCGACTTCACGGCTTCAGCAGACTGCATAAGTTGCTCGCGGCTTTCAATGGCACACGGGCCTGCTGCAACTGTGAAAGTGGGGCCACCAATGGTTACCCCTTTGATTTCTACAACACTATCAGTTGGGTGAAACTCACGAGACGCCAGCTTATAAGCTCGACTGACCTGCGTCACATGCCCTACTCCGGGCAATTCTTCGAGGGTAGCGGTGAGCGTTGCTCGCATCTCAGACGGGATTGCACTCGCTATTCCGATGGCAACTCTCTCTCCGCCAGGAATAGGCATCGCTTTTAGCCCCTGATGCGCAATGGTTTCGACTACACGAGAAACATCCTCACGTGCAGCATTGCTTTTCATCGCAACAATCATAGCGTCAACTCTCCTTCTGGTAACCTGTTGGAATCATCCACAGATGCTTCTACCGTCACTTTTCGCAGTCAATGCTTCCACATACGAAAACATCACTCTTACGACTCTTCTTCAGTAGAAGAGGAAGCGATACCGCGCGGGGCAGAGCGTGACTCTGCTGGCCTTCGAATATACAAAATTTCACACGGCGGGTTCTGCAACAAGCCTGGCATTAGCTGATTTGCGAGATCCGAAACCTCATCGTCAACGTGTCCGATCGCCAAAGTGAGCAGATCTGGCATATTGCTCGCTACCAGCCGCTGCACACCCTCTCCAACTAGCCTCGCCCTATCGATATAACGCACTGTCCGGAGCTTGCAATGCCGCGCTTGGACATCTGCATCATCCATCCTGCGGCGCATTTGCGCCTCCAATCGCAAAGGCGGGTCGTTAAGTGACTTGCTTCTGGGCACTCGTAGCACTCCCACCAGCAACAGTTTGTGCATCCGCCGCTCTGCCAAGTGGCAAACCAACTCCATTGCCCGCCGCCATTCACCGGCAAGAAGCACCGCCACAGTTTCAGGGCCGCGGCGCTCTGGTACAGACGACTCTTTAGCAGGGCGGACGTGATATACTACCTCGCACGGTGGATCAGAAAGAAGCGGAGGCATGACATCACTCATCAGTTCCCGAGTCTCTTCATCCTCACTGCCGCCGCACGCAACAATCCTTACGGGCTTAATCGACTTGATGATACGCTGCACACCATCGGAAAGCTCCCTGGCGCGATCTACGTGCTGCACTACCCTGAGTTTCGATTCTTTCGCTGCATTCTCTGCGTCGTCGAGCCTCCTTCGCGCTGCCGCTTCTTCTTCGGGCATTGGCGTTGCCAGAGGTTTCACTCTGGGAACCTTCAGTATATCGATTAAGTGAATGACATCCGTATGCCGGTTGGATACTTGGCACGCGATTTGTACCGCTCTGCCCCAATCCCCTGCAAGAAGCACAGCGACCGCATTTCCCTTTTCTTCAACAACAGGCTCCTCGGCCAAGTATTCGAGCCCAAGAGACGCCCGAGCCGCCTCAATTGAGGGAGCAATTGGAAGCTGAGACACCACCGCACGCACATTTTGGATTACATTGAGAGCACTGTCTGGCAAACCGGCCACAATAATCTGTGCGTTGTAGTGCTGGATATATGTTATTCCATCCAGGAATGTCTTCGCCCCGGCCTCGGTTATTTCCTTCAGCCGACTGCAATCGATGATTATCCCCTTAGGGTGCTCTTCGAGAAGCAGAATTGCCGCAGCTCGAATCGTCGGCCATTGGTTGCTGGTTAGCGATCCTCTTAATGTGACAACATCCCGCCTTGCCTCGACAATCATGCTACTTCTCCAAATAGTACCTTATGTTGGTGACAACTATGTCTTTCTGCCCAAGAAGTGCCAGCTTCAGCCGAATCCCCGTCTGATTATGCAGCACCTCATACCACGCTTTCGTCGGGACGAACTCGGGGACTATGACGGTTACGACGTGCTCTACCTTTCCTTCGGGATAGTCCTTTTTAACTTCATTCAGGTACCTGAGGAGAGGTTCCACTACTGAACGGTAAGGGGATTCAAGCACAACCAGAGTTACACCCATCCCCCACTTCTCCCAGCGCTCTTCGATAAGCGGCGTATCGGCGGGATCGGTTTCGATGTGTATAGCTCTGCAGTCCGGCGAAAGAGATTTGGCATACTGAAGCGCAGGCAGAACACCTTTGTGTATACTCGGAACAAGCACAAGCACGGTATTCCTAAGCTCTTTGACGGGAGTTGGATCTCCGACGGGCAGTCTTAGCTGATCCGCAAGAATCATATAGTGCCGGTGGATGCGCAGGAACATCAAAACGATTAGAGGGATCAGCACAGCCACTATCCAAGCGCCCTCGCTAAACTTGGTGACTAGCTGCACAATAGTAACCAGCCCAGTTGTGATAGCGCCTAGTGTGCTTATCACAACAGTCGGCCGCCAACCACGCTCTTTCAATCGCAGCGTATGAACTACCATTCCGGTTTGCGAAAGTGTAAACGACAGGAATACTCCCACAGCGTAAAGTGGAATCAGCGCAGTAACCTTGCCTTTGAACGCAACAACCAGTATTGAAGAAAGTGCCCAGAGGACTATTATCCCCCAGGTGTACGACAGTCGGTCGCCTACGTTTGCAAACTGTCGTGCCATAAAACGATCTCTAGCCAGAATCGAAGCTAACCGAGGAAAGCCTGCGAAGCTCGTTTCGGCCGCGAGCACCAGTATAGCGGCAGTGATAATCTGAATCGCCCAGAAGAACCAATCCCTTCCAAATATGCTCCTTGCGATCTGAGAGACTACCGTCTGGATGTCTGTCGGATCTTTTGTGATTCCGAGCTGTTGTGCAAGAAAGGATATGCCAAAGAACAGTGTGCCGAGCACCACAGCCATAATAACCAGCGTCTGTGCAGCGTTTCTTGACTCAGGCGGGCGGAAAGCAGGAACGCCGTTTGATATAGCCTCCGTTCCTGTCATGGCTGAACACCCGCCGGAGAATGCCTTGAGAATCAGAAGAATGGAGAGCGTTTGCAACGTCTCATTGGAAGCTAACTCAGGGAGTCCCGGCGCCCTGTGCAGGTCGCCTGTCGCATATTTGAAGATGCCAACAACAATCAGAACCGAGAAACTCGCGATGTAAGCATAAGCGGGAAATGCGAACAAGAGACCAGATTCCCGCAGCCCTCTGAGGTTGGCAAATGCAACGAAGGTGATGAACCCCACGCACATAATCATCCTGTACAGGTCAACCTGACTGGCATCCATATAACCAAATGCAGGTGCCAGTGCGATAATGGCTGCGACGCCAGAGGCTATACTTACTGATACTGTGAGAGTGTAATCGATTAGCAGTGATGCTGCAGCAACAAGACCTGGGATGACTCCGAGATTCTCGTGTGCAACGATGTAAGACCCACCACCTGAAGGATATGCGTAAATGGTCTGTCTGTAGGACGTTGCAACGATAGCGAGGAGTGCAATAATTGCGACGGTAACGGGCAGTGTGAGCACTAACCCAACAGCACCTGCAGCTCCCAAATAGAAAACGATCTCTTCTGTGGCATACGCCACCGATGAGGTAGCGTCAGACGCAAAAATGGGTAGTGCCAGCACCTTCGGGAGTCTTCCCTGCATTGCCAGCCAAGTGGGAATTGGCCTTCCCAGAACAAATCGCCTAACCGAGAATCTCATCTCGTTATCCTATTCCGCTCCCGTGCTGCTTCAGGCCGTGGTAAACTAAAAGCCGCCGGCTCACGGCGGCTACATTCTTAGCAATTCCTTAATGTCACTAGATTCTACGCCCTCACGCAGATGACGTCAATATTAAGCAAGCCCCTTATTGGAGTGCTAGTGAAGCGAACAGCGTGATCATTCTAGTCGTTTCAGCAACCAGCGCGTTTACCTGCAAATTGGCACCGAAATCGCTTGGGTAGGATATTATGCGTGACACTTGTTGATCTCTCTTCTCAAAACGAAGGAATCCAGTGCCGCTGTATACAAGTGGTTAACGGCAAATTTCTGGAGGTTGATATGCGTTTTTTTGCTTGCCTGTTTGCTGCTGTAGCTATGTTGGCTCTTTTGGGGTGCGGGACTAAACACCCCGCAGAACTCGGCACACCGGGTAATCCGATCAAGATGGCTATGGTGCCATCACTCGACACCCAGAAGCTGTTAGCGAGTGGCAAAGACCTGCAGGTGTTGCTAGAAAAGGAGACTGGCTACTCGTTTGATGTGAGCGTGCCTACGAGCTACGTTGCAGTTGTTGAAGCTATGGACTCCGGCAAGGTGGATGTCGGTTGGCTGCCTCCGCTGCCTTACGTGCTTGCACACGACAAATACGGTGTCGATGTAGCACTTATCACCAAACGCAATAATGCCATAGTGTATCAAGCTGTCATCCTTGCGCGCACCGATTCGGGACTGAACACAATGGAAGACCTGAAAGGCAAGACATTCGCCTATGGGGACCCGCTCTCCACGTCCGGCACGCTATATCCGAAGCATATGATCAGGCTGATGGGAGAAGACCCCGAAAAGTTCTTTGCTAACACGATAAATGCTGGAAAACACGATGCTGTTGTCTCGGCGATCGTGGGCAAGCAAGTGGATGCTGGCGCTGTTTACGGCAGCGAATCGAGTGACTCGCGAGAGCAGGTTCTGACCTCAATCCCCGATGTGATGAGCATTACCAAGGTAATTGCACGGTCGGAACCAATTCCCAATGATACAGTGAGCGTTCGCAAGGGGCTTCCAACGGAAATGGTAACGAAGATCAAAGACGCACTGATAAAAATCGCTGCTAGTGAAGATGGCCGCCGAATACTTAGAGACCTCTATGGTATAGACGGATTTGAACCAGCGCAAGACTCAGATTACAACCCTATCAGGGATGTTGCACGCGAAGAGAATATTACTCTTGGTCATTTTGGGAAAGAGAACTGACCGCAATTCGGATGTCCGACTGTTTGACCACCGCTGGAGTGGCTGCACGTCGCTCCGGGTGGTTGGGCAGTATCCAACTAACTGGTAAGCATGCTTCGTATTGATCAACTCACAAAAACCTATAGCAATGGTACGAAGGCACTCGACGGTGTGTCGTTTGACGTGCCCAACGGCCAGTTTGTAGCTATTATAGGGCTTTCCGGATCTGGAAAGAGCACGCTGCTTCGCTGCATTAACCGACTGATTGAACCTACCAGCGGAAAGATATATCTGGATGATGTGGATGTTACAGCAGCCGGACAAGCAGAGCTTAGAAAGATCCGGTTGAACATAGGGATGATATTTCAGCATTTTAACCTTGTTAAGCGGGCATCGGTTCTGACCAATGTGCTCTCGGGGCGATTGGGGTATCTTCCTCCATTAACTGGTATCACTGGCCGATTTGCCGCGCAGGACATCGAACGCGCTATAGGCAACCTGGAGCGCGTAGGGATTAAGGACAAAATCAATCAGCGGGCAGACACACTCTCCGGTGGTCAGCAGCAGCGAGTTGCAATTGCACGTGCGTTGATGCAGGAACCGAGCCTCGTGCTGGCGGATGAACCAGTCGCCAGTCTAGATCCGGCAACGGCACACTCTGTGCTGAAGTATCTGGAAGAGATAAACCGGACAGATGGAATTACTGTTATCTGCAATCTACACTTTCTTAGCCTGACCAGGCGCTATGCACACCGAGTGATCGCTCTTAAGGATGGCAAAATCGCCTTTGACGGACTTCCGGCAGAGATCGATAACAACCGTTTCAGGGAGATATACGGAGAGGACGCAGAGGAGGTAGAGATACATTGAAAATGCCTGCTCGTTATCGCCCCTGGATAGCATTGCTCCTTTCGATTGTCCCCGGCCTCGGACAAATCTACTTGAAAGAGATGCGGCGCGGATTGGTGATTCTGCTCGGAATGCCTGCACAAGCAGCAATATTCTTTGGAGTGGCGGGGTCACTCGTTGCAGAAGGCTTCAAAACGCTTGCCGGAAACAATACCTCCCAGGCTCTGCTCGCAAACAGAATGTGGCTTGCACTTGGGTTTTTCGGCATCTTCGCACTCATCGTAATTTGGCTCTGGAACCTTAGAGATGCGTGGAAGCTGGGCAATGGGCGACGATCCAATCTGGCACTTCCGATCCTCCTGCTGATTGTCCTCAATATTGCAACCGGGTGGTACGTGACCAAAATCGATATTGTAGGACTCACACGCGGGCTTCCTGATATGAAAGAAATCGCACACTCGCTGATTAGCCCCGACATAATTCAACAACGCAGCAGTGTTGTAAAAGCACAGGCGGAATTCATCGTTCCCGGGCCCGGTGTCGAACCCCCAGAAAAGATTGAGAGGGACGGCGGACCTAACATAACAGTAACTCCAATCATCTCTCAACCTGGAGACACTATGACCGTAACAGGTCGCGGCTTTCCGGCGGGGCAAGAGGGAGAACTCCGCATATATACAGGTGTGGAGAAAATTGGGCCGAAAGTCACCACCGACGCTGATGGCTCGTTCGTCGCTACCTTTGAAAATGATGCTAAAACTTACGGCTACTGCAGCGTGCAAGCAACTGTAACGAGTCTGCTTCCGGGATGGCGACCGACTGAGACGCTGAAGCTCACTTACTCCAAAATGCTGGAGACTATTTTTCTCGCTCTTATGGGGACGCTGTTTGCGATTTTTGCGGCAATTCCACTCAGTTTCTTTGGCGCTCGCAACCTTATGAAAGGCAGTAACGCAGGTAGGATAGCCTATTCCGCAACGAGAGGTCTTTTCAATGTGCTTCGCTCAATTGAGGTGCTGATAATTGCCGTTATGCTTACCAAAGCTGTGGGAATTGGCCCCTTTGCCGGTGTTTTGGCGCTCGCCATACACGGCGTCGGGGCGCTCGGAAAGCTCTATTCGGAGGCCATTGAGAGCATAGACCCTGGCCCGATTGAAGCGATTACAGCAACAGGTGCATCTAAACTTCAGGTTGTTGTCTTTGGTGTCGTCCCGCAAGTTGTGCCACAGTTTATATCGTTTACTTTGTATCGCTGGGATATCAACGTAAGAATGGCAACTGTGATCGGCCTTGTGGGCGGAGGTGGAATTGGGTATCTTCTGATGCAGTACATCGGGCTTCTGCAGTGGCAGCAAGCTGCGACTGCAATATGGTTGATTGCCGCAGTAGTTATGCTTATGGACTATGCGAGCGCAGTGATAAGAGAGCGGTTAGTGTAGACGACCGCTGCTACCCCAACTGGTGAGCCGATTGACTGAGTGCTCGTCGGTGTGCTACAACATAGGCGACAAGCTAGAAAGCTGAGGTGTTACTTTGATTCTCCTTACTGGTGGACACGGGCTTCTGGGCCCTGAGCTTCGCAAACACAGAGAGTACCTCTGTCCGGAAGAGCACGAGATGGATATTACTGACTCTGCTCGTGTTATTGAGGTTGTTACGTCTGCAAGGCCGAAGTTCATCTACCACGCAGCAGCTTACACCAATGTTGCCTCGGCTGAAACCGACTGGAAACGCTGCTACGAAGTAAACGCACTGGGCACCAAAAACATGGTAGATGCCGCGAAAGAAGTAGGGGCTGTATTTATCTACCAGAGCACTGATTATATCTTCGATGGAGACCAGACCCCAGGCGGGCCAGGTTACAAACCCGATGATATCCCCCACCCCATAAATTGGTATGCAACAACGAAGTTCGCCGGTGAGCTCTTCACAGAGGCATATCCTGAACACTACATCATTAGAACCAGCTTCAAAAAGTCGCCATGGGAGCACCCGCAGGCTGTCTCGGATATGTGGACTACGGCAGACTATGTAGACGTGATTGCCGAGTTGATTGATCGCACAATCGGCAGAATAGTAGATGGCAAGCCGCTTCCGGGCAGAGTGATTCACCTTGGTACCGAGCGAAAGTCTATCCTCGAACTTGCCAGAAGGAAAAACCCTGATATAAAAGCAATCACACGCGCCGATGTCCCTGTGCGACTGCCAGTAGACACTTCGCTCT
This sequence comes from uncultured bacterium, assembly GCA_964497515.1. Classification (GTDB taxonomy): domain Bacteria; phylum Armatimonadota; class UBA5829; order UBA5829; family DTLH01; genus CAZCCV01. The sequence continues at coordinate 14,397 of CAZCCV010000005.1, read as the reverse complement.
GCTTCTACGAGCCTTGACATTCCTTGTCGATAACTGGTAGAATGTGGCTGGGTTAGAGCGTCCTAAATCCCCCTGTGAACGAGGTTGCACCAATTGCCATCCATCCACTTAAACGGCATGCGAGTGGCCTATGAGGACACCGGTACCGGACTGCCGATTGTATTCATCCCTGGACTTCCTGGCAACTCGGCATGGTTTGCCTACCAATTGACAGGGCTTCAACAGAATTACAGAGTAATCAGTTACAGTTTGCGCTCGGAACCCAGGACACCAAAATGCACCGTCGATCTTCTGGCTGATGACCTTGCGGACTTGCTTTCTGCGCTTAGGATAAGGTCGGCAGTTATAGCTGGAGTCTCTTTCGGTGGAATGATTGCGCAGAATATGGCGGTTCGATATCGCGATATGGTGTCTGCAGTGGTTCTGATTTCCGCGTTTCCTTCTCTTCCGGATACTCCCCGCAATACGCTTGCCGGTTGGATGTCGCCTGGGACAAAGATGCCAGAGACATGGCTGCAATCGTTTATTCGACGCATTCTAAATCTCAGGCCGCCCGCAATGACTGCATCTCCAGAAGGAATTGACTGGCTAATCAGCAATTCACCAGAATTGCCGCAGGTAACGCTGGACAACAGGCTGAACATCATCGCCAAATTTGACTCAACGGACTGGCTTGCAGGAATCGGTGTGCCCACGCTCGTTGTTGTCGGTGCAAAGGATCATCCACCGTTTCTCGCGGGTGCACGACGCTTATACGAAGGAATCCCGAGATCGCAACTGGAAGTAGTTGAGGATGGTGACCACTTCTGTTTCTTCACGCGGCACGATGTCGTCAATGGATTGATCGACGATTTTGCCAAAGCACACCTGACGAGACTGTGATATGCCAGGCATTTTTGATACACACGCACATCTGAATGACAAATCACTGCAGAAGGATATACCTGGGGCGATCAGAAGAGCGGCCGAACACGGTGTAAATCGCGTCATCTGTCCTGGATATAACTTGGCTACCAGTCGTTCTGCAGCGCAGATTGCCGCAGAATACAAAAACGTTTGGGCATCTGTTGGAGTTCATCCGCACGATTCCAAACACTTCGATGATGTTGCGCTGAGAGAACTTCGCCATTTGGCTGAGCAGCCTAAGGTGGTTGCTATAGGCGAAATAGGTCTCGACTATTACAGAGACTTGTCCCCTCGCCCTGTACAGGAATCGGTCTTTCGCATGCAGACAGCACTTGCAAAGGAACTCGGTCTGCCGATCATCATACACAACCGCGACGCCGGCGCAGATATTCTCCGTATACTGAAGAACGAAGGCGTTCCGGAAGCTGGCGGCGTTCTGCATTGTTTTTCTGAAGATGCCGACTATGCACTGGATGTAATCGAAATGGGGTTCTACATCGGAATAGCCGGCCCCGTGACGTTTTCTAAATCGACTGATCTTCGTGAGGCTGTGAAGGCTGCACCAATCGAGCGAATCCTTGTTGAGACTGATTCACCGTACCTCACACCTGAGCCGTTTCGAGGCAGAAGGCAGAACGAGCCTGCGCTGGTACACATAGTTGCTCAGAAGGTGGCGGAGATTCGCAATTTGGACGTTGCAGACCTTGCAAAGATAACCACCGATAATGCTCTTAAACTGTTTTCCAAGATCGGAGGAGGCTGAACCGCCCAAATAGATGCTCATTAGACCATTTAGCGCAGATGACATTCAGAGTGTTGTAGGACTTCTCAAACGAACGCTTACGGCTGACCCGTTAACTGAAAGCGTTTTCGAAGAGAGAGTTCTGCTCGACCCGAATTTTGATGCTAATGGTGCTCTGGTAGCTGTCGATGAAAACAGGGTGGTTGGCTTCGCTCTCGGAATCGCGCGTAAGGCTCAACTTGAGAACCAAGCATCGGACCTGGACAAAGGGTGGATAACATTGATCGCAGTAGAAGAGACTCAGCGCCGCAAGGGAATCGGCCGGAGATTGCTGAGCGATCTTACTGCGTATTTCGCACGCGAGAGAGTGAAGAGCATCTGGGTGTCACCCTATGCGCCGAACTACTTCACTCCGGGTGTGGACTTGCAGGCGTATCCGGGAGCTGTAGAGTTCTTCAAAGAACATGGCTTTCTCGAAATGTACTGTCCGCTCTCGATGGATGCCTCACTGCTTACACTCCCTCACTCTGAATCGATTGTGAGACACGTCCAAAACCTTGCTGCAAAGGGTATTCGGATTGAGGCCTTCGAGCCCAAACACATTCTGGCTCTCACAGCGTTTATGAAAGAGGAGTTTCCTGGCGATTGGCAGAGGTGTGTTAGGGAGACTATGTCGGCAATAGTGAGGGGAGACGGTTCACCTGAGCATCTATGGGTCGCTATGCGTAATGGCGCGGCACTGGGGTTTACCAGGCACGAAGGCGAACGATTCGGACCGCTCGGCGTGGCAGAAACCGCACGAGGAAACGGTATAGGTGCAGCGCTTCTTTTTACTTGTCTGGACTCAATGAGAAATAGAGGTCTCCAAAACGCCTGGTTGATGTGGACAGATGATGCAACTGCGCAACTCTATCGCAAAGCTGGCTTTGCAGAAACCAGACGATATGTGGTTATGAGAAAGGCTCTGGATTAAATAATGATCGACAAAAGGGTCAGTATACTGGCCATTGACGCACATGCTGGAGACGCGGAAATATCTGCCGGACTGGCGCTGGCACATCACGTAAACCTTGGCAGAAAGGTGGCAATATGCCATTTGACACTTGGCGAGAAAGGGCATCCTCGCTGCTCGCCCAGCGATTACGCCAAGCAGAAACGCGACGAAGCTATGGCGGCCTCGGAAGTGATAGGCGCTGAGCTCTATATGCTGCCTTACCGAGATGGTGAGCTGACGGCGAATGATGAAGTTAAACTCCAGCTATGTGACGTTATCCGTGATTGCTGCCCCGATGTGATCATCACCCACTGGAAAGAATCTGCGCAGAAAGATCACATGGCGACTAGCGCCAGTGTGGCAGATGCCATAATCTATGCCGCCACAAGCGCGTTCGAACGGATGATGCCTGCACACACTACCAAGGCACTCTACTATACAGAAAACTGGGAGGATTACCTCAACTTCACCCCCGAACTCTACATTGAGATCACTGATGATGACGTGGCGCTCTGGGAGAAAATGGTGAAAAAATACGCACTGTTTAGAGGCGAAGCGAGCAAGTTTCCATACATTGACTACTATAAATCACTTGCACGAGTGAGAGGTATGGAGGTCTATACCCAGCTTGCAACCGCGTTCGCCGTCCCGGAAGCACAGAGAAAACTCCGGCAGAAAGCGCTGGCACCGTAGGGACCGATGAGCCGACCTCTGCGCGCAGCAACCTTGATCGTAGTATTTCTGTTCGCTCTGATGGCTCTCGGTTGCGGATCAAGGAAACACTCTGGTGTCATCACACTGCGTCTGGTCGCATGGGGCAACGAAAAGGAAGAGAAGAACTTCCGGTCTCTCATTGCAGACTTTGAGGAGTCGCATCCCGGAGTGCGAGTAGAGCTTCAGATTACGCCGCACGCCAGAGTATTCGACAAGCTCATGATATCGACTGCTGGCGGCAACCCTCCAGATGTCAGCAGAGTCAGTTCCACTTGGTTTCACCCGTGCGCTGCTAAGGGACTGTTTGAGGATCTTGGCCCATTCGTGACGAACGATACCACATTCAATCTCGATGACTTCTACCCTGAAACTATCGATGCTTGGGGGAAGTACCAAAACAGGCTCTACTCAATTCCCACAGATATCGACATCTATGCGATGTACTATAACAAAGACCTGTTCGATGAGGCTGGTGTGCCATATCCGGATTGGTCTTGGGACTGGGACACGTATGTTGAGGCAGCCAAACGGTTGACCCGCATAGATGCACCTGGAAAACGCGTGGTGTGGGGCACTGCAACAGATCAATTCTGGCAGTCCTACGTTTACCAGAACGGGGGGTCTCTGCTAAACGATGGACTCACGCGTTGCACTCTTGGCGAAGCAGCAGCTTACGAAGCATTGCAGTGGGAGAGTGATTTAATCAACAAGCATCATGTCGCGCCTACGGCTGAAGAATCCGGACAAATCGGCACTCTCAAGCTGTTTGAAGCTGGGAAAATCGCTATGTATGTCAGCGGCAGTTGGGCTGCAGAGCTTCAGCTTGCAAAGGACAATGTGGCTTTCAATTACGACGTTGCTCCCCTTCCGAAAGGTAAGAAGCGGGCTTCTTTTTTCGGTGGAGCAGCATACGCGATTATGAGTGGCTCCAAGCACAAAAAGGAGGCTTGGGAGCTCGTGAAATGGTTTACGGGAAAAGAATATCAACGGCGAGGAGCTGTAAATTCTCAGATTATCCCAAGCAGGCGTTCGGTAGCGGAATCTGGGGCGTATTTGGGACTCGAGAGTCCTCCCAAAAGCCGCACGATATGATACCCTATGGTGTTGCAGATCCGCCTGTCTCTGTTTCTCCCGAAATGAAAGAAATGATGAACGCTGAGATATCGCTTGCACTTCTCGGCAAGAAGACAGCAAAACAGGCGTGCGAGGATGTTGCTCCTGCTATCGACCAGCTTCTAAGACATCAACGCTAGACGCAGCAAGGCCAGACTGATTCGGAAGGGACTCTTCACTGTGAGGACAAAGCGAAAGAGCCAACTGGCAAGACGCCAAACCATAGAAGGATACCTGTGCATATCCCCTTGGCTCATCGGGTTCCTTACCCTAACCCTGGGACCGATGGTGTTTTCCATTATCATCAGCCTTACAAAATGGGATATCATCAACCCGCCCGAATTCGTGGGTTTCGCCAATTACTGCACGATATTTGCAGATGACTTCCGATTCCGTAAGTCTCTTCTGGTAACGGCTGAGTATGCAGCGCTCAGTGTCCCTCTTGGCCTCATCTTTTCACTCGCGCTCGCCCTCTTGCTCAATATGAACTTGAAAGGGATGCGCGTATTCCGTTCGCTCTTCTATATACCAGCGATACTGCCTGGGGTTGCGGTGACAATGCTCTGGCTGTGGCTCTTCCGGCCGCAGGGCGGCGTGCTGAACTACCTGCTGGGTCTGGTTCATATATCACCAAAACCCTGGCTCTCCCAGCCGGAATGGGCACTACCGTCGTTTGTGATAATGAGCTTGTGGGGCGTGGGAGGTGGAATGATAATCTATCTTGCCGGGCTGCAGAGCGTTCCCACACAACTGTACGAGGCTGCTGAGATAGATGGAGCTGGACCTTGGACGAGGTTCTGGACGATTACTCTGCCGATGATCTCCCCAACAATCTTCTTCAACCTGGTAATGGGGATAATCGGCAGCTTTCAAGTGTTTACCGCCAGCTATATCATGACCCCCGGCGGCGGGCCCGGATACTCCACACTGTTTTATGTATTGTATCTCTATCAGAAGGCATTTAAGTATCTGCAAATGGGCTACGCGTCGGCACTCGCCTGGATTCTATTTCTTGTAGTACTTGCACTCACGCTGATTATCATCAAAACATCCGGCAAGTGGGTGTATTACGAGTCTGATGTGAAATGAAGTACTCATCGCGGAGACAACAGGCGTTGATTCGCAGGATGCTTGCTTACTTTGCACTGTTTGCCGGTGCAGCAGTAGTAATGATTCCGTTCATATGGATGATCTCTACGTCGCTAAAGGATGTAGGGCAACTCATATTGGATCCGCCTACGTGGGTACCACGACCAGCGCATCCTGAGAACTATCCCAAAGCGCTTTCGGTGATGCCTTTTGCTCAATACCTTCTCAACACGTGTAAGATCACTTTCTCTTGCCTGGTATTGCAGGTGCTTTCGTGTTCACTGGTGGCGTTTGGGTTTGCACGAATGAGATTTAGGGGCAGAAACGTGCTTTTCGTAGCCTTATTGGCCACAATGATGCTTCCCGCACAAGTTACAATGATCCCCACATTCAAAATGTGGTCGGCACTCGGGTTGTACGACACGTTTGTGCCACTTATTCTACCGTCTGCATTTGGCTCGGCATTCTTCATCTTTCTACTTAGGCAGTACTTCTCCAGGATTCCAATGGAGATGGATGAGGCAGCGCGCATAGATGGAGCAAGCACGCTTCAGGTGTGGTGGAGAGTAATTCTTCCGCAATCTAAGCCAGCGCTTGCGACTGTAGCGATTTTCTCCTTTATGGCTCACTGGAATGATTTTATGGGGCCCCTAATCTACCTCTCTGACCCCGCAAAACGGACGCTTGCTCTCGCGCTCTGGTCGTTTCAAGGGCAGTATTCCACCGATTGGCACCTGCTTATGGCGGCATCTGCCGTCGTTATGCTACCGCTACTCGCACTGTTCTTCGCCGCTCAGAAATACTTCATTCAGGGAGTGGTCATCTCTGGGGTAAAAGGCTAAAGCAACCCCAAAATCTCTGCAACTGCCTTAAGAGCAATCATTCCTGCATCTGCGGATTTCGATTCCCTGTTATCAGAATTCTCAAAAATGTGCGTAACCATTTGGCGTGGGGTAAAGTCTAATCGTACAGTGGATTGCGTCCTCATGGGCGCAGTGCAAGGAATGGAGGACTCCCGTTATGAGAAAAGCTATCTTAGTTGCAGTTGCTCTGCTCGTTGCAGTCAGCGTAACAATGGCATGGGCTCAAGGGCCTGGAACCGGCGGACGCACGGGACGAACCGGACAGGGCGGCTCCGTACAGTATGCCGATAGAATGGGTCTGGGGCTTCAGATGACTAATCCTGCTATGGCTGTTACTATCCCTTCGCCCCAGATGTGGGAGCGAATGGCTGAACCGCTCAGCCTTAGCGAGGATCAGAAGACCAAGCTTGTAGGGATGGCGACAAAGGCTCAGGAACTGCTACAGCCTATGGAAAAGAAGCTTTCCGATGCCACACAGGCGCTACGAACTGCGGTTCTCGCACCAGACTCCACTGCTGAGACACTGAGCCCGCTTGTCACTGCTGCGCAGAAAGCTGAAAGCGATCTCATAAGTGCCAGAATCTCGGCCTGGATGCAGATGAAAGCAGTTCTAAACGCTGAGCAGTTGAAGAAACTGGCAGAGACTATGACTGTGGGACGCGGCCCGGCTTCGTTCGGCGGAAGAACCGATGGTGGCGACCCTGGTACACCGAGAGCACCAGGAGTGCGGGGCCAGAGACAAGGCGTTACCCTGCGCTAGACTCTTTCAGACAATAATCCACTCTAAGGTTCAGTATGCATGGAAGCATTGAACTACCTCTGTTTTTGGCCCCGCTAGCGCCAGATGGCGGGGCTTTCTTTAAAAATATGGGCTGGCACATAAAGCAGGACGTAGGTGAAGAGAGGGAAGATCGCCCTTCACATTACAGGAGGATTAGGTTTTGAAGAGACTCTCAATTGTCGTATCGATATACATAACCCTGGCGCTGGCGACAGGAGCTGTATTTGCTCAAGGATCAGCAAACGGGCAATTTGCTAAGTTTCAGGAGAGCCACAAATACACGTTCCAACTGTCGCAAATGGCTCGTCATATTAGTGAAATCGACAAAGATCCAAAGTATACACTCACTCCGGCTCAGGCAAAGCAGGTGCTCGGTGTACTGAAACCACTGAAGACTAAGCCGAAGCTTACACAGGATCAGGCTAAAGATGCCCTAAAGGAGTTGAAAAAGCCTTTAACGGTTAACCAGCTTAATGCTATAGCACGTATAAAACCCAAACCAGCGACAGGGAATAGGCCGGGAGGACAGGAGTCTGCCCGGCGACAGGGTGGAACTAGTCGTCCATCAGGTCAGAATCCTCCTCGCACCGGGGATCGTGCATCCAGACCGACTTTTGACGCTAATGAGATGAAGAACTTCAATCCGTTCTACAGCAAGCCAGGCGCAAAAGATGAACAATCTAAGCGCACAGCCGCCAGATGGAACGACTTCTTCAACGGTCTCGAGCGCAAAGCCAAGTCGGCAAATGCTCCGGCTGCCAAACCAAAATCGACTGCTCCGGCTAAGGGCAAAACCAAAAAGTAAACGCATAGTGGGGCAGGCTGAGTCTATCGTTTGGCCTGCCTCGTTTTGCCTGTCAGATTTGACAGCAAGGTTCTATCTACGTAAACTGGTGTCAGGCTCCCTAGTTGTATCTCCCGCATCCAACACGAATCAGGAGGTAGTCTATCGTGTGGAGAATCACCCTTATCATTCTAATCCTCGGTTTTGCGCTTTCTGTAGCAGCAACCGGAGATACTGTCCACCTTCGCCGCTATGAGCCGGTTACTCCCTACCAAGGCTTTGGAGAACTACATTGGGGAGACACTACATACCCCTATATGGATGTAGCCGATACCTGGCTCGATGCACGACACCCCGATGACAACTACGGTGCGAGCCAAATACTTAGACTGAATCCGTCTCAAGATGACGTAATTTTACTGCAATTTGCTCAGCTCAACAGAGCTATTGTCCGTGGTAGCCAAATAACCGATGTGAAACTGGTTCTTCACCCTGTGCCGGGCCGATTCACAAAGGATGTAGATATCCGGATTTACCGGATGAACCGCGAATGGCGGGACGGCGGAGCCGACGGTAAGCCAATGTACTGGACTGCCACCTATAACCAAGCAATGAGCAGCGAAAAAGGAAATGCTGTGGTCTGGAGCAAGCCTGGCGGCCGAGGAACACCTGACAGAGCCGAGCAGCCCAGCATAGTCACTAACACTTCTGCGGGATACAGTACCGCAACCAATACTTGGACAATCACCAGCCCTGAGCTTGTGAATGATGTGCAGTACTGGTTAGACAAGAGCTATCGCAACTACGGGTGGGCGATTGAAATGTCCGACCCTAAGTCAGCGCGTGGACCAGTTGAACTCTACAGCTCTGAGACTATGGATCGAAACCTTCACCCTGAACTGGTCATCACCTTCGAACCACTGAAAAGCGAAGGAGACCACAAAGGAATCGATTTGAACGTCACATTCATCGAACGCACCCCGCGGTACCTTCGCTATAACGATGACGGCGTCAACAGCTATGAGCGAAAAACATTCCGTGGTGATATGCCAGGCATAATGAAGTACCCCGAGAATGGTGACACCAAAAAGTGGCCAGACAAAGGTGAAATGCTCACCTACACCGCACACATCAAAAACTCTGGATTCGACACCTACACAGGTCCACTCGATTGGCGATGGATCTACAATGGCGAAGTGATTGACGAAGGCACCACCAACATCAATCTGGCTCCTGAAAAAGAGACTTCAAACACAATCAAGCTCCCTTGGAAGGGAGATATGTCGGATATCCGAGACGAAAAGCTGGTGTTCGAGATCGATCCAGCAGATAAGATAAAGGAAATCACCAAGAACAACAACGCCCAAAGCAAGTATGTCAAAGCTCGAAATATGAAGTACTGGGTTGAAAGAAGTGCTTACGAATACGGCAAACAATTCCTTACAGCGTATGGGTCGTATTCGTTCGAAGACTACTTGAAGTGGCACGAGCATATTTGGAACGAAACGTTCCTCGACAAATCGCGCTACAGCGAACTGGCGCCCGATGGCTCTGTGCAGCGAATATCTCTCGACGATTTCGAGATAGTCCCAGATGGTGAGCTAGGTGGAGCGATTCACCGCCACAAGGACGCGCCGGATTTCCATTTTGACGGCGAATGGGGCACTGAATGGCCTAAGGGAAGAGATGCCCAGAAGCCGGAAGTTATCACAGAGATGCAGCGTTTCCTAAGAGCTCAGAGGATTCTTCTGGAGGGATCACTGCTCCATGAATGCAGCCATCAGGTGCTCGGGGCGTTCGATATCTACTGGTCGAACGTTGAGCCATCCGATCCAGACAAAGCTAACGGCAAGTGTCAAGTGAAAGATGGCGGCGACTACTACATCACCCGAGGCTCTATGTATGCGTACTCGGGGTTGATGGGTGGCGATGATACCCGCGAGAACGATCAGTACACATACGGTAACGACCTGTACGCCCTTCACACTGTAGTGGGATATAACTCCAATACCCCTTACCGCAACGGTTTCTACGGGGAATGGCAGTATGATATGCCCAGACAGGTGTTCGTGAGGCTTCTCGCTGCTGATGGCGAACCTGTCAAAAATGCTAAAGTCAAAATATGGCAGTTTGCTGGAATGCAGATCCTCGATAAGAATGTGGTAGCAGAAGGACTTATCGCCGACGAAAACGGTATATTGAAGCTCCCGGATCAAGACTCGGGCGAAGCTACAGACGTGACCACAACCACTGGGCACACCCTGCTTAAGAAGAACCCATTTGGCAGGCTTGACGTTGTTGGTGGCAACAGTGTGCTCTTGCTGAAAGTAGAAGGCTTTGGGCAGAAGGACTACAGATTCGTTCGTGTAGTAGACATCAATCGACACTATTGGCAGGGATCACACGATAAAGCGATACACGATGTTGCAACGCAAATCAGCCCCGCAATAGTCGATTGGGACACGAATATCGCCTATAACCGGCCTGTTCAATCGGTGCTTAACCCTGCTGAGGCTGGAAAGCTGACCGACGGTGATCCGAAGACCACCTGGCAAAGCGGCGCTGCTCCGGCAGGAGTATTCTTGCAGATAGACCTTGGAGATAACGCTCCGCGAGTGGCAGCAATTAGACTGTACCAGAGCGAATGGCACGGCCATTTCTTCCAGCGGTTCAAGATAGAAGTCTCTGATGACGCAAGCTTCAGAAGCGGCGTTACCGAACTGAACCGCCAATTCCCCTTCTCGTGGTCGCTTGCGATGACCAACGATAAGGACGTAGACCCAACTGATCCATCAGTGAAATGGATCACTTACGGCGCACGCCCCACTAAAGGAAGATACCTCCGCATAACTTGTTTGGACAATACCGGCAGTTGTGCACTTTCAGAGATAAAGGTGTTTGCCGCCAAACAATAGACACTGAGGGGTGAGTTGGGGTTTGCTCGACTCACCCCAATGAAGGATATTCTTTCATCGGCATAGAATACGACTTTGTAAGCGCCAATGCACACGCGCCAAAGGGCTCTTTGTCAACTTGGTGGTGGATTGCTTCTTCAGGCGTGTGGGAATACCATAGAGTAGCACAAGGAAAGGGAGTGCAGAAGATGCCGATCGTCTACGATGTGGCTATCGTGCAGCTTATCCGCGAACGGCTTCAGCAGGATGCTAGAACCGCCGGAGCTATGGTGGACGTGGATTGCACCGATGGCGCAGTCTGTCTGATCGGACAGGTAGACACAAAAGAACAGAAAGACACAGCGCTGTTCCTGGTGGCAGGGCTGACCGGAGTCTCTTCAGTTACTGATCGAATATCGATCAGACAGCCAGCCCCTCTCAGAAAATACTGAGCAAGTGCCCCACTCTATCCCTCTAACGACGGAATATAGGGCACCATTGCAAGCTGTGCCAAAAGACAGGAAATCGTGGACTCTGAACCCTGGTTCAAGTTCGAACCAGAGGGTGTAAGACCATCGAAACAACCGCCTGTCACTGGGTCGTACAACGCCTCCCCAATACTGTTGGTTCCAAAGAACCAGTCGAAGGCCGTTTTTGCGTGATCCAAATACTTGCGTTCGTTTGTAACATCGTATGCCGAAAGATTTGCCAATACAGAAGCCATTGGATCTACCGGCTGCTGATCGAACCACGCTCTCTCTTCGCCCTGTATTAGCCAGCCATTACAGCCAATCGGATGATGAATTCCATCGATGTTTGTAACTGAGTTCAGGAAATCCAGGCTCTGTTTTGCCACATCGAGATACATCTCTTTTCCAAGCACTTGATACGCGAGGAAAAGCGCCTTCGGTGGGATTCCGTTGGAGTATGTAAGATATGAATCGAACCAAGCCCAATCGTCGGTAGCACGCTCCTGGAAATCGACACACAGCATGTCTGCCAACCGCTCAAAGCGCGCCCGCACTATTTCGGACTCTGGTTGATCCTTAAGATAGAAGTAGCAACCCAACGCCGAATACGCACGACCACGGGTGTGTGTGATGGTGGGAATCCATCTGACAGCGTCGTCGAAGAGTCTGCGAGCAACCTTCTTCACATTGTCGTGAATGTTCGTAGCCAGCGCTTCGCCGCACGCCCACAGCACCCGACCAAAGCAGTCTTCCGATCCTTCATCGTCCAGGAATATCTGATCGAACGACATGAAGTTGTGGAACCTGCCATTTGCCGTCTGCGCATAGTGCAGAAAACTCAAATACGTGCTGACAAGCTTGAGCAAACGTCGATCACCTGTCCGCTCGTATTCGTGCAGAGCAACAATAAGCGCCCTTGCATTGTCATCGGTGGTGTAACCGGTTCTACGGTTGGGAATGGAAAAAATCGCATGCTGGATTACACCAGTCCGGTCGGTAAGCGTTTCCAAGTGCTCCAGAACAATCGGGGGATAATCTGTCAACTTAAACCTCTACTGTCTCTTAATTCTGTTCGGGTCTGGTTCGCTGCAGAATTCTGTGGAACATATCCAGATAGTCTATGGCCACATTGAACCACGCAGTTCGCCTTCCGAACTTGTAAGCCAGATCTTCCATTTGTTGTTTTCTGGCCGGGTCGTCAAACAAATCAATTACTGCATTTGCAATAGCTTCAGGCGAGCGGAAATCCACTAGCTGACCTCTGCCTTCAGCGAGAACCTCTTCAGCATACAGATATGGAGTGGATACAATTGCCTTTCCGCAGCCAAGTGCGTAGGCGAGAGTTCCACTTACTATCTGGTCTTTGCTGAGGTATGGAGTGATATATACATCCGTTGCGCACAGATACCTCACGAGCTCATTTAGTGCAAGGAATCGGTTGTTGAACCGAACGTGGTTTTCTAACCCGTGTTTTTTCACCAGTTCCAGCAGGTCGTTTCGGTAAGTCTCACCCTCCCAAGACCTGACTCCTGGATGAGTCTCACCAAGAACAAGGTACAGCACGTTTGGATACTTCTCACGAATACGCGCCACTGCTTCAATCGCAAACTCAATGCCTTTGCCCCTGTTTATGAGACCAAAAGTCGATAGAATCCGCCTGTCTGCAATACCGAGCGATCGCTTCACTGCATTCGCCGACACCTTGTGAACGTTCGGGACTCCGTGATGGATGATAGTGATCTTCTTAGGATCTATTCCGTAGCTATCCATCAGTATCTGTCGGCCAGTTCTAACCATTACAACCACAACCTCGCACAGCTCTGCGAGTTCCTGGAGAACGCGTTTCTGGTCGGGATTCGGACTGTGCAACACCGTGTGCAGCGTTACTACAGCAGGCTTCTTCAGATTGCGAACCAGATCGAGGACGTAATCCCCCTGATTCCCACCGTAGATACCATATTCGTGTTGGACGCTTACGATGTCCACGGACGAATCATTCAGATACTTCGCTGCATCCAAATAGCTCTGGAGGTCATCTCGAAAGATCTGGGCTTTGACAATTCTTCCGTAAGGTTCAATCTCTTCCTTGCGCTTGACTGCAACTACAGTCGGCCTGGAAAAGGGTGTGTATTTAGCTACGGAGGTTACAACATCCTTTGTGAAGGTGGCTATACCACATTCGGAGGGGGGATAGGTGGCTACATAAGCAAGCTCTATTTTGTTCATCGATTCCTTCAGGAATCTAAAAAGCGAGCTATCTTCAGCCTTAAGCCCTTTGACTTCGTCCCGAAGGACGTACTCCTCTGGCACCTCGACTGGGTATAGCGTGGCGCCGTCGCCTTTGCTCATCTTTTTCTGCATATGTCCTATCGGAGCGGAGGTGCGGATCCGCTCTCATCCTTATTTATTGGGAAGCTGGCTCTGTCGAGAAGGAACTCGCTGCGTCCGCCTCATCTTTAAAAATGGGAAACACCTTTTCAAGGCCAGTGATCTCGAGAACCTTGCAGATCTGGTTTTCTGAGCTGACTACAGCGATTCTCCCGCCCTTTTCGCTGGCTCGTTTCAGTCCACCTACAAGTGTTCCCAGTCCCGAACTGTCGATATACTCGACATTCGACATATTGACGACTACGTTGGGGTTGCCCTGTTCAATCACTTCCTTCACGGCGTCTCGGAATAACGAACAGGTGTATGAATCAAGTTCACCGCTCAGTTCGATAACGGGAATCCCTTCCACAGTTCTCGTCCTGATAAGCAAATCCATTTCCATATATCTGGCGCTCCTTCTCCAGCAGGTGACGCGGACAAATTGAGCGGTCCGTCTGCGGCAGTATTTCGTGTCTGTGCAGCACACCGCCAAATGGCGAAGAGGATTCGTCGCCGCACAGGGTTATATTCCACTGAGGAGCGCACTGTAAACACACTCCGCATGCTGATATTGCGCACACAGATTAACATTAACGCCTTCACCTTGTCAAGCATCGGAGAGCGAGATGGTTACCCCTTCTAAAGTGTGTAAAATTGGTTTTGCATATCTCTTGGCAAGA